>CAZIUL010000013.1:0-65410 GCA_964542475.1 uncultured Phycisphaerales bacterium | reverse complement strand
AAATGTCCAACATTCCGTTTCCTTTCTCTATTCCGGCATGCAAGCCACCACCGTTGATGTCCCGGAGCACTCGCGGAACAGGTTATAGCCCGCTTGTTTCATCCTCATCTGTTGCAACGCCTCGCGACGACGAGTACGAAATAAAAGCAAGGTGTCCCCCGAATCATAGACCTTGTAATCGATATAAACAGCGTTTATAGTCACTATCCTCTGAGAAAATGATGTTTGATTTCATCAAGGGAATCCGAAAAATCCCGGATTGAGCTCGATAGTGAAAAAATTTTTTTTGAAGCTGAATTGTTTCCTAAAAGCTCTCCTGACCGCCTGGATAGCTTTTCCCATAGTCGGTTGCTTGATTGGTATCATTTGGTCCGCTTTCGAACCTCCTGAATGGCAGACACAGACCGCTCTCATTTTCCTGGTAATTATCTGTTTGTTTTCTCCTGTGGGATTATACAAATACTTCCTGAACAAGGCATCCTTGGATACTTCTTCTCGTCGAAGAACCGGAAAACAAAAACGATCGACTAATCGCCGAGTACAGAAAAAAAGAAAAAGCGCCTATAAAAAGGATTATACCGATTACGAAAATGGATATTCGATTTCCGAGGGTACCGGCTCTTTCACGCATGGTATAAAGGGAGCTTCTCCGTTGAAGTGGAAAGGACGGGGAACTCGAATTAAGTCAAATAAATATCTCATCTCTGATCCACTTACCTATTATTCAAAAGACTATCCTCTCGTGGATGAGCCATCTTGCATCAATCTGAAGCTCCCGATCGGGAAACCGGTTATTGAGCCTCCGGGTGCGCTGGGCTACTGGCCCCATTATGGCCAAATAACGAAAGATCAACGGGCCAACTACTTGCGGTGGATGGCAGAGGGTCGAACCGATAATTTGGAAGATATTGGATACGCCTTCATCTTCTTCTATGGATTAGAGCGCAGAGCAATTGTTGAAAACAAAGATATTAATCTGATCGTGAATGAGATCGTTAGCCTTCTCAGAAAATTGCCGTTCTCGAATTCCTTCAATAACTATCTTAGTAATTTTGTGGCTTACATTATTGCAAAGGTTGGAGTTCAAAATATAGATGAGAGAACTTTCAATTCGATTTTTGATAATGCGCTGAAAATCAAAAGTGATGATTGTCTTTCGGTTGTTTTGGCCTGGTTTGCAGTCAACCGGAAACCGTTGCCGGTTCAATGGGCCAAGACCGTTGCATATTTCGACCAGCGCTCACCAAGGAGCGTTGTCCTCAAGCGTACTCCCCAGAAATTTGATGATCTTTTTTCCAAGAAATACGAAGAGATGTTTGGAGAAGGGATTGTTCTTAAAACATCAAAACGACATAAAACAATAGGATACCATCCGGCAAGTTCTGCCCTTAAAGGTTATACACTTTTCCCTTATAACATTCCAAACGCACGGGGGATACAAGGTCAATTTACACCACTTGTCAAAATCTGGACTCAGGCGATCGAGGAGCTGAGGAAATTCAGTCGTGTGATTGGAAAGGGGTTGGAGAAAAATTCTCGCCACGCATATGAAGCACTGCCGGATGAATTAAAAGGGCAAACCGAGCACCCGGATGCGCCACGTTGGGAGAAAACGTTTTCAGAATATATGCGTGATGATGGCCATGTCTTGGTAAAGACAGCCCAAATTGCAGAAATTCAGGGCTATGTGTATAGAGATAAATTAACACTGAAACAGAGTAAGGATTTAGCAAAGACCGCTCATTACGTTGGGCTGGGAATTGAACCTGATCCAAGAATTACGAATGCTTCATATAAATGGCATGATTTGGTTGCTCTCTTCAGGCCAGACGAAGACCCGGAGTTGCCCAAAGATTCAACTTATAGAGGCGCCTCCATCATCCTTGAGCTTGGGATGGCCATTGCTGCGGCTGACGGCGTTATTGAAGATGAAGAAGTCGATTACATTTCAAAATTCCTTGAAGGCCAAT
The DNA here is from genome assembly GCA_964542475.1 of uncultured Phycisphaerales bacterium. GTDB lineage: Bacteria > Planctomycetota > B15-G4 > B15-G4 > CAYZWU01 > CAZIUL01. The sequence continues at coordinate 63,440 of CAZIUL010000013.1, read as the reverse complement.
TTATGCTGGGTGGCCCTGACGCCAATCGCTTACATGCGCTGAGAGGTGTTTTTGTCGAAAATCCGCCATCCTTGACCGGTATTTCAAGAAGGTTGCGGAAAGTTCTATCCGAAGGCCAGAGAGAGAAGGTAGGTGAATTCCTTGTTGGCGTTGCAGCGGCAAATGGGGAGATTGACAAAGCGGAGGTGAAAGCTCTCAGGCGAGCCTATAAAGCCCTTGAGGTGCCAAATGCCAGGTTGGATGATATCCTTGGTTTAATCCGTACAGACTTGTCTGAACCTGTCGAGGTCACAAGAGCTGAAACGCCTGCTCGAAAAGGGGAGGCCATACCAACTATAGAGCCCGGCGAAGAAGTCGGCATTGCTGTCAGATTGGATGAAACCAAGATTCGGAACATTCTGATACAGACACGCGAAGTTGCCGCCATGCTGGGAAAGGCCATGGGAGAAGTAACCGAAGAAGAACCGGAAGAAACAACTGAAAGAAAAACATCAAAGCCAACGATCGATGCTCGTTTTGAGGGACTTGACCCTCGGTATCACGGCTTTCTTGCTAAACTGCTCAACACGGAATCTTGGGGTGAGGAAATGTTTGAATCTTTGGTGAGAGAGCATAAACTGATGCCTTCGGCAACAATTGAAGTCATAAATGAATGGGCAGATACAACGCTTGGCGATCTTATGATTGAAGAAGGTGATCCTCTTATTATAAACAACCGTCTGATAAAGGAAAATGATGGGTAACCAAATCAAACGAAGAGAAAGGGACGCGATAATAAAATCCCTCCAGGCAGGTGTTGTACCACGAATTGGACTCAGGCATATCCAGGTTGGTCGAAAAGACGAGGTTGGAGCCATTTTACGCGACCTAGATCGAATCTCAGATGGCAGCGCCGCCATCAGATTTATCATTGGACGTTTTGGGGCTGGCAAGAGCTTCTTTCTGAATCTCTCTCAGATGGTTGCTCTTGAGAAAAAGTTCGTCGTTGTGCAGGCGGATATCACGCCTGACAGAAGACTCCATGCAAGTGCCGGACAAGCCCGTACTCTTTATTCTGAATTGATGCAGAATATGGCTACCCGAACAAAGCCCAATGGAGGAGCATTACCAAGCATTGTCGAACGCTGGATTTCTGATGTGGAACATGAAGTCCGTCAGAAAAACGGATCTAGTGAGGACGTTTCAAAGGAGGTCTATTCGCTACTCAGCCGACTTCAAGATTATGTTAGTGGTTATGACTTCGCAACAGTCATAAACAAGTATTATGAGGGGTTCCAGGCTCAGAACGATATTTTGATGGCCTCGGCAATTCGATGGCTGCGAGGTGAATATACAACCAAGACCGATGCTAAAAAGGATTTGGGAGTACGCACCTTCATTGACGATCAAAATATCTACGACTACCTCAAGTTGACTGCTCGTTTTGTTCAGATGGCTGGGTATACCGGCCTTCTGGTGAACCTTGATGAAATGGGAGTTCTCTCCCACCGCTTGAATAATTCAAGAGCCAGGAACTCCAATTACGAGATGATCCTCCGCATCCTGAACAATTGCCTTCAAGGTGATGTTGAAGGAATCGGGTTCATTTTTGCCGGAACCGATGCATTCCTGGATGACAAACGCCGAGGACTTCACAGTCATGAGGCTTTGGCAACTCGGTTGGCTGAGAATATCTTTGTGAAAGACGAATTGAAAGATTTCTCTGGCCCGGTGATTAGATTAGACAATCTATCTCCTGAAGATTTGTTCGTCCTTTTACACAACATTCGCAATGTTTTTGCATCAGGCGATGCCTTGAAATATCTGATTCCAGACGAGGCTATTCACGCGTTTTTGAAACATTGCTCCAAAGTTTTAGGCGCCGAATACTTCAAAACCCCTAGAGATTCGGTTAAATCTTTTGTCCAGTTTCTTTCTGTCCTGGAGCAAAATCCCGGGACCAACTGGAAAAACCTAATCGAAGCTACAGAAATAGAAGTTTCAATAGATTCCGAATTAGAAGACCCTGGAGAAGATGAACAAGGTCAAGATGATGATTTGGCTTCATTCAAGCTGTAATTATGGATAATGCCGGCAGCCAGCAACAACCCATAGCATTTGGCCTCCTTCACAGGAAGATCCAAGAAGAACTGTATGCGATGCGATGGACGAATTTGCGTCCAATTCAAGTTGATTCAATTCGAGGGGTCATTACCAGTGATAAACACATTATCGTTTCAGCTAAAACTGCCGGAGGAAAGACCGAAGCCGCATTTTTACCAATCCTTTCCAAAATATGCGAATCGGAAGATACAGGTGTTAAAGCTCTCTATGTAGGTCCCTTGAAAGCGCTTATCAATGACCAATTCAGGAGGCTTGAAGAACTTTGCAAGCGGGCGGAAATCCCGGTATTCAAATGGCATGGTGATGTCACCGGATCATCCAAAAAAGAGTTCCTGAAAATCCCCAAAGGCGTTCTCCTCATTACACCCGAGTCAATTGAATCAATGTTTGTAAATCGTTCAAACCGCCTCAACGATATTTTTGGTCAATTAGAATTTATTGTAATTGATGAAATGCATTCGTTTATTGGTGTTGAGCGTGGCGCTCATTTGAAGAGTTTAATAAGCAGATTATCTCAAATGACTCGATATTCTATCCGATTGATAGGCTTGTCAGCCACTCTTGGAGATATGGATCTTTCCAGGAAATGGCTTTTACCAAGAGAATCGGAAAACATATCCCTGATCTCGGATGAAGGTGAAGATAAATCTCTTAAATTCAGGCTGCATGGTTATTTGACCGCTAAGAAACCCAATACTGATGATACAAAAAAGGCAGACATTGTATTTGAACATGACGAAGCCGGGCTTGATGATTTCAGTCAAGGTCTACTTGAAGATCTTTACAACCTGTTCAAAGGCAAAACAGCTCTCATCTTTGGCAACAGTAAGGCCAAGCTTGAAAGTTATGCTAACCAGGTGATGCTCAGGTCTCGTCAACATCGTGATCTTCATCAGTTTTCCATTCATCATGGTTCTCTTTCCAAGGCGATCAGGGAAGATGCTGAAGAAGAGCTGAAATCGGATAGACCTACTGCGGTATTCTGCTCCACAACGCTGGAGATGGGAATCGATGTCGGGAACGTATCGATTGTAGGTCAAATAGACTGTCCCTGGTCGGTGTCATCTGTATCACAGCGAATTGGACGAAGCGGACGCCATGAAAACCAACCATCGATAATGCGGATGTTTGTGGAGGAGCTTGAACCGGATGCTAAAACGGGACTAATTGACCGTTTACACAAGAATTTCTTACAAGCCCTGGCGATGTCAGAGTTAATGTTTGAGAAATGGTGTGAACCACCGGAAATCAACCGCTTTCATTTTTCCACACTTATCCAGCAAATCCTCAGCCTTATTGCTGAACATGGCGGTGCCACTGCGGATAATATTTTTGACATGCTCGTTACAAGGGGATCTTTCACGAACATTGGTAAAAGAACATTTATTAAGGTTTTGCGTGTTATTGGTGAAAAAGACTTGATCGAACAGACACCGGAAAAAACCTTGATCCTTGGGTTAGTCGGCGAGAAAATTGTTAATAAATTTGATTTTTATTCTGCATTTAAAACCAGTGAAGAACTCCGAGTTATTCACAACGGCAAGAACATCGGCAGCATTTGGCAACTTCCAATTCATCAAATCGATAGTTATCTAATCCTAGCAGGAAAACGCTGGAAGATCCTTGATGTCAATCCAGATCGCAAAGAGATAACAGTAACACCTTCCCGTAGCGGACGCTTACCGTTTTTCCCTCCGGCAGCCGGTCCGGATGTTCATCCGAAAGTTCGCCAGAAAATGCATGACCTTCTGTTTTCCGAGGATGAGCCGATATATCTTGATCCTACAGCCAAGAAGATACTTACCTATGCCAGAAATGCAGGGAAAGAAGCCGGTATCCAGGGTCGACCCTTTTTACAAATCGGCCCTGATGTTATTTGGTTTACCTGGACAGGATCACGAATTAACCTGGCCCTTTGGGGACTTGCACATTATTATGGTGAATTTACCGTTGCAGACGAAGACATTGCGCTTGTTTTTGAAAAGGTGTCAATCGAGAAAGTCCGTGATTTTTTCCTTAATATCTTGAAAAATCCACCATCTGAAACAGAACTGGCTTCCAATTATAAGGGAAAATCGTTAGAGAAATACGATAGCTTTTTATCTGAAGAGTTGCTGGACATGGTATATGGGAATAACTCGCTAGCTTTGGAAGATGCGTTGAATTTATTAGATTCGATAGATAGTGGATGAGGTTAGGAAAAGGGTAACATCCGTGGTTGCGTAATTCTGATTTTCGATAAGTTCAATGTATTTCTCTCATCAACGTGAAACAAGCGGGCAAGGCGCCCCCCGAATCATCGCCGCACCACCCAGATGCCGGCCAACCGGTCGTGCAGTCCGCGGTTGGAATGAAAAACAGCATAGACCGCCGCGCCGATCCACAGGAGAAACAACACAAGAGCGGAGATGAATGCGATGACTTCCGCTTTTTCAAACAGCAGAACAGCGAGCGTTATAGGAATGGTCAGCGGAAGCCAGACGATCGCCCAGCGTAAAAGAAGCTGTGACATTGCGGCGGGCTCTCCCTTGTCGTTGACCATTGCCAGCCTGAAAATGGAAAAACTGAAGGTGGTGCGGAACGGCAGTTCAAGGATTTGAATCACAGCGTTACCGGCCAGCACCAGCATGGCAGCCGTCATGGCGATCCATGCCACAGAGTCCCCAATAACCTCGTAGAGCCATTCTGCCCCTTGACAGGATCCGACAAAAAATAGGATCCAAACATAGAAAGGCAGCATGAAGATAGACCCGGCTCGAATCCCCTTGCTGACCTCGGCGGGTTTTTGCAGGAGTCCGCGCAGGGTGCCGGTGAGGAAGCTGATTTTTTCGAACTTCCCATCCTCAAGATTCTTCAACACCGGCCTGGCATGAAGGGGGAGGCTGGTTGATTCCACGTAAGTGGCGACAGCGTTCAGGAAACCTTGTTGGCCAGCGAGGTCTCCAACAGGAATGCGGTCGGAGGGTGTCTTGGTATCGGGCCATGGTTCGTCGAGCAGGACGGCGTGCCCTTTCGCGGTGATCCATACGTGATCGAGGCTCAGCTCGGCGGGCATGGTCAGATCCCCTTTCGCAGCCCACAGCTCAGACGCCAGGTCATGGAGCCAATGGCGCAGGGTTCCCCAGGGCACAGGTTTCCCGCCTTCGACCAGGCTGGAAAAGGCTGCTCCCCGGGTCGCCTCAAAAGCATCCCAGACGGCCTCGCGCGCCTCCACCTTTTGCAACCAGCGCAGACGGCCGGACCGGGCGAGATTTCGTCGAGCAATTGAAGGTTCCGATGAAGCTCGCCGCAGCAGCCAGACCCGGCGGCGCAGCACGGGATCGGTGGCGACGATCCATTTTCCAGGAACCATCTCTTTAATGATATGGTAAGGGCCAAGCGGTTCCGCACCCCCGCCGGGAATTTCCGGTTGCGCTGCAAGCTCGATCGACGGCCGCTCGGTGCCCTTCGGCTTCACCACCACCCTTGTTCCGCTGGCAAGGTCCCAGAAGGTGGCAAACCCGTTTTCGCGCCGCACTCTCCATATAAGCAAAACCGGAATCCAAGGGCAGACATTGCATGCACCAATGTATAGCAACGTGTGACTCCCCGTCCACTCGTTGATGTGAGCGATGGAAATCGTCGCCATCAAGAAGGGAATTCTCACGACTTCAATACAGCCAATGGGAATGAGAATCCGGATCAGCGCCCGTCCGATGCCGGGCGACCGGCCGTTGGTGCGGACAACACGCAACCCCTTGAGCCGCTTGCCGAGGCCGGCACCCCAAATCCCCTCAACGATACTGAAGTAAAGGAAACCGAAGATGAGGACCGCGAAGTAGTATCTTGCCGAATACAGGGTACGTTCCAAAAGGGGATCAACATGAAACTTTTCCCCACCGATGGAGAGCATGATAGGCACATAAGGAACCAAAAAGGCGATCAAGTAATCGATCCAGCCGGCTGACGCACGGACCGTCAGCGACGCTGGTTCCGGTTCCCTGGAACTGAAAGGCAAAAGCGCATTGCGAAGCGAGCTGTAGCTGTCGTAGCGCCCCGATCGTTCTTTGGCGAGGCAGCGGGCCACCGCCCGCTCGAGGCCGGGCGGTACGTCTTCACGCAGATCGCTCAGCGTTTTCGGCTTCTGGTTGATGGCGTTGGCCACGACCTGCACCGCGTTCTTTCCCTCGATGGGCGCCTTGCCGGTGATGAGGGTGAACAGCGTCGCTCCCACGGAATAGATGTCGGCGCGCACGTCCAGTTCGTTGCCGAGAAGCTGTTCGGGCGGTGCGTAAGCCGGGGTACCCATGATGACGCCGGTGGCCGTGACATAGGAGTCGTCCCTCGCCAGTGTTGACACCGAAAGCCCGAAATCGCCCACCTTCACCGAACCGTCCGGGTTGACGAAACAGTTGGCCGGCTTGACATCGCGGTGCAGCACCCCGACCGCGTAAGCGGCTTCCAATCCGGAGATCACGTCGAGGATCGCGTCGACCGCCGACTTTACCGGCAAAGGGCCGCGCTTCTTGAGTTTGTCCTTGAGGTTGCCGCTTCCGGCAATCTCCATGGTGATCACCGGGGCGCCTTCGATCTCCTCGGACCCGAAAATGTATAGGCTGTTCGGATGGTTGACGCTCGCGGCGAGACGGCCTTCGCGGAGAAACCGCTGGCGCATCTCCGGCGAATCAAGCTGCTGCGCGAGCATTTTCAAGGCGACACGGCGCCCGGTGGCAAGTTGTTCGGCTTCGTAAACCGTGCCCATGCCGCCGGTGCCGAGCAATCCAAGCAGCCGGTATCCGCCGAACTCACGAGGGAACTCCGGGGATTCACTCGGGTCAGGCGATTGGCCGGGCGCCTTCGACGAGACCGTCTCGCCCGGGGCTTCGATGGCCTCTGACATGAGGCAAGCGGGACAAAACATATCCGTCGCGTCCGCCGGAATCGGCGCGCCGCACCGGGTGCAGGTTGGAGAACTCGAATTGCTCATGGGTCAGGCTCCAGACGGTTTTCACTGATTTCCAGGATGTCTTTCACTACTTCCTGAAAGAACTCCGCCCCACGGTTACGGAATAAATATTTATTTTCTCCGGAGAGCGTTCACGAGGTGGCGCATTTCGAAGTCGACCTCCGATGGATCGGCGACTGTTTCCGCAATTCCGGCTCGCAGAAGTTCCCGAAAGCGCTGCCGCAGCCGATGCACCGCCGCCTTCACCGCGCCATCGGTCATTCCGAGCCGCTCGGCGGCTTTACTCCGGTCCGGTCCCTCGCCGGCAAGGCTCCCCTTGAGCGCATCGAACAGCTCGCCCTTGCCGCGGGTTTCTGATTCGGCTCGCAGCTTTTCCATGGCCCTCGCGATCGATTCCCGGGCCCATTCCCTGTCGAAGCTCGCATCGGGATCGGTCGACTGGGCAGGTTCCAGAGCGTAACGAGCTTCCGGGTCGAGCGCGTCCAGATCGAGGAAGGTCGCGCCGCCGCCGCGTTTCTGTGTCCGGGCGCGATGCCATTCATTGGCCAAGAAATGTTTCATGGCGCCCAAAAGGTAGGAGCGAAACCGGCCCAGCTCAGGGTCCGCGAAGGCCAAACCGCCCTTCTCGATGATCCGGGTAAAAAAGGACTGCGTCAGGTCCTGGGCGTCGTCCGTGGAATACCCGCGGCAGCGCACGAAGGCATAGAGGGGATACCAGTAAGCCCTGCAAAGCTCCTCGAGCGCGCATCGAGCACGGGTCCGGCTCGCCTCATCGGGCTTGGCTGCCACCACCACGCTCCAGTGCGTGGTGGTAAATTCTCGAGGACCGGGAGCTGGTGGATCTTTCATACGCTTGTCATAGCCTCGCATATTTCATACTCTTCGTTGCGAGGTGGCGAAGTGGATGAGGATGAAATATGCGAGCTAACCTGGCTAAGGTATTGATTTATATTAGTATGTTTTGTTAAGATTGGACGAACAAGGCGGCAAATGCCGGAGGAAAACAGATCAACAACAACTCGTGTGGATATGATCCATGCGTTTTCCTGACAGATCAGGTAGTATAAACAGCAAGAGCTGTTGATCGGGTGGATGGAATCTCTCTATCAATAAAGGAGCAAAAAAATGACCATTAGAAAAGGCATGAAGCGTGCGTTTCTTATTGTTGCAATCCTGGTGTTCAGCCCGCTGATCTACGATTCGGATGCTCTGGCGACATCCTACACGCTGAAGGAAACGATCGACATGACAGGCTACGACATTCTGAACATCGGATCGGACGGGACCAATCTCCTCGTTCTGAACAACGCCAGTCCGGACACGATCGAAATCGTAGACCTAACGGGGACGAATTTGAACGGCTTCAACACGCCCAGCAATTTCAACAGCGGCGTTACCTTCAATGGAAGCATGATCGTCTTCGCAAACGGCACGAGCGCCTCGCACAAGTACTTGCGGGAAATGAATCCGTCCAACGGCTCCACCTCAGGCTACCTGTCCTCCGATCTGGGGTCGGTCATGGGGCTGGGTTTCGATGGATCGAACATACTGGTCTCCTATTATGCGAGCGGGGCGAACGGTGTTCTCACCTCGGTAATTACCCAGATCGATGCGATCACCTATCAGGTCGCCGGAACCCTTTCCGTCACGGTGGACACGGGCACAAACATCTCAGCGACCCCCACGTACGGTGTCGCCTGGCACAATGACAACCTGTTCGTGGCCTTCCAGGCGGTGGACAAGGTCTATCAGTTCGATTCCGATCTCGATCTCATCGAAGAGATTCCCATCATCACCGAATGGCCCCGGGGAATCACTTTCATCGGAGACGACCTCTTTGTGGCGGACCGGGGAGCCCAAAAGATATACCGCTATGAACCTGTCGAAATCCTGGCAGCCGACGTCGACACCCTTTCGGAGAGCACCGGCGGGGAGGTCAATTTTACACTGGCCGCTGGAACGGAATACGCGGGTCGCAACTACTTTTTGCTTGGCAGCGCAACCGGAACGACTCCCGGCTTTCCCCTTCCCGGCGGGCAGACCCTTCCACTCAACTGGGATGTTTTTACCGGCCTTGTGTTCAAGATGGCCAACACCCCTGTCTTGGTGGACTTCTACGGCGTGCTGGACCCTTCCGGTCAGGCCGCGGCGAAGATGGACACCTTCGGCCCCCTGCCCCCGGGCTCCGCGGGTATAACGCTATACTTCGCATACACGCTCTACGGGCCCTTTGGCTTGGTGTCGAACCCGGTGGCCGTTGAAATAGTTCCTTGACCCGCACATTTCATACTTTTCGTCGCGAGGCGCCGCAGTGGATTTGCCCGCATATTTCATCATCTTCTGCTGCGGCACCGTAACCTGCACTGTGGCTGCGTTGCATGCCAGAGGACGATCCTCGACCTGTATCGTGATGATGGAGGCCGGATATTGATTGTAGAGTTGGGACACCTTCCTTCGTTACGCATCAGCGGGCTTGTCCAGGGAGTCCATGGTGCTGAGGATCAGGTCGAAGAGTCCGAAGCGCAGCCTTCGGCCCAGGAGAAGGATCGGGCCCAAAAAGCATAGCAGGAGGAACATCATTACCGCGAATCCCATTCGTGCGTAGCTGCCTTCCATGTTGAGAAGTATGACCGCGCTGGTGAGGGAGGCGGTGAGCCAGTAACCCCGCATGACGAGGAGCGACCAGCGGTTCTGCGCCCCAGGTTCCGCCGCGATCCGGTGTCGCAGGTTTTTCTTGAACCGGCTGGAGAGTCCGGGGGGTGCGACCTCCGAGAAGAGGTTATCCAGCGCCTCCTCTGCGGCCCTTTGCCCGCGGCAGGCAGGGCAATGCGAGAGGTGCTCCTCCCAGGCGCGGCGCTCCCTTGCGAAGAACCGGGTATGGGACCTCTGATGGTGACGCTCGAACTCGGAACATGCCCTATCCATCCTCCTGCTCCTTTCTCAGGACTGCTGCCAGTCGCTCCCGCCCTCGGTACAGGTATGACTTGACCGTACCCGGCCTCGTTCCCAGTTGCTCGGCAATTTCGGCTACCGAGCGGTTTATCCAGTAGTAAAGGTGGATCACGGTCCGGTAAGGCTCGTCCAATCCATCCAGGGTTTCGAGTATGATCCGCTTGCGCTGGCGTTTCATGGCGATGCGAACGGGATCAGCTCCATCTGCAGAAGCGACCATGCTGGAAAGCACTTCTTCCCCCTGATGGGGAAGACGAAACCTGGCTTTTCGCCTGCGTTCGAGGGCCCGGTTGTAGGTGATGCGGTAGAGCCAGGTGGAAAATCCGCTTTCATGGCGGAAGGTGGAGAGCTTACGATAGACTTGGATGAAAACTTCCTGGGTAACGTCCTCTGCCTCGGCAGCACACCCCGGCCCCATGACAGAGACGGCCAGGTGAAAGATCCTGTCCTTGTAAATCTCCACCAGCCGATCGAAGCATTCCTCCTCGTCCCGGGCTAGAATCCCCTCGACCAGAGAACGATCGTCCTTTGCCCTCGCGCGTTCCGGTGCACGTGCCGAGATGGTCCAATCAGCCAAAGTCCAGGTTGCGGTGTTCATCTACGCCAAGTTATCTCACAACGGATGGTACCTGTTTTTCTCATGCATCAGTTCTCTTTCTTTCGTATCCACGGGACAGCCCGTAGAAAATGAGAAATCCGAGACCCATGAGGATCGGAATGAAACCGGTGGCCCAGAAAGCACGGCACTCTTCATCCTCCACAAGACGAAAACCGGCCACGATGCCGGTACCGCCGAAGAGCAAAAGGATACCTATACACAGGGCGTAAAGCCGGATCCACAAAATACTTCTTTTGGTGTTGGATTCCATGTTTCCTGACTCCTCATTCATCTGTGCGAGTTCTCTCGCCATGCTCTCGTGGTTGAGATCCGAGAAGGAAATGTCCTTTTCCATGGCCCTCATTCTCTCGTCGTGAATGATCTGCCGGATCTGAATCTGTTTCCTTCCGCGAAGGTGTTTGCTCCAAATGCCCAAGGCAACGAGACCCAGGACCAGGAGCGTGAAGCCGATAACATCCATGGTTTACTCCTTATAACTATTCTTACAACACAACCCTTTGGATGGGTCATACCGCATTTCGGTTGCGGGTTTTTCCGACGAAATCAGGCAGGAAGAGAGATTGACGATTGCGAGGTGCTAGCCCCGGGCATAGGCGGCCAACCCGGTTGATGATCGATATTTGGTACACTAAAACCAATCATGGTTTTCCCTCCACTATTCAGTATAATCCCAGCCGAGCGCACCCACATTATGAGAACCGGAAACCATGGGCAAAAAAGAAAGATCCGAAGAGCTGTTCCGGGAGTACCTCAGCCGCCGGGAATCGGGGGAAGGGGTGGACTTCGAGGAATACCTCCGCAAGTTCCCGGAGCTGGAGGGAAATCTCCGGAAACTGCTCGACAGGCACAGGGCTGAAAAGACCCAATTAGCTGACCTCGGGCCGGAATCCGGGAAACCACCCCACATCATCGGCGACTTCCGCATTATCAAGGAGATCGGCAAGGGCGGCATGGGCACGGTGTATGAGGCGGAGCAGGTTTCGCTGAAGCGCAAAGTTGCTCTTAAAATTCTCCCATCTCATCTCAGCTTTTCCGATGAAGCCGTACTCAAGTTTCGCCGTGAGGCTGAGGCCGGTGGAAGGCAAAGTCATCCGGGAATTGTCTCCATCCACGCGGTTGGCGAGCACGAAGGAGTCCATTACATTGCGCAGGAGCTTATTGAGAGCGGAAATACCATTGCCGACAAGCTGGATGAGATACGGAAAAGCGGCAAACAACCGGCTGGATATTTTCGAGAAGTAGCAAAGCTCAACGTTGAGATAGCCGACGCTCTGCAGCACGCGCATGACGCCGGTGTCACTCATCGGGATATCAAGCCATCAAACATCCTGCTCACAAGTGACGGAACTCCCAAGGTGACAGATTTCGGGCTGGCCAAGGTGGAAGATGCGCTGGTCTTGTCGCGAACAGGGGACTTTGCCGGGACGCCGTACTACATGTCGCCGGAACAGGCGATGAGTCGAAGAATCCCCATCGACCATAGAACAGATATATACTCTCTGGGTGTGACGTTTTACGAGATGCTAACCCTGAAACGGCCGTTCGAGGGAGAGACCTCGCATGAAGTGCTGAAAAAAATAATCCTCATCGAAGCGATCGATCCCCGCAAGTTCAAGGCGACAATTCCACGAGACCTGTCTGCGATCTGTATCAAGGCGATAGAAAAGAATCCGGATCATCGCTACCAGACCATGACTCAGCTTGCGGACGACCTCAACCGATTCCTGGCGGGTAAGGCCGTTTCAGCCAAGCCGATAGGGATACACCAACGTCTTATCAGAACAGTTCGAAGACACCCGACAAGAGTTACGCTGGCAACCATAGCCGTGATCATCATGGTTTCGTTATCTGTTATTATTTCCGATCTTTATAGATCCAAGTTGAATCTCGAAGAGGAAAAAGCGATCAAGGATCGGTTGTTGAAACAGATTCAACAGGAGCTGAAGGGACGCGACATCGAAATAGATTATGACTTCGCGGCAGGGGATTATAACCTGGTCGGATCCGGCTATACCTCCGCGGAAGGGGATAATAACCTGATCGGATCCGGCTACAACTCCGCGGATGAGGGATTCCCCAAATCTCAGGAAAAAGGTATCAGCTCCCAGCGCGATTTGCTGCAAAAAGCCGTTGAAGCGATGACAGGTGACGATCTCGAGCCAGCGCGACAACTAACGAAAGAAGCTGCTGATTCGTTTCTAAGTGCTCCTTTCGATAAAAATTCCATCGAGCAGCAAAAACTGATAATCCACGCGGCAAACCTTCTGTACCAGTTGGGAGATCTACCTTACTCCAGAAAACTGTACGAGAAAATCCTGACCGAATCAGAACAAGCAGGCTTCAAGGGCGAAGTCGAGGGCGAACTCGATTTGGATCCGGTCAAAACCAACCTGGCCGCAGTCTTGGGGAAACTCGGCGATCTGCATGGAGCACTCGCATTGCAGGAAAACTATCTCAGTAAGATAGAAAAACTCCATTCCCCTGACCACCCTGAAGTTCAAGAAGCCAGATCAAACCTGGCCATCACCCTGCAGTCTCTGGGAGGTTTATCAGAAGCGCGCGCATTGCAGGAAAAGGTCCTGGAAATACGAACAAGGACACTGTCCCCGGATAATCCCATGCTGACTGAATCTCAATTAGATCTTGCATCTACTTTGTATCACATGGGTGACTATGATAACGCGCGAATTTTGATGGAAGAAGCTGTCAGGATTCAAGAACAAACATTGGCTCCGGATAGCCTTGATCTTCAAACGTCAAAGTTGAAACTGTCATATATCTTGAATTCGCTCGACAAGAACGAAAGAGCAAAAACTTTGCAGGAGGAGGTTTTGCAGGTATATGAGAAGGCATTGCCTGCCGACCATCCGGGCCTGCAGGGAGCACGGTCGGCACTCTCGATTTCTTTGAGATCTCTGGGGGACCTTGATAAAGCTCAAGACCTGTCACAAGTTGCGCTGGATGCGTTTGAACGCACTCTCCCGCCTGATCACCCTGATTCACAGATTGCGAGGTCAAATCTCGCAACTATCCTCATGGAAAAAGGCGAGTTGACGGCATCCAATACCCTATTCGAAAAAAACCTGGAGGTTTATGAGCGCACGTTGCCGGAGGATCATCCCGACTATTTGAATACTTTATCAAACGTTGCAATAAACAATCAGTTGCAGGGAAAGTATGGGCGGTCGGAGGCTCTTTATCAGAAGGTCTTGGAAGCTCAGGAAAAAGTTCTTGGGACAGAACATCCAGAAACAATCTCAACACTGAGTCGGTTGGGCCGCCTTTGTTTGCAGCGCGAACAATACGAAAAATCCGAATCCCTCCTGGCCAGGGTTTTCAATACTTCGAAGAAAACATTTGGTCTGAATCACCCGCGGACGAAAGCGGCGATCAGCGATCTTATTACTCTCTACAGCGTTACAAACAGACAGAGCGAAATAGAAAAATATCAGAAGCTGTTGAAAGATTGAAAACTCTAATCCCCTTATTTCATACTCTTCGTCGCGAGGTGCCGTCAGGCAGCTCGGCCACTATACCTGGATCCTCGAACAGGCCCGGAAGATTTTTAATGATTGAAAGACCGTTTATCAAAACCATGGCGTGGTTCTGTTTCTTCTTTCTCATCCTGGCTCCGCTTTCAACCGGACAGGAAGAGGAGAGGCCGGCCCTGTCCTGGTCCGCGCTTCCGGAACTGCCCGGAACATGCGGCTTGGGAGGCCCCTTCGTCGGCGTGCACAACGAAGCGCTGATCGTGGCCGGGGGAGCCAACTTTCCCTCCGCACCCCCGTGGGAAGGAGGCGCCAAGATCTGGCATGACGATGTTTTTGTGCTTGAGAAAGACGCCGACACGTGGCGGACCGGGTACAAGCTGGAGCGTGCCCTGGCTTACGGCGCTTCGATCTCCACGGACCAGGGAATCGTTCTAATCGGAGGATGTGATGCTGAGAAAGCCTATTCGACTGTTTCGCTGCTTAATTGGGATAGCGACGAGAAAAGGTTAAGTCAAGAACCGCTAACCCCTTTGCCTGCACCGTCCTCCTTTCTCGCGGCCGGGAGGATCGGCGACATCCTCTACGTTGCCGCGGGCCAAAGGTCCTCGGATCCCGCGGATCTCGAAAAGACCTTCTGGGCGCTCGACCTGGCCCAATCCGAGGATCGGCGCACCTGGATCCCGATGGAACCTTGGCCGGGACCTGCTCGGATCAAGGCCGTGACCGCGGTTCAAAGCGGTGGTAACGGCTCTCAATATCTCTATCTCCTCAGCGGAGAACGGCCCACAAAGACCGCCGGGGGAAAGATCGAGCGGCAGTACTTGAGCGATGCCTACCGGTTTGATCCTGCCGTAACATCGGGCGAAAAGGCCTGGAAGCGGATCGCACCCCTCCCCCATCCCACGGCCGCGGGATGCGCCTTATCCATGGGGCAGTCCCATGTTTTGATCTTCAGCGGATCCACGGGTGTGCACATCCATGAACCGATCGATCAACGCCCTGAATTTCCAAGGGACATCCTGGCCTATCACACCATCACCGACACCTGGGTGAAAACCGGCGACATGCCGCAAAGCGTGGTCACCACAACTGCCTGCTGGTGGAAAGGCGCCATGGTGATCCCCAGCGGCGAGATCCGGCCGGGAGTGCGCACGCCAATGGTCCAGCGCGCCGAACCGGTCGCTGCCCGATTCAGTTTCGGCTGGACCAACTACACGATCTTGATCCTCTATCTCGTGCTGCTCGTGGCCATGGGATGGTTTTTTTCGCGCAGGGAAAAGAGCACCCACGAGTTTTTTCTTGCCGGAAAGCGCATCCCTTGGTGGGCGGCGGGCCTCAGCATCTATGCCACCCAGCTAAGCGCCATCACCTTCGTGGCGACACCGGCTGTCGCCTACGCGACAAACTGGCTCATCTACCCCGGGTACTTCACGATCTTCCTGATGGCGCCGGTGGTGGTCTTTTTCTACCTGCCTTTCTTCCGCCGCCTGAACCTTACAACAGCCTATGAATACCTGGAAAAGCGTTTCAACGTTGCTGTTCGATTATTCGGCAGCGCCTCCTTCATCGTGTTCCAGCTGGGCAGAATGGCGATCGTTGTCTACCTCCCGGCATTGGCCTTGACCGCCATCACCGGCATGGATATCTACCTCTGTATTGTGATCATGGGTATCCTGGCTACTGTATACACGGTGCTGGGCGGTATGGAAGCGGTGATCTGGACCGACGTGATCCAGGTCGTGGTGCTCCTGGGCGGTTTTCTCATGGGGCTTTTGCTCGTAATCTTTTCGGAGGGGGGACCGGGTGCAATCTTTACCACCGCCATGGCCGAGGGGAAGCTCACCCTCTTGACGGGATCGATGAGCTTTACAGATCTGGCGACGTGGTCCCTGGTACTGGGTTCCTTTGCACTGCAGTTCGGGCCCTATACCACGGACCAGGCCGTGGTGCAGCGCTACATGACCACCAAGGACGAGCGATCCTCGGCGCGGAGCATCTGGCTCAACGGCATCATCTCGATCCCGACAGGATTCATCTTCTTTGCAATGGGCACCTGCCTCTACATCTTCTTCAAAAACCATCCCGACCTGCTGACCTTGGGCATGCAGAACGACCAGGTCTTTCCCCTTTTCATCGCGCGAAAGCTTCCGCCCGGCATCTCGGGGCTGATCATCGCCGGGATCTTCGCAGCCTCCATGTCCAGCCTGGACAGCAGCATGCACAGCATTGCCACCGTCCTTACCACCGACTTCTATCAAAGGTTCAAGAAGGACGCCACGGACCGGGCCTGCTTGAGACTGGCGCGGTGGATCATCATCGCCCTGGGTGTGCTCACCGTGACAGCGGCATCAGCCCTGGCGCGCTTTGACATCAAATCGCTCTTCCTCTTCTTCCAGGGGTTGCTGGGACTGCTTTCGAGCGGACTGGCAGGCGTCTTCATCCTGGCTGTCTTCACGCAAAGGGCTAATGCCGCGGGTGCGCTCACCGGCGCCGTCGCCAGCACGGCCCTGCTCTTTTACATCACCCGTTTTACGAACATGAACTTCTACCTCTATGCGGTCATTGGAATCGCAGCGTGCGTGATCGTGGGTTACTTGACCAGCATCGTAATTCCGGGTCCTAGTAAAGATCTCACGGGTTTGACCTTTGCCACGAGAAACAGAGGAATCGAATCATGAAGAGAAGACTGACAGGTTTGATCGCAGCTGTTCACACTCCAATGCACGAAGACGGCTCGATTTGGATCGAGCAGGTGGAGCAACAGTTCACCCACCTGGTGAAAAGCGGGGTAAGCGGCGTTTTTGTGGCGGGAACCACGGGAGAGGGCTTGTCCCTGACCGTGGAAGAACGGATGGCGGTCACCGGCCGCTGGATCGATGTTGCCAGGGGTTCGGAGATGAAGGTACTGGTCCATGTGGGCCACAACAGCCTGCCTGCGGCCCGGGCCCTGGCCGATCATGCCGGGCAATGCGGCGCATGGGGCATTGCCGCCATGGCGCCATGCTTTTTCAAACCGCGGGATCTTACGGAACTCATCTCCTTTCTGGAAGGGATCGCCACGGTTGTGCCCTCAATGCCCTTCTACTACTACGACATCCCGGCGCTGACCGGGGTCAACCTGTCGATGCCGGATTTTCTTTCCCAGGGACGTGTGCGCCTGCCCAACCTGGCAGGCATCAAGTACACCAACGATGACCTGGCCCAGTTTCTGGAATGCGTACAGCTCTTGGATGGAGCATACGACATCCTCTTCGGCTGCGACGAAGCACTCCTGGCCGGGCTGGCCCTTGGCGCTCGTGGTGCGGTGGGCAGTTCGTACAGCTTCGCCGCTCCCCTGTACCAGCGGATCATCTCGGCCCACAACGCAGGCGACCTCGATACGGCGAGGAAGGAACAGTACCGGTCCGCCCGAATGATCAAGGTTTTGAAGGGATACGGCTATTCCGCGGCGGCCAAGGCGGTGATGGCCATGATCGGTGTGGACTGCGGCCCGGTGCGGCCTCCGCTGAAACCGCTTTCAGAGGACCGGATCCGGCAGCTGCGGCGGGACCTGGATTCGATCGGATTCTTTGAATGGACACGGTCCTGAAGGCCGGCAGTCCAACCGGTAGTGTATAGTCCAGTATCGTGGATCCTTGAACGAGGTATGAAATAATGATGACCAAGGAGCGAATGAGTGAACTGATCACGGTCTATCGTGATGGCTTGCTAAACGACACCGTGCCTTTCTGGGTCCGCCACAGCGTGGATCATAAACACGGCGGATTCATGACCTGCCTCGATCGGGACGGCACCGTACTCGATACGGACAAAGGACTGTGGCAGCAAGGCCGATTCACCTGGTTGCTTTCCACGCTCTACAACACCGTGGAAAAACGGGATGAATGGCTGGACCTGGCGGGAAAAGGCATCGAATTCATGCGCAACCACGGATTCGACGAGGACGGCCGTATGTATTTCCTTGTGACCCGGGAGGGGAGACCGTTGAGAAAACGGCGCTACATCTTCACCGAATCCTTTGCAGCGGCAGCGTTCTGTGCTTACGCACGGGCAGCCGGTGATGAACGCGCCCGGGAACAGTCCAAAGAACTTTTCGCGCTGATGATGCTACATATAGACACGCCGGGCCTGTTGGAACCCAAGGTAGATCCCCAGACCCGACCCATGAAGGGACTTGCCATACCCCTGGTCCTGCTCTCCACGGCGCAGACCCTGCGCGAAAATCTGGAAGATCCCGGCTACGACAGGTTCATCGATCGTGCCATCGATGAAATCGAAAAGGATTTCATGAAACCCGACATGGAAGCGATCCTGGAAACCGTGGGCCCCAGCGGCGAGTTCCTCGATCACTTCGACGGCCGGATCCTCAATCCGGGGCATGCCATCGAGGTCGCCTGGTTCATACTGCACGAGGCCGGACACCGGGGAGGCGACGAGCGGCTCGTCCGTATCGGCACTACGATCCTCGATTGGATGTGGCGGCGCGGCTGGGACGATGAACACGGCGGGATCTTCTATTTCCGGGATGTCAAAAGCCTGCCCGTGCAGGAATACTGGCAGGACATGAAATTCTGGTGGCCTCAAGCGGAAGCAATCATCGCCACGCTCCTGGCCTTTGCACTGACGGGTGACGAAAAGTACGCCCAGTGGCATGCTCAGATCCATGACTGGAGCTGCCGGCATTTTCCCGATCCTGAATTCGGCGAATGGTTCGGGTATCTACACCGCGACGGCAGAATCTCCGTACCCCTGAAGGGGAACCTCTGGAAAGGCCCCTTTCACATTCCGCGCATGCAGTGGTACTGCTGGCGCCTTCTGGAAGAGCTGAGAAACCGGACAGGAAGTTAGGCCTTCCCCTTTTTGCAGGTGTCAGGGTGTCGTCAACGCGGGTGAGCGCGGTTTACGGTGCCGCAGCAGAAGAGGATGAAATATGGGGATCAGTAGGACAGTGTGGAAATTGACAGGGAGTATTCCATAAACATCCCTTCACTGTTCTGAAATTGCAGATGAATTTCAGCTCCATTTAACTATTTCTTCAAAACCTCAGCATCAAACAGGGAGTCTATATCTTTTTCCAGAAAGATCTCCCCTGTCGGTTCAACCCCATTCTCATCCACTAAAGAGGTGATAAGGCCGGGAATTTCCGACTTGAGCCTTATTATGATTTTGGACCCCTCTTTCGTGCTGAAAACAGAATAGGCGGGACCATCGAAAGGATGCACTTCGATGTTTCTCTTGCCCAACGTACAACCGCTCCCGAGTTGAATGCCGTCAATGATGCAGGAGCAGGGAGGGCTGAGTACGCTATACACCTCCGCAGAAATATCAAAATGCCCCTCAGCGCCCATTTCCCTTAGGGCAAGTTTCCCCATGCGAAAACCCAATACGACATAAGGGCCCAGATGACCATGAAAAGCTTTTATGAGCATCTTTGGGGAATGAGAGATAGGATCATGAGTATGGCTACGCGGTGTTTTGCTCCAACATTCCTTCAGGATTCTTAAAGCCTCCTTATTTCCACTAAAAGTCGCCACAAAAATGTTACCGTCTTCTTTCCGCTTCAGTTGGATGCAATCACCCTCAAAACCATTCATGATCCAAGGCTTCTCACCCACCTTGACCAGGCCCGGCTTTATCAAGGCAGCGGCTGCCAGCTCGTCATAGATCATGAGATGGGGAGCCTTTCCCCCGGATTTCGCTATCGTCTTCACGATCCACTCGCCTGCCGGAGAAGATCCCTGTATGGAGGAAAAAAACTCGCTCTCATTCACAACACCTGCTGAATCCAGGTCAATGAGAACTATCCTTCGGGTCTTCTTGAGGACCTTTTCCGAGGATGACTTGTCCCAGACCAGATTCCAGTCCTTGATCCTTCCCTCTTTGCTGAACCTAACAGGTATCCAAAGGGTGTGAAGGTGTTTGAGTGTTCCGGGATATTTGCTCTCAAGGCAGGCCAGATTGGCAAGGGGACCCAAGGCGAGATAGTGAAGGAGTTGATAATGGCTCGCCAGCAGATGTTTCAATTTCACAAAGGGATCCTGCTCAGCTTTAATCTCCCTGGGAGGGGGAAAGGCTAGGCCTCCAAGGTTGTTGGCCACATCCCTCCAAATCGGGGAGGGTAGTCCGGAAGCGGCTTTCCCCATAAAGATGTCAATGTTCCTGATGCCGCTTGTTTCAAGAAGGCCTATGAGATTATCCGTGCCCCTGCCGAGAGAAGAGGATCCTTCCACTGTCAACAAGCCGTGGATGTCCAGTTTTTCACCTGCTATTAGGGCATAGATGGCGCGCACATCATCAAGCCCCATATCCGTATCGATTAAAATCGGAGTACCTTCACCATGATGACAAAATCCTCGATTCGCAAAGAATGGCAAGGCTACCGTTACAAAAAGTGCAGCAATAAGAAATTTATTCTTCTCAAAACGCATTGTTGGAATCCCCAAAACAATCAGAAGAAAAATCAGCGCATAATAACTCCTACCGGCGAAAATAAGCTCTGGGTATCATTATCCACTGGGAGAGAAAAATGTCCATGAAGATGCTACAAGCATCTGCTTATCAGCCAAGAAGAAATGGACAGGCCGTGGAATGTCGTTCTTCGCCCATGACGAGGATCTGTCCTCTTTACTAAAAAAATTATGGAGTGCGGGTCTATTGCCTGCGCCAGGAACCCGGCCAGATCTACAGAGTTATCCATTGATTTGAACAATCCCTCCAAATACACTATGTGTTCGGCCTTGTACAAGGAGTTGGATATGAACATTATGGATACATTTATTTATCAATGACCCTGAGGGGCTTTACGGAGCCCGGTCAGGGTTCTTTCCAGTAACACCTCCCTTCGCGCCTTCCTGCCATAACGTCGGAGCCTTCTGGCCGACGGTCGCAGGAAGGCCTGCGACTGAGAAGACAGGAGGTTTAATAACCTGGCAGAAAGGAATGTTGAAAATGGTAATAGACAAGGATTTTCTTCTGGTAATCACCTCTTCCGAAGTCGGCGAGGGTGAAGCCGATCTGGGCGCCAAGCTCACCGATCTCCTCTTCAAGGTCTTCTCGGAATCAGAGAAGCGGCCCGCCCGGGTCATCTTTCTCAACTCCGGCATCTTCCTCACCACCGAGGGTTCACCCATCGTGGACAAGCTGAAGGCGCTGGAGGATAGAGGCACGGAGATCGTCTCCTGCATCACCTGCCTGAACTACTTCGACCGAATGGAAAAAGTCTTTGTGGGAAGGCCGGGCGACATGAAGGACACGGTCGACGCGCTCCTGAACTACAGGAAGGTGGTCACCTTTTAACTCGGCGAAATTCAAAACAGTCTTGTTAACCTTAATGCGTCAAAAGCTTCGGCATAAAACGCTTCGCTTGGCCGATAGCACGCCATCTACAACATAAAACCAATTTTCCGTCTCCTCACATAAGATGCACTTAAGTTCCGGGACAAAAAACCGATTTTATGTTGTAGCTGACGCACTCTTGGCCATTTCTGCTCGAAGCTTTTGACGCATTAAGGTTAATTGCCAAGGCATATGCCGGGCTCTTGCTGCTCATGATGTTCTCGGGCTGGGTCGACCGGCACCAGCAGAAGGTCATTGACTACCTTCTTGAGGAGAACCGCGGGCTAAAGGAACTCCATAAAGGAAAACGCCTCAGGCGGTTAACAAACTTCAAATAGTGGATTGTCCCTTTCCTTTCGTTTTATACTCTACCCCATTAAATTATTACTGATTATGCTATTATCAGATGGAATAAGGAATTTATTAAAAGTCGCTGGATCAACTCACCGTTTTACGTTCGTTCGAATATTTGGATCACGCTCGAAAAACGATTAATTCCTTTCATGACTCGTGTAAATCGCTTATAATCATGAAGTAATAATTCTATCCACTGAACCGGAAAGCCTGCTTCGTCAAAGGATTCCTCATTTTTTTGGGAGTACTAGCATGGCCATTCACCGGACCTGCCTTTTGCTGTTTTTCTTTACCCTCCTTTCTGCTTCAGCCATAGCACAGGAACCGGCCGACAATACTGCGCCGGGGTCTGGCAATCTACCCATCGGCCTCACTGAGGAAGAGAAGACGCTAATGCATCTCATCGGCTTGAACCGAGATATCACGCTTCCGCCCGTGGGCCCGGTGCGGGCCTGCCCCGAGTGGGAGGAATCGGAGGGTATCTTCATGCTATGGTCCAATGCGGAGCTCATTGACGAGCTGCAGAAGGACAATCAGATCTACATCATCACCGAGAACACGGCGTGGTGGAATTCATGGCTGGCCAGTAACAGCATCCCCACCACCAACATTCACTACATGATCGCCAAGACCAATTCCATCTACACCCGGGATTACGGCCCATGGTTCATCTGGGACGGCAACCAGGACTTCGGCCTGGTGGATAACATCTACAACCGTGTCCGGCCCGATGACGATGTGATCCCCGCCCAGATCGCCCTGGAGTTCCGCATTCCCTTCTATGGCATGGATTTGATTCACACGGGCGGCAACTACTACACGGACGGTTTCGGCAACGCCTTCTCCACCTCCCTGGTTTTGCTGGAAAATCCTAGTAAGACCAAGGAAGAGGTGCATCAGATCATGAAAGACTACCTGGGCATCGACCATTACTGGAACCCGGAGATCCTCTACAGCATCATGCACATGGATACCTTTGGAAAACCGCTGGCCCCGGACACATTCATCTGGGGCAAGTTTCCGAATTACACAACACCTTGGCTTTACTGCGAGAATGCACTCGAATTCCTAAAAACACGGCAAAGCCCCTACGGCTGGCCTTACAAGATCGAGCGCTTTCCCCTCTGGCCTCACGGCGGCTCCTGGACCGGGTACATCAATTGCCTGCAGACCAACAACAAGATCCTCACCGGCAAGTACTACACGATGCATGATGCGGAAGCCAAGGCCATCTACGAGCATATGGCGCCGGGATACGAGGTGCACAACATCGATTCCCAGGGAACCGGCTGGGGCGATTCGATCCATTGCCGGACTCGGAACCTGCATCGTGGGGAAACCATAAGGATCTATCCCCAGCCCCACTGGGAATACGCGGACAGTGATGTGGATCCCTACGTGGTGTCCGCGGAGGTGATTCCCCACAATGCCACCACCCTGGACGGCCCACCCGAGATTCTCTGGACCACCACGGGCGCCGGCCCATTCAATGCAGCGGTCATGTCCCCCACCGGGAATCCCCATGAATACAGCGGCGCCATACCGGCCCAGCCCCATGGTACGCTCATTTCCTATTACATTCACGCGGAAGACATGACCGGGCTGGCCAAGAACTTTCCCCTGGTGGCGCCGGAGGGCATGTTCACCATCTCGGTGGAGGATGACGTGACAAAGCCCGACATGGAACACCGCGTGATTCACGGCCTCACCCTGAATGACTGGCCCATGAAAATCACCTGCACTGCAGTGGACGAAACGGGCATACCGGACGTGACCCTGGAGTTCGAGATCAACGGCGTGCCCCAGCCCCTGGTGGTCCTGGAAAAGGAGGATGACACTTTTGTCTTCACCGGCACCATGGATGGAAACGTGGCCCTCCACGATCACATCGTCTACCGTCTCCTTGCCACGGACAGCTCCACGCCGGCCAACATTGCCGCCAGCCCGCCCGTGGGCTGGAACCATTTCTTCGTGGAAGATAAGAATACCGTGGTGATCATCGAGCGCGACGAGACTCCTGATACGGGCTTGATCCTTCATGAGATCTGCGATGATTTCGGATTGAATGTGCACTACACCACGGACTGGCCTGCCATGATCGATGAATACGAGGTGGCCATGATCTGCCTGGGCATGACCCCCTACAACATGGCGCTCAGCTACAGCCAGGCCAACGACCTGGTTGGTTTTCTCAGCCAAGGCGGCAGTGCCTACATGGAGGGAGGAAACTGCTGGGCCCAGGATTCCTACAAGCACATCTACCAGCCCTACTTCGGGATCGCGAGCGCCTCTTCCGGGGACAGTATCAAACAGATGGTAGGGGTGCCCGGCACGGTCACGGAAGGCATGGTCTACACCTATCTGAGCGAGTGGCAATCAAGCGACCACCTAACGCCTGATCCTGCAGCCCAGACCCTCATTACCAGCAATTCCGAGGGCAAAACCGTGAGCCATGACACAGGCACCTATCGGACAGTGGCCGCCTCATTTCAGATGGAGGGCCTGGTCGAATCAGATCCCCACAACCATATCAAGTATCTCGCCTCCTGTTACCTGAATCATCTGGGCATTAACATTGATCTGGTGGTCCACCGTATGCGCGGCACGCCCCGATGGGTGACCATGGATCTCGAAGGCGATCCCAACGGCGAATACTTGCTTTTCTACGCTTTTGGGCCGGATTATCTATCCCTGGGTTCCATCGGGATCCTCAAGCTCGATCCGTCCACCCTGAGCCTTCTCTTCTGCGGCAATTTTCCTCCTTCCGGAAAGATCAGCGAGACCGCCGCCATCCCCGGCGATCCCAATCTGGAGGGGGTGGAAGTCTATTTTCAGGGGTACATGGAAGATACGGGCACCGGTTCTTTTTACCTGACCAACCGGGACCGTTTTGTCGTTCCCAAACATTAGGTCATGACGGTTGATGTGTAAGAGTGCTGATTTACTTGCCTTGTGCCTGCTCCTCTGGGCAGGTGAAGTGGTCCACCGAGTGTAGTGGGGACGACCAAAAAACCAATAAAAAAAAGGAGCCGGGCGGTTAACCTTGCTCCTTTCTATTTAACTGGTACGCCCGGCAGGTGTACCCATCCAGCGAACCGGCGAACGAAAATTCTCATGATATGGAGTTATTCAAAACGGTATAGTCGTCAACCGAGCTTCAATGGCTCCAATGTCTCTTTTAATCGACGACATACAATCAGCGAATCAAATCCGCGCTACCTTCCCACTTGGCGTTTCCAAGACTGTATATCGTCAGCAAAAGTGGCAAAAACGATCCTCATGAATAAGTCACACTTCCGGCTTCGGCAGCCCCTGCGCAGCACCTCAGGTAAAGGTCAATGGCCGACCAGGTGCGAGATTTGTGCTAACCATTGCCTTCATGGAAAGCAGAAAACACCTGCCGGTCATCGAGCTTCGAAGAATTGATTGATGAATCGGCGGTTTTCGGCTGAAAAAAGTCGCTGGACCGATACACGATCAGTGGATCAAATCATTGACCGCCTGACTCGAACCTCGCTCTTCCTGAGAATCATCCCCCTTCTTCAGATTCCAGGCGAGCCGCAGCTCGTCCTCGATGGCTTTGGCGATCAAAGCATGGCCCTCCCTGGTCGGGTGCGCCTTGTCTTCGAAGTAGTCATCCCGGGCTTTCGGAAGGCTCTTGAAAAGGGTTGGCAAGTCCACCAATGTGATGCCCTTCCTCAAGGCGAACCCACGGAGAAGAGGACCGTGCCTATCAAACTCACGGTACCAGGGGATCACGATTACGAGCCGAATGCCTTCGGCATCGCAGAGCTTCCTGTATTTACCGAGAAACCATAGCCGGTCTTTTTCGGGAACGCGCGGAATCAATTCGCAGGAGACGATTTCGTCTTGCACTCCCCAATCCCTGAACAAGAGCAAGCTGCAGAAACTGCTGTGTTCAGCGAGGAAATGGGTTATCTGATACTTCAGCCCCTTCCGCTGCTCCAGGAGCTGGCGGTCGGTCAGTCCAACTGTCGAAGCGCCGGCGCCAGCATCGCGCATCATTCTCCCCGCTATAGGAATGAAGTCGTTCATACCAAAGTAGAGGAGAACGGCATCGGGTTTCAGCTCCAATCCATAGTGCTTGAGATAGACGTACCCTTGAAGAAGCGTGTAAGCAGGACTCCCGGCATTGATCACCCGCACCTTCTTCCCTTGAACCTGGGCAAGGCCCTTCTCCAGAAGAGCCGAGTAGCTCTCATAGTAGCTAAACCGGGCGCAGAAGGTTGTCGATTCGCCCAGGGACAGGATGCGGAACTCGCGATCCGTTTTCTCCGGGATCTCGGGGCCTCGCAGCCCCATGCTGTTCGTTGTGCACCCGTTCTCACCTCCAATATTGGGTTTCACCCTCCAAAAGAGAAGAGGATCGTAGACCCGCGCGGCCGCCCAACCGCTCAGGGTGTCCGTGATGAGAGGATCGGGCAATCCAGCCGGACGCCACAACCGGGAAACACCTTCGAGGGCCAAGAGGAGAACCAAAAACACTAAAATGTTGATCAGGACGATCTTGACGACCCGTTTCAGGGATGAGCACCCGGCTCGCAGGTTCCACATTGTGCATCTCCGTCGCACACTAGCTGGACTTCCGCACCCAACAGCGTCCTCCATAATAGGGACGAGGCTGCTCAAAACAACCGAAAACATCGGTGGAGTCGCCGCATTGGATAGGGCAAATAAATCCCTTTGTACCAAAATTCCATTGGTATGCTGAAATGGTTGATGCTTCGTGCATTGGTCCAGTGAGATTGCCTGGTGAAATATTCTTTGTAGACCTTAGAGTCAGATCATCTCTCTAGCTGAATTTATATCAAGCAAGGCTTTCCATCGTTGCAGATCTGCTCGATACGGCCAAATTAAGTCGTTGGACCACTTCACCCCCCTTGCAGGTCTGAACCGACTATTCGAGCAACCAAGCAACCCCCTCCAGGTAAGGCGCATCATCTGGCTAGTCAATTAAATCTTACAAAATCATATATCACGGGTTGGACTGCTCTTGTAACCCTCAATCGGGCCGGTCAAGTATTTATAAACAATTTCCGATATATTGTTGGTTTCTGTGGCGGCATTGGGAGAAGGCTAATTGAAATCCCTTTTGATACAAAACTTTAGTGATGTAGATGCCTTATCTTCGGAAGAATTCGAGTTCTTCGTCAAGGAAGTGCTGGAGGCTTCAGGCTGGACCGATCTTAAGATAACGGAGCTCAACCATGACTTCAAGCATGGGGATGGTGGGATTGACATCATCGGCAGAAAAAACGGGGTCCGTTTCGCCTTCGAAGTGAAGCAACGGAGTGGGTCGCCAGTCGATGTTTCCGCGCTCAATCAGCTCAACACCGGCGCCGAGCTTTACCGCATCAAACACAAGGTGCTCGTGACTAATTCCAACTTCACCTCCGAGGTTCGGAAAAGAGCCGACATGCTGGGCATCGATCTGGTGGACCGGGAAGAGCTGAGTTCACTGTGGCTGGGCAGCAGGAACAACCTGGGCAGAGAATATTATCTTCGAACCTACCAGCGTGCCATTGTGGATGAAATCGTTTTCAAGGTGCAGGATAACCACAGAAATTTCATCATTGAGATGGCCACCGGGCTGGGGAAGACGCTGACATCGGCGTTTCTTTGCAAAGAGATTTTCAAGGCGCTGGGCATCGATGAACCGAGAATTCTTTTTCTTGCACATCAGATTGAACTGCTCAAACAGGCCAAGCGAACCTATAGAAACATATTCAAGCTAGGTGTGACTTATGGGCTCAGCGAGGGCGGGGGCATTCCCGCGGATACGCATTTCCTGTTTTCGACCTTCCAGACGCTCCACAAGCATGTCCGCGAGATGGACCCGAAACGGTTCGACATCGTCCTGGTTGACGAGGCGCACCACACTGCCGCTAACACCTATGATTATGTGGTCAAGTATTTTGAACCGCGGGTACGCATAGGGTTGACCGCAACGCCCTACAGGATGGACAGTAAGAATATTGTTGTCGATTACTTCGGAGGACACAACGGGCATGTTGGACGGTACGATCTCATATGGGCCATCAAGAATCGGAAACTGGCCTTTCCCATCTACAACGTTCTGATCGATGACATCGACGATGGCGAGCTTGCGAAGATAAACAGCGGTGCTTCGAAAATAGACATCGACAAGTGGTTGTTTCTCCACAAGAAGGACGAGGAGATCGTTCGTGAAATCGAAAGTTATATCCAGAAATCAGACCTTGAATACCCTAAAGTCGTGATCTACTGCAAGAGTATCGCCCATTTGAATCATTTCATGCAATTTCTACCCATTGGGACCGCAACGTTCGTACATAGCAAGATGGGTAAGGCAGAACGAACGCATGAGATTTTGGCTTTCCAAGAGGGACTCTACAAATACATACTTGTGGTCGATCTCTTCAACGAGGGGATCGACATTCCGGAGATAAACGTCCTGGTGTTCCTTCGTTCCACGCATTCCCCAATCATCTGGCATCAGCAGCTCGGTAGAGGATTGAGAAGGACTTCCGGTAAGAAGGTCCTTCATGTCTTAGATTTCATCGGAAGCATCCAGACTATCGACCAGACGAGGCAGTTCCTGAAACATGTATTGGATACTTCGGCAATGGATGATGAGAACATGGTTGATCTAGAAGAACCTGGAAACCGACGACACCAAATCGTTCATGACCAATGCATGAAAGTACAATTTTCACGCAATGCGGCAAAAGTATTCGAGCTCTTGAAGAAGCAGCGGTTTTGCCTGGCGGACAGAACAAAGGCTATCTGCGTCTTGAGGAAGTTTCACGAGGAGAACGAATTTGTTCCCACCCTCGAGGACTTCGTTTCGTGTATCCCTGAAATATCAGGGGATCAGATTCAGAATCTCTTCCAGTCGTACTACCGATATGTAAAGGCGGCGGATCTTGTGGACGAGGAGTTCCTATCCCGCATCAAGGTAAAATATAACACCATCGTCCATGATTTTTATGAACGAAACGGGGTGGCAATAAGCTGCGAAACCCTTGCTCTTGATTCCACTTGTCTTCATAGCTGCCCAGAGGTGATCGCGGCCGATCTCAAAGCAATACTGGGTAATTCAGATAATTTAAAGCCCGTGGAAAAAGAGATGTTGCATCAGGTCAAAAACCAAGAGAATGATGATGAGATTATCGAGCTTGACAACTATATCGGAAAAGTCAGTTCCTTCGAGGATCTTGCCGGCCTTCCAGAGAAAGTCAGAGATAAAATAACCAATAAGTTCGATTCTGAGCTGGATTTTCTACAGTTCTGCATGAGCGAACGCGTACCGGGATAATGCCGAATGAACGAATCCGATTACTTGAGCACGAAGGTAAAGCGATGCGAAGATGGGCTTGTGGACCTCATGGATCATGATCTGGCACCGCTTTCAATAGACCCGCTTCGCCTGAATGGTTTTTACTTTCCCATCGATACTTTAGAAAAGATCAACGTTCTTCGAGATGAAGGATACGTCCTGAATACTTTTCTCGACATGCGCGAGCTCGCAAGAAGTGTCCATGACAGGGATCTCATTGTCGGCCGAGTCAAAAGAAAGCTGTTACTGACACTCGGGGCTTTCATCACTGAAAGCTTCTGTGTAAAGGTCGTGAACGATCTAAGGACGACCGATGCAATCGCCCATCTTCGGATGGATAATGTGGATCTCACCAAAGACGATCTGAAGCTGATGGACAAGTTGGAGAAGCTGAATTTACCTGCCGTCACTGCAGAAGATGTGTTTAATATCGATGATTTTGAATTCATTCGCAAGCCTTCTATTCGATCACGGTACTGTGAACTTCTGAGAGATCTCAAAAGAAAGTTACTCATGCAGCAGAGATCGCCAGTTGAATTGAAAGAATATAAATCGCCGTTTAGAAACCTCCAAGAGATTAAGAACTTCATACTTGATTGGAGAAATCTAAAGAGCACGGACATTAAAACCATCTACAAGTTGAAAAGCCTAGATATCTCGCATACAACGGTAGAAGATATATTCGCCGTAGATGACCTGGACTTCCTGAAACGATTCGGCGTCGGTGTCAACTACCATTGTTATCTAAAGGATTTGAAGCATCGAATTTTGACCGACCCAGATTTGACTATTGATCTGGATCATATCGATGGTGTTCAGTATGCGGCGTTCATGAAAAGAGAAATCATCACTGCTAATCTCAGCAAAGGGATGATCTCGACGCTGAGGAAACTGGATAAATTGGGGTTTCCGGTTCACCATGTTGCTGATTTGTTCAAGGTTGACGAATCCACGTTAAGTGAAGAAGGGGGTGTTGGAGAGACCTCCATCAAGCGATTGAGAGAGCTGAAAAGACGAATATGGAAAGACGCATCGCTATCGAGGGAAGGCGGTCGAGACATTTGTTTTGCGTCCATCCAGGACGATATCCTAAACATCATAAAACATATTGAACAGATGGATGATCCCGGTCATCGTAAGATTGTATTATCCAGGCTGAGACTTTTTTGCAAGCAGAAGACGCTTTCCAAACTGGGTAAAGAGCTGGATTTGACGGAAAGCAGGGTCTCCCAGATTTTTGCCGATTTCGTAAAGAAGTCTCAGATATTTTTCAGCCATTCCAAAGACTCCTACAGGCACTTCTTACAGGATAAAATCGGTCTGGATTTCAAAATCCAATTACAAGATGTATACAAGTACTTCAATGGCATCGATTTCTATAACCTGTTGGAGATATTGTTCGAGTTCGAGAACAACGAACTCTTGAATGCACAATCATGCAGCACAAGGGAAATCAGTAAATATCTTAGCAGGGTATTCTGCGAATATCCTTTTCCCCTTTCCGTGGCACATTTCAAGAAGATACTAACCGAAGAACAAGGGCTTTCAGAGGCTGTGTTCAATCACTTGATGAAAAAGGCTGTAGAGGAATCATTAATTCATATCGATGATGGTTGTATAGACTGGGCTATAGTCCACCCCAAGGCTGCTGTGGCCAATGTACTGCTCTCTGAATCCAGAGGGCTTCATTGGGAGGACATTGTCCGCTTGGTCAACAAGCTGGGAATAACTCAAAAGCCGCTATCCTCGGATTATGATGGTGCGCGTCGACACTTCAGGATGAACGATTCCATCGTCAAAATAAATTTCGGAGCTTTCTGCCATTGTCGATATCATGACTTCAGCGATGATATCGCCCTCAGCCTCGCTGAGAGCGTGGAAGATTATATAAAAAACATGAATGAGAACGAGGTTTCACTTAAGAAACTCTTTGACGAATTGAATCTTGACGATCAAGTCTCTTACTTCGAGTTTCGACAGACTGTTCAGGAGTTTTTTCCGGATCACTTTGATGGTTCAAGCCGGCGTGATATTCTAAGAAGGGAAGTGTGTGCGCGTTCTATTTTACTGCGCGATAGAATACTTGACGCCGTTATCTCGTCCAAAGGTTACATTACTGTAGAGGAGCTGTATGATCGGAAGATTGGTGCCATCAACAGTATTCGCATGTGTCTGGCCAATCTGAAGCATGAGGAGCACATTGTCCGGGTCGGCGCAAGCTCCTACACTACCAAAGAAAAGCTCTACGAACATCTCGATGTCCAAGCCATTAAAAGTGTTATTTCAGAAATCTTATCCAGCACAAATCGTATTGTAGAGGCGGATTTCATCAGGGTAAACGGTAATAGAATATTGAATGAATCTTACAGAAAAGAAGTGTACGTGATCGTCGGTGCAGATCTTTGTAAAGAGATCGGTTACCACTGCGTGAGAAACATGTTTTCTAAGAATCCAATACTCGCGAAATCGATGTATGACTTCTTCAAGAGGATATATCAACCTGGTATGAGTTCCGAAGACTTGCTCGCCGAAACGGAAAACAGAATCCTGCTATCCGATCAGTACAAGAGTCATACCTTCCAGTTAGTTATGTTTCAATTATCGAAAAGGACCAGCGGCCAGCAAAGTCAGTAATTCCCTATTTTCAGGATCTTTGGTTGGTGGACTCAAATCCATGTGAACAGAGAGAAACTTGCGCCCCTTGGGTAATATCTTTCCATATCGACCCAGCCGACTGACGCCTGAGACACTCCATTGCAGAACTGCTTATAGAGCAGAATCGAGAATTGTTGCCGCCCGAGATAGGCCAATCCTACCCCGGTCGATGGGCTGACCGTATTGTTGAGCTTTTCATGCTCATCAGGGACATTCACAATCAACCTATATAGATCCATTCACTCAGCAAGACACACCTGCTGAAATCCGAAACATTGTTCTTCCGCACATATCAATAGAAACCAGCGCAAAACAGCTTCCCTTATCAGCAGAAGATGTGATTCGGATACTTACAAAAATCATGGCCGACACGCAGAAACAGAGAACAAGACAGGACAAGCTCGAAATCTTTCGATCTTGTTTTACCGGTCTCAACAAGGTCTACGGGACCTATAATCCCCGGACGGGCCGTGCTTACCAGGTCAAGGAGCTAGTCATCGACCAAGTCTTCATCCGTCATCTCACGGGAAAGAAACCTTACGGGGTATACCTTCTTGTTAAAGACAGGGTAAAGGCTCTTGCCGTGGATTTCGATGAGGGTGATCTGACTCCTCCCATGGAGTTCCTGGCTGCAGCAAAAAACTACGGGATCGCCACGTACATTGAATCCAGCAAATCCAAGGGCTTCCATGTCTGGATGTTCTTTGAGCGGAATGGAGTCTTGGCTGAAAAGGCGCGGCTGGTGACGCAGTGCATCCTGGAAGAGATCGGAAAACCTGATACGGAGATCTTTCCCAAACAGGACCGCCTTGAAACCGATGTACAATACGGGAATTTTATCAATGCTCCTTTGTTCGGCGCCCTGGTGCCTAAGGGTAAAACCGTATTCTTGGATGAGACGAACCCCATCCATCCATATCGAGACCAGTGGGAACTGCTGGAAAACGTCGGGAGAATTCCCGAGTCGCTACTGGAGGAGATCATCGAAATCAACGATCTCCACCGAACCGTCAAAAATCCTCTTCACCCAAAACACCAACCTAAACCGCTCGGAACATATTCCTCTTTCGGTCTCCCTCCCTGTGCCCAGAGGATGCTCGTCGAGGGCGTAACGGATTACCAGAGGGTCGCCTGTTTTCGGCTTGCTGTACAGCTCAAAAAAACAGGCCTCCCGGAGGACATCACCGTTGCCGCGCTTGCGGCCTGGGCCACGAAAAACCAGCCGAACGTTGAGAAGCGGATCATAACCGAGCAAGAGATCGTTCACCAAACCCGATGCGCCTACACCAAGAACTATCGGGCATGCGGCTGCAGTGATCCGGTCGTCTCTATATTTTGCCATACCGGGTGCCCGGTACATGTATCGCATCGGCCCCGATCGGTTCCTGGAAAACAGCCGAATAATAGGTTTCATAAAGATACGGTTCGTCCTGGGAATCCAGCTAAAGATTCATAATGAAGAAACATGGAATGCACAAATCGGAGCAGGGGAATGGAAGGTCAAACCTTCCCGGTCAACTCCTTCATAAAAGGTATCTTTTAAAGGACGGCCAGGGTCGGGTGATTGAAAATCCCCGCCAGATGTTCATGCGGGTGGCAAGGGCCATAGCAGCACCGGAAGCCGGATTCGGTGCGTCTCCCAGCAGGATTCAAACAATCGCTCGCAGGTTCTTCTGCATGATGGCACGGAGTCTGTTCCTGCCGAACAGCCCTACCCTGATGAACGCCGGTCGCCCGGGCAGCTTATTGAGCGCTTGCTTCGTGCTGGGAATCGACGACAGCATCGAGGGGATCTTTGATACGGTAAAACAGACGGCCCTGGTTCAGAAGGCGGGAGGTGGAACCGGATTCGCCTTCGACAGTCTTCGTCCAGCAGGGGATTACGTGTCCACCAGCAGAGGCCGGACTAGCGGCCCGATCAGCTTCTGGCGGGTCTTCGCCGAGGCCACCAACGCCATCCAACAGGGGGCCCACCGCAGGGGAGCAAACATGGGGATGATGTCCATCGAGCATCCCGATGTTCTGAGTTTCATCTCAGCCAAGAAAAATCCCGGGGAGTTCACCAACTTCAATATCTCGGTCAAAGTTCCCGATTCATTCATGACGGCCCTGGAGAAAGAGCCCGACAGCCCTCACGTTGTCATCAATCCTCGAGATGGGCGGAGATACAATGTACCCCCGTCCGTGGAAATCGGCCAATATGTACTCCAGGACCTTGTTCCTGTGGGCCAAACCGATGGATCCTGTTATACCGTTCGCCAGGTCTGGGAGATTATCGTTTCCCATGCCCACGCGACGGGCGAACCAGGGATCTGCTTTATCGACCGGGTGAACAGGGACAATCCCACACCGACCCTGGGACGGATCGAAGCCTCCAATCCCTGCGGTGAACAGTATCTGTTGGGCGGGGAGGCCTGCTGTCTCGGCTCGATCGATGTTTCCAAGTTCGTTGTTCCGGATGGAACGGACCTCGACTGGGAGGCCCTGGGCAGTAGTGTGAAGTGGGGAGTACGGTTCCTCGACAACGTCATTGACGCCAGTCAATACCCCACTCCCCGGATCGAGGAAGTGACGAAGGGAAACAGGAAGATCGGCCTGGGGATGATGGGATTCGCCGATACCTTGATCCAGCTGGGACTCCGTTACGATAGCGAGTCAGCCGTGGAATTCGCCGGCATGCTGTGCAGGTTCATCCAGGAAACCGCACATAACGCCAGCGAGGAGCTTGCCAAAGATCGTGGGATTTTTACTAACTGGACCGGCTCCACTTGGGACAGCAAACACAATCGGCTGATGCGAAACGCTTCCTGTAACACCATCGCACCCACAGGTAGCATCGGCATCCTGGCAGGATGCAGCGCCGGGATCGAACCGATCTACAGCCTCGCCTACCGCCGCCGCGCCTTGGAGGGGGAGGAGTTCATCCAGGTCCATCCCCTCCTGGAAAAACTCGGCAAATGCGAGGGCTGGTTGAGCCAGGAAATCCGGGAAGCATTGCTCGAAGGCACACCTGCTTCAGAAATCAAGTCTATCCCTTCACGCATAGCCGACACACTGGTCACCGCTCACCAAGTCACCCCGGATTGGCATGTCCGCATCCAGGCGGCCTTCCAGGAATTCACCGATAACGCCGTGTCCAAGACGGTCAACCTGCCCGGTGAAACCGCTGTGGATGTTGTGGACAGGACTTTCCGCTGGGCATTCAGCCTCGGTTGCAAGGGTATCACTGTATACCGTGATGGCTCCCGCCAGGGGCAGACATTCTCAAAGCCGCTCCGGTCCAATTCTCCAACATCGATAATTTCCGGCCATCCCAGAAAGCGGGGAAGGGTAACTTTCGGAAAGACCTTCAAGTTCCGGATGGGCTGTGGAACCCTCTTTGTGACGGTCAACCAGGACGAGGTCGGCCTCTGCGAGGTCTTCGCTAACCTCGGGAAGGCGGGTGGCTGCCCCTCCCAATCGGAAGCCACATGCAGGGTGGTTTCCACCGCCCTTCGCTCCGGCGTGGATGCGGCGGAACTCATCGAACAGCTGAGCGGCATCCGCTGTCTCTCAGCAGCACAGGCCAGGAAAAACAGAGGGGATGTAGATGTGCTATCCTGCCCGGATGCCATCGCCAGGGCTATTCGGGAAGTCTTGGATATGCCATCAGAAGACACTTCATCCTTGTCCTTGAATGATTGCCCGGAGTGCGGCTCGCGGTTGCGCAAAGAGGAAGGATGCCTCGTATGCAGTTGTGGTTACAGCAAGTGCGGTTAAAGCGCCCCCCATCTCAAAATAATAAGCGTTATACCAAGACCTACTGAAATGTACGCCGGTAGTCTTCCGCACATACCTATGAAAGCCGGAGGTACTAAAAAAATGAAAACAAGCGAAATGGAAACAACGCAGGAAGAACTGCCACGCTATTTAACAGAGAAAGAAGTCGCCAGAATGACGGGCCGATCCTTGAGCACTCTGCGATCAGATCGTTTCAAATGTCAGGGCCTTCCCTATGTCAAAATCGGCCGCTCGGTCAGGTACGCCCTCGACGATGTCATAAGGTTCATGGAAGCCAGGAAAATCGTTCACGAGAACGAACTTTAATTCCGTTGGTGGAATTCAGCAGGTGGACCGATCCATTTACGAGCATTCCTTTCCCGATCATTCCTTCGATGCAACCATCTTCCCAGCCAATCTAAGCCCTATATAAGTTCCTCACTTCAAATATTTGCTAGAAACTCAATGGTGAAGATAAAACAAGAAAACCTTGTCAATCTGTGTGGGGCATAGCGTGGGGCACGGCCAAAAAATCACTAAAAAAAGGAGTCGGGCGATTCACCTAACTCCTTATTATTTAACTGGTACGCCCGGCAGGACTCGAACCTGCGGCCTCCGGTTTAGGAAACCGGCGCTCTATCCAGCTGAGCTACGGGCGCATCGTTGTTTGACCAAGGTACCTGCCAACGGTCGTTTTGACCTGAATGCCGGTTTGTCGGACTCATGCCATGTGGCAGCACCCCGTAAACACGGCATCTAATCCACCTGTCAATGGAAAAGGGCAATATAACCGTTTCAGTCCGATTTGTTTAATGGAAATTCAGAGATTCCTTCTCGGGATGGAAGTTTTGGATGGGAGGGCGGTGGTTGGTACCGCGGCTTCTGGAGCAGAAAAACGGGCGATAAACTTTTCGCCCCACACTGACCTACCCCTCCTCCTCCCTTTCGAAGCGCTCATCCCCCACCTCCTCAATCACCAGCAGCTCCTGCCCAAGCATAACCCTCGCGCCGGCCTGCAGCGGTACACCTGTTCCAAAGGGCACCGGCTTGCCGTTGACGAAAAGCTCGACCCCCGGCTCGGCAGGCCCGAGCACAAACCTCGATTCCTGCCACTCCAGCACAGCCGCGCTCGCAGGCACGCTGCTCGAGGCCACGCGGATCGGGACACGCTTGTCGGATCCGATGATGGCGCGGTGCGGAACCAGGACGTACTCTCGATCCTCGCTGCCCATGCGGCGAAGTCTCACCGCTGCGATGCGCTCGCTTACTCGTGTGTCGTAAAACGCGCGGTACTTGAAAAGTACGCTGGTCGAGCCCTTTTGCGCCGCCATCCTGAACCTTCCGCGTCTGTTCAGCCTGTACTGCTTGCCCGTCTGAAGCCGCATTCCCTCGGCCGCTGTGCCATCCGGCGCCCTGGTTTCGATGAAAGTTCCGTTCTTGCTGCCGAGATCCTTCAGGGCCATTAGCTTTCGGTTTCTGCTGACCAATATTACCGAGTGCTTCCTGCTCACCCAGCGGCCGGTCTCATCAAGTCGCCCAGTCTTTTCCGTGCTGCAGCTAACGGTCAGGGCGGTCTTTCGGCCAATCTCGACCGAGCTCCCGCCGAATACGAACCAGGTGCGCGGCTGATCCTGTTGGTCCTTTCCTCCGCCCCAGCTCAAGCTTGCCAGGCGCGTCCGGTCCGGAACTGCTGCGGCAGCACACCAGAGCCCGGAAGGGAGCTCGTGCCCAAGAGGGGGAGCAGCCTTCAGCAAAGGCAGCGCAAGCCATGAAAGCCCGGGCACAACTCCACCCACATCCCGGTTGGTGAACGTACCCCCGGATATCACATCCGCATTGATGACTATGGACCTGACCTGGCTGTCGCCCACGTTCAGGGTGAACGCGCCCGCGGGAACCTTGTACCAGCTTCGCTCCTCATCCGCATCGATGATTTCGATGTCGATCTCCCCGGAAATGTGCTGGCCGGGCTCTGCCGCGGTAAAGGAGTAGCTTACCAGCGCGCTCCGGTCGGCGCTTACCGGAACCGATGGAACGTCCTCGTGGTCATCAGAGCACGAGGAGCTGCTGGAGCGCGAAAGAGCAAGCCCTTTAATCGACGGATGCAGCCTGCACCGCAGCTCATCGTCCGCGGAGCTGTTCAAACGAAACCGCATATGACTCGTCCTTCCTGCAACGAACTGGTCGTCCAGGGACAAGCTGAGCCTGACAGGCCCTTCATCGCCCGCACCATACGATGAGCAGTCAACCGAATGAGACCCGGAAGGCAGGCGATTGCCCGCCCCCTCATCCCCATCATTCTTTCCTGAGCCTGATAATGACTGGTTCAAAAAACTTCCGTCCAAAGTAAACCTGCCTGATTAAACAGGACCATGTAGCTTTCATGCACTTGATATCGGCTGTTTTCCGTCAATAATACAAAACAGTGCATCTTTCCGGAGGGTTGCCCTGATAATAGCTTGTTTTCCCTACCCGTCAACACAATTGAATTTGACTTCCACAAAAAGAACACATGATCCGCCGGCTGCTGCTGCGCGGCCCTCTCCCTGACAAAATAAAAATCAAAAATTCTACGAAAACATGCGGAATATGATATCCTTGTAAGTTCCGAAAAGGAATGCCATCTATGTTATGAATCATCGCAGACTCCAACTAGATTTAGTTTCGCAACGCCGATGGGGCGAAGCATCAAACATATCCGGTGGGAAGACAGATGGTTTCTAGAAAACCTCCAAAAAAGCACCTCCTTACCTGCCAATCGTGCGGATCCGGCATAGAGCTTAACAGCAAAACCTGCCCCGGGTTATTGAAATAAAAAAACTCGGCTTGCCCATCGAGGAACTGGAGGCAAGGCTCAACAATGCCTTTGATGAGCGCGAGTCTTTGCGCAGGAGAAAAAAACAGCTCAAAAGGCGGCATCTTGTGCTGTTCGTTTTTGCTTCGGTTCTCACCGCGTGCGTGTTCTACATCAGCCCTTCCGGCTTGATCGACGATTTGAAGCGTTTTGTCGCCGTCCTCACGGAAAAGGAACCGGTTACTCCGGTTTCACCCGGCCCAGCACCCGAAAGCTTACTGGTTCCCGAAAAGGCCATGGACCAGGCGCTTTTGCTGTGGGTGAAAAGTCTCTGCACGAAATCACCGGGTGATATCGACTGGAAGGCACCGATCATATCCGGCCCGCCCCTTTCCGAATCGCTCGAAACCGATCTCGACCTGCTCGACGTTGTTGCCGAATCGATCAGAAGCGTTTTTCACTGGAGAACGGGGAAGAGCAGAGAAACCGTTGAATGGTTTAGCCTACCGTCCACAGGCAAAACCAGGTACGTGTTGACATCGCTTCAGCTTGTCCCCAAATCTTCGGAAAACGGGCCCTTCTACAGCAACGATTCCGCCAAGATCCGTCATCGCGTAGATGAGCTTACTTCATCCTTCTTTGCTTCCATCAAGAACAACCGCACCGACTATCAGGATGAAACTCTTTACGGTTTGAGGCTATATCTTCCGAGGCAGTGTGATGTTTCCGCCCTTTTCGAGGTTTACAGGGATTTTCCAGGCAGCGATGACGACCTCTACAGCTCGTACATCCCTATCAATGAATGGGTGCGCAGCAGCGACGATGACGTTGTTTTCTTTGGCAACAGCGTGACAGCGCCGGCCTCGAGTGTTTCCGCGGATTACATGAACTACGAGATTACGAAGAATGAAAACGGCGATCTCGAAATTGTAAACAGAATTGACGGCAATTATCCCTACATGAGCGCGTTCAGGCTAGCGCTGTACATCGACATCGAACAGCTCAAAAACAATCTGCTTGACGAACATGTCCTTCAAAAGGAGTAGAACCAGCATGAAAACCGGCGGTAACAATACAGGCGTAGTCACTTCTTTCCTTGTGCTTTCGATGATATTAACCGGGTGTGCCACAAGTTCCCGGGTCGCCGAGCTCGAACATGCCACAGATGAAAACCTGAACGCCATCGGTATGTCTCTCGACGAAGAGATAAATCCAAAGCTGCAGGATTTGAGCAATCAGATAGCTACGCTGGAAAGCAAGTACGACACCGAAATACCGAACATGTTGAGATTCATCAAAAAAAAGCTGGATAGCGATGAATTTATCACCTTCCAGGGTGAATACGCGCAGTTCTCGGATCAATGCATTGGCAATGATACCGAGCACTTGAATTCGATAGAGAACATAATTGCTGATGTTGGCCTGACAAACGGCAGGGTTGACGATCTTTTCAAAAAAATCAGCGATGAAGAGGCCGGCCGAACCTTGGCGATGACCAAATTAGAAAACGACATGAAAAAGGTGATCGAAGAAAGGTACCAGGCTTTGGATCGATCGTACGCCGAGTTGTACCGCGATTTCAAAAAACTAGGCGTGAAGTCAGATGTTGTTTGTCAGAGAATCGATCAGTTTGAAGAAAACTGCGGCCCCAGGTTCGAAACCCTCAGGCAGGGAATCCTGGAACAGATCAGGGCGCTTGAAGAGCTTCACAAGGCATGGAGTTCGACCTGTGAAAACATCGGGATCAACATCGACAACCTCAAAAAGATGGGGAAAGGGTTCGGGGAAGTTGATGCCGCCGGAACAACCGTTGAGGAAAAAACGGCAACACCTTCCGGCATTGACGGTTCCGAAAATTAGCGAACGCCACGGTCATCTCCGCCTCGGCGCCGGAGGGACGGCTTCCACGCCGTCCTTTTCACGGTCGGGAAGGAACCCGACCCTCCATGTTTATCCTTTTATTCCACATACATCTCGCAGTAGTTCGTGAAGCTGTCCCCTGTCAGCGCCTGCATGTAGACGCTCAAAGGCGCGGGAAAGTTGGACGGGATCAGGCCGGGGAGCACGAGAACGCCGCCGGGCGGGATCTTGTCGAACGTCAGCAGAAGCGTCATTGGCAGATCGAGGTAGAACATGCCGTACTGGGTCTTGAACGGCGGGTCGGCAAGCTCGAGGTTCACGCCAAGCATGACCGGCTTGGTCTGCGGCATGTTCGTGATCTTCACCTCCACGCTCCCTCCCGGCGTCGGGTCGCCTGTGAAGTACAGGTGCCTGTAAAACTCGTCCGCTCCCATGTCAACCTGCCCGAGCGCACATCTGGGATCCCCCTCGAAATCCTCGTCAGGAAGCCCGACCACGCTGTCCGTTCCCGCGTCCCTGCACGGGGACGACGAGTGGATGTGGAAGTCGCTTGCAGGCGAGTCCACGAATATGGGTATCGAGTTGATGTTCCCCGGGCCGGGCCAGCCGCCGCCCTGAATATCGCAGTACATGACCTGCGCATACCCCTCGAGCTGGTACCACATACCCTGGTTATCCCACACGATTGTGTTCACGATCTTGAGCGCGCTTGACCATGAGTATATTCCAGAGCCGTAGGTTTCGAGCCCGGCTACCTCGTTGCGGCAGACGGTGTTGTTGATCAATGTCCCCCCGGAAACGGAAAAGTACGCGCCGCCGCCGTAGACATACGAATGCGGCGGACGATCCCCGTCCAGCCAAGACCAGTCCTCAGCCGTGTTGTGGTGGATCACGTTGTTCGAAACCAGGGGAAACCCGCCCTGGCAGCAGACCCCACCGCCATAGCCCTGGACAAAGTTGTGCGAGATCTCGTTGTTGAAGACCGTCGCGGATAAGCTGCCGTCCGATATGCAGGCGACCCCTCCACCGCGGCAGAATCCGTAACCCTCGCCGCCGACCGAGTTCTGGGTGATGATGTTGTTCGAAACCGTCGGGCCGGATCCATCACAGTAAACACCGCCCCCGTATTTGTGCGTGTTCGTCTCGTTGACCGTGCCGGAACCGTTCGTCACGGTAAATCCGTTGAGCACCGAATCCGGTCCCTCGTTGGTGATAAAAACCACAACGCTCCCGTTCTCCATCCCATCGATAATTGTGCGGCCTGGACCGGCCTCGCTCGTCACGGTCACGGCTTTCCCGCAAAAATCCAGGTTCTCCGCATAGGTTCCGGGCCTTACAACGATCACGTCGCCGTTCTGCGAGGCGTCGATGGCCCCCTGGATGGTGGCGTGGTCATCAGGAACATAGATGTCAGCCGCGTCAGCCGCGGAACAGGGAAGGAGGAAAAAAATACAGGCGACAGCGAAGGACGCAAATGCCGTTGTTGAAGGAATCCGGAACATGGCGTGAACTCCTCGAAAGAAACTTAAGATGAGCCGGCCTGGCACCGCGCGGATGCTCTGTCTATACAGTATATCATATTATGGTGGTTTATGGTTGTATTGATGATTATTAATTTGACGATGGAGGTTTTTCATTTTGGGAACGGATGGAAAACGTTGTTTGCGGATGGGTGGTTACATGGGAGGGCGATCACACAGGTTCGTCCCCAGCTGATATCGGGCGTTAAACGTATTTGCCTTCTTACTCCTTCCGCGACTGGACATGGCCGACCGGGGCGCGGATCCATTTGAGGATCTCGAGCATCTTGGGCGGCTTGCCTGTCATGAGTATGCCCACGCGAAAAACCTTGGCAGCGGCCCAGAGCGCAAATATGATCGACACCACAAGAAGGATCGAAGTAACCACGTACTCGGTCGAGCTAGGCGGGCCTGCCGCCCTGTTCATCATCACGAACGGGGTGAACGGCGGAAAATAGGAAAGCACCCTCGCGATCGTGCCGTTCGGGTCCTGTCCGATCGGCACCATGGCAAGAAGCGGAACGATAAGTATGATGGTTACCGGCGCCATCAGGTTCTGCGCCTCCTTCAGGCTGCTGCACACCGACCCGATTCCCACCAGTATGGCGGAAAGCAAAAGGTATCCGAGAATAAAGTACGCCACAAAAGAGCACAGGTAGATCGGGTCCCTGATGATCAGGGTCAGGTCGAAGTCAGGCCCCTTGCCGAACAGCAACGGCATGTACTTGATGCTGAGAAAGAAAAAGATTATCCAGGACACAACCATTGTCAGGCCGGTTCCGGCGATCCCTATGATCTTGCCGGCCATCAGCTGGATCGGCGAGACAGACGACAGCAGCACCTCCATGATCTTGTTCGACTTCTCCTCGATGGTGTTGGTCAGCAGCATCTGTGTGATCGTGAAGATGGAGATCCAGAGAAGGTAGACGAACACCACCGGCGCCCACTGGCGCATGGTGTCCTCCTTGGCCACCTCTTCCTCTTCGCCCTCTTTTGAAACCTTCTTCGACTCGAAAACAACCGGTGAGTTGAGCCATTCCGCGGTCTCTCGCGCGATCTCCGCCTTGAGGATGCGCTTGGCGCTGACAGCGCTGTTGGCGTGGCGGCTGAACCAGTTCTTCAGGTCGGTGTCGGTCAGGTTGTTCGAGACGTACTTGCAGACGCTCTCATCCGTTTCACCCGGAGCCGCCTCCGCGCCGTCCGGGCTCCCCACCGGATCAGGGCCTATCACGAAGTAGGCGAAGAGCTTGTCCTCGTTGAGCATCTTCTTGAGCTCCTCCTCGGGATCGGATTCCGTCTCCACCATATAGATGCGCTCGTACCGGCTTTTTGCGAGCCCCGCGCTGTACTTCTCGGCTTCATGGGAGGGAAGGTCTTCGAACCATTTCCTGATCTCCTTGTAATCCCTCCACCCCTGCTTGAAAAGCTCGAGATCCTCTTTTTCGACGCCCTTTGACGCGAGAAGAGCAAGAAGCATCTTCTCCATTTCCGGCTGGATACCGCTCACGAACTTTTCCAGCTCGTCTATTATGTTCTCGAACTCCGGTCCTGTCAGCATGGACATCAGGAAACCGATGTTGTTT
Organism: uncultured Phycisphaerales bacterium; assembly: GCA_964542475.1. Classification (GTDB taxonomy): domain Bacteria; phylum Planctomycetota; class B15-G4; order B15-G4; family CAYZWU01; genus CAZIUL01. Next base: position 20,131 of record CAZIUL010000013.1, on the reverse strand, counting down.
ATGATCTCCTTCTTCACATCAGCCTGCGGCGCGAGCTCCCTGAGGATCGGCGGAAGCTCCTCGAACTCTTCCCCGCCCTTCTCGAACTTCTCCTTCGCCTGGTCGAGGATCGTTCCGATGTCCGGCATGGCCGACCTTTCTTCCACCGCGTCAAGCAGCCATCCGGATCGATCGATCACCGCGTACTCGCGAACATCCTTTTCCTTCTCCAGCAGTATGGGAACCGCGATCGCCAGCACGAGTATCAGTGGAAAAGCCATGATACCGATCCAGAACGCCTTGGTCCTGAGGTTCTCCATGTACTCGCGAAGCGCTACCAGGATTGCTTTACTCATCGGACTCACCTCCCGCTGTACGGATGAATATCTCGTGTAGCGACGGGTCCCTCAGGTCGAAACGCCGCACGAACACCTTTCCAACAAGGGCGGCCAGGATCTCCTGCGAATCAGCGCCCTCCTTCATGAACAGCTCGGCCTGCTTGCCCGAGTCGTTGACCCTGTTCACGCCTGGCAGCCCTCGCAGAAACGACCCGTCCCCGTCGTAGTCGATAAGGATTCCCTTGTCGCCGACGGTCTTCACCTCGGCAAGCGTCCCGTCCAGCACCTTGTTCCCCTTGTTGATCATCAGTATGGTGTCGCAGATCTGTTCGGCCTGCTCCATCACGTGGGTGGAAAAGATCACGGTCTTGCCCTCGCGTTTCATCTGGATGATGACATCGCGCATCACCTCCACGTTCACCGGATCGAGCCCTGAGAACGGCTCGTCCAGGATCACGAGCTCCGGGTCGTGGATCAGCGTTGCCAGAAGCTGCACCTTCTGCCCCATGCCCTTGGACAGCGTCTCGCACTTCTTGTCAACCCACTCGCCGAGACCGTACCGCTCCAGAAGCTCGGCAGCGCGCTTTTTCGCCGTCTTGGCGTTCATACCCTTGAGCCTTCCGAAGTAGGCCACGATCTCCCCTGCCTTCATCTTCTTGTACAGCCCCTTCTCCTCCGGAAGATACCCGAGCCGGTCCTTGATCCCCTCGCTGTTGGGCTGGCCCAGCACCGTTATCTCGCCCGAATCGGGGTAAAGGATGCTCATCACCATGCGGATCGTTGTTGTCTTTCCGGCCCCGTTCGGCCCGATCAGCCCGCAGATGCTGCCGCTCCTGATCACGAAGGAGATGTCGTTGACAGCCCGAACCGAGCCGAACCGCTTGTTAACCTTTTCCAGCCTTAAAGCTTCTTCCGTCATGTAAAAACCTCCTGGGATCAGCCTGATCTCCCGCCCGCCCAGCCGGGTTCAAGCCGTATAGTTATCATGTATGAATGAGAGGGTCGGATAATTTTGGCACCCGAAGAAAACGGCGTCAAGGGTCACTTCATTGTTTAGGTTCAAGCATCTACCCCTCGTACTCGCTCCAGCTCTTGATGCGCAGGCTGTCCATCGACTTGGAAGCAAGCGCTTCCACGAACCGGCGCGCAAGCTGCAGGTCCGTTATCAGCGGAACGTCGAAGTCCACCGCACATCGCCTGATGATGTAATCGTTGGTGAGCTCCTCCTCCTGAAAGTTCTTGGGGATGTTTATGACCAGGTCGATCTTTCCTTCGCGTATGTACTCGATCGTGTTCGGGCTTTGTTTGTCGAGCGGCCATAGAAGCACATCCGCGTCGAGGTCGTGGTCCGCCAGAAAACGCGCCGTGCCTTCTGTCGCGTAGATCCTGGCGCCCATCTTTGCGAGCGCCCTGGCGCTTTCCAGGAACACGGCCTTGCTCTCGATGGGGCCGGTGGAAAGCAGGACATTCTCGATCGGCATCCTGTAGCCCACGGAAAGAAGCGCCTTCAGGAACGCCTCCTCGAAATCGTCGCCAAGGCACCCCACCTCGCCCGTGGAAGCCATCTCTACCCCGAGCGTGGGGTCCGCCCCTTCCAGCCGCGTGAACGAGAACTGCGGCGCCTTAACCCCGACATACTCCAGCTCAAAGGCTGAGCGGTCCGTTTTCGGGACAGTCACACCCATGATGACCTTGGTCGCCGCATCGATGAAGTTGTGCTTGAAGATCTTTGACACGAACGGGAAGCTCCTGGACGCCCGCAGGTTGCACTCAATAACCTTCACATCGTTCTGCTTCGCGACGAACTGGATGTTGAACGGCCCGTTGATGTCAAGCGCGGCCGCGATCTGGCGCGTGATTTTCTTGACGCGGCGCATCGTCTCCAGGTAGGTGCGCTGCGGGGGCAGCACTAGAGTGGCGTCTCCGGAGTGCACCCCGGCGAACTCCACATGCTCCGAAATTGCGAAAAGCACGAGCTCGCCCTTGGAAGCGACCGCGTCGATCTCGATCTCCTTGGCGTTCTCGATGAACTTGCTGATCACGATCGGGTGCTTGTCCGAAACCGCGACCGCCTTGTCCAGGTACCTTGCGAGCTCCGACCCGTTGGAGGCCACGCTCATGGCAGCCCCGCTCAGCACGTAGGACGGCCTGACCAGCACGGGGTAGCCCTTGCTGCTCGCGAACTCCTCGGCTTCCTCCTGCGTGACCATCTCGTTCCATTCGGGCTGGTCGATGCCGAGCTCGTCGAGAAGCTTTGAGAACTTGTGCCGGTCCTCCGCGTTGTCGATGCTGTGCGGCGAGGTCCCGAGGATCTTCACTCCCGCCTCGTGCAGGTCCACGGCCAGGTTGTTGGGGATCTGTCCGCCCATGGAAACGATCACCCCTTCAGGCGCTTCCTTCTCGAATATGTCCATCACCGTCTCGAAGCTGAGCTCGTCAAAGTAAAGCCTGTCGCACTCGTCGTAGTCGGTGCTCACGGTCTCCGGGTTGTAGTTGATCATCACGGCCTTGCGCCCGAGCTTCTTGACCGTCTTCACCGCGTTCACGCAGCACCAGTCGAACTCCACCGAGCTGCCGATGCGGTACGCGCCCGAGCCCAGCACGACCACGGGGCTCTCCCCGCCGAGGGAAAGATCGTCCTCGTCGCCGTTGTAGGTGAGAAAAAGGTAGTTGGTGCGGGCGGGATACTCGGCCGCCATCGTGTCGATCTGCTTGACACAGGGCAGGATGCCCGCGTCCCGGCGCATCTTTCTCACGGAAAGCTCGTCCAGTTCCAGGAGCCTTCCGATCTGGATGTCTGAAAAGCCGGCGCACTTGGCCGAGCGCAGAAGCGTATCCGGGCAGTCGTGGCCAACGTACTTTCTGAGGTCTCCCTCGATGTTCACAACGTTTTCGATCTTGTGCAGGAACCACTTGTCGATGTGCGAAAGGTCGTGGATCCTGCCGATGGACCAGCCGTTCTTGATCGCCTCGGGGATTGCGAACACCCGCTGGTCCGTTGGCCGGCTCAGTTCGCTCTCGAGATCGCCCGGGATGAAGTTTTCGTTGGCAACGATGCCGTCGACACCGATCTCCAGCATCCTGAGAGCCTTTTGCAGGGCTTCTTCGAAAGAGCGGCCGATAGCCATGACCTCGCCAACGGATTTCATGCCGGAGCCGATCCTCGTGGACACGTTCCTGAACTTCTTCAGGTCCCATCTCGGGATCTTGACCACCACGTAGTCAAGCGCCGGCTCGAAGCACGCCGTGGTCTCCCTCGTGATCGAGTTCTTGAGGTCGCTGAGGCTGTAGCCGAGCCCGAGCTTGGCAGCCACAAAAGCTAACGGATAGCCCGTGGCCTTTGATGCGAGCGCCGAACTCCTGGACAGCCTGGCGTTCACCTCGATGATCCTGTAGTCCTCGGACTCCGGATCTAGCGCGTACTGAATGTTGCACTCCCCCACGATGCCGAGATGCCGCACCGCCTTTACGGCAACGCTCCTGAGCATGTGGTACTCGCTGTTGGACAGCGTCTGACTCGGCGCAACCACGATGCTCTCCCCGGTGTGGATGCCCATGGGATCGAAGTTCTCCATGTTGCACACGGTGATGCAGTTGTCGAACCGGTCCCTGACCACCTCGTACTCGATCTCCTTCCAGCCCTCGAGGTACTCTTCCACGAGAACCTGGCTCGTGTGCGCGAGCGCCCGCTTTGTCCTTTCCCTGACCTCGGCCTCGTCCGTGCAGATGCCTGATCCGAGCCCGCCGAGGGCGTATGCTATGCGGAGCATGACCGGGTAACCGATCCGCTCCGCGATTCGCGCCGCCTCATCCACGGTTCCCGCGGTACGGCTTTCAGGCGTCTTGAGCCCGACCTGATCGAGCTTTTTGACAAAGACATCGCGGTCCTCCGTGGCCTGGATCGACTGCACAGGCGTGCCGAGGATGCGGATCCTGTAGCGGTTGAACACGCCCTTTTGCATCAGCTCAACGCCGCAGTTGAGCGCTGTCTGCCCGCCGAAAGCCAGGAATATTCCGTCCGGGCGCTCCTTCTCGATGATCTTCTCGACAAAGTGTGCGTTGACCGGTAAAAAGTAGACCTGGTCCGCCAGATCCTCGGAAGTCTGGACCGTTGCGATGTTCGGGTTGACGAGGATTGTGCGGATGCCCTCTTCCTTGAGCGCCTTGATGGCCTGGCTGCCCGAATAGTCGAACTCGCCCGCCTGCCCGATCTTCAGCGCGGAACTCCCCAGAATCATCACCTTTCTTGGAAGCTGGCTCATCCCATCCTCTCAATGAAACGGTCGAACAAAAAGGCAGTGTCTTCAGGTCCGGGCGATGCCTCGGGATGAAACTGCACGCTCATGAACGGATGCGAGCGGTGGCGTATCCCCTCGTTGGTGCCGTCGTTGGCATTGATGAACCACGGCTCCCACCCCTGGGGCAGCGTGCGGGTGTCCACCGCGTACCCGTGGTTCTGCGATGTGATGTAGCACCTTTTCGTCCCTACCTCCAGGCAGGGCTGGTTCTGGCTCCGGTGGCCGAACTTGAGCTTGTAGGTCTTTGCGCCTGCAGCCAGCCCGAGGAGCTGGTTGCCGAGGCATATGCCGAGCACCGGGACCTTCGCCTCCAGCATCGTGCGTACGTTTTGAACGGTCGCTTCGCACCTTGTCGGGTCGCCGGGGCCGTTCGATATGACAACCCCGTCGAACTCCTCGGCCGTGAAGTCATGGTCCCACGGCACCCTGATCACCGTGGCGCCGCGCTCGAGAAGGCTTCTGATGATGTTGTTCTTGAGCCCGCAGTCCACGACCACAACCTTCGGGCCGCGCCCGCCCCCGCCGCCGTACTCCATCGGTTTGTCGATGCTGACAGCGGACACGATGTTTTCCGCGTTGGGATCATAAAAGGAAGCGCTGCTACTGTCTTCGCCGCCGGGCACGACGATCCTGCCGGGCATGGAACCGTGCTCTCTCAGGTGCTTGGTGAGCCTCCTGGTGTCGATCCCGTATATGCCGGGCACACCGTGCTCCTTCAGCCATTCGTCCAGGCTTGTCCTCGAGCTCCAATGGCTGCAGCAGGGCGAGTACTCGGAAACCGCCAGGCCGTTCACCTGCACTGTGTCCGATTCGAAATGCTCGTGCATCCCGCGAACGATTTCATATCCCGGGATACCGTAGTTTCCGATAAGCGGGTAGGTGAAGGCGAGTATCTGTCCCTTGTATGAAGGATCCGTCAGCGATTCGGGATAGCCGACCATGCCGGTGTTGAACACGACCTCGCCCCCAACGGAGCTCATGGCACCGAAGGAGCGGCCGCGAAACACAGCGCCGTCTTTCAGCTCGAGATGAATTTCTACCTGGTCCGCCATGCTCCGCAATATACTCTTGTGTCGGCGGCGAGGGAAGCAATGATTTCAGGACATGCGAATTAATATCGATTAGAAGCCCATGAGTTGCTCAAAAGATGCCGAAAGTAAACGATAGGCGGACTTTGCGCCCTGTGCGCTGCCTGATTTTATACTGCCTTTCAAAATGCCCGCATCGGCACGGTTGAACGTTTTTTCGTTTACTGGCAGAGCGTATGGACCAGGCTTCAAAAGACACACCAGGCAAACTCAACATCGTCGTCTCCGCCGACAAAATGACGGCGGCGATCAAGCTCTTGACAGCGCCCTCAGGGGAATGCTCCGCTGTGACGCGAGAGGACGTGGCCAAGGCGCTTGATGAACAAAAGATCGTCTTCGGCATAAACCAGGAAGCGATCGATGAAGCGGCTGCCAATGCAGCCGCGGGCCAAGAACAGAAAAATACGGCCGGCGGATCGGGCAAGCCTCTAGACGGCCGTGTCATCGCCAGGGGCACCAAACCCCGGACCGGAGAGGACGCCCGGATCAGCCTCGCTTTCGAAACAGGCGAGCTGTCCGGCACCGTGGACGAAAACACCGGGCGCATCGATTCATGGAGCTGGGCACGCTGAAGACGGTCGAGGAGGGGGCGCTGCTCGCTGAGAAGACACCGGCCACGACCGGCCGGGAAGGGGTCGACCTTTTTGGAAAACCGGCCAAGGCCGCGCCCGGAAAGGACGTCAAGCTTCTATCGGCGGGCAACGCGAAGGTCTCCGAAGACGGCCTGCGCTGCACAGCGGAAACGTCGGGTGTGGTCACGCTCGTCGGCGTCAACAAGATCGGCGTTTTCCAGCACTACGCCGTTCCCGGGGACGTGGATTACTCCACCGGCAACCTGACCATGGACGGAACGGTTGAGGTCAAGGGTTGGATCCGTTCGGGCTTCTCTGTACAGGCGAGCGGTGACATATTCGTGGGCCGGGGCATCGAGGACGCCCGCGTGGAAGCAGGAGCCAACATCGAGGTGAACGGTGGAATAATGGGCGGGGAATCGACAACGGTGCGCGCGGGAGGAGACATCAAGGCGCGGTTTCTCGAAAGCACAAAGATCGCAGCCGGCAACAATGTGATAGTGAACGAAAGCATAATCCGCAGCAATGTCTCTGCAGGAGGACGAGTAGAGGCGACAAGCGGCAAGGGCTGCATCATCGGCGGCACCACAATCGGCATCAAGGGGGTAGAGGCAAAGAAATTGGGATCTATAGGAGGCGCTGTGACGCTTGTGTCCGCCGGTATTGATGCCGCGGCCCATAAGTACATCCTTGAGTGCGAAAAAGAGCTGAATATTGCACGCCGCCGCAAACAGAAAATCAAAATGAAGCTTGCAAGAAGGTCCATCAACAAAACGACGGGCAAAGGCTGCTCCCCCCGGTCCGACCTGATAGGCGTGCTGAGAAAGCTGACCCGCGAAACCGCGCTGAAGAAGACCATGCTCGAGAATTACAGGCGAAGGTTCGTACTGGCAGGCGGCAAGAAAAACAGCGGGAAGGCGCGAGTCACGGTCACCAAAACCGTGCACGAAGGCACGGTTGTCATGGTGGACGGGTATATCCTGCCGATAAAGGAAAAGATCGAGAAAAGCGGGTACTTCGCGTTCAACAGAAGCAAATGGATTGTGGAACATTCGGGTTCTGAAACATAGACAGGGAGAGAGTCGCAATGGACATTACAAAAGCAAACGCCGGAGAACTGATGAACAAACGCGTCAAGACCGTCGGTGAGACCACCACTTTGCTGGCCGCGGTGAAAACGATGCGCGAAAGCAATGTGTCGAGCCTGGTGATTGAGCCAGGCTTTGATGGTGATGCATGGGGGATCATCACCAGAAAAGACGCGGTCGAAGCGTTCTTCGCAAGGGCGATCAGAACCGGCTCGCAAACCGTCGGGGACGTGATGACAAAGCCGGCGTTCGTGATCAACCCGTCTCTGGCCGTCACCCACTGCGTGCAGATGATGAGGATGGTAGGCATAAGACGCCTGCCGGTCGTGGATGGGGACCAGCTTGTGGGTATTCTCAGCAACACTGATCTGTTCGAGTACTTCGCTGAACAGCCTGGTTAATCAAAATCCACGTGCATCGGGTTCGAGACGAAATCGAACGCCGGCGGATGCGATAGCAGAAACGCGAAATGAGCGGTCTCTCCTATCAGGGCCGGATCCAGCGGACCGAATGTTTTCAATGTCGCCGTTGCAGCTCCATCCGAATCCAGGAACCCGAAAAAGCCGTCCAGGGCAGGCGATCCGAGATAACCGAAAAGCAGCTCCGTGAAAGAATCCCAGTTAACGGGCAGCACTTTTCCACCGGGAAGGACAAAGCCTGGAATCGTCCCGGACAAGGAGCCCAGAATCAGGTAGAACCGGTTCGCGTGCTGTTGACCCGCATCGAGGTTGAAAAGGATCTCGCCCCCGGAAGATGTTTCTATCGAGTAGGCATCCGCCCAGAGCGACGGCGTGTAAAAACGCTTGATCACCTTGAAATCATCGATAAGCGCCTCCACGATGTCGTCGTTGGGATAGTCCCATGCGCGCAGCCGGAGCTGCACCTTGTCGGTGGGTTCGACATGGTTCGAAACCTTGAACTGATACTTCGTCCATTCCGGCTGGTGTGTGATTGTGTCTATCTCGACGAACGACAGGCCGTTGTTTGCAACCCTGATGCTCAAAGGCTGCTGCTTGCCGCCCGTGGAGTGGCTGAACCACACGTAAAAACTGATGATGCCGTCACCGTCCGAGAGGTCCACGTAGGGCGAGGTAAGGTAGGTCGGTCCGCCGTCCACATCGTCATTGCCGGCTGAGCCGCCCTCGTCTCCCGTAACAAAGCATTTGGTTCCGTTCTCTGAATGATCGTCCTCGGGCTGTGAGGTTGTCCCGTTGGGATCGGCGCGCTCCCATTCACCGGAGTCGACTTCGATGTTCCAGACCGTCCAGCCCGTGTCCGTTTCGAAGTCGTCCATCACGATGGTTTCCTGCAATCCGATTTCAAAGGAACACACATCGAGGGGAGCCTGGGCAGGCAGGTGAACGACGCATCCTCCGTCCCCTTCCGCCGAAAAATAGTACTGCGGCTGGTCGCCCGGCTTTGTGTTGGGCAGAACAGCTTCGAAAAGATCGTTGCCCATCGGGTCCATGGGAACAGGGGCGTAGGAGTCAGCCGGGTCGAAGCGGTAGTGCATGAACGTTGTGCCGGGCACGTGGTACTGCTCACCAGCCTTGACCTCGAGAACCATCTTGGTTTCGATGCCTATGGGCTGGAGGGTCTCGGGCAGGCCTTCAACCAGTTCGAGATGCAGGGCGGGCTGCACAACTGTCAGGGCTTTTATGCAGAAATTCGCCGTGTCGTTGAAAAAGTTGAGATCCTCCCACTGTCCGCCGCTGCGGTAGAAGCTTTCCCCGGGAGCGGCAGCGGACTCGACCCAGACCCTGGAGGTAGCGCCGAGCAGCACGGCCACCTCGGAGCTCCTGTCATACGGGTGCCCGCCTTCGGAAAGCTCGAGGTAAACGAAAAACTCGTCGCCTTCGACCAGGTCGACCGGGGAGTCGAGCTCGATCGTGTGAAAACCTCTTTGGGCGATCATCCCTGATTTTGAGGCCAGCTCATCCAGCAGGTCGTTGTTTTCGAAGCGGTCATAAACCCGAAGGGTGTAGTTTACGTCTTCATCCGCGGTGAAAAAGCTGACGGCGTAAAGGTCTTCTCCCACCTCTTCCGTGACAAAAGAGTTGAACGCCTCGGCGGAGTCCTCTTTCGTGTCGCGCCACCCGTGATAGTCGTGGCGGTAGATCCGATCGAAAGGCACCGGTACGACATCCTGGAAGGAGATAGCGCCCATCGTGCGGTTCTTGCAGCTATGCTTGTCGTAGTATGAAATCCAGAAAAAGCCGTCTTCGCCCCAGTTCAATCCCCAGCTGTTCTTGCAGAGCCACGCGCCGTTATTCGAGGCCTGTGTGTTCTTGTTGTCGTCCCACCCGACAATGGCGATCGCATGGTTGGGTTCCAGGCTGCTCGAGGGCGGCTGGTAGTGCGTGGTGCCGCTCATGAAGGAGCTGCTGTAGCACATGCAGGTTCCCATGACTCCATGGGTCATGATCTTGTTCTTGATCACATCGATGCCCGTCAAATCCTGTTCCATGGATAACCACTCGACATTACGCGCATAGTAATAGTGGTAGGAATAGTTGTACCGCTGCGGAGGACTGGTGTAGGACTGTCCGTCGCAATCACGCACGGCACCTTCGCCTCGCGTGAGGTAGGCGGATGTTACCAGGTAGTCCCCGCCCTGGTGCACGGTGAGCCCGCTTCCGCCGGGATCATCGTCGTTGTTGTGAGAGTTGAACCCGTTCCACCAGTCCAGGTGGTACTCGGCGAGGTTGGGCAGCCCGGTCTCGCCGGCAGCGGACCAGTTGCCCGTCATCATGAGGTTGCCCTCCATGGCCGCCATGGCGCCGAAAGTCCAGCAGGTGCCTCCAGACTGGTTCTTGACCGAGGTGACGTAGTTTACTCCGTTCACATCCCTCAAATCAAAGCTGGCAGGAGGATCAGAGGCAAGCAGCCGTCCGGCCGAGACAAAAGAAAAGATCATAACCATGGCAAAAACGAATGCTTTGATCCTGAGAAAACGCTTCATGGCATTTTTCCTCCGGCAGGGTATCGCCAGGCGGCCCCGCGTGTATGAAATATTGAATGTCCGTGTTATGTCGCAAGCTATCCGGGAAACCATTGTGCATTTTTATGGGTTATTGTCAAGAAACAACCGCTCGGTCCGCTCAAACCTGCAGATGCGAAAAGAGGTGAAAATGCTCATCGGCTGTCGATGTTCACGGGTTTTTGTGATATATTGAAGACATGAACAGGCGAGTGACAGCCTGTCCAGGGCGGAAAAACACCTCCGTTCCATGTCTTTCCAGCAGAGGAGGTTGCGATGTCCACCAATGTGCCAAGGTCGGTTCTTCTTTTAATGTTCGTGCTGTTTTGCCTTGCCGGCGCATTCCCGGCTGTACAAGCTGCCGCGCCGCAGGATGATCCTGCGAAAGATGGCCACGGCCGTAACGTGGAAAAGCTGGCAAGAGAGCTCCTGGTCCTTTACAAGGACAAAAGCCACCGTGACACGGCAAGGATCGTTGACATCTACCAGATTTTCCACGACATCTATCCCAAAGCGACCAAGAGCGAAAAGAAAAAGATGGCAAGGGTGTTCAGGAAAGGGTTCGACATCAAGCCTTTTCCAGAGGACTCGAGCTTTATGTGCACTGCTGCAGCATGCCTTTCGAACATGGAAGAGCACGGTTACGATGCCCTGCTGTACGCATTGAACAGGAAAACGCTCAGGCCCTTGAAAAGCGGGGATCAGATAGAGGCCGTGGCCAAGAAGCGGATCAGGGTAACGATAATCGAGGCCATCGGGTTCAACAGGAATCCGGCTGCGCTCAAGAAGCTGTACAAGCTGATCCGCAACGATGACGCCTTGATAGTCAATGCGGCGTGCCAGGCGCTCTCCTGCTTTTATGAGCTGCCGCTCGATCAGCGCAAAGAGGTTGTGGCGAAACTGATCGATGTCTACAGCGGTATTGCGACGGAAGCCGAAAACTCGAAAGAGTATTCCAAGGAGTACGACAGGCTGATCATAGTCGAGTGCTCGTTCAACAGCGCCCTGCAAAAGCTGACATTGAGAACACTTGACACGGCTCCTGACTGGCGCGAGTGGTACGAAGAGCACAAGGACAAGAAGAAGTGGTAGAGGTTCTCTACCACCCAAAGCGAAGGTGGAGAAACAAGGGCTTGTCCCCGCCGTTCAAGGTGACCACAAAGAGGTTGCCGTAGTCCCCGCCCTTCACAACAATCTCCTTTTCCACGCCCAGGGCGGCAATCAAGGCCGGCACGGTATTGGAGTGACCGCTCACCAGTACGGACTGTCCCTTGTGCCGGGTTTTCAATGCCTCGGCCAGCTCCTTGACACCGGCTGCTTCCACGACCGTGGGCGCTATCCCAACCGCCGCGGCTGCCGGAGCAACGGTTTGTTGTGTGCGCTTGTATTCCGTGGCGTAGGCTGCGCCCAGGCGTTGATTGACGAGCATCCGCGCCAGCCTGTCTGCGCGCGCCTCCCCTTCTTCGGAAAGCACTGGGTCCGGATTTTCGGTATCGTCCATCTTTTCCGCATGGCGTACGATAAAAACAACCGTGCGCTCCGGCTCGTCGCCGCGTATCCTTTGTACCAGGTCCTTCAAGAGATCGTTGGGAACGGGAACCGTCAGGTTGTAGTGCGCCACCTTCCAGGCGCCGTCGAGCTTGAGCAGCACCCCCGTGCCCCGGCACTCGCCGTAGCTCGCGCTGTCGAGCTTCTCGTCGAACCACGCCACGGTCTTGCGCCCGTCGAGAAAAACAAAACGATCTCTCGGAACAAAGGTCCATCCCTTCCCCGCGCTGAAATAGGGATGCGCAAACGCCCGGTACTGGGGAACCGTCCACCGCTCACCGCCGTCGGTTCCCATGAAGACGCCTTCCGGCGCAAAGAAACCGAAGTACAGCTCTTCATCCGCCTCTGATGCGGCCTTGTGGAAAGCATTCAGAATCTGCTCAACCGCCTCTACCTCGGAAGAGCCCGCGGTCTCCCGCGATTGAGCTGTCGAGGCTGAACACAAAAAAGCTGCAAGGGAAAAGAACAGGCAAAGGTTCTTGAACATCGGGGCACTCCTACTGTTTGGTGTCGGACCAACCCAACTCACTCTTCCTGATTATCCTGATTTGTCGGACATGCTACCGCTTCCAGGCAGGCGACTGCAATGCGAATACCGAATGCATGAGCGTAAAACAGGCTGCACTCAGCAAAAGCTTCTTCATGATTATCTCCTTCGCGTTCCAATTGTTCGGCCTCTCACCGAATCCTCTAATCCGCTTATTTCATACTCTTCTGCTGCGGCACCGTAACCTGCGCTGTGGCTGCGTTTCATGCGAACCGTAAAAACTTTATTTCTACTGCAGATTCGTCCCGGACACGAGTTCCTTCATCGCCTGTCCAAGAGCGTTGCCGACCAGGAAGTAAGATTCCGCGTTTCCAAACCAGTGATGTCCGTGCCCTGTGTTGGGTGACAACTCTGGCGGCCGCGCAAAGTCACTGGTCGATACAAAAAGGGCGTTATCGATGTTTTCTGCGCCGCGTTTTTGTGCGTCGCGGAATTTCTGCATGCTGCTTCCCGGCTTTGCAGCGCCCCCATTTCCCAGTTCGCCAATGACAATCGGAAGCTCGGGCGTTTTGAATTCCCGGCGGATATCCCCGGCCAGATTGACCAGATTCTCAGCGTATTCGGGCACGGCGGGCTCGGTGCACATGTCGTTCCACCCCTGCATCCAGACAAAACCTTTGATCTCGTATTTTTCATCCCCGAGCGCCTTCAAGGCGTCGCGAACCTCCTGGACCATCCGGCTGTAATACGGACCTACTTCACCTTCCGAACTCGGCGGCCTGAAATCCTTGTAGAGGCTCTTGCCGCCCCAGGCCGTTTTGATGAGCAGGACCGGTTCATCGAAAAAATCGCCCATCACATTGCCGAACTGAAGCTCGGGGCCGATGTGGCTGCTCCCGCCGTAACCTGTATAACCAACTGTCAAGCCGCCCTTGCGAACCGCGTCTCTCGCCTTGAAACTGATCTCGACATCATCCCTGACAACCCATTGTCCGTTGGCGTCCTTGAGATGCAGCATCTTTTCTTTGCTTGCGGAATGAGCCATCGACCAGACGAGATTGCCTTTGCCCCCGTTGTAATGCTCCGGGTGATCCATGGACACCACCCCCTGCCCTTCCATGTTGGACTGGCCGGCAAGGATGAAGATCTGCAGCTTCCTGCCACGGCCGGCTTCCAAGTCTTTAGCTTTGGAAAGGTTCAGCGACCGCAGGACAGGAGGATCCCGGTCGTCCGTGATTTCCTTGATGATGGCCGGGAGGCCTAGCTCCTTGATCTCTTCGGGTTTCCAGTTCTTTGACAGCAGCGCTTTTTCGAGCTCCTGAATCCGCGGGATCTGCGGTTTGGCGGCTCCACCGTAAACCCGAAGTGTTTCCAGGCAGCGCTTGATCCTGTTCCTCAAGCCCCACCGACCGGGATCGATTAGCGAAACACAGAGGGGCAAACCTTCCTTGATTCGATGCTTCGCGAGAATCTCTAGGCCGCTCAGCCGGATGCCGTCCGCAAACATGATACCGCTGGGAGCGGGCTTGATCACGGCCTGGTGGATGGCGGGCAGCAGAGGCTCGATTTCTTCGTAGGAAAGGTTCTTGTAAACCGATGCGATGCTTCCCCGGGCTCGGCCGTCCTCGTTGCCAAGCCCGGCCGACACGGCGGTGTAAAGCGATTCACGATCCACTCCCTCGAGTGAACGTCCCAGCATGCCGTCGCGCTGGTTGAACAACGCGAAGCACAGGTAGCGCTGCTGCATGCCGCGCGGGTCCGCTTCCGGGTTTTGTTGTGCGAGCATCTCGAGCAGGTCAGGCACTGTCGACATGGCTGCTGAGCCGATGCCCGCCAGCGCTTCGGCGGCCTTTATGCGCAGCCAGAGATCTTCGGCTGCCAGCGTTTCTTTCAATGCGGACACCGCGGGAGCCGCGCGCTTCTTGAGCATGATCAGGGCCTGGCAAGCGCCATAGCGGGTGTACAGGCTGGGAGCATCGAGCATTTCGATCAGCCTTGTGGTCGGGTCGCCGTCTCGGTTGGCCAGTTCCATTGCCGAGCGCTCACGGACAACCGGAGACCAGCTTCCGAGGTCGGCATAAATGTCCGCGTCTTTGCGCTCGGCATAGGAAGCGATCCGATGCTTGGGGCTCCAGCCGCGCCCATCGGCAATGAGGCGTTCTGCAACAGCCGCATCGACCTGCGGGGCGACACTCATTTTTCCGGTCAGATGGATCTTCTTCAGCGGAAGGCCGTAAGCCAGCAGATAGACACCTGTGCAGTCCCAGCCCTTGTACGAGTCGGGCCTCTCGGCAGGCGGGCCCTGGTGGAGATAGGTCCCGTCCCAGCATCGCGCGAGGTCATAATACCAACCGAACTCCTTCATCCACGCGCCGGCGGCATGCGGGCCGGACAGGGAAACGCCCGGCATTGCCCAGAGGATGTTGAAGAAATTGCCCGTGTGCCCGGTATCGCGTTCGCCGCCGTGAGAAGCGACGCTCATCCGCGAAAAATACTCCGCCGCCTCGGCATCACCGAGCAGGTTAAACATCAGGGCGGCGATCCCGTTCTTGCCGTTGTCCTCGTGTGTATCGATCCACGGATGATGGTCGCCATAAGGAACGCTCCCCTTGCCCACGTAGAAACGAATCAGGCGCGCGCTCTTCTCTATGGCCCTGTCCAGCGCCGGATCGCTCACCCCGGCCTCGCGCGCTAAAATGAGCGAGACCGTCAGCGGCAGGCCCGGGGCGTTCATCATCCCGTAACCGGCGAGGCAACCGTTTTCAGGCTGAACGAACCTGTGCCCCCACGAACCGACCACGCTCTGTCCATGAACGATTTCCATGGTGATGCGTTTCAAGTCCGGCATGAAGGTGCGATCACGCGTGGCCAGAATATACTCGGCCACAAGCATGTTCACATAGCCATACCACCACGAATGCAGGGTCTTCCTTTCGAGGTCGGAGTACTGCGAGGCCCATTCGACCTGCTTTCGGACCAGCGGCAGGTATTCGGATTTACCACTGGACAACAAGGCAAGCGCATTGAGCGACCGTTCGATCGGATTACCCTTTTCGGGATCGTCCTTCATCTTCTCGGCCAATGCCCCGCAGCCTCGCTCGAAGATCCTCTTGGACTTTGCGCATCCGAAAGGAGCGGTCGGGCCGTAAGAGCCCAGGATCGGCAATTGCAGGTCAACACTGTCGGTTTTGCCCTTCCGCCAGCGAGACAGGGACAGAATCCCGTTGCCGGATTCTGATTCGGTGATGGCTTTGCCGATTTCCATCCGTGGATCATGGAAGAACGGCTTGCCGGCGATCCCCAGGATCACATCACCCTTCTCGAGTACACCATGGGCAGGAGACCCGTCATCTACCTGAGTGATGTAAACCTGTCGGGCATCGCTCGTCTCCATCTTGTCGCTGTACATCCAGCCGCGCGCGCCTGTCGGGCCAAGGTTCCAGTCGTGCGTTGACCCCTCTGGAATCTCATCGCCCCTGGTAAAATCCGGCTTATTCCTTTCATCCCCTTTTGCAGCCGCCTGCATCAGCCCGGCAAGAAGAAATGCCGCAACCGCGAAGCCGGCAATGAACGCGAGCCGACGCTCCCTTTTGTCCACGATCATTCTGGGTTTCCTTTCCGTGACGGTAATGCTCAGGCGCATACGATACCGTTTTCCTGTCGGCGTGTATAGGATAGCATCGAGATCGTTCAATGGTGCTGCTAGTCCCCATACTCCATCCTCTTCTGGTACGGCCCCGTAAACTGCGCGCTCTGAAGCGGATTTGCCGTTAGGTTTTTGACAGATTGGGGTTAACTTTTCTTGTTCATATTTGTTAGCCTTAATGCGTCATAAACTTCGAGCAGAAATGGCCAAGAGTGCGTCAGCTACAGCATAAAATCGGTTTTTTGTCCCGGAACTTAAGTGCATCTTATGTGAGGAGACGGAAAATTGGTTTTATGTTGTAGATGGCGTGCTATCGGCCAAGCGAAGCGTTTTATGCCGAAGCTTTTGACGCATTAAGGTTAGCCTGCTGACCGGCATATTTCATGTTCTTGGCCGCGAGGTGCCAAAATATATGAGGTTGAAGCAAGCGGATTAACCGTGATTATTTCATGACTGGACATGAGGCCTGGGAAAACGTTTAGATGGATGACATGCAAACCATACCCAACAAGAAGACTAACCGTGTTTCAAAACGGATAATTATACCGGTCATGTTGGGGCTTGTCATTACTCTCTTACTGTTTCTCGTTGATCTCTTTGTCATCGATTACACATTATTGACCAACTATGGGGATAACAAGCCTGTAAGTCCTTTGTATTCCTTTTACCTTCCTGCTGTCACTCCCAGAATACTCGTTCCTATCCTTGCGTCGGTGATATTCATAACCTATTTGGCTTTTCTACACAAACTGCCTTTCCGGGTAAACCTCCTCTTGCTTTTCGCTTTCATGGTTATAATCAGAGTTTCATTCTCGTTTGTTCGTCACGATTTTGATCAAATGGGGTTGGAGTTTGTAACTTATCCGGGGGAAGAGATCCTTCACGATACAACTGTTATCGATAGAGTCGGATTAAGACATTATTTACAAACTTACCCTGATTTAATGCCCACGCTCAGTTTACATGGAAAGCACTTTCCTCCCGGCTATTCGATATTTCTTTTTTACTTGTCCGGGATCCTGGGTGGCGGGCTAAACGTTCTTGGCTGGGCTTTGGTGATTTTGTCGAGCACGGTTGTGTTTCCGGTTGTATTGTTGGGGAAGAAGATCTTCGGCTGCAACAAAGCCGCCTTCGCGGCAGCGGGTCTGCTTGCCGCGTTTCCATCCTCGGTCATATTCGGAGCAGTAAGCTTGAACGCATTTTTTGCCGCCATTGCCGCCTGGCCAGTTTATTTGCTGGTTGCAAGCTTTGACTCGGCCAACCGGAAAAAAGGTCAATTCCTTTGCGGAGCCTTGTTGGGAACCTCTCTATTCTTCAGCTTTTCAGCTTTCATTCTGGGACTTTTTGTCCTGTTCATAATATTATTGAAGTATGGATTCACGAAAACAAGAATGATATTCAGCAGTTTAACTATAATAGGCTTTGGTTTTATGTCCATACCGATATTATTGTACTTTGTTTGTGATTTTGATTTTTACGGCTGTTTTATTACGGCCTTTGAGCAGAATGATAATTTCTTACAAATATTGGCGGGGGGAGCAAAAACGTGGAAATTCAATCTCTATTCCGTTTGGGGTAATTATCTTGCGTTTTTAATAGGAGTTGGTTTTCCGCTTTTTGGGCTTTTAATCGCTTTTTTGATATCAAAACGGCATCTGTTCGTATCATTCGACCTCGCCGATAAAATAGGATTTGCTTTGTCTGGCCTTATTGTCTTGAGTGGCTGTGCCGGGCTGTTTTACATGGAAACGGAAAGAATATGGTTGTTCATGGCCGTGTTTGTTGTCGTGCCCGCCACCCAACACATAAAAACTATGCTCAACAGTAAAGCATGGCTTGTAGTTCCGTGTTTGTTGCTTTTTCAAACCCTGGTACAAGAAGTTTTATTATTTTCGTTGTGGTAAAAAGGTAATTATATTCACTGTATTGCCACGATCCGTTATTTTTGCGGATGTAAGCCGAATATTATGTAGGATTATATTGTCTTCCATGAACTTTTTGCAATTGGCATCCAAGATAAGGCGAGACAGGCGGACCCTGTTGATCTTTTTTGGCACACTTGCGGCTCTTGTCATCATAGCATGTGTAATGAAGATCAGATACCACCGGGATTATGTGGAAGCCGAGCCACTCTCCGATGCCCCTTATGGAGATTCTGTTGTCTACCTCGAAGAGGCAAAGCAGCACTTTCTCGAAGATGAACCCACTCCCTTCTATAAGCCTCCTTTATACCTTTTTCTGCTGACGGCCTTGGAGGCGGATACACCCGAGGGCAGAAACAGGATTCGCTTCCTTCAGTTGATCTTGGGCTTGGGGATCCTTGTCAATGTGTTCTTTCTGACGTATTCGCACGCCGGACTGTTAGCCGGAACGTTCGCGTTTCTTTTGATGCTGTTCTACGGACCGCTTCATTTTTTCGAAACCAAACTGCTTGGAACTGTTCCTGCCCTGTTTCTGCTGCTCACGGGCTGCACTCTTTTAGATAGATTTATGCGGCGCGGCGGATCCATGCTGGGATTTGCCACAGGTCTTCTTTTTGGGCTTGCATCCTTGACCTGGGCCGCGAACCTGGTCATGGCCCTGATGGTGGTGGTTTTTCTTCTTTACAAAAACCTGAAGGGATCCGGCTGGATGGTATTGGGCGGCGTTGTGCTGGCCGTCTTACCGGTTGCGGCGCACAACCTGCGAACAGGGGAAGGATTTATCTTGATCAGCTATTGTGAGGGACACACGTTCCTGGTCGGCAACAATCCGAATTCCCGTGGAATCTATAACCTGCCCCCGGATTACACCGATGGGGTTTTAAGCGAACGGGACGGTGAGCAAAAAATCGCTGAACGGAAATTGGGTAGAAAACCAAGCGCGGCGGAACAGCGCAACCTCTCCTACAAAGAAGGGCTGCGGTACCTGATGGAAGAATGGACAAAAATCCCTTCGCTGTTGTATTCAAAGCTGCGCTTTGCCGTGTCCTCCTACGAGGTGCCTGATAACTACTCACTGGTGCGCGAACGCAAGCGGCTTGGCCTGATGAAACCTTTCATTGTGCCTTTTGGCCTGTTGCTGTTATTGGGTGTGTTTGGGCTTGTCGCGGGGATCAGAAGCCCTCGGATGCCGATACTTTTGCCGGCTTGCGCGCTTTCGGCGTTATTGATCGTCTTCTATGTAAGCAGCCGCTACCGCCTGCCCTTGGCGCCCTTCCTTGGCATCAGCGGCACTTTGGGTTTGTTTTCTTTGCTGCGGCCAATGATGCGCCGGTCGCGAAAACGGCTCATATCAGGAATCGTACCTGTCGTGTTGCTCGTTCTTCTGACCGCCATGACAGATCTTCCGTACAGGGAACAGGACCTTGATCATGGAGAAGCGACGCTGGATATACTGCTTGATTTGCATGCAGCGAAAACCGCGATGAAGAAGAAGGAGCTGGAACAAAGCCTGAGCATCTTGTTGCACTCCCTGAACCATTATCCCAACGCGCAGGTGCTGGAAAATTCCATAACACGAATTTTTACGGATTTGTCACCTGAGGAACAAGAAAGGCTTGTTTTGTTCGCCCTGCGAATCGCACCCGGAAACGAAAGAGTTGAAGAGCTCCTGGAAAGGGCGGTCAACCGATAGGGCGGCTCTCAAACCCCTTTAACCCATTTCATCCACTTCCTCTGCGGCGTTGCAACCTGCGCTCATGCTGCGTTTCAAGCCCGGAGACGAGACTCAACCCGTAGGAGCAGGTATGCGGCCGTCTCCTGACATGCACCTTGCCGCATCACAGTGTTCAACGTCAGCTAGTTTGGCACTCACAACAACGAAAAGCTCATCGACCAGGACAAGGCGCCTTTGCCATTAACCCCTATCTATTTCCTTGCACAAGATAACTAGTGCCGTAATCACGGCAATATTGGTGATCACAGGGTCTGTTATGGATCGTCAGTTATCAGGGTATTTCTAGGACCAAACGGAATCCGAAGGGGCAGTTTCCGTTGTCGGGGCTATTGTCGTAACGGTTCGCACAGCGGATGTTTTCTGTGATGCTATTCCACGCACCACCGCGAAGAACACGGGTCACTGCTGTCCAAGAACGACATGAAATAGCCGATCAGGTCTCGTAAACCA
>CAZIUL010000012.1:58105-104040 GCA_964542475.1 uncultured Phycisphaerales bacterium | reverse complement strand
AGTAAGGCCTTTTTTCTAGCCCTTACCTAATATAAAGCATGAATTATTCGGGCTACATGCCTGCCGCGTGTTTGCCGGATCCGTCTTAAAAAACTTGATAAAAGTCCTTTAGATAATTTCATTATTATGATATACTATTATGCCTGAAGATAAGATTAGGAATCGGTAGGTACTGATTTTAAGCCGAAATGCCGATAATCAAACGGGATGAACCAAAAAGCCTCCAGCGAAAGTTGTTATTGGAGAGTGTGTGCATGACCGTCCGCATTCGGCGCTTGTTTTTTGTTTTTTTTGAGCTTCCATCGTACTTGTATGGAAGGAGCAGACCATGAGAAAGGTGAGTGTGTTTGTTCTGATCCTCGCTTTCACAGCGGCAGGGTTCAGGCTCGCGTTTGCCGAGAATGAGTCAAATGGCGATGGCAATAACAATAACAATATTGAAAACGGCATGTTCCGCGTCATCACAGAGGAAGAGCTTTCCACCATCGGCACTGCAGGCACTGGCAGCGGATCTGCGGGCAGGGGCCTTGTGTACTATGTGATTCCCGCCTCCGTGACCGGAACGGGTTATGACGAGGGGATCCAATACCAGATTCCGTCCGGGTACAACCCCTTGGGATCCGGTCACCCTCTCATGGTCTGTTGGCACGGATTCGGAACCAGTTGCAAATCGGTTGCATTAAGCAGCCAGATCGATGAGGAATGTGAGGAGAGGAACTGGATCTTTCTTTCCATTAGGGGTGCGTTTCAGACCAGCTTCGGCTATCTTCCCGCCCAGATAAACTGCACGGTCGCCATTGACTATATGATCAACACACTGGGCCTCAACATCGACCAGGACCGGATTTACATGGCCGGTTTTTCCATGGGCTCCTGCGCCTGTTCCAGCTATGCCTGCCGGCACATGTCGGAACAAGATAAGTATCCAATAGCCGGGCTGATACTCGTGGCACCTGTTCACGACTGGACTCATGCCTATGTTTTCGGCGATCCGGGCGTTCAGTACTGGCTCACAATGCTGCTGGGTGGCTCGCCGACACAGTTTCCTTTCGAGTACAAGCAGATCAGTTCGATGTTCATTGACAACGGATCTTATGTGCTTGAAGAGTCCATGGGGCAGAACCTGAGGCAGGGGCTCCCGGTGTTTTTCACTTATGCAGGCAACGATCCGCTCTTGTACCTTGTTTATCAGAATACGGTCTTCAAGAGCATGCTGGACGGCATCGGGGCTGTCTATTCCCGCGACTATATAACGTACGATCCTGACCCGCATAGCTGGTCACTCCTTGATGTGGAGGCCGCATTTGATTTCGTGGAAAACTACACCCTCGAGGACCAGGAGATCGAATCGATAACGGTTCTCGCCGACAGGGCTGCCCGGTTTTATTGGGCGGATTTTGTCGAACAGGCTGCCGTGGGCAGTTTCTCGATGGTTTCGGGTGATGTTGACCAGGTGCAGAACACCCTGGATATCAGTGAAGCGTCCAATTTAAGCGCGCTCGGTGTGGATTGCACTGTGACTGGGCTTGGAGATGACAAGAACCTTTTGTTCACATACCAGTCATCCGACACCGCTGAGCAGACAATCGAACTCAGCCCGGTGGCGGCCGAGCCGACCTACATCGTTGATACCTATGGAAAGCTCTACCCGGAGTACTCCTATGACGGCGGCAGTGAAACCGTGTCGATAACCCGCGGCGCATCCGAGGACCTCGACCTGAAGGTCTCGTTCGAGGAGTACAACCTTTCCCTTACCGCGGACGAAACAGTCAGTATCGACGAGATCTATACGCTGAACCTCTCCGGAGGCGACCCATTCGATACGTTCGTCCTGCTGTTTGCATTTGAACAGGTCGAAACCAAGGTGGGCAGCCATCACCTGCTGGCGAGTGTCCTGCCGCCGATCGTCATGTTCTGGCATGTCCTGGATGGGTCCGGTGAGCTGGTGCTGCCCCTTCAGGTTCCAGACGATCCCGGAATCGTGGGCACGATAGTTTACCACCAGTACCTCACCTATACAGGCTATTACATCAAAGAGCTGTCGAACCTGGCAATCACCGAGATAACGAATTAGCCAGCATATTTCATCCTCTTCTGCTGCGGCACCGTAAACTGCACTGTGGCTGCGTTTCATGCCAGTAGACGAACCTCAACCTGTAGAGAGAAAGAGGAAGAAAGAAAAAGAGAACCACGGATGGATATGGATGGTTTTTATTAAGAGGTTCTCTTATTCCGATCCCCAATAACCTCATCACTTATTCTTCACAAAAAAATGGAAAGACAGCGGTTTAGTTTTTCTTAAAATAGCAGGTGTTCATCTGTTTTTGTGAAGAGGTTTATTCATGCCTGACCTGGCAGTGGTATTCGATCCATCGGGCTCCCTCGACGCTCCAAGCGTTGCAGGCCGCCTGGAGGGTGTGCTGGAAGCGGGAAATGCGCGCTTCAAGACAGCCAGGGTGCTGGATCCCTGCATCGCTGCCGTGAACGTGCTGAAGCGGTTTTCGTTTGCACCTGACCAGCCCCTCAGGGACGAGGATGGAAACGGGGATGCATGGATGATGGTCGACGGCGCGCTTTTCCACAAGGGGGGGGCTGATAAGGCGCTGAACGACCTGCGTGTGGGGTTGCGTTCCCAGGATGAAAAAGCGCTTTTTGCGCTGAACGGGCAGTTCAACGGGATAAAGTACATCCCGTCGGAGAAAAGGCTCGTCATTGTCACGGACAGGCTTGGATCGCGCCCGTTGTACCATTCCTGTGAAGGCGGGAAGCATGTCATCGCATCCGAGATGAAGGCGGTCGTGGCAGCGGCCGGGCGGCCTGTCGCTCTAGATCATCTCGGGGTGTTGGAGCTCTTTGCGTTCGGCCACAACCTGGGCAGCCGCACGGTCCTCGAACGGATAAATGTGCTGCCTCCCGGATCGGTTGTCACTATCGACGAAAAGGGGTTGCGCACGTCTTCCTATTTCAAATACAGGTACCAGCCTTTGACAGAGAACGCCTCGTCCGCTTTCTGTGGAGAGGGCCTGGCGGAAGCGGTGAGAGAGTCGATGCCTCTCTATCTGGAAGGATCGGCCAGGAAGTGTATTTTTTTGAGCGGCGGGCTGGACAGCCGCATCATCGCGGCTTCGATCGATACGGACCGCTACCATGTTGATGCTGTTACTTTCGGTTACCCTGAGGCCAGGGATGTGCGTTATGCCGCGCGCCTGTCCGAACTTCTCGGATTCGAACATCAGATTATGACATACCCCCGGGTATACCTGTCGAAGGTGATTCGCCGCGTCGTCGAAAGAACGGAGTGCGCAACCGCCTTCCATCACTCCACATCTGTCCTTTTCCACGATGAGATAGCAAAGAGGGCGGAATCCATCCTTGTCGGGTTTTGCGGGGATGTGTTCTCAGGAGGGCATTTGCGGCCTGGCATGTTCAGCACGCGGCCGGGCAGCGGATTGGCCGGGATGCTGTTCGACCGGGCGCTTTGCGGATCCGTGAAGGAGGTTTCCCGGATTTTTCGAGACGATGTTTTCAAGTCGCTCTGGTCCGGGCTCGATGCGGCTTTCAGGGAAAGTGTGAATTCGATACAGGACCAGGCCGGCCATGATGTCGCTGATGTATGGGATGTGGTGAACCGCCAGAGACGGTTCACATTTTCCGCGCCCAAGGTGGACAGGCGGCGGTTCGAGGTGGTGGCGCCGCTGCTGGACAACAGGTTTGTTGAGCAGGTGCTTTCGCTTCCGGCATCCGCGCGTAAAGGGCAGGCCGCATACAGGCATGCGATTGTAACCGGATTTCCTCTAATCAGCGGTGTTCCATGGACCGCCACAGGCCGCCCGATCCGGCTGAACAGGGCAGCGGACAGGGCGGAGGAGGCGGCACGCCTGGGGATCAAGGCCTGCAGGCTTGCCTTGAGCAAGCTGGGACTTTTCGGTTCAGGTTTGGGCTGGCGGTTCCGCGACATAGGCGAGGAGATGCGAAACGATCCCGAACTGTTCGATGGCCACCTGTTTCCGTTTCTGGAAGGCCCTCGCTTTCCGGAAGAGCTCTTCGATCGCAAGGCTGTCATGGAACTTGTGAAGGATCACATGGGTCGTAAAAAGGATGCTTCGCATCTCCTGAGCACTCTTCTTACTGTCGGTGAGTTCTTGGATCTTTGCTCGGAGTGGGTGAAGAGGGAGCGGAAAGCGCATGGAGGGACGTAATATTATTCTTTCCGAGCTGTTTCTTTTCCGCAGTATTTTTCCATCGTCTGAAAAACAAGGTCTCGCCTAAGCGGCTTGGAAAGGTAGTCGTCCATCCCGCTGTCCAGGCATTTTTCCCTGTCTCCCTTCATGGCGTTCGCCGTCATTGCGACGATCAGGCTGTGCTTTTCCTTTCCTTCCCGGCGCCGGATTTCTCTTGTCGCATCGTATCCATCCATCTTCGGCATCTGGCAGTCCATGAAGGTTATGTCGTAGCTGTTCTTTTCAAGCATTTCAAGGGCTTCAAGTCCGTTGTATGCAATTTCCACCCGGCATCCGAGTTTTTTAAGCAGGATGGAGACCACCTTCTGATTTACGAGGTTGTCCTCCACAACAAGCGCGTTGACGTGATCGAACGGTTTCTCCCCTTCAGCCATGGCTTTCCTTTCATCTTTCTTGGCATCAGCGCTATCGAGAGCCTGCTGAGTTTTCTTTTGTCCGGGAAGAGCCTTTGAGCTCCAGGCCTTGGTAAGGGTTTTTATAAGCTTGGGCCCCGGGACAGGTTTTTGAAGGAACTCGGCAATGTCAACAGCAGTACTCCGTCCCACCTCAGCCCGTGTTCCAACAGAGGAAAGCATAACCAGCATAGTTTCTTTTGTCGTAGCACCTGTCTTTATGTCGCGGGCCAGCTCTATTCCGTTTTTGTCCGGCATGTGATGGTCGATTATTGCGATACGAAAAGGATCGTTTTCTTCGCTGCCCTTGTGCAGCGCTGCCAGCGCTTCGTCAGCCGAGGACACCGCTTCATACCTGATGTTGTGCGCTGCGACCTGCTCGCAGCAGACCCGGCGGTTCACCTCGTGATCATCCACTATCAAGACGCGCACATTGTCCAGGCACGCATCAGAAGGCTCCTCTTCGGGAACCTGCCTGTCCTCGATCACAGGCAGCGAAAACCAGAACGTCGATCCTTTGCCTAACGTGCTGTCTGCGCCGATCTCACCTCCCATCAGCTCGACGAGCTGCCGGGAAATGGCAAGGCCCAGGCCGGTGCCGCCAAATAGTCGCGTAGTCGATGAATCCGCCTGTGTGAACTTGTCGAAAATATGATCCACCTTGTCTTTTGCAATGCCGATTCCCGTGTCTTCAACCGAAAAGCGAAGATATATTTCATCATCCGCTACCCGCTCTGTTTTGATGTCGACCATCACGTGGCCGTGCTTTGTAAACTTTATGGCGTTGCTGATCAGGTTCAGGAACACCTGCCGTATCCGGTCAGGGTCACCCACAATCCTCTGCGGTACATCTTGAGCGCTCCGGAGGACAAACTCGATTTTTTTCTTCAGCACGGTCAGAGAGAAGGTTTCGGCTATTTCTTCGATTGCCGTGTGCAGGTCGAAGGGTATCGGTTCGATGGTAAGCTTGCCCGCCTGGATTTTTGAAAAATCCAGTATGTCGTTGATAATGGACAGAAGCGAATTGGCCGAGTTGTTTACGGTTGCTGCGTACTCTTTTTGTTCATCGGTCATCTCGGTGTCCATCAAAAACGCTGTCATACCGATGATGCCGTTCATTGGAGTGCGGATCTCGTGGCTCATGTTGGCCAGAAATTCGCTTTTGGCCACGTTGGCCGCCTCGGCCGCCTCCTTTGCGTGCTTGAGCGCCTCTTCCGCGAGCCTTCGCTCTTTTACCTCGCCTTTCAGCTCACTGTTTATGGTCTTGAGCTCCGTGGTCCGCTTGTTCACCAGCTCCTCGAGATGATCCCGGTGTTCCTTGAGTTCCGCTTCCGCCTTCTTCCGCACGGTGATGTCACGCACAACACCCTGTATCTTAATTTTCCCATTCATCTCCATTGCGGTGAGGGTGACCTCGCTGGGAAACTCGGTCCCGTCCTTCTTGCGGTGCATCCATTCGAAATGGTTGCTTCCCTCGCGGAGTGTTTTTTTGACATATGCTTTTGCCAACGAAAACGAGCTCACTCCTATGGGCTGGATTGGCGGGGAAACCTCGTGCGGGTGCTGGCCCAAAAACTCTTCCCTAGAATCGAAGCCGAAGATTTTCAGTGCGCTGTTGTTGCAGTCGGTAAATCCGTTGTTGTCAAACACCACCACGGCATCCGTTGATGCCTCGAACAAGGTGCGGAACATCCTTTCGCTGTCCTCGAGAGCCTTATCCCTGTTCCGGATCCGATCGAGCATTTCGTTGAATGAGTCTATCAGCTGTCCTGTTTCATCGTTGCTTTCCTTGGTCACGCGAACGGAGTAGTCTTTTCGATCCGTTACCGCTCTTGTGGTTGCCACCAGCGCTGAGATGGGCTTGGTAATCAGCTTTTGCAGCCTGGAGGCAACAGCATAGGCTGTGATGCATGCGATCAATGTCAGCAGAACTACGGCGGTTATTTTTTTCAGCAGTATGGCGTATAGCTGTTCGAGATCAGCCCGAATGTACAGTACTCCCGCCTTTTCTCCATTCAGTTCGAGCTTCTTGAAGAGAAGCAGGTGGTTTTCCTTGAAGCTGCAGCTGTCAACGAATAGGGGGCGATACGGGGAATATCCGCGTTTAACATCTTTTCGTATGTACCGGGCGAAAACAGCGCCTTTCTTGTCGTACAGGTATGCCAGGGCAACCGAGGGATCCACTCGCAGGAGTGCCAGGGTATCCTTGGCTTCATCCAGAGCCCCGAACGCAAGCGTGGCAGTACAGTTTTCAGCAATCATTTCTGCATGGGCTGAGATCCTTTGCTTCATGTTGCCGCACAAGTTGTTGTGTTCGTAGAAGATGAACCCGACACAAGCAGTCAGCATCGTGGTCGTGCAAATCAGCATTATGATTCTGGTCAGCTTCTGCTTGATGTTTAGGTTGTGCATGCTGAACATGAAACTGCCTTGGCCTCTTTATACGCCCTCGTCGTTTATTAAGGGTGGTTTTTTGATTCCCTCTTCTCTTGATTTCTTGATTGCTTGGTACGATTGAAAATTTTTTGCGGCCACGACCCGTGCGTTCTCTTGCAGGTAGAATCCCCGTAAGGCATTCAGGCCGCGGTTTAATCAATACATACAACAGATCATCTATCGGCTCAGGGTCACGGGTTAGTTGAGCTCATTTTCGGCTGTCATGCTGTAGGAATAGCATCAACTTTTATTAGCTCTGGTTCGATAATAACTCCAGATATCTATGCTTAGAACCGCAGCGGTGACGAATATAGATATTGAAGTGCGGTCAAGCACGATTCCATTCGAAGGTGACGAATCGACGCCTGATGCTGAATCGCCCAGGAAAGAAAACATCCACTGAATGAGTTGCCTCGGGCCTGTAGTGGTTTTTGTATTGAGGTCTATTAAAATGATCGTCTCCAAAGTCAGCCGTTTTGCAGTGGTTCTGCTAGCGTTTTCGCTCATCCTCTTCCCCTTCCTCGAGGGCCAGGTGCATGCCCAGGAGGAGCAGGAGAATGACGAGGATGAGCTGTTCGAGATGTCCATTGAGGACCTGATCGAGCTGCCGCTGGATGTGTCAGGCTCTTTGACCGGGTCTACCCGGCGCCTGAACCCGGCCACGGTCACGACCCTGACCAGGGAAACGATCCGTCGCTCGGGCGCGCGCGACCTGGACGAGCTGCTGGACATTTACATTCCGAACTATCAAAAGATGCACGAATATTACGAGTTCAGAAAAAGCGGCTTGCGTGGAATCAACTCGGACCGCGATGACAAGTATCTTATCCTGGTGAACGGCAGGGTGATGAACGAACGCACTCACTACGGGGCCATCAGCGAGCGCGACCTTCCAATGATGACCGACATCCACCACATCGACGTGGTTCGCGGTCCGGGATCGGCGCTTTACGGACCCGGCGCTGTCTCGATGGTGGTAAACATCATAACAGAAAACGCGATGACATTCGAGGGCACCGAGGTTACGGGGCGGCTTGGAGCGATCGAAGAGTTCTATTCGGGCGAGATCAAGCACGGCAAGAAACTGAGCGAAGATGCGGGCTATTTTCTTTTTGCCGGGATAACCAAGTACCTCGGGTCAGACGATGGTGATTCGCCGATAGTTCTTGGGCGCGACTGGGGTGTGCCGCCGGCTCCGGACACGCAGCCCCGCCTGCACGAGGCGTGGCGAAACAAGCCCAAGTGCAAGCTGCACGCCCAGTACACCCACGGCAACTTCGATGCCTGGGTAAGGTTCACCAAGGGCGGTGAGCACCGGGCCAAGCTGGATTGGCTGCCGGAGTGGTTGGATACGCAGGGTGACGGGTATCAGCAGTTCACTATTTTAACCAGCTACCTTCACGAGCTGACCCCGGAGCTCTTCCTCGACTACACCGCTAGCTTTGATGTTTTCGACTATGAAAAGGCCGTTTCTTTCTATTATTGGAACGGTTGGTCCTATGAGTCCTATGACGCCTTGTACAGCCACAGGGAGGACGAATACCTGGGAAGAGTTCTTGCGAGATGGATTCCCAGCGAAAACCACACCCTGGCTTTCGGTCCCGAGTTCACCTACGAGAAGTTCGGAAAGAACAGCCCCGGCTGGCCACATGAGCCTGCGAAGGACTGGTCGTTCGACATCTACGGCATGGAGATGCCCCGCTGGACCACGCGTACGTACTCCTTCCTGGCGGAACACCAGTGGAACATCACGGACGAATGGACCACCTTTGTGGGCGGCCGCCTGGACTACCAGCGGTTCACGAACGACATGTGGTCGCCAAGGGCCTCGCTTGTCTACACCCCGACCGCCAAGGACACCGCCAAGCTGATCTATTCCCGCTCGGTTCGGACCGGCCAGGCAGCGGACATGAACCTCAAAAAGGTCCTGACAAGAAAGGATACGAAACCTGAAAAGATAGACGCTTTCGAGCTGCGGTACGAGAGACAGCAGACGGACGAGCTGCTGCTGGCAGGATCCGTGTTTTATCATTATCATGATATAACAAGCTATGATTTTAGCGTTGGGCTTACCAAAGACCTTGGAAACATGGAGACATGGGGTGCGGAGGTGGAAACGGTATATAGCACGGATGCTTCACGCATCGTTTTCTCCCATGCCTACACGGCGCTGATCGACTGGGATCCCATAAACGAGGATGTTGATGTGTTGTCCGCGGAGCCTTACGGCTTTGGACATGATCTCGCCAACTGGAGCAACCACATTACAAAGCTGGCCGACCATCGGAGCCTGACCGAAAAGCTGAGTGTGGACAGCAGCATACGGGCATACTGGGGATATCCAGGTTTCAAGGATTTTGCCCGCTACGATGAAGATTGGGTCGAGAAGAACTACGCGTTCAGTGATGACCTGATGCTTCGCCTGGACGGCCATGACTTGCTGGGTCTTTTCGATGAGGATTTCAACAAAAGACTGTACGGATTTTATATGCAAGGGGATACACGAGGGCTTCCCCCGTCGTTTTCTCTTACCTTGTCATATGCTTTCTAAGAGGATTTTTCTCGTATTAAAAAAACTCATCCATGAGAGGTGCGACTACGAGATGCGAGACAGTTTTCACATGTTTTTACTTTGCGCCATGTTGTTCGTGACGCCCGCAATGGAAGCGGTTCATAAAGACAATGTGTCGGAGAAGGAGTACAAGATCAAGGCCGCCTTGATTTATAACTTTCTGAAGTTTGTCGAGGGGACCGACCGGCCCGTTGTCACAGAGGACAACAATGCGGAAAAGGAAAGTCCGCCTGTAAACGAGCTGCTGCTCGGGATCGTGGCCAATAAAGAGGTTTACAAGTGCTTCGGCTCATTGGACGGGAAAAAGGTCGGTAAAAGGAAGATCCGTGTTATTCGGCTGGTAGAAAAAGATCTTCGCGTTAAAGAGCTCGATCTTCTGAAAAGCATGGAGGTTCTGTATTTTTCCAAGCAACCCGGCTTCGATAATCAGGTCGTACCAGGCAAGATCCTGTCGTCGTTGGGAGTACGGAACATCCTCAGCATCGGGGAGGAGGATGGTTTTCTCGAAGCGGGCGGGATCATCAACTTCATAAAGAAGGAAAATCATGTAGGCTTCGAGATCAACCTTTACGCGGCAAGGATGGGCGGGCTGAAGATAAAGACCTCGGTCCTCAGGCTGGCCGAAAAGGTGATTCAGGAGAACCCGGTAAAGGACGATCAGGAAACCGAAAACGGCTGACCTTATTATAAAAAGATCCGTGTTCATCCGTGGTTCTCTTTTCTTTCTTCCTCCGCCTTTTTTTCCTAAAGCCTAATCTTCCTACCGCAGGGGGAACCTGGGGATCACAACAGCGCGTTCGTTCACCACCAGCCGGTCTCCTTTTTTCATTTTCTCCAGCTCTACGGCGGGCGTGGCTCGGTCTCCGGGAGGAAGAGGGAAGATGGCGATCTTGCTTTTGTTCGACGACATTCTCGAATCCACCAGGGCCAGGCCTTTCAGCCTTCCGTTTATAAGCGCACAGCTCGTCACGTTGCCGACGTACCGGCCGCCGCGGTCCACCACAGGGTCGCCCGGGCGAATGTTCCTGGGCCGTTTTGTCGTTATGCGGAACCTGACAACGGTTTTTTTCCTTGGCTTCAGCCAGCGCTCGAGAAGCGCTTTGCGGCCGATGAAGAACGGCTTGTGGAACTTGACGAACGAACCGTACCCGGCCTCGATGGGATCCACGTCGAACTCGCCGGCCAGCTCATGCCCGTAAAGCGGAAAGCCTGCCTCGGTCCGTGTCGAGTCGCGCGCTCCAAGGCCGGTCGGCTTGATGCCGAAAGCCTTGCCGTGTTCGAGCGCCGAGTTCCAGAAGGCGCTAGCGCTGTTCGGGTGCACGAAGAGCTCGTACCCTAACTCTTCCCCGGTGTAGCCCGTGCGGGATATGATTACAGGAATGCCGCAAAGCTCCGCTTTCATGAGATAGCTCTTTTGCAGGTTGACAAGAGCTTTTCTGTCTTCGTTGTTGTCGCACATCGCCTGGAGGATTCCGCGCGAATTGGGCCCCTGAAGAGCAATGTCCACTCGCATCTCTTCACCGCTGGATTTGTCCTTCAGGTTTCTTATTGCAGGCCTGCCTTCAATCCGGGCGCCGGGGTTTTCCATGTCGATCATGATTTCGCCGGAGTTCACCGCGTTGAGCCAGTGAATCACCTTTTCCGCGTTGACCGCGTTGCACACGACCTGGTAGTTGTCCCAGGCCAGGCGGTAGATCATGATGTCATCGATCACCTTGCCGTCCGGATAGAGAAGGTAGTTATACTGTGCCTGGCCGTCGAACATCCGGACAACGTAGTTGGTTGCCACCATGTTCAAAAAACGCGCGGCCGACGGCCCCCTCACATCAAGAACACCCATGTGCGCCACGTCGAAGAGCCCGGCTGTTGTGCGCACGGCCATGTGTTCGTCGCTCACGCGCGTGTACCACACGGGCATTTTCCATCCGGCGAAAGGGACGAGAAACTTCCCGGCGCCCAGCTTTATGTGCTCCTCGAAAAGCGGGGTTTTCCGAAGGGGCAATATTTCCGGTGTGTATTCGTATGGGGTGCGCGGTTCTGCCCCGGGCAGGCTGTCGCGTCCGATGAAAAAAGGTTTGGTGAGGTCGAAACATTCCGGGCTGCGCTCGATCAGGACGGATGCCTCGATCGGTTCGCCGTCCGCTCCATTGCAGCCCATTATTTCCGACAGCGCAGCCCTTCCAATGGGCCTTATCCGCGAGCGGCCCTTTTCGAGGATGGTTTTCCAAAGGCCGGGCGCCTGCCTGGGATGGAGCTGTATTTCGAAACCGCCCGTGTGGAAGAGGTTGTTCGGCCGTGAGAGCAGGATGGATGTGCCTCCGCAATCGACGAATGCGAAGGAATCCACGTCAAGCGAATTGGCCTCGGGGATTATATCGCCCAGCAACTCTTTTGCCTTGGGCCCGATCACGGCAAGGCGCACGCGGCGCTCCTCTGGCAGTGATGTGCGCAGAGAGGAGATGACCACGGGCCCCTCCGCTTTTTTGAAGATGTCGTTTTTGTCGAGGAGGATGTATCCGTCGGACAACCCCCTCAGCCACGAGAGGATCTTATAACCCTCGTCGCTGTTTATGGACAGTCGGAACCGGTCAAAGCCGCCTGCCTTGTCGGTTCCGATCTTCAGCAGGTAAAGGTGACACAGCTGTCGGCCGTCCTTGTCCAGCATGAACGCTTCCCTGCATTCACCCTCTTTCATGGCGTAGACATCAATGGTCACCACATCGTTAAGAAAGTTTTCGGCCCGCTCACCGCCCACCTCGAAAAGGGGCATCTGGCTTATCTCCGCCAGGGCTGCGTTCTCCTTCGCAAACACCTGCTCCGCTTCGCTGCCCTCGAAGGCATCAGGAAGCATCCTGTCGTCCGACTCGATCATTTTCGCGCCGGTTTCCTTCAGCTCGCTCGCGAGAGCGGACCCGAACCGCCTGGCTTTCGGCATGGAGTAGTGCGGATAGAGCGGATGCCCTTCAGGGAATTTGGGATCGACACCCTTGAGCAGCTCCTCAACCCCGCTTTTTACCTCTTCCATCACCTTGTAATCGATCCTTGCCCGGCCCAGACTCGCGGCCGGCCCGATGTAGTGGAACGGCACGCTGCTGCTGAGCACCTTTTGAATCAGCTCTGCAAGCCGGTCCAGCTCGCTTTTGCCGAAGCCGCGCTGCGTGATCCAGGTTGTTCCGATCCGGATAGCTGATGGGTGGGCGGCGTTCGTATCACCTGCGATCGTGTTCTTGTTTAGGGTAATGCCGCAAAGGTCAAGGGTTCTCGATGCCACTTCTCCTCGAAGCGAATAGTTGTAAGGGCCTTTTAGGCTTGTCAGGTCAAGGAGGAACATGTGGGATTCCGTTCCGCCGTAGGCCGGTTTCAAGCCTTTCTCGGCAAGGGCCTCGCACAGGTAGGAGGCGTTCTCTTTTATCTTTCGCTGCATCTCCTGGAAATCATCGGTCATTGCCAGGTTGAACGCGACAGCTTTTGCCAGGATCGTGTTGAAATGGGCTCCGCCCTGTTCTCCGGGAAAAACAGCCATGTCTATGGCCTGGGCCTTTTCCCTGTCTGTCGCTAGAAGGATCGCGCCGCGGGGGCCGCAAAGCGTCTTGTGGGTTGTTGTCATGGTGACGTCAGCAATCCCTATGGGGCTCGGAAACCTGCCTGCCACGACCAGGCCCGCGGGGTGCGAGATGTCGGCCAGGAGCACGCATTCGTTGCCCAACTCATCCGCTATCTCCTTGAAAGCTCCCCAATCAACTGCCCACGGATAGGCTGAATAGCCGCCAATGATCATCTTCGGCTTATGCTCCAGTGCCAGTTTTCGGATTTCGCTGAAATCCAGCTTTCCTGTAGCTGTGCCCGCGGTGTAGGAGACGATGTTGTACCGCTTTCCGGAGCGGTTGACCGGACTGCCGTGGGTGAGATGCCCCCCGGAATCCAGGGACATGCCAAGAACCGTGTCGCCCGGTTTCAGGAACGCTTCGTAAACCGCGTTGTTGGCGGCTGCCCCGGAAAGAGCCTGTACATTTACGAAGATCTCCTCCGCCTTCACTTTGGGGCCGGACCCGTTGAACCTGTCGGTCGCGAAAAGCGCGGCTGCGCGCTGCTGGCACAAGGCCTCGACGAAATTCACGTAATCGCACCCTTTGTAGTAGCGCCGGTCGTAATAACGCCTGAAAAACGAAAGGTGGTGATCGAAATCGGAGATAGGCTTTTCCAGGGAGCGAATCATTCTTGTTGAGGAGTACCCTTCAGCGTAAATGTTCGAAAAGGAGGTTCCAAGGGCCTGTCGCACAGCCATCGGTGCAATACTTTCCGAGGCAACGAGGATGATTTTTCGAAGCTGCCGCTCATCTTCTAGCTCGATCAGCTGGCTAATCTCTGGATCTACATGTGAAAGGCTTTGCTCGAAAAGGTAGGTGTTTTCCTGTTCCGGCCCGGCCCTGTCAGCAGTATCCATCTCGTATTTCTCCATAACTTTACTACATAAATAACCTTATCGGCCTGGACATGATCGTTCTACTCCCGGTTCAGCAGGAGTTGATCAATAACGAAAAGAAGTAAACATGAGATTCTAAAGGCGCACTGCTTTTTAGTTAAATGAAAAGTTGACTCATTTGATTTTTTCCGGATTGCGCAGTTGATCCTTATGCAAATAGATGTGTTGCTGCCTTCCCGGGTGTCAGAATGACACTTAAACTTTCTTTCCCTCGGGGAGTTGCTGCCAAATTGGCATGGACCTGTGCCATGTATACGCCCGCAGGTTTGCTCGATCGTATAACATCATGACATAAAAGGTGTTAAAGCAGTATTTCCTGTGTGGTGCATTGGCACTACATTTGTTATCCTGAAAGCATGCCTGTTTGTCAATCTGTTTTGGGATATGGAACCGAAACGATATTGAGCAGGTGATTTACGGGTTCGAGAGACAATGATATTGACCTGTATCCGGCTTGATCGAGATGGATGAAAGCTTCAAAAAAGTGTTTTCGCTCCTGCTTGCAGAGGATGATGAATCGCTGCGGCAGACGCTGAGCCTTTACCTGGCCTCGGAAGGGTTCAGGGTTTTTCAGGCGCAAACCGGGATCGAGGCGGTTGAAGTAGCGCTGGAGAACAAGGTTTCCTTTTCCATCATGGACATCAACCTTCCCGGATTGAGCGGGATCGCTGCATTACGGAAGATATCCGAGCAGGCAGGCCGCATGCCTTGCATTTTCATGTCCGGGGATGCTTCTCCTGATTCTATGCTCAAGGCACTCAACGCGGGCGGGTTCACTTTTTTGAGCAAGCCCATACAGATCGAGCTCATGCGTTATACATTGGACAGGCTGATTGACAAGTACTTCGGCGGTGGAAACCCTCAAGGTTTTTAATCCGCCGGATTGGATTAGGTGAAAGTTACAAAACCGCATTTCCGCATTCGCGGTTTTTATATCCAAGGTTTAGTTTTTTTATATTTGTCCGGAAGGCAGGAGGTTTATTGAAATGGCAAAACAAGAGAAGATCAAGCCATTGGGAGACAATATTCTCATACGAAGGGTAGAGGCACAGAACAAGACCAAGGGAGGCATTGTCCTGCCCGAGTCGGCAAAGGAAAAACCAAAAGAAGGTATTATCCTTGCTTTGGGGGATGGCCGTATGCTCGACGACGGAACCCGCGCATCGTTCCAGGTAAAGCTGGAGGAAAGGGTTCTTTTCTCGTCCTATGCCGGGACGGAGATCAAGGTGGACGGCGAAGATCTTTTGCTGGTTAGAGAGGAAGAGATTCTTGCTGTTGTCGCTTAGCCGGTTGTTCCACGCGAAGGCGCATGTAAAGAACCGCGACGTTTCTGTAGATGTGGGTTAACGAACAGATGGAGTTGATCAAGACCAACATAGTGGTGCAAATAAACGAGGAGTAATCGATGGCTGCTAAAAAAATTGTATACGAACAGGAAGCTAGAGAAGTGATTCGCCGAGGGGTCAACAAGCTGTCCCGGGCCGTGAAGGTCACGCTTGGCCCCCGCGGCAGGAACGTGATTCTCCAGAAATCGTTCGGTTCGCCGACCATCACAAAGGACGGCGTGACCGTGGCAAAGGAGATCGAGCTGGAAGATCCGTACGAAAACATGGGTGCCCAGATGGTGAACGAAGTCGCCTCGAAGACTTCCGATATCGCCGGTGACGGGACAACGACAGCCACCGTGCTGGCGGAAGCCGTGTTCGAAGAAGGCCTGAAAAACGTCATCGCAGGTGTCAGCCCGCTCGGAATTAAGCGCGGTGTTGAAAAAGCGGTGGATGCTGTTGTGAACAAGCTCCACGAGATGAGCATACCCGTCAAGGGTAAGAAGGAGATCGCCCAGGTCGGAACGATCGCCTCGAACAACGACAAAACCATTGGAAACATCATTGCCGATGCCATGGAGCGCGTTGGAAAGGATGGTGTTATCACGGTAGAGGAGGGGAAATCCCTGGGAACGGATGTCGAATGGGTAGAAGGCATGCAGTTCGACAAGGGGTACCTCTCTCCCCATTTCGTGACTGATTTCGAAAACATGGAAGCGGTCCTCGAAGACCCTTACATCCTGATCTACGAAAAGAAACTGTCCACGATCAAGGACCTCATTCCGGTCCTGGAAAAGGTTGCACAGGCAGGCACTCCCCTCCTTATCATTGCTGAGGACATCGAGGGCGAAGCCCTTGCGACGATAGTTGTTAACAAGCTTAGAGGCACTTTCAACGCATGCGCGGTGAAAGCTCCCGGATTCGGTGACAGGCGCAAAGCCATGCTCGATGACATCTCCGTGCTCACCGGCGGAAAAGCGATTTTTGAGGACCTTGGAATAAACCTCGAAGGCCTGGAGCTCACAGACCTGGGCAGGGCCAAGAAGGTGGTGATCACAAAAGACGAGACCACGGTGATAGAGGGGGCAGGCAAGACAAAGGACATCCAGGGACGCATTTCCCAGATCAAGGCCGAGATAGACAAGTCCTCCAGCGATTACGACCGTGAGAAGCTTCAGGAGAGACTGGCCAAGCTCGCGGGCGGAGTTGCCCAGATCAACGTCGGCGCTGCAACCGAGAGCGAGATGAAAGAAAAGAAGGCGCGAGTCGAAGACGCACTCCACGCCACGCGCGCTGCTGTTGAAGAAGGGATTCTTCCGGGCGGAGGAGTAGCCTTTATCCGCGCGACATCGGCCCTGGACGGTTTGAAGCTGAGGGGCGATGAGAAGGTCGGTATTGACCTGGTCCGCAGGGCTCTCAAGCTCCCTCTCAAGAACATCGCTGAGAACGCGGGCAGCGACGGCTCCATAGTTGTGCAGAACGTGATCGAGGCCAAAGGTGTCAATGACGGGTATGATGCGGCAAGCAACGACTATGGAGACATGGTGAAAAAAGGCATCATCGACCCGACAAAGGTCACCAGGTGCGCGCTCCAGAACGCGGTTTCGATCGCCACGCTGCTTTTGACGACAGCCGCCATGGTTTCCGAGATCCCCAAAGAAAAAGAAGACGCTCCTCCGGGTGGCGGAATGCCCCCAGGCGGCATGGGCGGCATGGGCGGAATGGGCGGAATGGGCGGAATGGGCGGCATGGGCGGTATGATGTAAACCGTCTGTAGTTGCTCTTTGCTGATTGGTATTATTCAGGGGCGCGTGTGAACAACGCGCCCCTGATTTTTTTGGATTAGGGAGAGGAGGCCGTAGGAAGAGGAAGAATAAAGAGGAACGCGGAGGAAGAAAGAAGAAGAGAACCATGGATGAACACGGATGGACACGGGTAACTTTTACCGAGGCTGTTGCTGCTGGAGGGTCTGGATAGATGAGAACGCACTTGCTTGTTGCTTTTGGATTTCTTGTTGCCTTGCCCGCATGCGGGACAACCGGGGTGAGCCCTTCGGACAGGGCCAGGTTGTCCGGCTCTGAAGCGGGGAGGGTTGTACTCGAGTCCATGTATAGTCACGGCTATCCGGAATGGACCGAAAAAGGCGGCATTGTGTTCAAACTCCGCACCGAGGATCTGTCCGGACCGGAGCCGTGCTTGGTTGTGGAAGACTGTGTATACGACACCCTGGAACACAGGGCGTTTTCGAAGCGGATGCAGGGCGGAGCTTCGGTTGGCAGCCTTTTTACAGGCGAGGCTTTGCAGGAAATACCGGGGAGCTTGGAAGAGGAGTTTTCAGAAAATATAGCCGAAACAGGGACGGAAACTAAGCAGAAGCTTCTCAGCGACTATTTTTTCACGGTTCTTCCATTTATTGTTGTTCGCCTGCCTGTTGATTTTACGCTCGTGGGAACGGATAGCGTCAATGGCGTGAACTATTTCGTGATCGACATCTGTTTCGAATGCGAGGGATACCGGCTTCCGGCGTCGCGTTTTCGCCTTTACTACACCTGTTCGACATGGCGGTTGAACAGGGTCTTTTACCAGCCCGAAGAGGGGCCTCTCGAGGGAAATCACGTCTGGTGCGTTTACGACAGCTTTGCTGCTGTGGACGGTGTTCTGCTTGGCTTGCAAAGGGAGTTCTATATTTCCGAGAGCGATGACAACCCTTCGCCACTGCCGGGCAGGGACGAGCCCTTTTGCAGGCAATGGCTGTACGATGTTACCTTGGAACGGTCGCTGGATTTTGAGTTTTGATTTGAAAAGCCGGACAAGTCAGTCATGTCCGACAAGACCTGTAGAGGGGCACCTGCGTGCGCTCCCCTACGAAACGGTATAAGCGGGCTAGGCTTAAAGATCCTCCAGCTCTTCGATGATCTTCAGGTAGCTCGCGTATCGCGACCCGGCTATTTTCCCCTCTTCGGCAGCCTCGAGCACGGCGCATTTTGGTTCGTGGCGGTGTGTGCAATCGGGGAAGCGGCAGCTGGGAAGCGCGGCAGCTATTTCCGGGAAAAAATGTCCGAGGTCGCCGAGCCGCATTTTGCTCATGCCGAACTCGCGTACGCCCGGAGTGTCGATCACGAACCCTCCGCCTGCCGGCCGAAGCAGGGAAACCTTTGTTGTTATGTGCCGCCCTTTTGCGGCTTTTTCCCTGATAACACCGGTCTTGAGGTTTAGTTCAGGGTCGACTTTGTTTATCAGTGTTGATTTTCCGACTCCTGAATGCCCTACTATCAGTGATATTCCGTCCCTGATAGCCTCTTTCAACGAATCGATCCCCTGCCCGTCCTTTGCGCTCGTCACCAGGACCTGGTAACCCAGCGAACGGTAAAGGCCGCATGCTTGTTCCAAGAGAGTTTCATCTTCTTTCGAATCGATCAGGTCGATCTTATTCAGGCAGAGCACAGCGCCGAACTCTTCGAACCCTGCTGCAACGAGGAACCTGTCGATTAGGCCGAAACGCAGGGGGGGGGTCTTTATTGAAGCGACGATTATCACGCGGTCGATGTTGGCTGCGATGGTCTGGCTATCATCTTTTTTGCGGACAGCGGGTCGGGTCAAAGAGTTCTTTCTTGGGAAAACCTCTTCGAGTGCTTCTCCCCGGGGCGTGTTATTGAAACGGACATGATCACCCACGGTCACGGGTTTTGTTTCGCCGCCCAGATTAGTGAAGAGCTTCCCCCGGAGCTTGCATGATACCTCCCGGCCGTCCAAATCCGAAACCACCACGCACATGCGTGCATGCAAGCTGATGACTGTGCCGGATTCATACGAGTTCATTTGGAATGGAAAGATAAGCGAAACAAGCGAAAAGGTCACCCATATTCGCATGATGGAATGCGTTAAATTTCCATTTCCTGTTCTTTCAGGTCCGGCGCAGCGGTCTTTTTCGCCTGCTCACCGGTGTCGAAAAGATCCATTATTTTTTCGAAGCCCAGTAAAACAATGGCGTGCCTCAGGCTGGTGATCCTGTTGCGCGAGCTGTACCGGGCGGAATTGGCCATTACTAGTATCTTGTCCAGAAGCGCTTTATCCTGTCCTATCAGCCTCATCACGTCTTGAATCGAGGCAGTCGGGTCTTTCAGCAGGCTGTTCAATGATTTGCTTTCTTTTTCTAACTCCTGTTCGTTCATTTCAACTCTCTCCTTCAGAGGGCGGGTGAATACCTTATTTTAATGAGGAACCGAAGGACCACCGAAGGACCGGTGCCCCGGATCGTTTTTCAACAGGCTTATCGGAACCGGAAATGGATTTCAGAGATTTTTATGGATATTTTCAGACAGGACGGAGAACCAGCGGGCGGGTCGCATAATGATCCGTGTTACACAGCGGTTTTTTCATCCTCGTTCATCATCTGCTGGAAAATGATCTCTTCGGGATAGAGATCAGCGCCGCATTCCGGACAGATGACCGGCAGATATTCGTTGTTGTTTTCGAAGAGGATTTTGGATCCGCATTCAGGGCAGTTGTACATCGCGCCGTTTACCTTATCACAAACAGAAAGCGTTTTAATCCTGTGCATGATTACTTATCGGAAGCCATCGTGCTTTTCGGGATTAATAACCGGTGAGGTTTAGTTTTATTTTGGATTTGCAGGCACAGGGCTCTCGCTTCCCCTTTTCCAGGACTGCCATTTGTCCCAGGTAAGAAAGAACGTTTCCCTCCAGAGTGCCTGGAGTCTTGAACCGGAAAGCCCCGAAGAGGCGCAGTAGGCCTTGAGAAAACGCAGCCGGTCGCTCGATGAAACCGAAGAACCTGGAGGGAAAGAGGCGTTCAGACGCATAAGGTCTCTTGCTATTATGTAGGTGTCGGGTTCTTTCACGGGCGCTATCCCGTCAGGATCTATAACACTCACTTCACCGGCCGGATTGACGAGTATATTCTGGGCCTTCAGATCCCTGTTGCTCAGAAAAAGCATGTGCATGCGGGCGATTGTCCGGGCGAGTCGGTAAAGAACGTCGAGGAAAGACGCGCGGTCACCTGTTTCAACGAAGCGGTCCAGGGTCTCGTGCCCGGACAACCATTCCGAAACCATGTAGGAACGGCCTGCGGGCGAGATGAAAGGTTCCTCG
This sequence comes from uncultured Phycisphaerales bacterium, assembly GCA_964542475.1. Classification (GTDB taxonomy): domain Bacteria; phylum Planctomycetota; class B15-G4; order B15-G4; family CAYZWU01; genus CAZIUL01. The sequence goes on along the minus strand of CAZIUL010000012.1, from coordinate 83,480 downwards.
AGGTACAGCACCGCCTTTGGTGCACTGATTCCGCGGAACATGAGCCTGTGATGGTTGATCCAGCTCTGCCCGGCCCTGGACGCTCGAACGAGACCTTTCAGGGCGTTTTGCAGGCCGGGCTTCATGTATACCTTGACCATGTAGGCGGTCCCTGCCCATACGAGACGGTAAACCCTGGTGCCGGCACCGGAATGAATCAGCCTGCCATCGGTTTTCAGACGCTCTTCCGGAAATGGGCCGAGGAAGCGAGCGAGCTCGACCGCACGGTCCGACCGTTCCGCCATGCCTTTCAGCTCATGAATCCGCACAACCCGAAAAAGACGCCCGGGTTTCATGGTGCGTACGTCGAATTTTTTGAGCGTATCGTACAGGCGGTCCCGGGCAGCGTGTCCCAACAGGCGGGCCGCTTCCTTGAGGGTGCCGGCTCCGAGGTTCTCGGGTCCATAGGCCCTGACGAAGCGCAACCGGTCGTGCCGGCGTGCGTGAACCACGAAAGCCCCGGCAAACGAGGCGAGCTCCCGCAGCCTCTTTTTGAAGGATAGCTTTGCGTGGATGCGGGCACCATGCAGATCGATGAGCACGGGCCTGCCTGAGCCGGTCACCAGAATGTTGCCTGCATGCAGGTCCTTGTGCAGAACGCCGCAACAGTGCATCTTACGCACGATATCCCCTATACCGGCTGCAAGGCTGCCGCGCGAACCGGGAAGGGGTTTTTTGTTCAGGAGCAGCTCCTCTAGAGAAGAGCACCCCTCGGCAGACCAGGTGGCAAGGTATGAGCGGGCAGGGAGGCCAAAGAAGCGCTCCAGGCCGACAGCCGCCGCCTGTACGGCTGCCACACCGCCTAAGCGAAGAACACCAAGGGCGCGCCATTCCCTCAGCGCGGGCTGACCAAGGACCTGGGAGCGGATGAGCTGTTTCAAACCCCGAGCCTTGAATATCTTGAGCACAAGGGCGGGGCGATCGCCATCTGACGGGATATGAACCACATCCCTGACCTTGGAGGATTTTATAGCTCCGTGTCGGCGGGTTGCCACGGCACGGGCAAGGAGTCCGGGGAGAGCCGGATATGCGCTGTCCGCAAGCCAGGTTATGCCGCCTGTTTTCGAGGAGGAATAGCTTTCCACGTCTTGTCATCCTTATGCGCCGCGTTCATGGTTCACCCCGAACTCTCCACGGTTTTTTGTTCTGTTGACGCCGACATACAAAATGGTTTTGACCTGCCGTCCATATGAGATATACATTATAGAACTATGGTTCTCTATCGAAAGCCGCGGAAGGGAACGAATGATAACCCGGCCGCCTGCTGAAGGTCCAGGAATCCATGATTCTCATACAGCGTTACATATTTAAAGAGCTTTTGTACAACTTCAGCTTCACCTTCGTGGTGGTGTCCATGATCATGCTCCTGGTGACAGCCATGCAGGTGATTTTCAAGTACCCGGCCACCGGGCTCTTGCTGCTGTTCAAGGGCGTCCCGTTGATGCTAAGCGAGTCCATGACGATCATCATTCCAGCATCCGTGCTCGTTTCAACCGTGATGACCTACGGTCGTATTGCAGCGGACAACGAACTCACCACGTTGCGCGCAAGCGGTATTCACGTGCTCAGAGTGCTCATCCCCGGATTGCTTTTCGGAGCCATCACATCTTTTGCGCTGATTTTCGTTAATGACCGCCTTGTGCCCGAAGCCAAGCGGCAAGTAAAAACAATGATCTACAGGGCGAACATCTCGACTCTTCTCGACGCACAGCTGAGAACCGGCATTAAAAAGCTTGAGCTGAAGAAATGGCTCCTGACCTGGGAGGACTGCGCGAAGCTGACCGAGGAAGAAGGGACAGAAGCCAACGGGGAAGCTGTCGAGAAGTGGCGTTTTTCAGGTCTTAGCGCGATGGAATGCGACGACAACGGCGTGCTTGTGAACAAGATTCTCGCTCGTTCGATGCAGATCGAAACCGACAAGGGGGGTACAAGGCTGATACCGACACTGTACGAGTGCGAATGTATCTTCGGACGTCAGCAGGGAAGCAAGATCCGTGTAATGCAGCTAGAACCGCTGGATTTCGGCTCGAAAGAGCTTTACAAGGTCAGGTTGTCCATGCGAACCCTGCCCGCTCTTGCAGCCATTCTTGAAAGAGAGAGCCGGGCCTATCCGCCGCACGAGACGAGAACTGAGATACACAAGAGGATTACTGATTCTTGCAGCCCTCTGATTTTTGTATTCCTCTGCCTCCCTGTGGCGATACTGTTCAAGCAGCAGAACCGAATGGTTGCATTCCTTATTTCCATTCTCCTGGCCATGTTTGTTTATTACCCTGTTACGCTTCTGGGAGAGATTTTCGCAAAGGAGGAAGTCGTTGACCCTGTGTTGTGTCTTTGGCCCGGAAATATCCTACTGGTTCTGCTGGGAATGTTTTTAATCCTGAAGGTGATGAAAAAGTGAGATATTTCAGGAAGCTTGACAGGTATGTCGCCGCGAGTTTTACCTCGTCATACCTGATCTGTTTCCTGTTCTTTCTCGGCATATTTATCGTTATCGACCTTGTGCCCAAGGTGGACGATATCATGGACGCAGCGCCTTTGGCCGCTGAAAGAGGGGAGTCGCTGCTTTTTCTGACGATCAGGTTCTACCTCATGAAGACGCCCGAAATCTTCCTGATGGTGGCTCCCTTTCTCACGGTAATGGCAGCAATGTTTTCCGTCACCCGCTTGAGAAAAAACAACGAGCTGATTCCCATGGTCATGGCCGGCATCAGCATTCATCGCATCCTGCTGCCGACCATTGTCATGGCCGGCGCTCTTCTGTTGGGCATGGTGCTGGTTCAGGAATATGTTGCCCCTGCCTGCGCTGAAAAACGGATGGTGGAGGCGGCCTTTCTTTTCGAACAGGAACCCGCGTTGCTCCTGGATCAAGAGGTTTTCTGGGATATGGACGGCAAGGAAATAGTAGTACGCAAATATAACGTGGCTACTCAAGTGATCGGAAGCGCTGACATCTCCTACCTGAAGCAACATGCTGGCCGTGAGGTCCATTGTTCCATCGAGGGAAAGAACCTCAGGTGGCTTGGCCCGGAGGATAGAGCATGGTCCATGGAAGAAGGCTATTCAATGACGGAAGACTTCAGTGACATAGATACGAAATGGCAGCGGCAGGCCCTGAAGAAGGTTGAAATCGGCCTGACTCCCGCGGATATCGTGGTGCGTATAAAGGAGATGACAGACCTCACGTTCGGCGAGATCCGGAGGGCGTATGTCCTGAATCCGCAAGATCTCAGAATGAAAATCCTCCTCCACTACCGCATCACGTTTCCCCTTTCCAACCTGCTGCTGCTCCTCCTGGGCATACCTTTCGTGCTCCGGCACGAGAACAAGAGCACCTTCCTGGGGTTGACCATTGCCCTGTTTCTATGCGGCGCATATTTCGTCCTTGACGTGATCATGCGCGATCTCGGCACCAAAAACCAGCTTAACCCTGTGCTAGCCGCCTGGTTTGCGACAATATTCTGCGGTGCTGCCGGGATTTACTTTTTTGATAACATCAGGACATGACGCGGCTTCAACAATGGAGGTCAGCTGCTCCGTCGGCGCCGGAACCTGAGGCGGCAACAGAGTGCCGCCCTCCAGAAGAACAAGGGCTTGCACCGGATGGACAATGGAGGTCAGCTGCTCCGTCGGCGCCGGAACCTGAGGCGGCAAGAAGCTGCCGCCCTCCACAACTCACACACTGCTGTTTTTTCCGAACAGCTCCCCTCTAACGCGGTTGAAAAAGCCGATGTACTCTGCGGAAGCGTAATCCGGGAACGTCCACGGCCATGCCTGGTAGGTGCCCTTGCGGAAATGTAGGGTAATCTCGGCATACAGCCCGTCGCGAAGGTAAATCCTGTGCGCGAAATCTTTGGTGCTGGCGAGAACCAGTTTTGAAAGGGTCAGGTATCCCGGATCGAGGTTCAGGGGGCGCTTCACGCCCAGGTCGAGCGTGGCAGACGCCTCCTCTTCTATGGCGTTCGTTCTTGCCTTGATATCCGGGAGCGAGCTCATGGCGAACCCTGCCGGGTAAAGGTAAAATCTGCGGAAAAGTGGCGATCCCATCGATTTGGTATAATAATCGGTATAATCGAAATCCATGACCGGGCTTGTGATCAAAGCACGCCCAAACTCCTTAATGCTTTTCATTTCAACGGTTAGGAGCTTTCGTTCCTTGCTGAGCACGCCCATGAGCATGCAAGCTTTTTCCTGTCGGCGAACCGATCCCATATTGAACCTCTTTTTTTCCTGTAATCCGTTGCTGAAAAGGTTGAAATCGTAAGAAGATGGTGTTTTAATTCTACACTTTTCTCGTAAAACATAAAGAACCGTTCCTGCCGTGTATATATCATGCGAGCGAAGTTGGCTCCGTACGGCGGGATCCTGGTTCAAAAGTCTGGAAGCGCAGCGTTCAAAGCGGTTGATTCCGGACCTAGGAGGTTAACGCATCATGAGCCGGGTATGTGAATTTTGCGGAAAGAAGACACAGGTTGGCAGGAGCATATCCCGCCGAGGGTTGCCCAAGGCAAAGGGCGGAATCGGTCTGAAGACCACGGGGGTCACCCGAAGAAAGTTCAAACCCAACATTCAGCGCGTGCGCGCAAAGTTCGGGACAAACGTGCGGCGGGTGAAAATCTGTACGGACTGCCTGAAGACAGGGAAAATCCAGAAACCATAGCGGGGGCAATCAAGTCTCTCCCCCTGAAACAATCCTGTTCTTTGGATGCTCCTCGAGCAATACACTTTTTCCGATGTTACATCGGGATTTCATTCCCATAAACTTCTACTCTCAATGCTTTGAGGATTTTTTCGTACCTTTCGTGCAGGTACTCCTCGCCCAGCTCCCTGGTCAACCGGACAATGTTTTCCAGGCTGATCTCCATCCAGCGCGGGCTCGGTATCTGCTTTGCCACGACATAGGCGCGTTCGAACTGCAAAAGAGCGTCTGATTTTTTCCCCCAATCCTCCATCAGGCTCCCCATGTCCGCGTGGCAGGTAACAAGGGCTTCAGAATCTCCAAGCTGCTGGTAGCATCCAAGGCTGCTTGTCATGAGATCCCACGCATCCGCGTGCTTGCCCTGTTCTTTTTTGATGGCAGCCAGGTTGAGACACACGGAGCCGCGACCTTCCAAGGAGGCCCTCCCTTCAACGGTTTCGTAAAGAGCCAGGGAGTGGTGGAGCTTTTCCAGGGCTTCCGCTGTCAGCCCCTGTTTTTGGTACACGACACCTAGGTCGTTGAGCGCCATGGCCTGCTTTTGTCTCGAATCGAGATCTTCCGCCAACTCGAGCGCTTCCAGGAAACAGTCCTCCGCCTTGGTCAGCAGGTTCATCCCGGAACACTGTTTTCCCGTCGCTTCCAGGGCGTTGTACAGAACAGAGTCATCGTCGATGTCGCGTGCTGTGCGCAGCGCCTTTTCGAGGTGGACCCGGGCCTCTTCGATCCGGTTTTGCTCCGTCAGGATCCGGCTGATGTTTATCCGGGCTGCCACGGTTTCTCCCGGGCTGTCAGCAGCCTCGGCCAGAGAAAGTGCCTTGCCAAAGCTCGTAAGAGCTGCTTTGCGATCGCCCTTCCAGTAGCTTGACAGCCCGATCTCGTTCATGGCGCGGGCCCTGATGCACAGCGCGGAGTCCTTTTTTTCTTCGGACGCACAGCCAATAGACAGGAAAAGGGCCAGGGCGCAGGTAAACGCTGTAACTGTGCCTGTTTTCACACGGATCGATGCGCGAGAAACTGTTTTCTTGTCCACTTTCGATCACTCCTTTTTTGTTTCCGTGCTTTGGCCGGCTGGTTTATCGAAATCATCGAGGAGAAGAGGTCTTAAAAGCACGGGATCCTCCGCCGGTTTTTTATCCAGATTCCACTGAACGATAAAATTCTTTTTTATTGCGCGTGCTATCTCTTCGATTTCGCTTAATTGCATCCGGGCATCGTCCAACAGGCCGGGAATGCTTGCCGAGGCCTCGTACAGGTTGGCTGAAATCAGGCGCGCATCATCCAGGAACGCGGACATCTGCTGCTGAAGATCGAGGGTTCTATCAAGAATTTCACTGGCCCGGGGTCCGCTGTCAGCGAGAAGGTCCCTGGCTGTGAGCGATGCCTCTCCCGCGCTGACCGCGATCTTTTCAGCCTTCTCCATGAGCGCGTTGCCTTTTTGTGAAGCGGCCCGAAGGTTTTTTATTGTTTCCTGCAGCTCGGAGTGAACGGTTTTGTCGTGGAGAACCGACATGATAAGGTTTTTTTCGTCCGCCATTTCGGTGATCAGCTTGTTGGCCTTGGCGATGGCGCGCATCAGCTCCCCATCCTGTTTCGCAAGATGCTCAGATGTTTTTCTCAGGGAAGACATGAAACGCCGGAAATCACCATCTGGGTTGTTGACCTGGTCCAGGAAACCGTTGATTCCGGACAGAAGCTTTTCGAACTCGGGAATCAGTTTTCTTTTCATTAGGCTGGGAAAGTCGGCCAGCTCGTCTAACGGCCCGCTGCTTTCCATGTATTTTATCTCATCGCCGTCTTTTACCGGGCTACCCTTTTGCGTGCTGCCTTCAGGATGATTCAGTATGATTTCGCCGGAAAGAAAACCACCGAACTGTTCTTTTTTGAGTGTCGTCCAGAAGGTTGTTGTGATCTGGTCCTTGAACTTTTTACTGATGGTGAATGAGACCTCAATCTGTTCGCCTTTCTTTTCACGGCCCGAGAGTTCCACGGAAACAACATGCCCAGCTTTCATGTCGAGGTAAGTGACAGGCACTCCTCTTTTGAGGCCGTATGTTTTTGGGAGATAGGTTTTGGCCTTGATGCTTCCAAAGTCAAGCAGGTCGGGGCCGGCCAGAAAGATCAGGAGGATGGCTATCGCGATGATACCGCACATAACGAAAACGCCGACGATGAGGTCGTGCCTGTTGATTGGAATTTCCATGTTTGTTTACCTGTTCATGAGGGCGAGCCGTGATTTTCAAACATGACCGGGGAATCTCTCACAAAAACATATGCCCTGGTCAGTCCTCTCGTGCCTTTTCCGGCCCGGTGATCTTTCCGTTTTCGAAAATTACGGGGCTTTCGGATAAACTCGATGCCGCACTTGTGTCGTTCGTCAAAACGATTACGGATCCGCCGTGTTCAATAACATATTTTTCCCAAATTCGGGGAAGCTTTTCCAGAAACGCTTCTTCAAGGTACTCGGTCGGCCGTTCCAGAACAAGCAGGTCAGGATACAGGGAAAGGGCGCGCGCGAGGGCGGCCAGGCCAAGGAATCCATGGTCGATGTTGTTCGGGATCACGTCGGCAAACTCTTCAATACCCAGAAGGTCGAAAATACCGCGCAAAACAGCGTCAATCGATTTAGTGCTTTTCCTTGAGTGATACCTGAGCGGAAGGCGGATGTTTTCCATTATCCTGACGTTATTGAGAAAAACCGGCGGAGAGGTGACGAGGCCAATTCTGCCGCGTACCGAGTTTAACTCCCTTTCGCTTAATTTTGTCGGGTCTTTTTCTTTGATCAGAACAGACCCTTCCTCAGGATGAGTCATTGCGGTCACCATGTCGATAAATACCCGTCGCTCCGGATTACGCATGTTCAGAATCACAAGCGTATCTCTTTGGCGGACACAAAGATCCATGGAGCGGATTTTACCCAAGCCGGCGGACTTTGATGCCGAGGCAAAGACGTTCTTGAACTCCAGTACGGGTTTATGCATGTTTCAGGCTGCCACGATTCTCAGGATAAAATCCGTTGTTGCGCATAGTATTATGCAGTGAATCACTGTTTTGATTGTAGCCTTGGGAACCTCGGTTGTGGCATGGATCAGGCCCAGCCCCTGATAACAAGCCACTATTGATATGATGAGCCCGAAGAAGAACTCCTTCTCAGCCACCAGAACAACGTCCAATACGGTCCATTCGTCCATCAGGCGCCTGATGAACAGGTGGAACGGTTCAGTGGAAAATATCGCCATGGACAAAGCGATAAAGATTCCAAAGTATATTCCCGTGAAAAGAGTAGCTGCCGTTACACCTACAATACGCGGGAACACGATGTGCTGAAACGGGTCTATCCCCATTCTTCTGAGTTGCTGTATTTCTCCTGATACGGTCATGTTTCCCAGTTCAACGGTAATCGCGGGCCCGGACCTGCCGAGGATGATCAGCGCTGCAAGGATTGGGGTAGCGCTTTTCAAGACGAGGTTGCAAATGATTGCCTCGATGTTGGAGGCGAGGTTTGAGACGAGCCCTACGGAAAGCCCGATGACCAGGCTTATGAAGAAAAAAAGCGGGAGTGCCTGCACTCCCGTGAAATAGATTTGCATCACAGTGGTTTTTGCTATCGAGGCCAAGCCCATCGAGGGCGGGAAGAAGGTTCTGCTCAACGGAAGGTGGACAAACGCGCCGAGTGCGGCCATGTAATGGAACGCGTTTCCGGCGCATCTGCCGAGCAGCGTTATGGGTTGGATCAATATTCGTATCACAGGAAATTTCCGGACCGGGCCACCAGGGCCTACACCTAGGACAGAACGTGAAAGGCATCCATTTAACCCGCATATTTCATCCTCTTTTGCTACGACACCTCGCGACGAAGAGTATGAAATAATCTATAGGAACAGGCCTGCGGTCGTCTCCTGACATGCGCCTTGCCACAACACAGGTTACGGCACCTCGCGACGAAGAGTATGAAATAAGCGGGTTAAGCTGCGTAATCATGTTTAAAAAAACAGGAAAAAAAGGCGGGAACATGGAATCCCCGCCCCAAAGCCGATTGTTTGCATCGAGCATGGTTTTCGATCAGAAAGCCCTGAGCGAATACTCGGTGCCGTCCATTTGGACGACAAACGATTTCCCGGCGTTTTTGTTGAGAAAGATCAGCATTTCTGACCAGAACTCAACTTCAGTCGTGGTGCCGACCGGGAGTGTAATCGAATCTGCTGCCTGCTTTTTTGCGGGCCTGCCGGCGGGGCGTCCGCGTTTCTTGCCCTTTTTCTTCGATTTGGATCCTGGAGGCCTGCCTCTTCTTTTGCCTTTTGTTGGCGCCTTTTTGACTTTTCCTGCTCCAGCAATTTTTTTCTTTCGTCCTGGTCGCTTTGATCTTTTAGACACCTTTTTTTTCCTGGTAGCTTTTTTCTTCGTGCTTGCCGCCATAAACAAATCTCCTTGCAAAAACAAAAATAACTTCCGAAATTAATAAGCTGATTTATCCGGAATTATTTAATGTTCTCAAAAATAATCCGGAATATAAGACAATTTAAAATAAAATATTCACTAAATACGCGATTGATTAATGCAAGAACGGAAAAAATTATTTGATGTGAACGCACCTGCCGAAGTTGTTTTTAGCAATATTGTGCATGAATGTGTCGGGGCTGGTCCCCAGGAATACGGTATTGATCCTGATTTTTGACAGCCGGTTGGCTTTCGTTATGATTCTTAATATTTCGTCAGGATCAATAACAGTTCCGGTAGTTGATACGCCGTCGGACAGCAAAAAAAGCGTGTCTATCTGAGTGTCGTTTCCCAGGCTGTTCACGAGGCCCATGCTCGTGATGTTGAGGGCGGCGTGCAAAGCTCCGAAAACATCAGTCCCTCCGTCGGCCTCGGCGGCTTCGAAGAAAGCTTTTGCTTTTCTGATGTTTTCTTCGCATGCAGGAGCGGGGTTTTTGAAAAGGCTGCGAAAGACATCATTGAATAGTATTACGTTGAACCGAACTTCCGGATCTAGAGAGCATAAAGTTTTCAGCAGCTCTTCACGGGCATAAACAAGCTTTGATTCGCTTTCGGCTCCGCTGTTTTGAGCTTTCGACGTGAGAGGTGATCGCATGCTTCCGGAGATGTCCAGGGTGAAGCACACGCAGTCGGAGTTAACGGGGATGTTAAAAAATCCGGGTGAATCCAGCTGAAAATCGAGCAGTTTCGACGGAGGCGCCGGGGCCAGCTCAAATGCGGCGCGGTTTTCAGACCACCATTCAGCCCATTTGCCAGGGTTGGCGTTGTTGATGCGAGCCCCCGTAAGGGAGCGTAAAACAGAGGCGGCTCTCTGCAACGTTCTTTCACGGTTGGCTTGCCGCCCCGGAGAGCATTTTTCCAGAAATACAATCAGAACCGGTATGGATTTGGTTGAGCGATAACTTTCCATCAGGGAGAGAACCGCATCCTGAACCGACCATTCCGGATCATCGAGATGGCGAAAAAGGGCGAACAGGACCTTTTCTGCAAGCGACGGAACGCTGTTCCTGGTGTTCGAAAGGATCCCGCCGATCGCATCGAGCGCTGCGACTCTGACGTGTGGGGATTTATCGCCCAGCTTTTCCAGGATTATATCGAGTTCATCCGTACCCCCGATCCGGCCAAGGCCGGCAATCGCTTTTGTGACCACCCTGAGGTCGGGATCATCGAGCATGCTTTTCAAAAGAACTACGCCATCCTGGTTTTGCCCGAGACCGAAGACGGAAGCGGCTATGACCCTTCGAAAGGGCGCATCCCAGCCGGACTCGCTGCCAAGACATCTGGCTCTGAGCCATTCCATCGATTCCGGATCAGTTATCTTGCCAAGAGCTTCCAATGCATGGGCCCTCAGGGTCCACGGCTGCTTTTTGAAATGATTTTTTGCCTCCGCATCGGCGTTGCGGTCGAAACGAAAAGAAGCTGCTTCGACAAGCAGCCGCACAGCCCTTAAATCGTTCTGATCCGTCAGCCCATCAAGCAGGGCATCCATCTTTTTCTGGTTGTCTCTTATAAAATATTGATAGGTTTCTTTACCGGCTATGCGGATCGGCATCGGGCTGGGCTGGTAAAGCTCGATTTCTGCGTTCTTGTATTTCCTGAACCAGCTTTTGAATTTTGTTGAAGCGTCGTTTTGAGCAGACGCTGAAAAAGACGTAAGCACCAAGGCTGCGGCAATAAGCCCGAAAAGCCGGAAATTGAAGATTAGTGTGTTGATCATATGGTCTGTCGGAACCTTTTCATGTCACCAAAAAATCGTATGCAGCGGACAGGAGCCGGATACTTGCAGAAGACGATTGTTTATATACTATATCGGCAATATCCAATGTAACAACCGATTCATCTTTAAAAGTTGGATTGGAGGAGTGTAACGATGCGAACTGTGTTTCTGATTCTGACGACCAGATGCAACCGGAGCTGCTCTTATTGCTTCTATGAAACCGGGTACCAGCATCGTGGTGATCGTTCGATAGCTCTTCATGTAGACGAAGGCATGCTCGCTTCTTTGCGCGAGGCAGGAGTGGACAAGCTTATTTTTACAGGCGGCGAGCCTTTGCTTGCACCGGGGGCGGCAGGCATTGTAAAAACTGCGTCCGACATGGGCTTTTACACGCTTCTGCTCACAAACGGAGATCTTCTAGATCCACCATGCATGGATCGTATGGTCGATTCAGGCCTGGACGCGGTTACCATCTCCTTGGATGCGCCGGCAGAGGGAGAGGAATCCAAGGCGCCCTGGGAGCTGCTCCACAGGATGAAGTCATCCGTGGACGTGGCTTGCGCCGTGATCACACCGGTGACGAGAAGAAACATCGGCTCCATGCCCGAGATAATGAAGCGGATCAGTTCGATGGGGTTGTACCTGCTCGTTCAACCGGTTTTCGTCCCGCCGGACAACCAGCATCACAGCCGCCTGTCAATGAGCGCCTCCACTCCGGACGAAATGAAAAAGTTCATGTCAATTCTCCGGTTATGGATTTCGTTGTACGGCCCCAGCGGATACGCGGACCTGGTCAGGCGTTTTTATACAAGCGGACAGGATGTCAAGCCGTCGCATTGCACATTTGGCACCGATGCATCTGTAATCGATTCAAACGGCGATTTGATGCCCTGCTTCCACAGGCGGGATCTTGTCGCCGGGAATGTATTTGCTTCAAAGCCGGCTTCCGTCGTTCAAAGCTGTTTCGAGCTCGGAAAACCGCTTCGATCCGCTCCCTGTTTCGGGGAGCATTGCATTTCACTTTTTTCCCACCTCTGAAACGCAGCCACAACGCGGTTTACGGCGTCGCAGCAGATGAGGATGAAATATGCGGGCTAATGTTCAGCACCCCATGATGTCGATACTTGGGAAAAACCGATGGGAGTGTTTCATGCGTTTTTCCTTGACCGGTGTGGCTGTTATCATGGCCGCGATCCTGGCCCTTGCCCTGGTCGTTACAAAAAGCTTTCGCCGCGCCACTTTCCAGGGCGGAAACGACCTGGTCCTGGTCCTTGTCGATTCAACGGATTCAGAAGGTGTGAAGCGTGCTTTCGAGGACGGCGGCTCGTCTGTTCTGAACAGGATCAGCGGGAAGGGTGTCCGCTTCGCCCGCCTGATAACCCCGTCGCCCTGGTATCCTTCATTCGTGGCATCCCTGCTTTGCAGGCTCCTTCCTTCGGAGCACGGCCTTCACCGCGGACACGCTTTTCTGACCGACGAGGCGAGAACCCTCGCGGAAGAGCTGAGCGGAAGCGGCTTCAGAACCTTTGCCTCCATCACAAACGAATCACTGCTCAAGAGAACAAATGTCCTGCAGGGCTTTACCGTCATCGAGGAATCTGATCCTGAGGATGTAGTACCGCCGCTTGTGGATTATCTGGACGGCCTTCCTGAGTACAGAAACTTCATTGCCATGGTAGAAATAGATGTGGATGCCTTGGGAGGGGTCCACAACATGGAAGCGGTTCTACAGGCTCTTTATGAAGGGATCGGCGGGGATTCGTTTCTGGAAAGGGGAACGATTGTCGTGATGGCTCCAGGCACGAAAGCCCCCGAATGCGGCAGCGGGCCGGATGGATATTCTGTCAGCATCGAGGCTGTCCTGGCAGGGAAACCGCTGCGGATCGCAAACGGGAAATATGTGTTGAGGCCTGTATCGACCGGTGAGCTGGGGCAATCGCTGAAGAGCCTGGCTTTGGGCCAGGGCTTCGAAATCCGCGATGCCGTCCGTACGGGCGCGGCAATGGTAACCGAGTGGGCGGTTGATTTCGATGACCTGCGAGCCGGCGAGGCCACACTTCAGCCGCCTCTTTTCTACCGGATGCTGCATTTTGATGACAACTCCTGCAGGTACTTCGCGCATCCTTACGAAGAGGAAAGGTTGTTGTATCCGAAGGGGGATGGCCTTCTTGAACCCGACAAAGACGCCATAAGGCTTTGCCGTGCGAGGTACAACAGGTTTATGTCGAGCCGGACGATCATTCCCGACCGCGCAACAATCCCCGATGCAGACGGTCCTGTTCTCGATGCGAAGCTTGCAGCAGCCCTGGGCCGGCCATGGATGCGCCCGGAGTATTACGGCTGTTCTCTTCATGCGGTGGAGCACTACCGCCTCGGGGTGGCGCTGAATGACTGCGGATACGGGGCCCTGGCGATAAACGAGATGAACTTCGCTCTTTCGATGGACGGTTCGTTCCCACTCGCCCAGTTCACGCTGGCCAGTATCTATGCAACCATCGATCCCGCCGGAGCCGGAAAGCACTACCAGAAGTTTCTCGACAGGTACGGGGATATGCCGGAGTACGCGGAACATGCACGCAAAGCCCGGCGGTTCATGGGCAACTGACACCACGCAGACGACAGCTCTCGTTCGTTTCTCAGCGGCGTTTTGCGTTTAACCGCTTGCGCAGCTCCCGGATCTCACTGTTTTTCGGACATTTTCTCGCGATCATTTCGAGAATACGGGCCGCTTCCTCGGGCTGGTTCATCCGTTCGAGCACATCCGACAACCGTTCCATCGCATTGATGTCATTGCCGCCGGTCAGGATTACGGCCTTTCCCGCGAGCGAGGACAGCATCCTGTAATTCCAGCGTTCGCCGAAGCCGTGCTTGTCGGCAAGGAGAAGCTCATCCATCGCCTTCAGGAGGTCGGCGGCGGTGGAATGGTTGTGTCGCAGGATCTTCCAGATGATCAGAGGTAAGAAGTCCTCCGCGTCTTTTTGAGGAGGAGCGGAAACCGTTTTCGCCAGGTAGTACAAAAGGCATGCGGGTGACATCCTGTCTTCCGCCAACACGCGTTCGAGATACCTGGCCGCATCCCCGTGTTTTTTGAAACGCTCCAGCTCTTTTACATAATCGACCTGAACCTGGGGATCGAACGGTTTCAGCCTGTCCATGCGATCGAGTGCGAACAGGACCGTGCCGTGTTTTTCCTGTGCGGAAGCCGCCTCGAAGATGCCGTGCAGCAGGTCGAAATCCTCACCCTGTTCGCGCATGACCTTGTTCAGCATGGCCAGGGCCTTGTCATACTCTTCAATGCCCAGGTGATAAAACCCCAGCTTCCTTTCGGCTTCGTGCAGGTCCGGATCCAGCGCCAGGGCCCGCTTCCATATGGATGCGGCTTTGCTGGATTCTCCGGATTTCATGTAGAAATCCCCCTCTATCATTGCCCATTCGCAGGGTTTTTCCCCTCTCATCAGCGCGCGGTCGAGGTTCTCTTTTGCCGAGCTCAGCCTGTCTTGTTTCGTGTAAAGGGCACAAAGCCAGAGAAAAGCCGGAGAGTAGTCGTCGTTCATTGCCAGAACCCTGTACCACGCTGTTTCGCTTTCATCATCCATGTCAAGGCTCATGTAAGCCCGCGCTTTCAGGTGAAGAGCAGGCACTCGGACAGGGCCCCGGAACCGGATGCGATCAAGGCTTGAAAGGGCTTCGCCGAAGCAATGATCCTCGATTTTTGCCGCGGCCAGGACCAGGAGAGCCGGCGTCCCCGCTCCGTTTTCGATAGCAGCGGATGCGAGCTCGATACAAGCTTCAATATCGTGTCCTGCAAGCATGGCTGCCGCCCGGGCCGTGTGCGCTGTCAGCTCGTCGAACCCCTGATCCTCGCATTTTTCGAGCGCGTCCAGTCCCGGCTGGATCCGGTCTGTGCAGGCCAGCCACACGCCGAGCAGGAAGAGCCCCTCGGCTGAGTAGCCGGCGTCGAGGAGGCTCCCGTCGGCCTCTTTCAGGCCGTTTTTTGCCTTGTCAGGATAAGCGAGGCGCGAGGGAACCAGGCAGGCGCCTGCCTGCTGGTTCGCCGTGTCGTACAGGGCCTGCGCACGGTCATTCTTTCCAAGCCTGTCCTGGGCTATCCCGGACAGTGCAATGCTGACAGGAAGCAGCGGGCCATCCTCAACCGCCTGAAAGCAGCCCAGCGCTTCGTGGCTGTACCCTTGGATAAGATGGATCACGCCCAGGTTGATCCGCAGGCGCGCGCTTGTTCCTGCGCCGCCTGGGTGGTGATTGCGGCCGGGCGTGGCGGCTCCCCCGAGCAGAAGAAGCACGGCAGCACCCAGTGCGCCCAAGAACGCGATCCAAACGGCCGGGGCGGAAAAAGGTGTCCACTCCATTTCCGCACCATTGGCTGTTGCACGCGCTGTCCTTCGATGCTGTCCGCTTGAGGGTTTTTTCAAAACTACTTGCCTCTTCTCTTCCCCGGCGCCGACGGAGCGGCGCCCTCCATTGTTTAATCGGTGCACGTCCTTTTCTGGAGGGCGGCAGTCCCTTGCCGCCTCTTCTTTTCCCCGGACCCCGAACACCTCCGCCTTCTTCCTGGAATTATCGAAATTATACACCAGGAAGGCCGCTTTGTTTTCCGAAATTAGTACGGTCGGGATCTAAAAGAAGTTTGAACGCTCGTCAACAGGATATTATTGTCCTTACTGTTTAGTTCCTGTTTTACGGCTTGCACCGCCTGCTCGGCTCGGTTGATAAAGGCGAGGCTCGAGGATCTGAGGGCGTGGCGAGATGCGCCCCTGAATATAATCGGTTTTGGAGCGAAACATGCAGATCACCGTGACTGAGGCACCGGTTTCCGGAATAAAGACCGATGCGCTTGTAATTAGCCTTTTCGAGGGCGAGAAGGAGCTGAGCAGCCCGGCCGCGGAAGCGGACAAGATGCTTGGCGGGGCGATCCGAGTCCTTGTCGAACGCGGGGACCTGAACGGCAAGAGCAACGAGACAGCGGTGCTCTACCCTGATGACTCATCAGCGGTGAAGAGGGTTGTTGTCGTGGGCTTGGGGAATGCGAAGGAGCTGACCGCTGAAGGGTGCAGAAACGCCGCCGCCTCCGCTTTGAAGAAATCCTGCAAGCTGGGCGCTGAGAGCATCGCTTGCACCATGCATCCCGGGCTTATCGAGGAGTTGACCGTCGAGGGCGTTGCCCAGGCAATGGTGGAAGGGATGCTTCTTGGAGGCTACCGCAGCAAGAACCACAAGTCCGAGCAGCTGAGGGACATGCCTGTTCTCGAAGCCTGTATCATTGCTTCGCCTGATGAGAAGACAGGCGCTATAGAAGATGGAGCTGCGGCGGGTCGAATTTTCGCGGACGCGATATGCGTGGCGCGGGAGCTCGTCAACCAGCCGGCCAACCACATGACACCGAGCATGCTTGCGGATGTGGCACAGGCGATCGCTTTCAAGGATGACATGCGCTGTGAGGTGCTCAACGAGGACAAGCTGACGGAGCTTGGCATGGGTGCATTCAGGGGGGTTGCAAAGGGCAGCAAGGAGCCCCCACGGTTTATCATCATGGAGTACGCGGGCAACGGGGAGAGCGACTCGAAAAAGGTTCCTACCGTTGTTCTGGTGGGCAAGGGGATAACATTTGACAGCGGCGGAATCAGCCTGAAGCCGGGCGAGCACATGGATGAGATGAAGAGCGATATGGCCGGCGCCGCCGTGGTGATATCCGCAATGCAGGCTGTCTCGCGCCTCTCGCTTCCCATCAGGGTGGTTGCCCTGGCTCCTGCCTGCGAAAACCTTCCATCCGCCTCGGCTCTGCGACCGGGCGATGTCCTGAGCGCGATGAACAAGAAGACAATCGAGGTAAGCAACACCGATGCTGAGGGCAGGCTGATTCTGGCTGATGCGCTTTGTTACGCCGCCCGCTTCGATCCGGACACTGTAATCGACGTGGCCACCCTTACAGGGAGCTGCGTGGTGGCGCTAGGGGAGGATGTGGCCGCCGGGATCTTTTCAAACGATGACGATCTGTGTTCGAACCTGATTGCGGCAGGCAAGCTGTGCGGGGAAAAACTCTGGCACCTGCCGTTGTATGATGAGTACAAGGAAAAGATCAAGAGCGATGTGGCTGACATGAAAAACACCGGCGGCCGCTACGGCGGCGTGGGAACCTCGGCTTTTCTGTTAAAGGAGTTCGTTTCCTACCCCTGGGCTCACATCGACATTGCAGGCATGGCGTTTACAAAAACCGAAACGGCATGCACCCCAAAAGGCGCGACCGGATTCGCGGTGAGAACCCTGCTTTCGTACCTGATCAAGAGGTGCGGGTAGAAGGGCGGGCACGGGCACGGGCGGTTCGCGAACCGCTCCTATATCGTCCCCATTTCATCCAGCACTTCTTTTATCCTGGCCCTGTACTCTTCCTCGTCGATGAGCCCCTCATCGAAATAGCTCTTCAGGCGCCTTAGCTTGTCCTTGATGGGGTCGTGGTCCATTCCGTGCTGCGGTTTTTTTTGAGGCTCAGGCTTTTCATCCGGAACAGCAGCCTTCTTCTTTTCGGGAACAGGCTCGGGTTGCCCGGTTGCCGGTTCTTCCTGTTCTGTTTCCACTGCCTTGAACCGGACTTCGTCGAGATTCACAACGATCCATGTCGGATGCGGCCGGTCGCTGTTTTCGATCGAGCGATGAGTGTACCAGGTTGTGGGCTTCAGGGGTGTTTCCGATGAAACGGCTTTAAGCGGGTCACTGGATCTCCTGGGAGCTCTCTTGAATGTCAGCTCATCCATTTCAAGCTCCCTGTTGATGTGGCAAAAAGCGATGTTCAAGCGGTTTCGGGGCTTGACAAAGGCCACCCCTTCGGTTTTTCGCTTCGCCGGGAAAATCCAGCCTCCGCCCATGTTTGACGATATGAAACGAACACGTTCTTCAGGACCGGCGGTACGAAGCGCTCCGGCGAGCGCCGGCGCGAGACGGACCAGGCTCTTGGGATCGAACACCGGAAGCGCTTCGGTATCCGCGAACACATTGTCACACCCCTGGTACACCAGACCTTTGAGTATTGCCTCCGTTTTCCCGGTGTCCAGGTTTGCGGGGTGGTCATAGGCCTGTTCAACCACCTTGTCGTCTTCGATGCGGTGTTCCAGAAATACCGTTGTGTCACTCTCGTCGAAAACCTCCCGGGATAGCGCCCAATGATCGATGTGGCAGCCGGTGAATATCACGGCTGTAATCAGAGCAGCAGTCCAGTGTTTCATTGGATCGGATCCTCCATTATCGATTCCGGAAGCGGGACCGGAACGCTTTTCCAGCCCCAACCGACAGACAAATATACAACCCGCGCCGTGTGGTTTCAAAGCTAATAAGCGTGCTTCTTTTCCGGCAGATCAGCCTTTGATAGGAAGGACGAAGAAGATAAACTGCACCCCTAATGCGATCACCGGAAGATAAAGTAAAGACTTCGCTCATGGCCGCGGGTTTCGACCTTGCCGGGATCACCTCGGCCGATCCCCTTGCCGGCGATGCCCGCCGAATGGCTGATTGGACCGCGTCTGGCCATGCGGGCGGCATGGAATACCTCCGGAAGAACGCCTCACAAAGAGGCGATCCACAATCGCTTCTCGAGGGCGCCCGGTCCGTCATCGTCGCTGGGGCCGCATACGGCCTTCTGTCCCGCGCGCAAGGGCCTGTCGCCTCCTATGCCTTGTTTTATGACTACCACCGTGTTTTTCACGAGGCGCTCATGCGGTGCGTGGAAGCTGTTGAAGAAATCGATCCCTCGGCCCGCTGCCGCGTGTGCGTTGATTCGTCCCCTCTGCTTGAACGGGCCTTTGCAGCGCGTGCGGGCATTGGAAGTATCGGACTTTCAGGCATGCTGGTCACACCGGGCTTCGGACCATGCGTGCTTCTTGGTTTCGTTTTGACAACCCATGCCTTTGAA
Organism: uncultured Phycisphaerales bacterium; assembly: GCA_964542475.1. Classification (GTDB taxonomy): domain Bacteria; phylum Planctomycetota; class B15-G4; order B15-G4; family CAYZWU01; genus CAZIUL01. The sequence continues at coordinate 64,613 of CAZIUL010000012.1, read as the reverse complement.
CCGGATGCACCGCTTTCAAAAGCAGCGTGCTCGGAATGCGGCCGCTGCATCGAAGCCTGTCCCGCAGGCGCTGTCATCGCCCCCCGAGTGCTTGATGCAAGGCGCTGCATTTCGTACCTGACCATCGAAAAGAAGGGGCGGTTCACAGCGGATGAGGCGGCTTCAATCCGGGGGTGGGCGTTTGGCTGCGACTGCTGTGTTGCAGTGTGCATGGAAGAGACAGGGGTAAACCCTCATCAATCCGGCCGGGGTTTGCTCAAGCCCGTGCCCGGGCTTGAGCACGCGGACCTTGATGACCTTCTCCGCCTCTGCGAAAGCGGGTTCAAGAGGTCGTTCAAAAACACCGCGCTTTTCCGTACCGGCAAATCGAGGATGATCAGGAATATTCTTTCGGCCGTGGAGAACAGGAAGAGGCAGAGAAAAAAAGAGAACCACGGATGATCCTTTCTTTTCACCCTTATTCCCTCATATACATCCTGTACCCGCCGCCGAGCTCGACAAACCTGGAAAAGCGGGTGCGAAGAGCTGAGAAAAGCAGGGGGGATTCTTTATCAGCATCGAAGCCTTGTATGATCGCGGGCTTGCATAGGTAGAACCCGGCATCGTTCTCCTCGATCGATTTCAGCACCCACTGCTGCATATCCTCGTTTCTCAGGATGTATGTAAAATCCGTGACAGGGGAAGGGTTTTTCCGGCCGGTTACGAAGTACATCAGGGGAACGCCTGATGATGCGTAGAATGTGCCGTCCCGCATGTACCTGTCAGCCCATGCTGCCACGGTTTGCATGTCTTTGGCAATGCGAGGTGTCGTGGTAAAGGAGCCTCTTTCGGTTTCCACGCGGACCCGCTCGTGCTTCAACACCGCGATCGAGTCCTGCGATCCGCCCCCGGATTCCGCCGCCACGTACCACCCGGTCAAGGCGAGCATTGCGCAGGCCGGAGCCCATCGCGTTTTACCGGGGAGAAAACGTTTTGCGAGCGAATGGGTAAGATAGAACAGGCACACGAAAAGCGGAGGCCCCACCTGCAGAAGCCGGTTTATCTTGGCCTCGATCGCGTACTGGCTCAGGAGCACAAACCCTGAAAGGGCTGCTGTGAATGTGATCAGGCGGCGCACCTTTTTTCCCGGCTCCCCTGACGGCTTGTTCCGAGCCAGGGCGAGCCAGACAAGTGTGATCGGGCACGAAATCATGAGCACGAGCGAAAGCGCGGCTTGAGCCGGGTCAATCCACGCGAAAAGCGATTCGAAAGGGCCCGGCCCAAAGGCTGCTGCGTGTTTCAGCAAGGCCGCCCTGGAGAGCTCGCACGCGGCGAGCCTTGCCATGTCTCCCGCCAGGATGAGGAAAAGAGCCGGTGCGAAAAAAAGGGCGGCTCCTCCTAGAAGCGCGCAGGCCCTTGAGACAATTCTCCCCGCTCCTGCTGTTCCGGGTGTCGCTCCTTCTGCCGGGCTTTCAGCGGCAAGCAAAAGCATGGGCAACGCCATGACCAAACCGACGATGCCGAGGTCATACCGGAACATCGCACTAAAACCCACGCAAGCGCCGAATAGAAAGACCCGCCCGCGTGTGGGCCGCGTGATCGCCTGGATCGCTCCCAACATCATGAGCACAGCGCCTGCCGCGAGAAACCCCTTGTGCGCGGGGCCGTGCGCAGCAGCCACGCACATGACCGCGGCTGCTGCCGCTGGAAGGGACATGATCCGCCTTGCAACCAGGAATGTGCCGGCATCCACCAGCACTCTCAGCACGAGAAAAACAGCGCACAGCACTGTCATGCACGGACTGAAAATCCTGAACGCGGCAGCGATTACGTAGTAACGCCCCGGACCGTATGGTGCGATGAAGTCGCGGCCGAAGAGCTCCCCGTCCAGAACCCGCTCCGAATCCACTGCCGCCACCCCGAGGTCCACCAGGTTCTTTATGCCCTCGTCAAAGTACAGCCAGTGGAACGCAAGCGACAGCGCTGCCACCGCAAGCGCTCCCTTCCAGGGGGTCGCATCGCCTTTCCCGTGTGCCTGCGCGGGCGTGTCTATCAATAGCCCATCTCCCTGATCAGGTCCAGCGCCTCTTTTTCGTCGGCTGATAATGCCCCGCCGCCACTGCCCCCTTCTCCGTGCCCACGCACCTCCGCCGCCTGCCTGTCGTGCTCGATCGCCGCCTCGAGTGTCCGGCTCAGCTCCCGTACAATGCCGGGTTGTTGTTCAGCAATGTTGTTCTTCTCCAATGGGTCGGCCTCAAGATCGTAGAGCTCGACACCCTCGCCCGGGATGAGGATCAGCTTGTGCTTACCGGACCGGAGCATCCGCCACTTGCCCTGGTTTCCATCCATGAAAACCCTTTTCCTGGCCGGGTACCTGAACCTGCCCTCGGCGTTTACATAGCGCGGTTCGGTCTCTCCGTAGATGGGCAGGTCGGGAAAAGAGGCGGCCCCTGCTTTTTCCCTGTCCATCCAGAGCGGGCCCAGATCGATCCCTTCGTGAGATGCCCGCGCATCGATCCCCAGGAGCGGCAGCACCGTGGGCATGAAGTCCAGCAGCCGGACCGGGTGATCCACGCGGCATGCGCGACCCTTCCCCTTGGGCGGCTTGATCGTCATGACCACGCGCTCCACCTCCTCGTACAGGAAGAACGAGTGCGCGAAATGAAGCCCGTGTTCGCCCATGGCTTCGCCGTGGTCTGAAACAACCGCCACGAGAGTTTTGTCGTACAGCCCTGATTTTTCCAGGTGTTCAAGAAGCCTTCCGAAGTGATGGTCGGCGTAAGCGATCTCGTTGTCGTATTCAGCGATGCCCCGCTGGAGACCGTCCTCGTCCAGCGGACACTCGAAGTAGATCTCGTCGCTTCGCACGCGGCCCTGCTCGAACCGACGCACCAGCCGCTGGAACCGCCCCCTGTCCTCAAGGGAAAACGGGCGATCGAACGACTGAGGCGCATCGTACGGCCAGTGAGGATCGATGTAGTGAACCCAGAGAAAAAACGGCTGCCCCTCCTCTCCTTCACACTCTCCCTCAGCTTCCTTCTCCTGCTGCTGCTTCCTGAGCCATGCGATGGCTTCATCCGTTGTGGGTCCCGCATCCCTTCTCCTGCCGGGAATGAAGCTTTCGAACCCCTGGTCAAAGCCGCACTTCAAGAGGAAGAGCGAGTTGGACACAACAGCTCCGGTGCTATAGCCCTGTTCCCGGAGGGTTTCCGCCAAAGTGTTGAAGCGCTCATCGAGCCGGTCCTCCCTCCTGTCCGGGTCAAGGTGCCTGCGCACCCCGTGGCGCATCGGTTCAAGCGATGTGAACAGCGTTGCCATGGACGGGAGCGTGAAGGCTGCCGATGAGTATGCAGTGGAAAACAGGATCGAGTCCCGCGCGAGGCGGTCCAGGTTCGGCGTGGTGGGCTTTTCATACCCGTACGCGCCAACATGATCCGCTCGCAAGGCATCAAACACAACCAGGACAAGGTTCGGGCGCTCTTTTTCGCTGGGGCCGCAGGAAACGATGGGGAAAACAATAACGAAAATCAAGGCGATGAGCTGAAGCGTTGGAAAGTTCAGCCTCAGCGCACACAAAAGAGCGGCTGGGAAGCTCCTGCTTTTTGGTTTCATTCGAGAAGCACCGGAATCAGGTTGATGTGACGGCGCGGAGAAAACATCTTTTTCCGGCGAACAGAACCGGTCAATCGTCGTTTTTGTCCTCCTCCGGGGTCTTGTTGTCATCCGGCTCATCGTGGGCGTAGTGCTTTGGCAGGCTCGCCTTGGGCGGGTCGTAATCCTGCCTGTAGACCTCATCCTGCAGGTCCCTGATGTTTTTCTTGAAATCGAAGAACCCCTTGCCCACGGTGCGGGCAATCTTCGGCAGGCGTCCGCCGAAGAGCATCACAGCCACCAACATGACGACCATGATCTCCCAGGGCCCGAGGTTCAGAAACCCCATCCGGATGAAAAATGAATATTCCATGGAAGAATACCGGTAATCTATGGCAGAGAAAAACCTAACACTGTAAAATCACTAAACATATAGCATATATTGAATTTGCTCAGGATGTCAACATCGGTGTTGACATGCGCACCATTTTTTTCTTTTTTCTGGTGTACTAAAGGCATATGCTATATAAATCGAAGTACGAAATATGGGCGCACCTCTTTCGACCCCCTGATTAGAACTATTTTTACCTGACTTTTTTCTAGACCTGGCTGTTTAAGGAGAGTTTTTTTATGAGGTCTACCATTGCCCTGGCATTCGTTTTCTGTGCCGCGTTTTTTCTGTCGTTTCAGGGAGTATCAGTTGCTCAGGAGCGGGCATCGACAAGCACTGACAAGCTCCTGCCGCGAGATACCCTTCTCTACTTCAGCATAGACGACTACGGGTTGTACAAGAAGTACGCCCAGTCCATGCCGCTCGAAAAGATCCTTGCCGAGGAAGAGGTCGTCGAGTTCCTCAAGAAACCCAAGGAATACCTGGAAAGCAAGATCGGATTCTATAAAGAGATGCTCTCCGCGCAAGGTGAAGGCCTTGGGGATGATCTCGATTCGCTTCTTGATCTTGACCTTTCACGAGTCTTTTTCGCACTCACGCATGTAACACTTCCACCCATGGACGAGGAAGCCCAGGACCCGCCTATCCCTGATGTCGGGGTTGCGATAGGCCTTTCGTTCGAGGGAGACGGCGATCCCCTGGCCATCATCAAGAGCTTTGTCCCGAACCTCGTGAAATCCCAGGGCCAGGAGGTTGTTTTCGAAAAAAGCGGGTACAACGGCGTGGAGTACGAAAAGCTGAGCGCGAAGGACATTCCCCTGCCGTTTTACGTGTTCTTCTTCCGCTTGGATGACATGCTGGTTGTCTCGTACAGCGAGACCTCCATGCAGGCCATGATCGATCTTCATTCAGGCAAAAGGGATGACTCTTTAGCCGGCGCGAAAGGCTATGCAGCCCTGGACAGCTCCTTCAACCTCGATGAAAAGGGGAGCGTGGACTTTTACATGAACATGCAGGGTATTGCTTCGCTCGTGAAGGATGGGATCAAAATGGCCATCATGATGAACGGAGATGCGGACGATATCGGCAAGGTTGATCTCATCGCGGAGAAAAGCGGATTATTATCTCTCGGCTCCATCATCGGCCGCGGCCTCTCAAAAAACGGTGTGGCTCACGCGGAGGCAATACACCGCGCAAGCGGTGATCCAACAGGATTCCTTTCGATCTTCCCTTCGATTCCGCTGACCGATAAGCATTTCCAGGCGGTTCCGAAGGACGCTGTCAGCTTCAGCATCTTCAGGGCTGATCTGGCCGCGGCCTGGGATCTGACCATGGATATGATCCAATCCGCTGACGAGGAAATGTACGAGGAGATGCAGATGGGGATGAAAGGGTTTTTCGAGGCGATGAGCGCGGGCACGGACGATGATCCGATAGACATCCGCCGCGATGTACTCGGCCAGCTCGGAACCAGCGCAATCATCTATAGCCAGGAGGCTTCCTCCATGGGAATGATGATGCCCTCATTCAATCTGCTCGTCGAAGTAAAGGACTACGACAAGTTCACCGGCACCTTGAAAGCGATCTTTGACGGCCTCAGCAACATGAACCCGGAGGTTTCTTCACAGGTGACCTTCACCTCGATACCTTACGACGGCCAGGATATCCATTATTTCCAGTTTGCCCAGGTTCCCATGATGATGCCATGTTTTTCGAGGGTGGGTGACTACCTGGCGTTCGGGCTCCAGTTAGATGACGTGAAAAAGATGATAAAGCACCACAAGGCAAGCAAGGGTTGCATAATGGACAATGAAGATTTTACATCGCTGTACTCCAGGCTGGCCGAAGGTAAACCGGTGGTATCGGTCAAGTACAGCAAGGTCAAGTCGGTGTTTTCCTCAAGCTACAACCAGATCGCCATGTCTGTTCCCATGCTGACCATGGCCCTGCCGCCTGATGTGGAGCTCCCCGTGGATCTCCAGCTTCTTCCGACCGCCGACTGCATTGCATCGCACCTTTTCAGCTCGGTTACGGTTTCGGTTCTGGAAGGTGACGGCGTGACCAGAAGCCGCTCGTGCGGGCCTCTCGGCTGCGAGATGCTTCAGTACACCTTTGATATCCTCGCAATGACAGGCTGTGTTGTAGGCGACTACCTTATGACGGCGATACAAGCTCCTGACGAAGCCCTTATAAGTTTCGACGAGTCTGAAATCGATGAAGGCGCGCTCATGGAAGCGGAGGTGCGCTCAGACCTCGCCGGGCTGTCGAACGCCTGTTTCATCTACAAGATCGAGAACAACGACATGTACCCGCCCAGCCTGGAAGAGCTTCTGAAGCCCACTGATGACTGGCCGGACGGTATCTACAAGGCTGACAAGCTGCCGATCGACCCGTGGGGAAACCCCTATCACTACACCAAGTCCGGTAGCGGATACATGGTCTGGTCATCAGGCCCGAACGGAATCGATGAGCAGGGAAGCGGCGACGACATAGCTAAAAAGAAGTAGGGGCGGACCTACGTGTCCGCCCTCTTTCGGCGGACGGTTT
>CAZIUL010000012.1:35822-58005 GCA_964542475.1 uncultured Phycisphaerales bacterium | reverse complement strand
GCTAAAAAGAAGTAGGGGCGGACCTACGTGTCCGCCCTCTTTCGGCGGACGGTTTATCCCCGTTAACCCGTTAAACAATGCATTCACGGGGGGCGCACACACAGGTGCGCCCCCCGGCCTGCCCGCCCGCTTTATTCCTCGATAATGGCATCGATCGCCGACTTGACAGCGGCCCGCTCCTCCTTTGTGCCCTCTGACATTATCTTGACCAGCACCGGCAGGGTGGACGGTTCGGCCAGCTTGCCCAGCGCCTTGATCGCATAAAGCCTCACCTCAGGGTCATCCTTGCTGAGCATCTCGACCAGTGCCGCGCCGGGCGACTTCGATTCCATGCCCAAGGCCTTTCCATCCACGTAAGCTGCCCATGTCTCCTTCTGCTCCTTGTACTCGCGCATGCGATCGAGGATGTCGCGTGCCTCGTCGCGCACGCTCTTGTTTTCGTCTTTGAAACATTCCAGAAGAAAGGGCACAACCTCCGGGCTGTGAAACCTGCCCAGGCAGGAAACGGCCGCTGCCCTGGAGTTGTAGCTTTGGCCCTCCAGGGCAATCTCCCCTACCCTGTGCATCAGGCTTACAACGCGAAGTCTTCCGATCAGGGAGATGGCCTGCTTCTCGACATCCGCCGGATCCGCTGAGGGGAGCTCTCCATTCAGAGCGTCTTTTAACAGGTCGAGCGCCTCCTCTGGCACAGGAGCAAGCTCTTCATGTCTGCTGCGGTTCATGCTCTCTGCCAGGCGGTCTTTCAGCATGTAGGAGATAACCTGAGCGAAGATTGTCGCCTTGTGCATGCCTTCCATGGGCTTGCGCAGGGCTTTCAGGGCCGGGCCGAGGTCAGTATCGCTGTTCACTTCAAACACCTGGACCGCAATCCTTGCCAATTTAGGCTGAAACTCCGGCAGGGACATGATTCCCAGACACAGGGGTTGGAGAAACTCCTGGGACGGGAATGGTGTGAGATTTACTCCCTCACTTGTATTCAAATAACCACTTTTGAAGGGGAAAAGCCTAAGTATATCGCTAGTGAACCGTGAAATATAATAGTGCTCGGTCCGAACTTCATCGAGTACTCCCTCCGCCTCGCCCGGCCCGAGCGTTCTCATGTAATCGAGCACTGGTTCCAGGACATCCACATCGTTTGAAGCAAGGAGCACCGCGAATGCCATGTGCCTGTGAACCGGATGGGCCTCCTGATCCTTGATTATGTGTATCCAGAGGCCGGTGCCGGCTTTCCATGCGCCGTTTGACTCCGTCATCTTGGTCAATACCGTGTTCCGCGTTTTTGCATCCAGGCGGGGCCAGATCCTGCACAGCGCCGCATCCAGCCCGGGTTCGCTGTAAAACGCGGGGCTTCCCTCGTTCCGGTCCAGGATCATGTCGACCAGCTTCTTCTTGAAGAACGGGCCGTACTCTTCCATTGTCAGCCATTCCAGGGCGCTCGACAGTGTCTTGGGAGAGGCCATGACAATGTGTCTGAACGGGAGACCGTGCTTTTCGATGATTGCCGAGGAGATCTTCTCGAACCATGCCGGGATCAGCTCCTGTGCGCCCTCGAGCTCGGGATCAATGCCTTTGATCAGCTCCATCATCATGGAGATCTCGTTCTGCTTGAGGTGCAGCTTGGGCGTGTTCAAGAAGACAAGCACGGCTTTTTGTGTCCATTTTGAAAGCGCTGGATCGTTCAGGCTGTATAGGACACTTGATATCTTGATTAGGCTGCGTTCGAACCATTCCTCGTCGCATTCCCAGTCCTTGAGAAGAGCTGTCACCAGCGGGGGAAGCCATTCGGCTGAGCTATCTAAGTGCCTAACATTACTGGAGACAATCCTCTGGAGCGATTCGAACAGGGCTTCTCTTGCAAGCGGGGACATGCGCTCCCACAAGCTGATTATGAAATCAGGGTCCCTTCCGATGAGGCTCTGCATCAGGGAGGCGTTTGAGACCAGGAGATCTGTAAAACCGGGCGGCTCGAGGCTGTGGCTCGACACCCATCTCTCAAACTCGTGCAGATCACCCATCCTGAAGCAGCTGTAGGTGCACTGCTGTAGATGGTACAATACTTTATCGTGCGGTGTGTAGAATCCACCAGATGTCGGATCATAGACATTGTACCTGAACTCGTTGCCGATCCATTTCCGCTGCATGACGATCGGCTCCTTCATCGAGCTGATGACCCTGTCCATGAGCTGGAACGCGCCTTTGAGACCGGGATCTATCTTGTTGTCGTTTATAAGCTTTCCCAAAGCATACAAAAATCCGTATACAATCGCTGGATCCGGGTGCGCGCTCCATTGGTGGAGCGCTTCTAGCACGCAGGGTTCGAAAGGCACGGGGATGGAGTCCATGTTGAGCCTGCCCATGACCTCTTTCCCGAACTTGGGCTCGGGGTTTTCGAGCGCGCCTTCAACGAGCGCTGCCCAGCATTGTGCGGTACAGCTCCTGTTGTTGTAAATCCGACTTGTTTCCGTGCTGCGGCCAGACCACTGCCCGGTTTTGAGCCTTCCAGAGCTTGCCCAGCTCCTCAGATACCTGCACTGTGTTTCTTCGGGCAGGGAATAAAAGGTGCTGGGTGTTGGACGAACCACACCGAAGCTCATGATTGCGTCGCTGTCCTTTGCAGCGATGATCTCCTCCAAAATCTTGGCCAGCTTTTCCGGAGGCAGGAGGCAGGCAACTTTCATTGCCTGGTCCATGATCTCGAACCGTTTCGAGTTTCCGGCTTCGTAGTACATGTTCCGAAAAGGCCAGAAGCCTGCTGCCTGTTCCAGAAGGTGTTCCCGGCCGTACAACGATCCAAGGATAGATGCCATATCAATTGTGAGTGAGAGATGCTGGACCTGATCCGATTTCAAATCGTCCTCTGTTGCGTAGTGATCCAACCGCTCCTCAACGAGCCTGCTCATGATCTCGACCGGGAGCCTTTCAAAAGGGGTTTTTTCCCCCAATTTCACCATTCTCCATGCGCATTCGACGGCTTCTTTGCTCACAGCATCAGTTTCCAGCGAACACAGCTTCTCGATGTTCAGGACCAGGTCCGCCAGCATTTTTTCGGGCAGTTCCCCGAAGTATGAGCTGTTTACAGCCCCAAGCCATTTCAGAGCAGCAAGTACGAAGGATTCCTCCTCGTCCTGTAGAAAGCGGATTAAAACCGGCGTCATTCCGGTTTTGGAGTGGCTAGTTGTATACAGCCTGATAAACCCGTCCAAACAGCGCTTCCTGAGAACCGGATCAGGGTCCGCGGTGCAGCGCATCATGAAGGCAAGCGCCTCCTCGCCTCCGATCCGGGACAGGATGTCGAACGCGGTAACCGAGCGAAAGTACTCCCTGTCCCTGGCAGCTTCGATGAGCGCGGGCACCGCCATCTTTCCCATCTTGGCAACCTCGTCGGTAGCGGTTGCCGCCCGTTTTTCATCGGTGCTTGACGCGGCATCCAGGAGCTGCCAAACCAGGTTGTCCACGGACGATGCGGTGTCCGGGCGGTCTTTGCTCCCGAGGTTCCTCACCGAGACCAGGAGATCTTCCACTGTTTTCCTGGTATCCTCTGAGATGGGGGAGCGGTTGAGGATCCCCTTCAAATGTGCCCGGGCTTCTTCGTAGCGCCCGAGCTTCATGAGGCAGCGCGCGGATCCGAGGCCGGCCTTTTCGATCGTTTCAGGAGAACTGTTCTTTTCGATGAGCAGGAGCTTGTTGTAGGCTTCGAGCGCTTTTTCGTAGCTGCGCTCCACCTTCTCCAGAATCCTTGCCTCTTCGAACGCGGTTTCAGCGTCCTGGGAAGGCTGCTCCTGCGCTTGTGGCTGCGGCTCGTTTTTTTCAACCTCTTCCAAAGGATCAGCGCACCACGCAAAACCTGTGCACGCGGCAACACACACCAGGCAACACAGAACTTTATTCGTGAAACAGAACATGATTTGCACCTCCAACAGCGCCTTTTGTCTCCGGCTTAACCCGGGCCTTTATCGAACACACCCATCCGACGCGTAAAGGGTATCTCTTTATTCGGAAAAGGTTGTCAAACCGCTGTCAAGAAGATGTAAAGGAGATGTAAACTTTTTTGGTTCATTGCCCATTTCCGGGGCCGCAGCAGAAGAGGATGAAATATGCGGATTAACGCGGGGTTGGCCTGGCGGAAGATGGCGATGGTTCATCCGCTGTGTGTTCGTCAACGGCGCCGACGGAGCGGCGCCCTTCATTGTTAACCGGTCAGTTGACCATCTTCTGGAGGGCGGCATTCTCTTGCCGCCTCTTCTGTCCCGCTGCCGACGGAGCGGCGCCCTCCATTGTTAACCGGTCAGTGACCATCTTCTGGAGGGCGGCAGTCTCTTGCCGCCTCTTCTGTCCTGCTGCCGACGGAGCGGCGCCCTTCATTGTTAACCGGTCAGTTGACCATCTTCTGGAGGGCGGCATTCTCTTGCCGCCTCTTCTGTCCCGCTGCCGACGGAGCGGCGCCCTTCATTGTTAACCGGTCAGTGACCATCTTCTGGAGGGCGGCATTCTCTTGCCGCCTCTTCTGTCCTGCTGTCGACGGAGCAGCGCCTTTCCTCCAGCCTTCCCCGGAAAAGGGCCATGAACCTATTTTTTCACGGCACGAACCTGTAGCCCACGCCGTGAACCGTGATGATGTGTTTCGGGGCCTCGGGCTCGGGCTCGATCTTCTGCCTGAGCTTGAGCACGTGCATGTCAACCGTGCGCGTTGTGGGATAGGAATGATAGCCCCAGACACGCTCCAGGAACCGTTCCCTCGTGATCACCTGGCCGGGGTTGTCCGCGAACAGGCGGAGCATGTCCGCCTCCTTTCGCGACAGGCCGAACCGCTCGTGGCCGCGCCGCACCTGGTAACTCTTGAAATCCACCACGGCGTCGCCGATGAAGAGCTCGCCTTTCAACGGGCCGCTCTCAGCGCTGCGCCTCAGGATCGCTGCTATGCGGAGCAGAAGCTCTTGCACGCTGAACGGCTTCACCACGTAGTCGTCCGCGCCGTACTCGAACCCCCTGATGCGGTCCTCTTCCTGGCCCCGCGCCGTGAGAACGACCACCGGCTTTTCCAGCGCATCCTCGCGCACCCTTTTCAGGATTTCGAAACCGTCGAGCTTCGGCAGCATGAGATCCAGCAGGATCAGGTCAGCATCCCAGGAAAGGGCGAGGCTCAGCCCTTGCTCGCCGTCTTTCGCGCTTTTGACGATGTACCCCTCGGACGCGAGCCCCTTCTCCAGCCCGAGCCGCAGGGACGCGTCATCCTCAATTATCAGGATCTTCCTTTTTTGCATGCTCATCCTGCTCTTCCAGTCCCGGTAAATAGATAAGAAATTTCGCGCCCCGTCCTTGGTTGCTGTCGAGCGTGAGAGTGCCGCCGCACCCTTTCACAGCCTCTCTTGCCAGGCTGAGCCCGAGGCCCGCGCCGGTTGGAGCATCCCCCTTGTCCGCGCCTCGCTGGAACCGCTCGAAGATCCGCTCCCTCTCCTCAGGTGCGATCCCAGGCCCTTCATCGCTCACCGAGATCATCGCGCCCCCCTGCTTTGAAACCGCCTCGATTTTGATGCTCTTCTCCTCGCCGGAGTACTTCCTCGCGTTGTCCACCAGGTTGAAAATCGCCCTGGCAAGCGCTGTCGGATCGGCGCGCACGGCAGGAAGGTTCGGATCGATCTCGACCTGCATCTCGATCCCCTCCTCTTCCGCGAATGCGCTGATGTCGCCGAAAAGATCATCCAGCAGATCTTTCAGCTCAACCTCCTCCAGATGAAACCGCATGAGCCCCTTTTCCGAGCGGCTGAGATCGAGCACGTTCTCGATCATGGCGGTGAGCCTCCGGCAGTTGCTGATGATCAGCCTCATGAACCGCTTACCGGTTGCCGCGTCTTCCACGCGCTCGTCCTGCATGAGCTCGGCGAACATGCGGATCGATGCGAGCGGGGTTCGAAGCTCGTGGGATACCCCGGCCATGAAGTCCGACCGCGCCTTGGCAGCAGCGACCTCGCGCCTGATTGCCCTGAAGGTGGCAAACCCGAGGATTGCCAGTGCCAGGACAAGGCAAAGGGCAGCCCCGAGGATGAACGTTCTCCTTGATTCCACGCTTTCTTCAAAGATCGACCTGTCCGTGAGGCACACCCTCAACAGGGCGCCGTGGATTCCGCCGGGCGCTGTCCGCGTTCGAACCACTTCCTGGACGCTTTCATCGAGAGCAGCGTAAGCCGCCGCATCGTTTTGATCCGCAAGTGTAAGGGAGAGCCCGTTTTCAATGCCTGCCAGCGCGGTCTCACGGAGCAGCGCTTCGAGCCCGGTGCTCGATGGGAAGGCGAGCCCCAAAAGGCTCTTTTCGTTGGCTCCGCCAAGCCAGAGGATCCCCTTGGCCACTGCCGCGAACAGGGTGTCGTTTTCGAACTCTTTCAGGAGCCCCGGTTCGCTTTCCATGCGCTCGACCAGGTCGAGCGCGGCAGCGCGGCTGAGAAGCGATTTGTGCGTTTGAGAAGCGATCCATTTGAGGCGCGCGGCTGCGGCGCGAAGCTCTGAAGCGTTGAGAGGGACAGCGCCCTTTGCCATGTCCTCGAGAAGGTCCGCGCATGCCGGGTCAAGCCCGCCTCCCTCTGTCCTGGCGCCTTCTCCCAGCAGAAGCAGTGCCTGGACCGCGAACGGAAGTTCGTCACGGCCGGGCGCGGAGGACCGGTCGCCAATGCGGATCAGCTCGAGCAGGGGTTCGCGCGCGTCACCCTGCCTGTCCCGGCGCTTCAAGTAGGCAGCGCGAAGCAGGGTGAGCCTGAATTGAAAACCGTGCCCGTCAAAGCTGCCGGCCATGTGATCGAGCACCTCCTCAGCCCCGGCCGGGTCGTTTTTGAGAAGCTCCCTTTCCTCTGCCTCGCGTGCAAGAACCCTGTACTGCAGGTTATCCCCTTCATCCCCGGGAAAAGGCAGGATAATCCTGGGATTCAGCGGGGCCGGTTCGATGATGATCAATGCCTGTTCTTCTTCCTCGTTCCCGATCCTTCGAAGCTCGAACGGGATCGGTTCGATGGATGAAGATGCGGACGAAACAAGGCCGGGAGGAAAAGCGCTCCGCCTGAGCGGGCGCCTGACTGCTGCCTGGGCCGTGCTTCTTACCGCCTCGTCCAGGGCCCGTATTGCGACATGTTCGAGGTCGAGCGCAGCGCTCTGGATCTCGGTGCGCGCTGAAAAGGGGGCCCCTGTCTGGGACCAGATGAAAAGGTACACAAGAGCTGCGCCGGGCAGGACAAAGCCTGCCAGGGTCCGGATGGAAACCGCGATCCGCCTGAATCGTGAAGAGCCTATTTTTTCCTCCCCGTATCATGGAACCGCCCGGCAGCTTTTGCCCCGCACTCCATGCAGCGCCCGTTGACGAGGCTGATCTCGTGGACCATGAATCCGTACCGGTGGATGATGCGCTTGTTGCAGGCGTGGCAGTAGGTGCTTTCCCCCGGGTCGCCGGGCACGTTCCCGGTGTAGACGTACCTGAGCCCCGCCTCCCTGCCGATCCCTCTCGCCTGCTCGATCCTGTCGATCGGGGTCGCGGGCCGGTCGGTCATCCTGTGGCACGGATGAAACCTGCTTATGTGCCACGGGATCCTCTGATCGATCCCTGCGATGAAACCCGCAAGCTCCTTCAGCTCTTCTGCGGAGTCGTTCAGACCCGGGATCAGCAGCGTGGTGATCTCGATCCAGATCCCCATGCCGTGCATGCGCGCGATCGTGTCCAGCACTCCGTCGAGCTCCGCCCCGCAGATCTTCTTGTAGAACTCCCTTGAAAACCCCTTGAGGTCGATGTTCGCCGCATCCACGAGCCCGTCGAGCTCCTGTATGAGTTCAGAGGATTGGTATCCGTTGGTCACGAAGGTGTTGTACAGCCCCCTCTCTTTCGCGGTCCTCGCGCAGTCGATGGCGAGCTCAGCGTAGACCGTGGGTTCGGAGTAGGTGTACGACATGCTTTCGCATCCCCGCGAGAGCGCGGTGTCCACCAACGTTTCGGGGCTGGCCCCTTTCCCCTCGATCCTGCCCGTGTCAGCCGGAGTCTTTGACAGGCTCGAGTTCTGGCAGTGGGCGCAATGGAAGTTGCACCCCATTGTTGCGATGGAAAAGGCCATGCTCCCCGGATTGAAGTGAAAGAACGGCTTCTTCTCGATCGGGTCCACGCCCTGCGCTGCAACACGGCCGTACACCAGCGTATAAAGGGTTCCCTCTCTGTTCTCCCTGACCCCGCATATTCCCCTCTTGCCCGGCTTGATGGTGCAGCCGTGCCTGCACAGCCTGCACAAGACCTTGTGACCATCGATTTTTTCGTACAGGATCGCCTCATGCATTGTTATTGCTTTCCTGCGGCTCTTGTAGAGGGTACAATTCGAGAAATAGCGCCGTTTGACGTTTTAATCTTTCCCTTCGGGCGTGTCAAGGCGCATGAGTCATCGATGGGAACCGACAGGAACCGACAGGAACCAGAGAAATCCAACAATGCTGAAGGCAAGACAGAGAGTAGGCAAGTACCGCATCGAAAAAAGGCTTGGAAGCGGCGGGTTTGCGGATGTTTACCGGGCCTATGACACCATAGAAGGCATACGGGTCGCGCTCAAGATCCCGCATATCCAGGCGGCGAAAGGGCAGGCGTTCGATGATTTTCGAAAAGAGGTGCGCATGATCGCGCAGCTCGATCACCCGAACATACTGCCCATCAAGGACGCATCATTGATCGATGACCATCTCGTTATCGTGTCTCCTTTGGGTGATGAGACGCTTGGTGACAGGCTGACCAGGCGCCTTTCCGTGCGGACCGCGGTTGGGTTCGCCGAACAGATCCTCGATGGGCTGGCCTGCGCGCACGGCAAGCGCATAATACACTGCGATGTGAAGCCCGAGAACTTCATTCTTTTCAGCAACAACCTGCTGCGCCTGAGCGATTTCGGGATCGCAAGGGTCGCGTTCCGCACTGTTGACGCGTCGGGGTCCGGCACGGTGGGATATCTCGCGCCGGAGCAGGCCATGGGCAGGCCGTCCTTGCGCTCGGATGTTTTTTCAGCGGGCCTGGTGCTGTACCGCATGTTCTCCGGCAGCCTGCCCGAGTGGCCTTTCGAGCGGCCGCATCCCGGCATGGACAGGCTAAAGCGCAATACGAGCCCCAGGTTCATTTCCTTCCTGGTTCGCGCACTGGAGGTGAAGCCTGCCAGGAGGTTCAAGGATGCGGGGCACATGCTGGAGAGCTTCCGTGTGCTCAAACGCAAGTGGAAGGTTCCGGCTGCGCGCGGAACCTGCAAAAGATGCGGATGGGGACAGGTCAACGCTTCCTGGGACTACTGTCCCTGGTGCGGCAAATCGATGAGGCGGCGATGAGCAGCGACCGGATCAGCGGCGACTCCTACAGGTTGAGGATCGTCTCCTGGCATGAAACGCAGCCACAACGCAGTTTACGGTGCCGCAGCAGATGAGGATGAAATATGCGGGCAAAGCTCGATGTTCACATTTACGATCAGGCCGACACTGATGAAGCGGTGGTTCTTCCGGTCGGAAAGGGTGTTGCCGCGGTCTTCACAAAACGCGCCCCAGGCAAAGATGAGGGGGGTAACGAGGATGCGGCTGCAATCATCCTGGTGGATGGGGAGTCCGGGGTCATGATCGTTGCGGACGGGGCGGGCGGCCATTTTTCCGGCGGCAAGGCCGCGCAGCTCGCGGTCCGGGAGATGGCAGGGGCGATCGAAGCCGCGATGCTTGACGGATTGAAGCTGAGAAACGGGATCCTGAACGGGTTCGAAAGCGCGAACCGGGCCATCCTGGAGCTGGGTGTGGGTGCTGCAACAACGCTCGTAGCGGTGGAGCTTCAGAATGGGGTTGCGCGGCCGTATCACACGGGTGATTCGGCAATCCTTCTGACGGGCCGGCAGGGAAAGGTGAAGTGGCGCACGGTCCAGCATTCGCCGGTTGGCCACGCGCTCGAGTCCGGGCTCATGGACGAGGAGCAGGCAATGCTTCACGATGACCGCAACATTGTCTCCAACCTGGTCGGCTCGCCTGAGATGCGGATCGAGATGGGACCGTTTTTGAAGCTCGCAAAACGCGACACGCTTCTTCTGGCAAGCGACGGGCTGTACGACAACCTTCTTTTCGAGGAGATAATCGAGAGGATCCGCAGGGGTCCGCTCGAAAGAGCGGCAGACACGCTGGTACGCGACTGCCGAAAACGGATGCAGGCGACTGACGGGGACAAGCCTGCCAAGCCCGATGACCTGACGTTTATCCTGTTCCGCTGCGCGTGAATTAAAGCGCGCAGGCTGTGGTCATTTTGCGTTTCCCGAAACCATCATGTACACCGCGAAAGAGGCGAGCCAGTGTTCTCCCTCGTAGTTCCCGCTGGTTATGTGGGGAAGGGTTGCGGCGGCGTGAGCGGCAGCGGAAGACATGAGTGTTCTCCATACCGGAGTACCTTCGTCCAGGGCTGAAGCGATGCCCCTCATGCACCATGCGCGGCTGAGGTTGAGCCCGTCGAGGTGAACGATCTTCGGGTCGCTCCGGTCTGAGACCGGGCACGGCTCTATCAAGGTTTCGGGCTTGCCGTTTTTAAGCCCCGGCAGAAAGCGGCTTAGCCACGCGCTGAACTCCTTTTTGCCAAGAATCCTGCGCATCAGGTCCGCCTCGATCAGGCTCCGCGAGAAGAAGTCATCCCCGTCAGGCTCCCATGCTGCAGGATAGTTTTCGTCCTCTGCGAAGTAGAAGCGCGCGCGCTTCACAAGCAGCTCCTCGAACTTTTCATGCCCGGTTTCTCTCGCGTAATCCAGGGCGAATGCGATACCGAACGCTGTGTTCGGATGCACACCGCGGCGGATCGGAAACTCCTGCCTGGGCAGAAAGTTCATGTACCGGTCCTTCATGGCCTCGGCAAGCGGTTTGAGGTTTTTCGACCACACTGCGCCGTCAGGGTCATCCCACGCATGAAGCTCCTCGGCCAGCTTCAGGAGCCACGCCCACCCGTAGGTGCGCTCGAACGATTTGCGGTTCGGTTGTTTCAGGTATTCGACCTCTACCAGAATGTTCTCGGCGGAAAGGTTGCTGTCCAAAGCGGCACGTATCTTTTCTTCTTCCGGGAGGCCCGGGAACATCTTCAAAAGACGCACCAGCATCCAGTGCCCGTGAACCGCGGAATGCCAGTCAAAACAGCCGTAAAATGCCGGGTGAAGCGCTGCCGGGTTTTTGACCTCGGCTTCATCGTTCATCACGTGGCCGGGCTTGTTGGGGTACTCCTTTGAAATCCCCTTGAGAGCCAGGGCAGCGAACGCTGATGCTGATTTCCGGTCGAGCTTCAGGATGGATGCGTCAATCGTGACAGGTGGTTTTGCGGCATGCTCATCCGGATCTGACGGGCCGCTGCTCCCATCGCATGATAAAGTGAGCAGCGCAATCAAAAAAAGACAGAGGGAAAACACGGCATGAAAATGTGTGATCATTACATCTCCTGGGGCAACGGGTACACGGGAAAGAGCCGGGATTCGTGCTGGTTTCTGCAACAGAAGCAGGTTAGCACCGGCTATAAACATATTCAAGGAAAACGGTGCTGCTCCAGCCCCGGGATTGTAATCCCAGCTTTGCGGATGTGTTCAGAGTTCAGGAAAAAGGAGTGTTCAGGGATTCAGTATTCAAGGTGAACGAACACCGAACACTTCTGAATCCCGGTTTTCGCCGATTCTGTTTGCAAAGTCAGGGTTTATTCTATATTCATTGAACAGGAGTTCGCTGGATTCCGGTGCGGCTCATTCCGAGGGTCTTGCCAGGAACTGCTTCTGATACGAGACAAGGATCTGTTGAGGGGGCGCGGCCATGAAGCGGAAAAAAGCGGTTTTTAGAGAAGACGCCGAGGCAGCGTTTTCAAAGTGCGCCTCGTGCCTGTTCGACGGCCGGGGGAAAGCTGCCTATAAGAGCGGAGAAGCCGATCTTAGCCTGGACTCGCGGCGGCTCGCTCTGTTTCTGCTCAGCCGCCACATTTTCCCGGGCTGCCCTTTGCCGGTGCTCCCGGAATGGAAGAGCGTCGTTCGCCTGGCAATGGACCTGGACAAGAAGAAAACAGCCGGATTGTCGGAGCATTTTCCGGCCCTGCGGGAAGGGTTCGATCCCGATGCACTGATCGATGCGCCCATCCTTTCCGAAATGGGTTTTTACTACGAACGGCTCAAGGACTGCATGGCTGAGCTAACAAACGGAAAGGTCCGCCTCAGGAGCTCGCGGCACACGCGCAAGAGAAGGGGAACGTTTTTTACGCCGCTTTCCATCAGCATGTTCATGGTCGGGCGCGTGCTCGATCCGGTGATCGAGAAGCTCGGCGAAGATCCTGATGATGTGCTGTCAGTGAGGGTGCTCGATCCATCCATGGGAGCGGGCCAGTTTCTGCTGGCCGCGTGCGAGCGGCTCGTAAAGGCATCAGCTCCGGACGGGCTCAGCAGGGTTCTTTCAATGCGCCGGCGGATCATCGATTCTTCGCTTTTCGGCATCGATCTGGATGCGGAAAACGTTGAAGTGGCACGCTTCCTGTTCGGGCTTTACGCGGGACGTTCGGATCGGACAGCGCCCGGATTGATGAAAGGCGACGCACTGGTCGAATTCTCAGAGAGCGGCCAGGTGTTCGGGGAGGACGGCTTTCCGGAAAAGCTGTTCAGCGGAAGGGGCGGCACCGGCTTCAACGGATTCGACGCCATTGTGGGCAACCCTCCCTACCTGGCCGCGAAAAACGAGTCCATGGCAAAGTACAAGCCTTACCTGGGCAAGGCATCCCAGCTCGACACATACCTCCTTTTTATTCACAAGTACGCGGCCCGGAAGTACATCCGCCCCGGCGGCGGGATCTGTTTCATCGTGCCGGACCCAATGCTTCTTCGCGCCAACGCGGAAGAAGCCCGCTACCGCCTGCTCGAAGACCTGGATCTCGAATTCCTGCTCCACATCAAGGGTGTTTTTCCCGGGAGGAAAGTGGCGAACGCGGTTTTTCTTGCCAGGCATCCTCTGGACGGGGAGGTCGAGAGTGTTGAGGCCGCAAGGATCGAAACCGCTGCGCACGCGCGTTCGTTTCGCAGCAGGGGGGCAAAGTACCTGGATAAGATCGTTCGCAGAATCCCGAAGGAGTACTTCAGGAGCGCGCCGCGAAAGGAGATCAGGTACCTCTTGACCGGTGAGGCGCGCAGCGTGCTGGCTCATCTCGATACGGGCCGTCCCCTGTCAGCGAAAGGGTCCGGCATAGTGATTCGCCCTTTGCGCGCTCTCGCGCGCACAAAAGGAACGATCTTCAGGGGGGAGGAGGTCGGCAAGGACCGGTTGAGGAGCATGCTGACGAAAAACCCGGAAGAGGGCATTCCGGTGCTCATCGGCGGAGAAAACATCTCCAGGTACTCTGTGCGGAACGACGGGCTGTACATTCGTGCGGACCAGGTGAAAAAGGACCGCGCCCGCTACATGCGCCACAAGATCCTGATGCAAAAAAGTACGGGAAGGATCGTGGCAGCTCTCGATGTAAAAGGCCATGTGGTGCCGCAATCGGTCTACGGGTTACTGATCGATGACCAGCGCATCGGATACCCGTTTCTCCTTGCCCAGCTTAACTCGCGGCTGCTCAGCTACTTCATGCATGTCATGTTTACCGGGTACAAGCTGGTGCAGCCCCAGATCGAAATCGAGGACATTCACAGGATACCTGTGATGATGCCGGTGTTCGACGAGTCGCGTGAGACGAGAACGCTTTCGCTTGAAACCGCGAAGAGCCTTTTCGCCCAGTACATCAGGACGGATGATCCCGGGTGGATCCTCGAGTACGTGGACGAGTACATCAAGGCGGGGACCGGTCATGGGAGCGCAATGGTGCACGACCTGGTGGATTTTCTCGGATCGCAGATGCACACCGCTGTCAGCGATCCGGGAAAGAGCCCCCTTCCAGCGTCGCGGATCGAGTGGCTCGTGGACCTTGTGATCTACAGGGTTTTTGGGCTCGGGCTCGAGGAGATCGAGACCGTGGAAAGCCATTTCGGTGAGGCGGAAGCGGAAGGTGAAGGGGAAACGGAAAATGAATCCGCGGATGCAGGCGACTCTTCACGGCAATGCAGCGCCGATGCCGGGGATACCCGACAGGTTGTGGGGCCGCGTCCGCCCGTATTCGGTGAGCGCGAGGAAGAGGGGCTCGTTTGAAATGAGGTTTCACAAGATGCACGGCTGCGGGAACGATTTCGTTCTCGTGGACTGTTTCCTGGAAGATGTCGACGATCCTTCTGCAACGGCCGTGCAGGTGTGCGACCGGCACATTGGCGTGGGCGCGGACGGGTTGCTTCTGGTTGTGCCTCCTTCCGATCTAGGTTCAGAGCACGCGGCAGGCATGCGCATCTTCAACCCTGACGGGAGCGAGGCTGAGATGTGCGGGAACGGGATTCGCTGCCTCGCCGCCTACCTTTGCGATGCGGGAAGGTGCGCCTCAAGCGATAGGGTGCTGATCGAAACCGCGGCCGGGACAAGAAGGGTCGTGGTAAAAGACGAGGGCCATGGCGGCGAGAGGCTCTTCGGGGTTGAGATGGGCGTTCCCGTCTTTTTGGACCTGGCCGGCAGCGGCGATGGGGCGGCGTATAGAACAGGGGAAGGGGAAATAAGCCTTGCACTTGAAGATCGCACGATCAGCGGCACGGCCGTGTCCATGGGGAACCCGCATTTTGTGGTGTTCGTGGATGACCTGGAAAGCTGTCCGGTGCGCGAGCACGGCCCGGTCATCGAAAAGCACCCCTCATTTCCCCATGGTACGAATGTGGAGTTTATAAAGGTGCTGGACCGTCACACGCTTTCGCAGAGAACATGGGAAAGGGGAGTGGGCGAGACCATTGCATGCGGCACAGGCGCAGCAGCAGCCGCGGCAGCAGCGGTCAGGCGCTCCGCTGTAAAAAGCCCGGTGCGCATCAGCCTTCGAGGCGGCAGCCTGACGGTGAGATGGGACGGGAAGAACGGCCCGCTCTGGCTTTCCGGCGAGGCGCTGGAGGTGTTCAGGGGCGAGCTCCGCTGACCGGGGAAAAGGGGGGCAGACTCTTGCCGCCTCTTCTCTTCCCTGAACTCAGAACACCTGTCCGATCCCGATAGCCGTATCAATATAGAATATCCCTTAACATCGAGCCTACTTTTTCATATAATAGCCACACGGCTCCCCAGAATTTCAAAAAGCCACTAAAGGACAGAATTGCGTCCTGACTCAACGGATCAAATTTGAGGATACGATCATGATCTCTACCATTCTATCAGCCATGTTTCTCTTTGCCGCGCCGGCCCCTGTCGAAGAGGGCACCGTTTCCGTAACAATCCCTGCTGATGCCTACTCGGTTTTGCAAGATGGTTCATACCACCAGGTGGTCATGGACGGATTCGGGCGCCTTCCGGAACCCGGTATGCCCAGCCTGCCCGCCAGGATCTTTGCGGTGGCTGTTCCCCCTGGCGCAGAGGTCACGGATGTGAGGTTTTTCAGCGAAGGCGGAATCGAACTCGACGGCAGGTACGATATCGCCCCCATTCCGCTCCCCAGGGTTCTCAGCCAGGAAAACCCGGCTGCTTATGCAAGGGATCTGGAAGCGTACGAGAAGAACATCAGCGAGATATTTTTTAATGACGCCCATTATCCCCCGAGCCCCGGATCGTTCGTGCGGTTTGCCGGTTTCAGGCGGTACAACCTGGTGGATGTGAGGATAACGCCTTTCTCCTACAATCCGGAGACCGGCAAGCTGATCTATCACCCCAGGGTCACAGTACAGGTCGACTATCTGCTCGGTCCGTCGCCGAACGCGGTAAAGGACTGTCTGCCGCGCACCGAGGCGCTGGCGCGCAAGATCGTGTTCAACTACAGCCAGGCCCAGTCGTGGTACAGCTATGCCGGCAGCCTGGGCGGCCGCGGCACGAACGACTACGTGATCATCACGCTTGACACCCTGACCGATGCTGTTCAGCCCCTGGTGGCCTGGGAAGAGGAGAAGGGCAGAACCGTTGAGGTGGTGACCACGGATTGGATCGCGGCCAACTACTCAGGCTACGATCTAGCTGAAAAGATGAGAAACTTCCTCCGGGACAAGTACCCTTCAGCAGAATGGGGCATTGAAGATGTGCTGATAGTGGGGCACTACCATGATGTTCCCATGCGCCGCTGTTCCCAGAACCTGGGATACGGAATGCCCGAGACCGATTTTTACTATGCCGAGCTTTCGAAACAGGACAGCAACTCATGGGACAAGGACGGCGATCACAAATGGGGAGAAAACAGCGACCCCATAGATTTCTACGGCGAGGTCAATGTGGGCAGGATACCGTGGAGCGAAGAAAGCACCGTGCTCAGCATCTGCTGCAAATCCGTTGTCTTTGAAAACAACGACGATCCTTCCTTCAAGAACAACATCCTCCTGTTGGGTGCTTACTTCTGGGCTAACACCGACAACGCGGTGCTCATGGAGTACAAGACCGATCCCGGCCTGCATCCCTGGATGTCGGACTGGACCATGACACGCATGTACGAGAAGAACAGCGGCTACTATTCCTCATATCCGTGCGACTTTGAGCTGCTCCACAAAAACGTGATGAGCGAGTGGCCCTCCGGCAAGTACGCCTTTGTGAACTGGGCCGGGCACGGCTCTCCCGTATCGTGTCACATCTACGGCTTGGGCGCGCCTTACTTTATTGCGGACGGGGACACCATGAGCCTTAACGATGACTACCCGGCCGTTATTTTTGCGGATGCATGCAGCAACTCAGAGACAGACAGCTTGACCAGCATCGGCAGGGAGATGATCAAACAGGGGGCGGTGGGTTTCCTTGGCGCCACCAAGGTGGCTTACGGAATGGGCGGATGGTCAAAGCCGTCCCACGGATCGAGTCAGTCGTTTGATTACTACTTTACAACCTGCGTAACCTCCGAAAATTATACACAGGGCCAGGCCCATCAATGGTCGCTCACCAAGATGTACACGGACGGGCTCTGGTCCAGCAACAAGTACGAAACCTTCGAGTGGGGCGCTCTTTTCGGTAACCCTGATCTCGGCTTTGAAGCGAATCCCGCCCTGTCCATGAGCTTCCCGCAAGGTCTGCCCAGCGGCTTCCGGTTCCCCGGGCTTTCAGCGGAGCTTATCGTCGAGATCAAGGACAGCGCGCAGCAGTACGTGCCTAACTCGGGGATGCTCCACTACCGGTACGATCCTGAAGATGACTTCACCGTTGTACCTCTCACCGCACTGGGCAACGATCTTTTCGAAGCCGAGCTTCCTGTTACGGAACCCGGTGATGAGCCGGAGTACTACTTCAGAGCGCAGGGAGACCAGGGCTCTTTTTTCTGTTCACCTTTCTGCGCCCCTTATACGACACATTCCTTTGATGTGTGCCTTACCGATGTCGCAATCGAAGATGACTTCGAATCCGATATGGGCTGGACGGTCTTCAATTGGTTCGTGGATGATGGTTGGTTCGAGCGGGCTGATCCGGTTGGAACCTATAGCGGCGGGGATCCTGTGCAGCCTGAAGACGACCATTCCGAGCATGGGACAAAGTGTTTTGTCACGGGCAAGGACGGCGGTTCGCCCGGTAACGACGACCTGGACGGTTCGTTGACCATGCTGATCTCACCTGAGTTCGATCTCCCGAACGACGGCTACATCAGCTTCGCTCTCTGGTTTTACCACGGAGAGACAGGCCTGAAACAGCCTTTCGAGGTCTGGATCGCGAACGGTGACGGCTACATGATGATGGTAATGAAGATTAATCACAAGGCGAAATGGAGGCACGTCGAGTTCAAGGCATCGGACTATGTGCCGCCGACTGACGATATGAAGGTGTATTTTCGCGTGATGGACAACGGGAACGATGACATCGTTGAAGCGCTCATCGATGATTTCAAGGTGGAGCGCCTCGTTCCGGACCCAGCGCTCTGGTCCGACGCTTATACCGTGTCCGAATCAAACGGAGCTGACACAAACTTCTTCCTGGATGCTGGTGTTGCGAACGCGTCAAGGGGTTACATCCTGCTGGGCAGTATTTCCGGAACCGAGCCCGGCCTTCCACTCCCGGGCAACCAGGCCACCCTGCCCCTGAACTGGGACGTTTTCATGAGCTTTGTGTTGAACAACCTGAACAGCAGCTGGTTCTTCGACTTCATGGGTACTTTGGACAGCGAAGGTCGCGCGACCGCCCACCTGGACCTGGGCCCGCTTTCCGGTATCACCGGGCTGAAGTTTTGCTTTGCGTACCTGCTGCAGTCACCGTACGACTTCGTGTCGAACGCTCTCATCTTCGATGTTGTGGATTAGCCAGCATATTTCATCCTCTTCTGCTGCGGCACCGTAAACTGCACTGTGGCTGCGTTTCATGCCAGGAGACGATCCTCAACCTGTAAGAACAGGCCTGCGGTCGTCTCCTGACATGCGCCTTGCCACATCACAGTTTACAGCTACCTCGCGACGAAGAGTATGAAATAAGCAGGCTAGGAAGATCAGGAAGAGTAAGAAAAATAGAACCACGGGTGGACACGGATAAACACGGATCTTTTTATCCGGCGTTTGGAGGGCGGCACTCTGTTGCCGCCTCTTCGGTTCCGGCGTCGACGGAGCGACGCCCTCCATTGTTCAACTGGCGCATAGCGTTTCTTCTGGAGGGCGGCAGTCCCTTGCCGCCTCTTCTCTTCCGGCGTCGACAAAGCAGCCGCCCTCCATGCCGCCCTCTTCCTTTGCATTTTTCGTGGTTTACATCGCGTCAATAATCGCGTTGAAGGTCGCGCTGGGACGCATCACCCTTGAAGCGGTATCAGGGTCAGGTACGAAGTAACCGCCGATATCAACGGATCTGCCCTGGGCGGCCAGGAGCTCTTCGGTGATCTTGGCCTCGTTATCCGACAGCTCCTTGGCAACGCCTGTGAACCGCTCCTTCAAGGCCGTGTCCTTTTCCTGGGCGGCGAGCGTCTGAGCCCAGTACATTGCCAGGTAGAAGGTGCTGCCGCGGTTGTCGATTTCGTTCACCTTGCGCGAGGGCAGCCTCCCGTTTTCCAGGTACCTGGCCACTGCCTGGTCAAGGGTCTCGGCCAGGATGGCGGCCTTGTCGTTTTCCGTCTGTTCGGCGATCAGCTCCAAGGAGGGGACGAGCGCGCAGTACTCGCCGAGAGAATCCCACCTGAGATGGCCTTCCTTCAGGATCTGCTGTACGTGCTTGGGAGCGGACCCGCCTGCCCCGGTCTCGAACAAGCCGCCGCCGTTGAGAAGCGGCACAATGGAAAGCATGCGGGCGCTGGTGCCCAGCTCGAGAATGGGGAAAAGGTCGGTCAGGTAGTCACGAAGCACGTTGCCAGTGGCAGCGATGGTGTTTTCATTGCGGCGAACACGTTCGAGGCTGAACTTCATGGCATCGCGCGGCTTCATGATGTGGATTTCGAGGCCCGAGGTGTCGTTCTCGGGCAGGTAGCTGTTTACTTTTTTCAGGATCTGGGCGTCGTGGCCCCTGTCCTCGTCGAGCCAGAAAACAACAGGCGATCCGCCGGCCCGCGCCCTTCTGACGGCGAGCTTGACCCAGTCACGGATTGCCTCGTCCTTGGCCTGGCATGCGCGGAAGATGTCGCCGGTCTCAACGATCTGCTCGAGCAGGGTGGCTCCCGCATCATCCACGATGCGGATCGTGCCGCCTGAAGGCGCCACAAAGGTCTTATCATGCGAACCGTACTCTTCCGCCTTCTTAGCCATGAGGCCCACGTTGGCCACGTTGCCCATGGTGGATGGATCGAACTGCCCGTTGACCTTGCAGTCCTCAATGATCTCATGGTACATGGTTGCGTAGCAGCGGTCGGGCACCATTGCGATGCACCCCTCGAGCGCGTCGTCCTTGTTCCACATCTTGCCGCCGTCGCGCACCACATTGGGCATTGAAGCGTCGATGATCACGTTGTTGGGCACGTGCAGGTTGGTGATGCCCTTTCGCGAATCCACCATGGCGAGGTCGGGGCGGCTCGCGTAAACCGCCTCGATGTCCGCTTCGATTTCGGCCTTCTTGTCCGCGGGGAGCCGGTCCAGTTTTTCGAGCACATCGGCAAGGCCGTTGTTGACATTGGCGCCGATCTCCTTGAGCACCTCCGCATGCTTGTCGAGCGCATCTGCGTAAAACACGGAAACGCAGTGGCCGAACATGATGGGGTCGGACACCTTCATCATTGTGGCCTTGAGGTGCAGGGACAGAAGGATGCCGTCCTTCCCGGCTTCCTCGATCTGTTCCGCGTAGAACTTTCGGAGCGCAGCCACATTCATGACCGACGAATCGAGCACCTCGCCCTCGATCAGTTCCAGCTTGTCTTTCAGCACCGTTGCTTTGCCTGAGCTGTCGACAAACTCGATCTTCACGCTGCACGCCTTGTCCATGGTTGTTGATTTCTCGCTGCCGTAAAAATCCTTTTCCTGCATGTACGCCACGCGGCACTTGGATCCGGAATCGGGCCAGGGCTTCATCATCTTGTGCGGCTGCTTCTGGGCGAACTTCTTCACCGAATCCGCGGGCCTGCGGTCCGAGTTACCCTCACGCAGCACAGGGTTGACCGCGGAGCCGAGCACCACTGAAAACCGTTCCTGCAGCGCCTTTTCCGCGTCATTCTTGGGCTCTTCAGGATACTCGGGGATGTCGTATCCCTTTTCCCGAAGCTCCTTGATGGCAGCCTGAAGCTGGGGGATCGATGCGCTGATATTGGGCAGCTTGATGATGTTGGCCCCCGGCGTTTTGGCGATCTCGCCGAGCTGCGTCAGGTAATCATCGACCTTCTGCTCGTTCTTGAGTTTGTCGGGAAAGTTGGCGATCACCCTGCCGGCAAGGGAGATGTCCGCCAGGTCCAGCTCGATGCCGGTGTCCTTTGTATAGGCCTGGAGGATGGGTAACCAGGCTTTCGTGGCCAGTGCCGGGGCTTCGTCCGTATGCGTCCAAATAATTTTTGATGTAGTCATTTTCTGTCCTTTGTTCTGGAAAAGGTCAATAAAGCCCGAAGGCGAGATGAGATCTCTGTTAATTCGTTCCTGTGTTGCCTGTCCTGGGGAAAGCGTTCGAAGGGGATCCTGCCGAATTTTGCTTCGCTTTCTGAGCGGAGAAACAAACAGCGATAATTTTAGCAGATCAGAGGGCAGATAAAACAATGAAATTCGGGTAATAATAATCTGGCTTTATATATGCTCACACATCCCATGGGGATCAGGCCGATGGATCTAACAGATGTATCCGCGTCAGTACCCCTGATTTCATTTCATCCTCGGGCGATAATTTTTTGTACGATGATTCTTCGGGCAAAAATTATCATCGATCTCGGTACACTGTATAATGAGCGGGAAGGCCGAAGAGATCGGGCCATGTATGGATCTGTTGATTTAGAGGTTATGAAATGAATACTGCTCTGTTGCGGGTAAAGACACCGGCTCTTTCGTTTATAGCTCTTGTCTGCGCCGTGCTTTGGTTTTCCTCGTGCGGCGGCAGCGGGGGAGGCAGTGGACTGGGCGGGGGGGGAGAGCTGTGGGGCCTTCGCCCGAGGGTTTTCTGCTTTGGCCGGTATTTGGATGTGAACACGAACGGGCTCTGTGATGCAGGCGATCTCCTTATCGTTCCGTTCCAGGTTGACGTTGACATCAAAAATCTCACTGTTGATGATTTCAACCTTCCTGTTGAGGGGGACAGCTTTGGGGCCGGGGCGGTTGTGGAGGCAGGCCCTGCCGACTACGAGGTCGTCATCACCCTGGGAGCTTCTCCATCCCTGAAAACCCGCCAGTGCTTCAACGAAGCCGACATCGACGCGAACGACCCTTCAGGCATAGATATCAGCGACACGATTGCACCCGGCACGATTAAAAACGCGAAGTACGGTCAGGATGCGGTTCCAACGACTCCGATGGACATCATTCCCGGTTTTGTTGATTCGGGCCAGTCCCTGGGGGGCGGCCCGACAAAGGCTGTGGCCTGTGGCGACCTGGATTTGGACGGAGACATCGACCTTGTGGCAGGGAATTACAACAGCCCGAACCTTGTCTGGATGAACAACGGAAGCGGGATTTTCATCGATTCGACCCAGTCGCTTGGCAGCGGCAACACGACATCGCTGAATCTGTGTGACCTGGATTCGGACGGATACCTTGACCTTGTGGCGGGGAATTACAACAACCCGAACCTTGTCTGGATGAACGACGGCAGCGGCGTTTTCATTGATTCGGGCCAA
>CAZIUL010000012.1:0-35722 GCA_964542475.1 uncultured Phycisphaerales bacterium | reverse complement strand
CGTTAACTATGTGTGGCTGAACAACGGAAGCGGCAGCTTCAGCGATTCGGGCCAGACACTGGGCAACTTCTGGACGAGTGCGCTCGCGCTCTGTGATGTGGACTCGGACGGGGACCTTGACCTCGTGGAAGGGATCATGCTCGGGGCGAACCGTGTGTGGATGAATGACGGGGGCGGCAGCTTCAGCGATTCGGGCCAGGCACTGGGCAACAGCTGGACGAACTGGCTTGCGCTCGGTGATGTGGATGCTGACGGAGCCCCTGATATCGTGGCGGGGAATGATGGGGCCAACCTTGTCTGGCTGAACAACGGCAGCGGTGTTTTCACCGATTCGACGCAGCTCCTCGGCAACATGAGCACCAGCGGCCTGGTGCTCGGTGATGTGGATACGGACGGTGACCTTGACATCGTTGCCGGTAACAACAACCAGGCGAACATTGTCTGGATCAACAACGGAAACGGATTTTTCACGGACTCCGGCCAGGAGCTGGGAAGCGCCTCCACCTATTCGCTTGCACTCGGCGATGTGGATTTCGACGGCGACCTCGACTTTGTTGAGGGGAACTTCATCCACGCAAACTACATCTGGCTGAACGATGGAAGCGGTATTTTCAGCGACTCGGGCGAGCTGTTGGGCAACAGGAGAACAAGATCGGTTGTGCTTGTAGACGTGGATTCGGACGGCGATCTCGACTTCGTTGCAGGGAACTACTCCGTTGCGGACCTGGTATGGCTGAACATGTAAGCAGGCAATGTCTGGAGGCTTCATGTCCAAAAGGAAGCATGACCCGCCGCGGACGGGCTTCCATTACGGCGGCCTCTTCTTCAACTGGAAGTTCGTCTTTGCGGCGGCGCTCCTGGTGCGGCTCGCTTACCTGTACGAAAGCTCTGACTCGCCCTTCTTCGAGGTGCCGATCGTGGACTCGATGGTTTACAGCGAGGCGGCGGCCGGCCTTGCCAACGGCGAAGGGTTCAGCGGATCGTTTTTCTTTCAGCCCTTTTTATACCAGTTTTTCCTGGCTGTGCTCTACATTGCGGGAGACGGATCAATCCTTTTTGCCAAGGCAATCCAGGCGCTGCTGGGGAGCATCACCTGCTGTCTCGCCTTTTCGCTGGGAAAAAGGATGTTCGGCAGGGGAGCCGCTGTTGCGGCCGGCCTGATATGTGCTTTTTACGGCCCGCTCATATTTTTCGAAACCGAGCTTCTGGCTACCGGGCTTGCCGCTTTCATGATGGTTCTGCTGGTCACGTTATTCATCAAGGCTTCCGAGGATGAGGCCGGTATAACACGTTTTCTGCTCGGTGTCGCGGGCGCTGCTGCCGTGCTTACTCGCCCCACATTTCTGCTGCTTTTCATTGTCGGGCTCGTCTGGCTTGCGGCAATGTCGCTCAGGCGGCAGCAGCGCACAGGACGCGGCCGCATGAGGCGGCTTGCTGTTCCTGGAATGCTCATCGCCTTGGGCTTCCTTCTGCCGACACTGCCCGTGGCATGCCTCAACCGGAGCATCACCGGGCATTTCGGTTTCCTGCCGTCGAGCGGCGGGCTGAACATCTTCATCGGGAACAACGAAGCTTACGAGGACACTGTCAGCGCGAGGCCGGGCTCGGCATGGTCGGATGTGATCGATCTCCCAAAGAAGCACGGCGTGAGGGGGGACATGTGGGACAGGCAGAGGTTCTACTACGAAAAAACAGCGGGCTACATCGCATCGACTCCGCTTTCATTCGCGTCAGGGCTTTGCACGAAATCGCTCCAGGCCGTGAGCTCCAGGGAAACAGCCCGCAACGTTGACATCTACCTTTTCAGGAGATGGTCCGTTCTCCTTCGTGTTCTGTTGTGGAAGCTGGGTCCTTTCGGGTTTCCTTTCGGCCTGCTCCTGCCCCTGGCAGTGGTCGGCCTGTTTTTTCGGGCGGGAAAGACGCGGTTTGTCGTGGTGTTGAGTGCGCTCGCCTACAGCATCTCCATCGTCGCGGTCTTTGTGACCGCCCGCTACCGCGTGCCGCTCGTGCCGCTTCTCGCTGTATTCGCCGGCGCCGGCGCGGCCGGCCTGATGGAAACGATCCGATTGTCGCGAATACGCAAGCTGGTGCCGGCCCTGGCAGCAGCTGCCGCGATGTTGCTTCTGGGCACATTGCCGGGCCCGTTTGCCGCTGAAAAGACCGACCTTGAGCCGGAGCTTCAGTGCTGCCTGGCCCAAGCACTGCAGCGGATGAGGCGCATCGATGAGGCTGAGGCATGCTACAAAAAAGCAATCGAGATGAACGCGGAATATGCTGACGCTCATGTCAGCCTTGCAACCATCTACATCATGCAGGGCAGAATCAGGGAGGCCCGGCAGCATTGCGAAAAAGCGATCGAGGCCGCGCCCGGCCTGGCCCACGCGCGGATGTGCCTCGGGGTGGTCCTTCGAAGCGAGGGAAGGCT
Source organism: uncultured Phycisphaerales bacterium (assembly GCA_964542475.1). Taxonomy (GTDB): domain Bacteria; phylum Planctomycetota; class B15-G4; order B15-G4; family CAYZWU01; genus CAZIUL01. The sequence goes on along the minus strand of CAZIUL010000012.1, from coordinate 33,297 downwards.
GGAGCAGGCGATCGAACAGTACAAAAAGGGGCTCGAGATCAGGCCGCACGAGGAGGCCTTCTATTTCAATCTTGCCATGATCCGCGGAGAAATGGGGGAGTTCGGCCGGATGAAGGACTGTTTAAATAAAGCGCTTGAGCTGAATCCGAACCACGAGCCCTCGCGCAGAGAGCTTGCGCGCTTGCTCGATAGGAAGTGACAACAGCGCACCGAACATGGAGGGCGGCACTCTGTTGCCGCCTTTTCGTTTACGGCGCCGACGGAGCGGCGCCCTCCATTGTTGAATCGGCGCGTACCGTTTCTTCTGGAGGGCGGCAGTCTCTTGCCGCCTCTTTGGGGGTGTTGGTCCATCCGGTATGTGTACGTTTACGGCGCCGACGGAGCGGCGCCCTCCATTGTTGAATCGGCGCGTACCGTTTCTTCTGGAGGGCGGCAGTCTCTTGCCGCCTCTTGTTCCTGTAACAAAACGAGCAGACGCTGTTGGGCGCCTGCTCGTTGTTGTTGAAATGCCTATTACGGGTCGATGTGCAGTGTCATGAAGTTCGACGCGTAGAACGGATTCTTTGTGAGCAGGTAGGCGAAATAGATGTCGATTCCAATCATGCCGGGATCGAGCGGGCCGAGCGTGTCGAGCGTTGCGTTCGCCTGGCCTGCGCCGTTCACCGTTCCGGTAAAATCAACGAACACAGGGGAGCCGTAAAGCGACATCATGATGATGTTCGTCAGGATATCCCACTCGATCGGCAGCACCTGGCCGCCTGGAAGCGGCAGGCCGGGGGAGGTGCCTGTCACCGAACCGAGCAGCAGATACTTCCTGTTGCCGTTCGACGCTCCCGCATCAAGAGAGAAACCAACGGTTCCGCCGGTTGACGCTAAAAGCGTGTAGTTGTCGGCCCACAGGCTCGGGTCGTAGTCGATGCGCCTGATCTTGAAAGCGTCGAGGCCTGATTCTGTGACCGAGTTGTTGGGGTTGTCTGTAGACTGGAAACGCATCTTGATCTGGTTGTTGGGGACCACGTGATCGGATGCCATGAAGCCGTAGAAGTTCCAGCCGCTCGTGTGCTTGACCTGCTCCACATTCCTCCACGAGGCACCGTTGTCCTCGGAGATCTGTACCGTGAACCAGTCGTCGTTGTCGTCGTTGTTGTGCCACCTGAAGTAGCTGATCTCCGCGTCGCCGGATGACAGATCCAGCACCGGTGAAATCAGGATCGTGGGTCCGCCGTCAACGTCGGAGTCGCCGTCCACGTTTTCCGTGAGAAAGCATTTTCCGGAACCGTCCTGGTCAGTCGCGGGATCGCCGCGGTCGCCGCCGCCCACGGGAACTCCGCGCTCCCAAGCGCCGGATGTCAGGCTTCCGTCGTTCTGCACGGTCCAGCCGGTGTTGGTCTCGAAGTTGTCCTCCCAGAGAGTCTGGATGAAGCATACCTCGTACGAGTACACATCAGCGGGCGCTGTTGCGGGGAGGTACACTGTTGTGCCGCCGTCGCCTTCGGCGCTGAAGTAGAACTCCGGCTCGTCACCGGGTACCGTGTTGGGAAGCTCAGCCCCGTGCAGGTTTCCGCCGAGCGGGATCAGCGACTGCTGGATGAAGCCGCCGCCGTCGTACCTGTAGTACATTTTGCCTGAGCCGGGCACGTAGTTCTCGCCGCCGTTCAGGATCTCGACCTCGAGGCTTAGGGCCAGGCCGGGGTTCGCTACGTCAGGTACGTAGGTTTCCAGGCCCAGCATGATCGAGGGCTCGCTGAAGAGCCTGAGAGACGGGTCTCCGAAAACGATCCAGTTCATGAACTCCTGGACGCCGGAGGAGCCGGCGAGATCCATCATGCAGCACGAGCCGCCGTACAGGCATCCGCCGAGGGACCAGTTCATCTCGTTCCAGAACCGGTCGGCAGCGCCGTATTTGCCGCTCTTGCAATGATTTCCCTGTCCGTACATCGGCGGAGCCCATGACTGGTTCACCGACGACATGTAGCAGCCGATCGCGCCCGTGGGGTTGCCGTTGTGGGTCGCCTGCAGCCAGGCTTCGCCGAAGCATGTGCCGCTCGTGAAGTTGCCGTTCACGCAGGCAACGCTGCATATAAACGGAAGCATTCCATCGTTTGTCAGGTTGTTCACGTCGGTGTTCGAGAAGCCGGTGGTGCCCCAGGAGGTCGTGCTCCCGTGGCCGCAGTAGTTGACTGTCCTGCGGCCCTGGTTCAGGCCGTTGGTGACCTGGGTCTTGTTGCCGCCGTTGGTGTCATAGATCTCGTCCACCATGGTGAAACCGTACGCCAGAAGCTCGTCGCGGATCAGGCCCACGTGGACATAGTCGGCCTCGCCGTAGTGGCCGGCGCCCGCGCCCTGGCTCGATGCTATGCCCATGCCGCAGGTGTTCCATCCGCCCATTGACAGGTCGTGGCCTTCCTGTTCGTAGGTAACCGTACGTTCCACCTGTGTGTCCACCTGCGATGTGTTCTGCGCCGAGAAACGGCCCACAAAGATGTCGGGATATGTATCCGCGGAAATGGTGGAGTAGAAAGCGTCGGAAGCTCCGCTCCCGTACGAGCCCGGGGTCACCTGGGCGGCGTCGCCCACGAGAAGCACGAAGCTCAGGTTGCTCGAGTTGTAGACGCTTTTGATGTGGTTCTTGATGGAGGTGGAGTTGTTGCCGATCGAGGAGACGTCGACTATTGTTGTGCCGATGCCGGTCGAGTTTTTCCAGTTGACCAGCGGCTGCATGGCGCTCATGAACGAGCCGTAGCTGATGATGAGCATATCGCCGTCTTCGGGAGGGGGATCACCTCTGCCGCCTGTACGGCTGGCGCCCAGCGTATTCGCCCATTGCGAGCTCCTGTTGCCCTTGTAGTTCGCGAAGTGGCCGCTGTAGAGCGATTCGAACGAGATGCTGGTCCTGTCGATGTTGCTCGATCGGTCGATGATGTTCACATCGCCTGCGCCCGCCGCCGCCACCTCCACCTGAATATTCGTGTACACGCGAAGGACCTTGGTAACCGGATTGTACTGGAGGGGAAAAACCTCGACCACTATGCCGCGCACATCGTGCATGATGTATGGGTCCCTGAGCGAAGCGATTTTACCGGGGAACATGGCATCGGTCTCGTAGAGCTCTCCGAAAGTGTACGGCACTGTTGCCGGGTCCACGTCGCGGGTGATCACTCCCTTGTAAGGCGCCACGTTGACACCCTCGAGCTCGTAGTACTCGCTGCTCAGCACCGTCGCTTTCATGCGTGCCGAATCCGGAATCAGGAGGCTGTTGCAAAGGACCGGAAGCTGCGGGTGGCCCGCATTGCCCATGTCCACAAGGCCTGCCCCGCACATGGAAACAGCCATGTGTTCCCTGCCGTTGATGAAGACGGTTTCCTGGTCGAAGCCCTTGATTGTGAAATCCAGCAGCGTGCTGTCCAGGGAGTCGTACTGCGTTGACAGGTCCACATCCTGCCCCTGGTTCGCAAACATTGGCGCGCCAAACAAGAGGGCCAGGCATGCGGCGATCAGGGGAAGGTACGTTCTTTTTCGATGATTTTTGCTCATGATCCGCTCCTTAGAGATAAATTGAAGTGCGCAAACAGTTTGAATATTTTTGAAAGGTGCTTTAGAAGGCCTTTTGAAGGGTGTGGCCATTATAGAGCAACTCATTCATGCGTGCCAGAAAAACATTGATTTATTTTAAACCTCGTTGATGTTCGTTGCGCCGGGCATGTGACTGTTCAATCCGTTTGTTACCAATGGCTTAAAAAAAAATCCGTGCGTCCAGACCCGCCCCGCTTTCAGCCTTCGGATATCGCTGTGTCGCTTTTAATCCTTGACTGGGATGCAAGGCCGTTGCTGTCCTACCGAAGCCTGTACTGCATTTTTCGGCTGTTCCGGGCCTGCGCTTATGGCAAAAAACACAAGCCCGCTTGTTTCATCCTCTTCGTCGCGAGGTGCCGTAGCAGACGAGGATGAAATTTACGCATTAAGGTTAACTCCCGGTTCGCCAGGCGCCGCGGCTGTCCTTCCTGAAACGGCGCAGCTCCCGTCCCACTCCCCTTCTTCGACAATGCCGTCGATCGCGGGAGCCTCCGATACAATCGGGCAGAACACGGTGCACACGTTCTCCTCTTGCGAGGCGTTGATGTGCACGTGCCCGGAGGTCAAGAGAACAAGAATCAGAAGGTACATGGTTGCTTCCAAAAGATGTGCGGGTGCAACGCTCGAAGTCAACGGAAACAGGTAAGTATAACCTTTTCTTCCGGCTTCGTGAACCATATTGAAAGTCCCCTCTTTCGTTGCATACCCGAGAAAAGAGCCGAACCTATCCGGGCAAGCTCCGTTTCTTCCCATGCAGTACAGAAAGAGAGCCCATCAAGAATCCTGGAAGCAGAGGAGGCTGATCATGAAGATCCGCGTCGGTACAGGGACAGTCTATGCCGTTTTTGCAGCTGCGGGGATGATCTTTACGGGCTGCGGAGGAACCGGTGATGAGAAAGGGGCAGCGCCGGAAGACCATCAGCCCATGAAGAGCATATCGGCCCAGTATGACAACGACGAAGAGTCTGCGCAGGAGCCCGGTCCCGCCGGGAGGAGCGCCGATCCGGTCGATTCGGCGGATTCGATTGTTCAAAAGTTGCCGGGAGAAGAGAAGCTTGAGTCGGTCGAGGAGATCATCGAGCATCCAGATGTTCTCGAAGTGGACGAAGTGGACTACGAGGAGGAGGTCAATGACGGGGAGGTGATCGAGGATATTATCGGTGTTGGCGGCGGTGGTGGGAGAAAGTTCAAGGGAAAGTACAGGAAAAGGGCCTGTGCGCATGGCGCTCGCGCGGTTATAGCACATCAGAAAATCTTGGGATCAAGGAATAGGCCCGCACACGGCGGTACCCATCTGACAAACGACGGAGCTTACGATCTCCAGTTCTTCCGCTCCCACGGGGTCAATCCCATGATCGACACGGATGACGATCCCCTTTCTACCTTTGCAGTGGACGTGGACACGGGGGCCTTTACCATTTGCCGCAGCTTCCTCCATGACGGCAACCTGCCCAAGCAGGAAGCTGTGCGGGTGGAAGAGTTCGTCAACTACTTCGACTACGACTACGCGCCCCCGGAAAAAGGCGACTTCGCCGCCTACATCGAAGGCGCGCCTTCCCCATTAGCTGAAAACCGGCGGCTTCTGGCCATCGGTCTCAAGGCCCGGGAGATCGACATCCGGCACAGAAAAGATGCTGTGCTCACCTTCGTGATCGATGCGTCCGGTTCCATGGAGCGGGAAAACCGTCTCGAGCTGGTCAAGCGGGCCCTGCGACTGCTGGTGGACCAGCTCCGGCCGGCGGATGAGATCGGCATCGTGGTGTACCAGTCCCGTGGGAAAAAGCTCCTGGGGCACACCCCGGTTGCCGAGGGAAGGGAGGCCATTCTGAACGCCATCGACCGTCTCGATCCCGGGGGCTCCACCAACGCCGAGGAAGGGCTGACCATCGGCTATGACATGGCGGATCAGGCGTTCCGCGAAGACCGCATCAACCGGGTCATCCTCTGCTCCGACGGGGTGGCCAATGTGGGCCGGACCGGGCCCGAGTCCATCCTCGAGAAGATCCGGGAGAAGGTGAAGAAGGGGATCTGCCTCACCACTGTTGGTTTCGGCATGGACAACTACAACGACCTTTTGATGGAACAGCTGGGAAATCAGGGGAACGGGCACTACACCTACGTGGACCGGATCGAGGAGGCGCGCCGCGTGTTCGTGGAGGGGCTGGCAGGCACCCTCCAGGTGATCGCCAGGGACGTGAAGATCCAGGTGGCGTTCAACCCGGAGCGGGTCCGGAGTTACCGCCTGGTGGGATATGAGAACCGCGCCGTGGCGGACAAGGATTTTCGTAACGACAAGGTGGATGGCGGCGAGGTGGGCGCGGGTCACGCGGTCACCGCGATTTACGAAATCAAGATGTGGGAAGGATGTGACGAGAGCCTGACCGTCGGCTCCTTCCGGATCCGGTACAAGAAGCCGGATCGCACGGAGGAGGTGGCGGAGTACCGGGCCGAGATCCTCGAGCAACAGTTTGCAGCCGAGGTGACGGATGCCTCGGATGCCTTCCGCCTGGCCGCCTGCGTCACCACCTTCGCGGAAGTGTTGCGCAACTCCCCCTGGGCGCAAAGCACCGCGCTTGCGGGTGCGGCAAAGGAGGCGGCCGCGCTGGCGGCGGAGCACCCCGGCGATGAGAAGATCCGCGAGCTCGCGGACCTGATCGCAAAAGCGGACCGTCTAGTGAAAGGAAAAGACGAAAATGCGGGAGAAGACGGGAGGAGGGTGGCCCTCGAAAGGACGGATTGAATCCTGCTGTGGTGCGGGTTTTACCGGTTTCCGCCGATTCAGTGCTCCAAGTAAGTCAGGGGTAAACCAGTTTCCCCAGCCCGTCGACTATGTGGCAGTCGCAGTGCCCTGGTGTGGGACAGCGGTACGGTTCGTCGTGAACGGTTATCTTCCTTTGCTTCAGGTTTCCGCAGTCGGCGAGCTGTTCGATGTGCGCGCACCCTTGAACCGTACCGTCGTTCCATATCCTGAAATAGCTGTGGCCGGCCGGGCAGAGCACCTCGTGGATGTTCTTGAACTGCTCCGCGAAATCTTCGCGGAACACCCCCTCGACCATGTGTTCGTATCTCTTGCCAAGCGCCTGGAGCTCTTTTTCCTCGGATGGGTTGAACTCCTGGGTCACGTGCCTGATCAGGAGGATTTTCTTTCCTGTTTTCTCGAACACTCCGCGCTCGAAAAAGCGAAGCCCCTCCTCCCACTCGGAATGAAGAGCCGGCGAGATCACGTAGCCGAGCAGCATCTCTTCGCCTTTGTGCTCTATCAGCAGGCGCGCGTTTTCCGCCCACTTGTGCAGCAGGCCTTTCTGTTTCAGCCCTTGGTAATGCATTGTGAGGTTGATGTAGCGGACCTTTTTCAGCTTGGATGGGGGAAGGTCAGGGAACTCATGGATGATCGAGCCGTTGATGTCCAGCGCCACTTCAACGTTGCGGTCAAGCAGCGAGGAGAGCAGCTTTTCGGACTTTTGGTAACCCGCGAAAAAGTCTCCCTTTCCTGAAAAAGCGAAAAACGCTTTCACACCGAAAAAGTCCAGCAGGAAGTCCAGGTCATGTCTTGTCAACGACAGTTCGTCTGTGGTGAGCGGCCCCACAATGCAGTAGTCGCAGTCGATGTTGCAGCGCCCTGATGTGGACACGAAAAACACCGCTTCACAATCGCTGTCTAATTTTATCATGGGCTGACTTTGTGCCATGAAGCCGCAGATTGGTTCCGATAACCGTATTGAATAAACCAGTGTAGAACAGCGAGGTTTCCTTTTCAAGAGCGGCTGGAAAGGGATTGGGCCTGCTGCTTGACATTCGGCCCGGCCTCGCATAACCTTTACCCGCTTGTTTCATCCTCTTCGTCGCGATATGCCCCGACCAAAAAAGGTGAAATATGCGGATTGACCTGGGTCAAACAGCAGCAAGCACAGCAGCTCGATCGATCAAGCGGACGATCATCGGATCGTGCGAAACCGGATGGAGATCCTTACATGAGAGCCTTTCTTTTCTCGTTTCGAGCGGTGAGTTCGCTGTTTCTCCCGGTCTTCCTGGCGGTGGTGATCCCGGCTGATCAGGATGCATCGGCCCAGGAGCGCAAGAGAATCAACTGTTATCACTGCCGTGATGCGCAGCTCTTGCCCTGCGAGGACCACGGGGCAGCGGCAGAGTGGTGCAGGGAACACTCCTTTTTCTGTTCGGAGTGCATCAAGGAGTTTTCCTGCTGCCGCGGCCGCGGGCTTGCTCCGTGCAAAAGGTGCGTGGGCGAGGACTGGAGCAAGGTTGCGGACGATCCGGGGTATGGCTACTTTGATGCGCGCGTGAGGTCTCAGCAGGCGCTCGTGGAAGCGATGGGCGCGGATCCCATGTACGCTGTCACCGAGCACTTTTTGCTGATCAGCACCATGGACGGGGTCAAGTACTCGCCGAGCGACGTGGCTGATATGGCGGACGAATTCAACCCGTTGAAGAAGGCGTTCCCGGGGGTATTTAGCAACGTTCACAGCCTCACGCCTCACGCAATGCTACACCTATATGCGCTCAGGCTTGAAAAAATCTACGCGAAGTACTGCGAGGCCATCGGCGTAACCGTGGAAGAGGACCGCTCGCTCTCCTATTCCGGCGGCGTGACCGAGGTTTTCTTGGCCGGGCCGGTCAAGCACAAGAACGTGTGGCAGTCCAGGCACGGAGGTGCGGCTCTTATTTCCGGCTCCTCGGGATGTTTCGTTCTCGCGCAGAAGGACACAGGCGGCGGCGGGCGCAACAGGAGGTTCTACGGCCCGAACATGAGCGGCGACCGCAACTTCTACGACGGTGTCATTCACCTGACGGGAAGGTGCCTCATCGACCGGTTTTTCAGTTCAGGCGGGGGAAAGCTCGCGCCGGGGTGGCTCAAGGTCGGATTCCCGCACTACCTCGAGTGGGAGATGCTCGAACAGTGCAGCTACTACCTGGTGAACATCGAGATCAGCGGTCTTGGGCAGGGCTGGATCAGCCAGGGCTGGGACAAGCGGATCGTGGCCGAGGCCAGGCGCTCCGATTGCATGACCTTTCCGACGCTGATAAGGAAGGACTTCGCGGATCTGGGTTTCAGGGAGCACCTTCTTTCCTGGGGTTATGTGAGTTTTCTGGTGAAGAAGCATCCGGGGGAAACATTCAGGAACTACCTGGACAACCTGAGGCGCCGCGTGCAGCCGAGGGATGCGCTCATGGAAGCGTACGCGTGGTCGGAGATGACCTTGGAGGACAAGTGGCGCCGCAGTTTGTTTGGGGGCGGGGCGGCAGAGGACGAGGAACTCACCAAGGAGGATCGGTTCATCGCCGAGTTCGACCGCTCGCGCACGCACCATGATCTGGAGACGCGGGCGTCCGCAGCCTACTATCTCAAGTTCTGCGACAACATGGAAGCCGCGAACAGGATGCTCCAGGCTTTCCAGGAAAAGGAGCTGGTTGTGCGCGCCTCCGCGCTTGAAGCGTTCAGGATGTTCGAGAACTATGACGCCATCGAGTACGTTGTGAAAGAGGGGCTGACCCACGCCTCGGACAATGTGAGGAGAAACACGGCCGTGGCAATGGGCACCTTCCCCGAGCTTGCCGAGCTGAGCGTTCCGCTTCTTCTTAAGCTGCTGGACGACATCAAGCCCCTGGTCAGGGCGGGAGCGGTCAGGGGGCTCGGCGAGATCCATCCGGACGAGGCATACCTTCTTCTTTCGAGTATGGCGGATGACAAGTCGCCGGAGGTCCGGGTGGAAACAGCGTTCGCTCTCTGGAACTACAAGCGCGACGATGCGTTGACCCAGCTGCTGAAACTGCTCCGCGACCCGGTCTGGGCCGTGCGCCTCGCCTCGATCCGGGCCATGCACAATGTCCGCGACAAGCGGACGATTCCGGCGCTCATCGATCAGCTTGGAAGGGAGGGCGGCAGGCTGCGCGAGGACATCCACGAGCTGCTCGTCGAGCTTACGCGCCAGGACTTCAACCTGGACGCTGAAAGGTGGAACTCGTGGTGGAACAAGTTCGGCGATTTGTTCGAGTTCAAGGACAATATTAAAAAGAGGCTGGCGCTGCCCAAATATGCAATGCAGTACCACGAGGTGGAGACCTGCTCGAAGAAGTTCATCTTCCTCCTTGATGTGTCCAGCAGCATGAACGAGCAGGTCACCGTTCAGAAGATCGGCGGAAAGACCTACGACAAAGGGGATCTGAGGAAGCCGAAGGTTTACGTGGCCAAGCTGGAGATAGCGAGGCTGCTGCGGACCTTTGACAAGAACATCTTTTTCAACATCATCACCTTTTCCACGGAAGTGGACCTCTGGAGAAAGAAGGTTGTTTCCGGGACGAAGGGCGTGACAAAGGCGGCGGAAAAGTATATCTGGGATATCACGCCTCCGGAAAAGAGCGCAACAAACATCTACGACACGCTCATGACCGCGTTTGACATGGTGGATGACGGTTTTGCCAAGCGCAAGTACGAGTCTGTGGTGGACACCATGTTCCTGCTTTCCGACGGCAACCCCACGGCCGGGCCAGTGACGGACGTTGACATGATCTTGAGAACAGTGAAGGAGCGAAACCGCATCCACGGGATCAAGATCCACACCTTCTCCCTCGGCGGTCGGGCGGACACCCACTTTCTCAGAAAGCTCGCCGACATCACGGGCGGCGATTACCAGGCTATCAAGGTCCGGTAAGGTGTTCCACGAATTAAGGAGAGAAACAATGAAGCTCCCGCAGATACTCGCGGCCCTCGTTTTCTTCTCGGCCTGCCTCATTGTTTTAATATCCGGCTGCTCGAACGAAACGAACAGCATGCTTGAAAGTTCGGCGGCAGACAATACCGGTGATTCCAAGCTGCATATCACGGTACTCTTCAACAACATCCCAGGCATCGAAGGGCTCCGGACGGAATGGGGTTTTTCCTGCCTCATCGAGGGGCTTGAAAAAACCATCCTGTTTGACACGGGGCTGAAGGACGACGTACTTCTTTCCAACATGGAGAAACTCGATATCGATCCGGGCGCAGCGGACCTGGTGGTGCTGTCGCACTACCACCGCGACCACACGAACGGACTGGCAAGGATCAACGAACGAAATCCCAAGGCGCATGTTTACATGCCCCAGTCTTTTCCGGAAAGCTTCCAGCAGGCGGTCAGGGGCTTTCCCGCGTATGTCACACCGGTGGGCAAACCGATGATGGTTTTTGAAGGAGTCCACACAACCGGTGAAATGAAAAAGAGCGATGATTCCATCATCGAACAGTCCCTGGTCATAGACAGGCCTGACGGCCTCGTGATCGTTTCCGGGTGCGCGCACCCGGGCGTTGTCGAGATTGCGAAAAAGGCCAGGCAGATCATCGACAGGGATATCAGCCTGATTATAGGAGGGTTTCATCTCATGGGCGCTTCCGACGAGCATATCCGTGAGATAATCGCGGCGCTCAAGGAGATTGGTGTAAAAAGGGTTGCTCCCACTCACTGCACAGGGGAAAGAGCGATGACGCTCTTCAGGGAAGCTTACGAAGATAAGTATCTGGATGCCGGTCTCGGTGTCCGCCTCGATGTATGAACCATATCCCGGATGATTCCCCGAATCCTGAGGCGCCCCTCTGTGCCATCTACACGCGGTGATTGAACAGGTACTTGACATACAGGCACATTATAACAAGATTACAGGAACATTCGGCGGGCAACGCGATGCCGCATCGGAGGTTGGTTGTGAGCTACGACATGCAGGCGGGAATCGATCGCTTCCATCGCGACGGGTTCGAGAAGGTGCCGGATGTCCTCACGCCAAAGGAGTGCCGGGACATGATCGCGGCGCTAGCCAACCTCCGGGAGGAGCTCCCGCTCGCGCACGAGCTGCGATGGGTGACCTCGCACCTGCTCTTTCGCGATCCCGTCTTCGAGGTGCTGATCGATCGGTCTCCGATGGTCGACATGGCCGAGAAGATGCTCATGTTCGAGCGCGGAGACATGAACACGCCGAAGAAGGAACCCACCTGCCACATCATCAACGTGACTGGGATCGTGGCCGATCCAGGGGATGGGGGCCAGCCCTGGCATGCGGACGACATGATACTGTTGCCGAGACCGGCGGACGTACCGTGGGACGATCGCATCCCCTTCCCCGTGTATCTAGTGACCGCCATGTACTACCTGGTGGACGTTGACCGCGAGATGGGGGCCACACTCGTCGTGCCCGGCAGCCACAAGAGCGGCCGGAAACCCGACTCCGCGACACCCTCCTACCAGGGCCGCGAGGCAGAGGAGGTGATCGTTCGGGCCGGGGACTGTTTGCTCTTCCACCACCTGCTCTGGCACCGCGCACTACCCCACCGGGGGCCGCATACGCGCTTCATGCTACAGGTCCATTACGCCGCGCGCTTCGTGGCCCCGCGGATGTTACCGTTCCCGAACCACCACACCCCGGTCGCCTTTCTCGATAGGCTCACGCCGAGGCAGCAGCGCCTGATGGGCATGCATTCGGGTTTCCGGGAGTACTGCTGAGCGACAGCTCGGCGGATCCCTATACCACGCCGAGGTGGGTGAAGCCGGCGGCCTCGACCCGACGCCGGCCGAGCATGCTGGTACCGTCCAGGATGTGGCGGCAGCGCGGGTAGGTGTTGAGTTCGAGCGCGGCGAAGGGCGTGCGCCAGCCAAGGTGGATGATGACCTCCACCGTTTCCCGTCCCTCCTTCCGAGCAGGATCGACGATCCGGGTCCGGGCGCCGGCCTCTTGCAGCGCCGCCACGAGCTGCCGGAGTGATGATCCTGGAGCCGGGCCCCGCGGATCGACCTCGTCGACGATCAGTGCAACATCCTTCCCGTGCAGGCCGCCGAGCGCCTGCTCGAGCCGCACGACCGCGCGCGGGACAGCGCTCTCGTTGATTTTCAGTCCAAGCGCCAGGAGGCCGGCGGCGGCGCACGGTTCCACGGCCGATGCATCGTCAGCGTTCAGGAGCGCGGCTGCAACAGTGACCTCGGGATCATCTACGTCCAGCCCGGGAGTGCGCAGGGGGAAGCCGCTCCGCGTGTCCACTATGGCCAGGGCTTCGCGGAGGTCGATGCCGTGGGCCTGGGCGCGCTGAGCGAACTCGATGGCGAGCGCGGCATTGACGTCGCGCACCGCGCCCTCGATCAGATGGGTGTACTCGGCGGTCTCAATGCTGTTCGCGCGCAAAATGAAGGTCTCGAGCGCGTTCTGCAGAAGGCTCGCCAGCTTCATGCTCGTTGCATCATCCTCGGCGGCAACGATTTTCGGAGTGACGCGGATGTCCGTGATCGCGTGGCCCGGGCGACACCGCTCCGGGCTGTATGCGACGGCGAAATCCTTGCCCATGCGCAGACCCGAGATGCGTTCGAGCAGGGGACCCAGACGCCCGCGGGTGTCGCCGACGCGGAGCATGCCGTCGAAGAGGACGGTCTTTTCAGGAGCGAGGCCCTGGGCCACCTCGGCGATAATCGCCTCGAGCCGGGTGTAGTCCGGCTGTCGATTCTCGTCCAGTTCGACCGATTCGAAGATCATGACGAGCTGCGCCGGCGCGACAGCTGCCGGGATGTCTTCGGAAGCCCGCAGAGTATTTGAGGCCATGACGTTCTTCAGGCGTGATTCCAGCCCGGGTTCTTCGGGGAAGGGGCAGCCGCCTTTGGCGATGATCTCGAGCGCCCCCGAAGGAAGGCCGCAAACCGTGACCGGCGCAGCCTTGGCAGCGATCTCCGCGGCGAATATCATGGCGACCGGATCCCTACCCACTATGCAGACGCTCATGCCGACATACCTCCGAGAGTACCGGGTGAATCATCGGGCTTTCAGGTTCACGCTTTGCTTTACCCTGAGCTCGTCTTTTTTATAATCAACGATTATCAAGTCAGACACTTCTTTTTTTGATGCCTTTCGGATCATGTTCCTGGTCCACGTGTTATCCCCTATCTTGGCCAAAGCCTTCTCCGTGGTTTCGTTGGCGTCGAAACCAAGCAGCCCTAAATCAGGATCATTCAAGAACAGGCGGAAGACGGATTCGGCTATCCATGTTTCGTCCGGAGAGTTGACCAGGAAAACGAATGCCCCCTTTGGCACGTCATGTTCTATGGATGGGATCATCTCGGCCATGTTTTTCAGTGCGAATGAGCGCTTGTTGTATCCGGCTATTGACGCGTGTGAAAGGGCGATGTTCGCGGCAACGAGACACGATACCATTACAAACCCGCAGGCCCGGCCCGCGTAACGCCTTTTTTTGCCGGTCATTCCGCTGAGACGGATGATAGCCGCTGCCGATAAGGCGCAGAAACCGATGGATGGTATGTACAAAGCCCTGTTGAAGTTGACCATGAACGGGCTGTACGGCAGGGAAAACACCAGGATCCAGGCCAGCAGGAAGCGGACCGTGTTTGATCCAAGGACCAGCAGGCAGGCGGCGGCGGCGGCGATAGCCGGGTATACGGCAAGGGGTGGTTCTTGAACCAGCGTGAACGAGCAAAGGCCTGACATGTGTTCCAGAAGCGCCGGGATCATGTTCCACCCGATGTGGTATCCCGCTCCCTCAAAGACATAAAATCTATTGAGCGCAACCAGGCTCAGGCCGAACATCGCCGTGATGATTACGAACGGCAGGTTGACCAAAACCATCTTCCGCAAAGAAAGGCCGAACCTTTTCCTGCGCACCAGTGACAACAGGATTATCACCAACACGAAGATCAGGGAGTTTTCCTTGGTGAGCAACGCCAAAGAAAAACCCGTCAAGGCAAGCCAATAATGGCCCTTCCCGCCGTCTGCCAGATACCTGTGAAAGCAGATCAGCGCTGAAAGCATAAAGGACAAAACCAAGGGTTCGCCGAAGTTGAAGCACACGAACAGTGTGTACATGTGAAGGTGGAGGCAGGAAAACAACAAGGCGGCTAAAAAAGCGGCGGCTTTGTTGTTCAACAACATTCTGCAGAAAAAGAAAACAAGCGCCGAGTTCAGCGCATGAAGGGTGATGTTGAAAAGATGATACCAGAATGGTTCGAGCCCGAACGCCTTGGTAATGGAAAAAAACGTGATATAGGAAACGGGCCGGTATTCCCTGTTTGGAAAAGAAAACATGCTGAGAACGTCGGAGATGCCAACATGCTTGTACCATAGCAGCCCGGCAAAATCATCATCAATGAAATATCCCTGCAACATCTTGTATCCGGCCAGGTATGAAACGGAGACAATAACTGTAATACAGAGATATGCGGGTAATTTAAATGTGCCGCTTGCGGAAAGATCGGATTTCTTTTTCACATGAACATCCATTTTATGTCAGAGCTGATGATTTTTTAGATATACCATACCATGGCGACCAGCGACACTCGAGTTTCTCGGTACACTCCAGGCCTGCCCCGGCTGATCCCTCCCGGCATGCACCTTGCCACAACGTAGTTTACGGCACCTCGCGACGAAGAGTATGAATTAAGCGGGCTTGCAGCTAATCCTGCTTTGGAGGATAATAGAGTGCAGATGAAAATCTGGATGTACCAGAAGAGCAATCGGTTGAATCTGGGGCGCAGCGGGAATACAAAATGATGGTTTGTTTTGACCCCATCCGGCAAAGATAGAGACCGGAAGGTCCGGATTCAAGGATATCGTAATCAGTTGAAATATAACGCGGACGTTTTATTTTCCGAACGACAGGTCCCGGATTTTACAAAGTTGCTATCGAGGCTGCGAATTGAGCCCTGCTGATAAAACAGAAGAGAGAAAAGGCTTCCTGATCCTTGGAGCGGGCTCTTTTTTCTTTTCGATATTCGCTCTTTCGGGGAAGGCGCTGTCTCCGGAGATCACCCCGGCTCAGATGATAGTGGTCCGCTCCGCCATCATGCTTCCGATACTCGTTCTGTGGGCTTTGAAGAGGGGTGATCCGATTGTGGGCGAAAAGAAGCTCCTGCTTTTTTTGAGGGGCTTCATCGGATCGCTGGCGCTCTTCTGCTTCTTTTTCGCCCTGAGGCGCCTGCCCCTTGCGGACACGGTGCTTATATTCCAGGCACATCCCCTCATCGTGGCATGCCTTGCGCCGCTGTTCTTGAAGGAGAACAACCTGCGCATACACTGGATCTTTCTGTGCATCTCCTTTTGCGGGGTAGCGCTCGTTGTGGGCCCCACCGGTGCGGGCACGTGGGAGGGACGCCTCTCGGCATTCACATGCTGCCTTCTGGCGAGCTTCGTCGCGATTGTCGTGCGCTACCTAAGGCGGACAGAGCACACGCTCACAATAGCAATTTCGTTTCCCATGGTTTCGCTGTTTCTTTTCGGCCCGCTGGTGCTGCTGGGGGTCAACGGGTTCGAGTGGGTTCAGCCTTTGGCCGCGGACTGGGCGTTGCTGATCGTCATAGCGATTACCGCATCGTTGGGACAGGTGCTGGTGACGTTAGGTCTCGGCAAGGTGCCTGCCGCGCGCGGCACCGCGCTTTCGAACCTGCAGGTCGCGTTCGCATTGATCTACGGCATGGTTTTTTTCAGCGAGATGCCAGGATGGATCACACTTGTGGGAGCTGTGATCATCATATGCGCGCAGGTTTTTCTGGTCACGAGCAGTGGGAAGCGGATCGAAAAACGCGGCCAGGTGATCTGACCCGGGGAAGAGAAAACAACAGCCGATCGCAGCCGATCCGGCTTTTGGGGCGGGCTCAAAAACGAGCCTCCTGCCGGCCTGGACAAAGGATTTCCATTTTTTGGTATTATATTTTTCCGGCCTCATACGCCCGTCAACATGCTAAAGTCTGGTCTGTCTTGCTGCTTTTTCGGTACATGAGGTCATATTACAGGTTCTTCAGCGCCCGATGGTATTCAGCTCGATCATATTTCTTTTTCTCTTTTTGCCGGTAGTAATAACGCTCTACTATCTCGCCTTCATGCCGGCCATGCTCGGGTATCGCCGCATCGGCACCTGCCTGGGTAACCTCCTGCTGCTGGGGAGCAGCCTCTTCTTCTACACCTGGGGAGAACAGCTGCTCGTTCTGGTTATGGTCAGCTCCACCCTTATCGACTACACCTGCGGTCTCGTCATCTCGGGAGGGTGGCGAAGAGGCAAGCCCATCGAGATCCTGGAGAAGAAAGGAAAGCGCACAGCCCCGCAAAAGACGGCTCTTGTGCTCTCCCTGTGCACCAACCTGATGATTCTCGGCATTTTCAAGTATTTCAACTTCGGCATGGATAACCTGAATGCCCTGGCGGAGCTGATGGGGGCTGACTGGCTGAGATGGAAGGATGTTTTTCAGGTTACGCTGCCCCTGGGAATCAGCTTCTACACCTTCCAGTCCATGAGCTACACCATCGATGTTTTTCGCGGCCACACCCGTGCTACGCGCAACTTCATCGACTTTTCCTGTTTCGTCACCCTGTTTCCCCAGCTCGTGGCCGGCCCCATCGTGCGCTATCGCGATATCGCCGGCCAGTTGATCCACAGGGTTGTAACGCGGGAATCCTTTTCCAGCGGGGTAAGCCGATTTATCTTTGGGTTGGGCAAGAAAGTGCTCATTGCCAACACCCTGGCCCTGCCCGCGGACCAGATCTTTCAGATTCCTGATGCGCAGCTTACACCCGGCCTGGCATGGCTCGGCGTGCTTTGCTACACCTTGCAGATTTATTTCGATTTTTCCGGCTATTCCGACATGGCCATCGGCCTGGGGCGGATGTTCGGCTTCAACTTCCTCGAAAACTTCAACTACCCTTACATTGCCCGATCAATAAAGGATTTTTGGCGTCGTTGGCACATGTCATTGTCCCAGTGGTTCCGGGATTATCTGTACATTCCCCTCGGGGGCGGGCGGGTTTCCGTATACAGGATCTATTTCAACCTGGTGGTGGTTTTTTTCCTATGCGGGCTGTGGCACGGGGCCAGCTGGACCTTCGTGGTTTGGGGCTTGTATCACGGCGTTTTCCTTGTCGTTGAACGGCTGGGTCTCGAAAACTGGATTTCCAGGCGCCGGCTTCCGCTTCGGCATGCTTACGTCATTTTGGTCGCAATGGGGGGGTGGGTGTTTTTCAGGTCGGAGACATTTTCCCAGGCTATGGCTTTTTTCAGCGCCATGGCGGGCTGGTCGGAGGGAACCGGACGGATTCACTATGTGGCGCTTTACCTGCAGCGCGATGTGTTGCTTGCGCTGTTGCTGGGATCGGTGCTCTCCGCGCCCGTGGTTCCCTGGGTGAGGCAAAAGTTAAAGGAACATTCGGCATCGCAACAGGGCGCAACAGCCTTCATTGCGGAAACGGCAAGGGCTCTCGGAGGCCTTGTAGTTTTGAGCTTCATCTTTTTTGCGTGCGTCATGAGCCTGTCGTCGGGAACCTATAACCCTTTTATTTATTTCCGGTTCTGAGGGGATATGAAGACTAAATCGATTGTTTCAGGTTTTTCCGGATCGCTGCTGATCGTGGCCTTTATAAGCGGCATCTGGATGCCGCTGGCTCAAAACCTGGTCGATATCGATATGGGGTCAACCCTGATAGAAAACCGCAAACTGGCCGCATTTCCGGATGCACCGGACAGCCTGGCCTCTTTCGACAGTTACCCACAGAAGTTCGAGGCGTACTTCAACGACCATTTCGGTTTCCGCAATACGCTCGTTTTTCTGAATAACCTCGCCCAGGTGAAGCTTTTCGGGAACTCCAGCAACGCGCGTGTAATTATCGGCAAGGAGGGATGGCTTTATCTCAAGGACAAGCATGTAATCGACTACTACCGCTGCATCAAACCTCTTACGCAGCCACAGCTGAAGGTCTGGGAGGAGGTCCTGGAGGATCGGCGGAAATGGCTGAAGCAGCGCGGGATCGAGTTCGTGGTGGTTTTCGTGCCGACCAAGCACAACTTCTATCCCGAGTTCCTGCCGGACTATATCAGGCATTCCGGGTCGAAATCCCGCCTTGATCAGCTGCGTGAGCACTTGAAGGCGCATACGGAAGTACACGTCATCGATCTGGGAATTGACCTTCAGAAGTACAAAAAAAGGGAGCGCCTATATTACCGCACCGATTCTCATTGGAACAACAGCGGAGCCTTTTTCGCAACCCGGGCGATCATGGAGCATCTATCCGATCGTTTCCCGTCGCTTGAGCCTTTTCCGGAATCCGACTACGAGCAGAGCACAGAAACAGTCAAAGGCAGGGACCTGGCCAATATGCTGGGGCTTCAGGATGTTTATTCCGAAGAGCTGCTCAAGCGCAAGCTCAAAAGGCCGACCCAGATACAGAAGCTGAAGGAGGGCGTCCTTGTCACCTACGACAAACCGACGGATGAAAGCATTCAGCCCTTCGCCAAGGTGCAAAAAACCGACCACCGTCCCAAAGCCGTGATTTTCAGAGATTCCTTCTTTAACAACCTGCTGCAGTTTTTTGCGCCCTACTTCCGCCGGAGTGTGTACTACTGGCAATACGAATTCGATTGTGATGTGGTCGAATACGAAAAACCGGACATCGTTTTTTTTGAAATAGTTGAACGGGAACTCATGAGAGTCAGGCCGAAAAACCCGCCGAGGATAAAGAGGGATCTTCGCCAATAGTCTCGAATATAGCCCCTGTATTCGAACGGCATTAAAAAACTTCAAGAATAGACATACACAAGCCGTTTTCAATCGATAACATATTAGTTATGCAGATCTGAAGAGAAGACCATAACTTGAATAGTACTGGGCGCGCCCGTGATGAAATATGCGGGTTAAGCAGGAACTCCTGGAGAACGGTATACCGATTTTCAGGGTCTATGTGGCTTGTAAAGCTGGAAGAGGCCATGACCGAGGATAAGCAGGCACGCGAGAGCCGTTTGAAGATTCTCATGATAGCGCCTCAGCCTTTTTTTACACCCCGCGGCACTCCCCTCAGCGTGCTTGGAAGGTTAAGAGCCCTCTCGCAACAGGAACACGAGGTTCATCTGCTTACTTATCCCATGGGCGACGATGTTTCGCTGGAGGGACTGCATATTCACCGGGTGAGCAGGATTCCTTTTCTGAGACATGTATGCGTAGGCCCTTCCATCCCCAAGCTGCTGTACGATTGTCTCATCTTTTTCCGCGCCCTTTTCATGCTTTGGACAAAACGCTTCGATCTAATTCACGCCCATGAAGAAGCAGCCATATTTTCCGTGATTCTCTCCAAGGTGTGCCGTACTCCGTTGCTCTACGATATGCACTCCAGCCTTCCCGAACAGTTCGAGAATTTCAGAGTCTTTAACTTTGGATTAGTAAAATCCATCTTCAAGTTTCTTCAATACAGGACCGTGAAAGCAAGCGTTCTTGTGATCGCCATATGCCCCTGGCTCCAAAAATATGTTAAGAGCCTGGATGGAAGCAAACCCTGCGTTTTGGTGGAAAACCTTCTGGATGGAACCTACTTGTCGAACAATCCCGATGTTTCCGTTGAACAGTTGAGGGAGCAGTTAAAGATCGAAGGCGTTCCTGTTGCAGTGCATGTAGGCACGCTGGAACGTTACCAGGGGCTCGATCTGCTGATCGAATCCATACGTTTGCTGAAAGACAAGGCAAAGGAAATCGTGTGCGTGATAGTGGGCGGAGAACCGGGCCAGGTGGCGGCCATGGAGGCCCTGGCAGCGAAGCTGGGGGTGGGAGACCTGATCCGATTCACCGGACGCGTGGACCCCTGGAAGATTCCTTCCTATATCGAAATGGCCGATATTCTTCTTTCCAGCAGGGTGTTCGGTAACAACACGCCTTCCAAGATATACGGCTATATGCGGTCGGGCAAGCCCATCGTGGCTACCGATCTTCCAACGCACACTCAGGTTCTAACCCCCGAGGTTGCGCTTCTGGTTGGCATCGATCCCGAATCTTTCTCAGAAGGGATTGCGCGGTTGTTGGAGGATGTACCCCTTCGAGAGCGGCTCGGACGAAATGCGCGCCTTCTTGCCCGGGAACGGTATTCCGCGCAAACATACTTCGAAACCATGGAGCGTGTAATGGATGAGGTGAAGGTATATGTGTGGGATCTGCGGAATAGTGCTCACGGATGCTCAAGGAAAAGTGGATGCGTCGATAGTAAGGAGAATGAACCGTCTCCTCGCGCACCGAGGACCTGACGATGAAGGTATTTCCGTTCGGGGTAATGTAGGCCTGGGCATGAGGCGCCTTCAGGTCATCGACCTTGAAGGAGGAAGCCAGCCCCAGGGGAATGAAGACGGCTCTCTTGTCCTCGTGTTCAACGGCGAGATCTACAATTTCAGGGACTTGAGGAAGGAGTTGAGCGCCGCCGGCCATCGTTTCAGAACCCGGAGCGATACCGAGGTGATCCTTCACGCATACGAGGAGTACGGGGAGTCGTGCCTGCAGCACCTGAACGGGATGTTTGCCTTTGCCTTGTATGACAGAACCCGCCGGACCCTTTTCATGGCGCGGGACCGGATCGGCATCAAACCGCTGTACTACCTGTTCGACGGCAGCACCCTGTTTTTCGCTTCGGAGCTGAAGGCGATCCTTGCGGCCTGGGAGGGGCCCCGTGAAGTGGATGCCCAGGCCTTGGACCTTTTTCTCACGCTGGAATACATACCATCCCCCCGAACCCTGATCAAAGGGTTGAGAAAGCTTCCTCCCGGGCACTGCCTGTCCTTTCGGGAGGGAAGGATCAGGGAGCGGCGCTACTGGGATCTTGCACGCGGCAACGATACAATCCGCGACGCCGACGAGGCTGCGGAGGGCCTTCGGAACCTTCTCGATGAAAGCGTGAAGCGCCGCCTGGTAAGCGATGTCCCTGTGGGTGCCTTTCTCAGCGGGGGGATCGATTCCTCTGCTGTCGTGGCTCACATGGCTGAACACAGCTCAAGGCCGGTGCAGACCTTTTCCATCGGTTTTGAAGAAAGCACCTACAACGAGCTGGAATACGCCAGGACCGTGGCCCGCCGCTTCGGAACGGATCATCACGAAGAGATCCTCAAGCCGGATGCAATGGGCCTTCTTGAGACGGTCATGGATCATCTGGATGATCCGATTGGAGACTTTTCCGTTTTTCCCACGCTGATGGTATCAAGGATGGCAAGGGAGGCGGTCACCGTGATCCTGTCGGGTGACGGTGGAGATGAGCTCTTCGGCGGATACGACACCTACATGGCCCAGCGCCTCGATCGCCTCTACCGGAAGATCCCGTCTGCCCTGCGTCTGGGCTTTTTCCGGCATATCGGGGAAAAGCTGCCGCCTTCCCAAAAGAAAAAGGGACCGGTCAACCGTTTCAAGCGGTTCCTCGAGGGCGCTTCATTGAACAAGGAGCTGGCCCACACGAGATGGATGATCTTTCTCCACGAGGAGACGAAACAGGGACTGTACAGGGACGGATTTTCAAGCGGGTTGCCCCAGGATCATGTGGAGGAGCTTCTCCTCGGCTTTTTTCAGCGCTCTCCTTTCAGAAAGGGCTCCCTGGACAGCCAGCTTTATGTGGACTTGAACCTTTACCTTCCCGAAGATATTCTGGTGAAGGTAGACAGAATGAGCATGGCTGTTTCCCTGGAGGTTCGTGTCCCTTTCCTGGACCATGAGCTTGTGGAGTTTGCGGCGCGCATCCCCGAAGAGCTAAAGATACGGCGGTTCACGCAAAAGTACATTCTGAAAAAATCCATGCGCCATATACTTCCTCCCGCGATTTTGAAGAGAGGCAAGGAGGGGTTCAGTATTCCAATGAAAAACTGGTTCCGCAAGGAGTTCAAGCCCCTGCTTCTGGATGTGCTTTCCAGGGACCGTATCTCGCGAGAAGGCTTTTTCGATCCCTCTTCCATAGAGCTCCTGAAGAAGGAACACCTCGAAGGTGTGCAGAACCACAGCCACCTGTTGTGGACCCTGGTTGTTTTCGGACTCTGGCTTGACCGGTACTTCAGGAAATAGGCGGGCTGGATTCCGCTTTTTGAGGCAGCGATCGTTGGATATTCTCAGAAAAGGACGGTGGTGGAATTTGGTGCGGGGGGTGGCCCTGAACAAGGTCCCCCGTGCACCCTTGAAGGTTTCCTGGGAGGTTATCAACACCTGTGATTCACGCTGCCTGGCCTGCAGCCGCTGGAGGGATAAGCCCGCTCCGGGCATGCTCGACACCGACTCCGCGCTCGATATTATCAGGCAACTTGCTGATCTCGGAGTGATCGCACTTACCTTCACCGGGGGAGAGCCTGCCCTGAGAGAGGATCTGCCCCTGCTCTTGAAAAAGGGGAAGGAGGCGGGCCTGAACCTGAGCATGAGCACGAACGGCCTGGCCTTGGCGGAGAGGGGGCTCGATGAAATCGTCTCGTCCGGCCTGGATACCCTTTCTTTTTCTCTTGACGGAGCTTGTGCCAAGACTCACGACGAGCTCAGGGGGAAGAAGGGATCATTCGAGAAGGTGAGGGACGCGGTCCAAGCCTGCAGGCGGATCAGGCGGGAAGGGCGGCCAAAGATCTTCATCAACACGACCGTTGTTAGCAGGAACCTCCCGGAGCTGCCCGCGCTGTGCGGTCTTTGCAGGCAGTGGGAGGTGGACGGCCTGACCCTGCAGCCCGCCCAATCCTTCAGCGAGGTGGGATTTTCACCGTCTGAGCGGCTTTCCCTGCTCAGAAAGGACACGGACAGCTTTCAGAGGATTCTTCTTCAGATCTCCTCCGACTATCCCGGGCTTGTTCCATACGACCGGGAGGTGTTCCAGGCCATGGCCTTGTTCTGCCGCGACCCCGGCGGGATTCTCGACCTGCCCTGTTACGCCGGAACGCTCTTCGCCCAGATCGACCCTGAAGGCATGGTGTTCTCCTGCCCTGCGAAGTTTGCAGCCATTGGGAACCTGAAGGAAGAACGCTTTTCACGGCTGTGGAAGAGCTCCCGAGCGCAGGCACTCAGGGAAAGGATCCGGAAGAAGGAGCACCCTCCCTGCGCCTTTAACTGCATTCTTCCCATGAACCTGCTTGTGAGGAGGATCAGGCGTTTGGGCTTTTTCCGCTCAGGTCTTTTTTCCCATGCCAGGAGCAAGCTGTCATGAACCTCCTCCACTCGGTCCTTCAATCCCGGAGACTCTGGAAAACCTATTGGGCCTATGTTTCAGGGAAGGTGGAAGGGGTTCCAATGCCGTTCAGGATGTGGGTAGAACCGACAAACCGATGCAACCTGCGATGTGTCATGTGCCCTTCCCAGAAGGAAGGCGGTTTCATGAAGCTTTCCCTTTTCAAGCGCATCCTGGACCAGGCGAGTGATTTCCTTTTTGATATGAACCTTCACCATCGGGGAGAATCTCTTCTTCATCCCGAGATCTTCGAAATGATACGCTCCTGTGCATCCAGCGGTGTTTACTCGAACCTCCACACCAATGCAACGCTTCTCGAAAGGAAGAAGGCCGGGGCGCTTCTCGAATCCGGGCTGAATTTCCTCAGCTTTTCCTTTGACGGCATCGATGCCCCCACATACGAGAAAATACGCGTTGGCGCTTCATTTGAGAAGACGATGGATAACATCATCGGCTTTCTTGCGCTGAAAAAGGAAATGAAGCGTTCACTGCCCTACACCATGATCGAGATCATGCGTCTTTTCCCTGTAGATCCAACAGCGCTCAGGGCTTTTCGGAACAGGTTCCAGGGGCTTCCCCTGGACCGGGTCCGCACCAAGCTGCCCCATAACTGGGCCGGACTATATGATGGGCCCGGGGAGAAATGGAGCACATGCGGTCCGTCTGCGCCCGGAAAACGGGTGGCCTGCGGTTTTCCCTGGTACTCGCTCGTGATCCTGTGGGATGGGAGGGTGACCGCATGCCCCCAGGAAGTGACGGGAAAGCTGGTGGTGGGTGACGTTAACAGGGAGAGCCTCCGGAATGTCTGGGAAGGAGATGCGCTGAACGATCTGCGGAAGAGCCTTCTGGAAGGCAAGGCTCTCGAAACAGAGCCCTGCAGGTCCTGCGACCGGTGGCGAAGGCCCCGCTTTCTGGGTATCCCTCTCGAAGGGGTGCGCTCCTTTTTGCGGGAGAATCTTTTCAGGCCTTGACAAGAGTTTATCGCTATCCCTCGGAATATGCGCAGAATGTCCTGATTCCTTCAATCAAGCTATCAAGAATGCCGGCATCAAACAGCAGCATTGTGTGAGACCGGTTCAAGCCCATAATGCCAAGGTAATGGCCGGTGTTTTTCATGTTGATATACTTTTTGGGCGGGGCTATGGTTTCGAAAAACGTCCTGAGATATTCCTTTTCCTCTTCAAGGTCCTTTTCCCCGTCCACCAGAAGCAAGGGAGGATGACCCGCCTTCTGATAGAAGGGGATGTAAGTCATCGGGACGAGCAGTTCTACGACCTTGCGTGTTTTCTCAGCATCGATGCCCATGCATATTCTCCGGTCCCGCATGAGTCGCAGGCGGAAGGCTTCTCTTTCCTCCGGATCCTTGAACCTTTTTTCCATATTCCTGAGAGGACCGATGGAGATGATTCCCCTGATCGGTATCGGTGTCTTTCCGGCTCCGAGTGCCAGGGCCAGGGACCCACCAAGGGAGTGCCCCAGCACATAGATGCGGTTCGGGTCGACACTTTTTCTGCCTGCCAGATATTTCAGGGCTGCCTTTGCATAGGGAAAGCCGGAAATAGTATTGGGGGTAAAAGGCGCTGGGAGGGGATCCGATGTGCCGAATCCTGCAAGTGAGGGTGCCAGCACGGAAAATCCATTCCTGCTCAAGGAACGGGCAAGGAGCCTGTACACGGCCATGTTGCTGCCCTTGTAATGGCCACCGTGGAGGAGGAGCAGGCCTCTTGAAGGTGTTGCTTTCCCGGACGAATAGAATTGGCCGCGGATCGTAACCTCGCCTACGAAGAAGCTCACCTCTTCCCCTTCGCTCATAATTGCAAATCTCTTGTTCAGAAGAGATCCTTCTTCAAAGGTGCGGTTGTATCCTTCGTACAAGCGCCAGGGAAGCACTTTTCTCCGGAAAGGCTCCCAGGACAGAAGCAAGAAGAAAGCCGCGAGGAGGATGAGCAGGATCAATAGAAATTGCCTTTTTCTTCTGAAAGATCCAAGTACCGCGTTGATTTGCATACGACCCGTCCTTATTCTGCATTCCCTTCTTTTCTATCCCGAAAGCCTGAAGAGGCGTAGAAAAAACCGCCCGGAAGCGCGAGGAGAATGACCACGGCATAGGCAAGAAGGCTCATGGAAAACGCTTCCTCCTTAAGCAGCCCCACTGGCTGGAAGAAGTAGACGAAGCCCGCCTCGCGTACACCCAGGCCCCCGAGGGAGACGGGAAAAAGCGTGACGAGAAAAATCAAGGGCACGAAAATGAAAAAGTAGACCAGGGAGATGGAGGTTTTCGGCCCGATAGCCATGCAAACCAGATAGAGGGTGATGATGCGGGTGCCCTGGCATAGATAGGCCAGAGCAAGCGCGCGCCTGAGCGCTCTTTTGCTGTTATGGAAAGCCTGGAACGATTGCTGGAACTTCTCGGCCTTTTCCAGGATCCAGCGCACCGGGAGGATACGAGGAAGCTTTCGAAGGATTCCCACCAGGGCGCCCTTCATGAAGAGGGCGGTAAGAAGAAGGAACACGCCGAATATGAGAAGGACCAGCGAGAACATTTCCGGAGGCAACCTCTTTGCCGCGGGCATGAGCAGGCAGGCCATGGCTGTTGTGAGCTGTGCGAAGACCGAGAGCAACCTGTCAACGGCGAGGGATGACATCGATTCGGTCGCGCTGGAAATCTTGGAGGAAAGGGAGTAGACGCGGATCACTTCCCCGCCCGCGCTGGATGGGAGGAAGATGCCGGTAAAGTTGGCCAGGAAGTCGATGCGAAGCATGTCCCAGAGGCGTACCTTCAGCTTCTTGCTTCTGAGGATCAGGAGCCATCGCCACGACATGAGTATGCGCTCGATCGTTTTCATGCCCACCGCGGCAAGGAACAGGGGAATGGATGCTCCCTTCAGCAGGTCAAGCACCTCTTCTGAATCTATCTTCCACACCAGCAGGTAGGAAAGAAGCCCGGCACTGACGAGAATCCTGAAGAGAAACAGGAGCTTTCGTTCAGGAGATTCGGGTACTCTCATGGATCAGTCCCTAATGCTTTCCCGGGATCTACCAGGTAGCGGCCTATAGCCAGTGCATCGAGCCCCCCTTGCTTGAAGGTGGTGATCGCGTCTTCCGGGGAGCGGACGATTGGTTTTTCATGCATGTTGAAGCTCGTGTTGACAAGGCAGGGAAGGCCGGTCAGCTTCCGATACTCATCCAGGATCCGGTAGTATCCTCCATTTTCATCCCTCGAGATGATCTGCGGCCTCGCCGTGCCGTCGATATGCACCACAGCCGGGCATTCTTTTGCCATCCAGGGCGTGCAGTCAAAGGTGGCTGTCATGAATCGGGCTGCGTGGTCAGCACCGTTCAGCCCTTCAAAGCATTTCTCCGCGTGTTCTTCCATCACCACCGGGGCAAAGGGCATGAACTCGGTTCTGGACAGCCTCCTGTTGAGCCAATCGTTCACGCTTTTGTCAGTGGGCTGATACATGATCGACCGGTTCCCCAGGGCCCTCGGGCCGTACTCCATGGCCCCCTGGAACCTGGCAACCACTTTACCTTCCGCAAGAAGCAGGGCGACTTCCTTCTCGATGTTTTTGCAGAGGTGGAAGGCGCATCCGGAGGATTTCACGGCCGCGGCTATCTCATCTTCGCTGTACTCTGTCCCGAAGAAACAGTTTACAGGCTTGTATGAAAAGCTTTCGGCCTCCCTGCCTGACAGGCTCTCCGCAAGCAGCGCATAGGCCGCGCCCACGGCCAGGCCTCCATCTCCCATCTCGGGAAAAACATAGATGGAACGGACTTCAGGTATGTCCTTGATCCGTTGGTTCAGCTTCACGTTGGCAAAGATCCCTCCGGCCAGGGCCAGATCCTTCACCCCGAGCTTTCGGACCCAGAAGCGGACGTACTTTGTCACGATTTCCTCGAGAACTTCCTGCATGCTGGCGGCCAGATCCTCCCTTTTGAAATCAGGAGGCAGCGCTTTTTTCAGCTTCCGAATGGCGGAATAATAATAAACCCCGCCCGTGTTCCTGATGGTGTTGTTCTCGAACGTGATGAAGCTGCGCAGAAGTTCTTGGTAGCAGGTTTTTCCGTAGGCGGCGAGGCCCGTGATCTTGCCCTCGTGACGCTGTGCCTTGAAACCGCACAGGTGGGTGACATAGGCGTAGTAGTTACCAACGGAGTTGAAAGCGGAGATCTCGTCCTCGAGGGAAAGCCTCCCCTTACTCCCGAGATAGACCTGGGCGGATGCACCGTCCCCACCTCCATCAATGGAAAAAACTCCGGCCTTGTCCAGGCCGCTCGTGTAGTACGCGGAACAGGCGTGGCAGTAATGGTGGTTGTAATGTCTCGTTTTTTCTTTGATGCGGTACTGCTCCGCCAGGATCCTGCGGATCGCCTTGGGGCGCCCACGGGTTTTCAGGGATTTCAGAAAGTAGTACGCCCTTTCCATGGCCCGGCTGTTGCCGATCACACCCGTGAAAAAAGAGGAGAGATGCATGAACACCTCCTGAAACATCCCCCTCCGTGCCTGCAGCCACCCTTCCCACTCCCTGGATTTTGGAACAAAATAGGAATATTGGCTGGCCACGGCGATGCCGTCCAGTTCTCGGGGGAGAACCCGGGACAGGCGCAGCATCTCATGGATCGATTCCCCGGGAAATCCAATGGCCAGCTTCTTTTGCGAGATTCTTTCCTCGTTGACCGCCCCGGCGATTTTGCCGTCGCAGATGAGGGCTGCTCCTCCGTGGATACCATCCGTGATGCCGAGGATTTTCACCGAATCCACCCCTTTTCACGATACCATTGCGCGGTTTTGCCTATGCCTTCGCGTAAAGGAACCTTGGGTTTGTAGCCAAGGATCCTTTGAGCGCGAGAAATGTCGAAAGCACGGTCCTTGGAAAAAAAATCGAGCCGCCGCCTGTAAAGCGGCGGGTTCATTCCCAAAGGCTTGCAGAGCATCTCACAGGTCCATCCTGCGACATATAGAGGCCAGAGGGGAAAGGAGCGCTTGGGAGGCGCCACGCCGAGCTCTTCGGCAATGATCCGGATCAGCTCTTTGAGTGGGAGGTAATTCCCGCCGGCCAGGATGAACGTTTTCCCAAGGGCCTCGTCCTTTTCAGCCAGGAGAAGAACACCATCTACGAGATCGTCGATGTAAGTCATGTGATACAAGACCGCTCCCCCTCCGAAAAGAAGAAAGCGTCTCTTCTGGATCATGCGGAACAGTTTCAAGAAACGCGTGTCTCCAGGTCCGTATATGCCCGCGGGGCGGAAAATGACCCCGGGCGGGCCCTGTTGGCTGAAACATTTCCTGGCCCTCTCCTCGCCGGCCAGCTTGCTCCTCTGGTACTCATCCTCGGGCAGAAAGGGTGCGTTTTCGTCCGCGGGAGGGTTTTCGATGTTTCCATGGACGCCCACGGTGCTGCAGTGGATGAACTTCAAAACACCCGCTTGCTTTGCCGCCCCGATGAGGTTTTCCGTTCCTTTATCATTGACCTCGTAGTATTCCCCGGGGTCGGGAGGATCCTTTCGAAAAAGGGCGGCCATGTGAAAAACCCGGTCAACGCCTTCCAGGCTCCGGATGAGGGTTCCCATGTCCTTCAGGTCACCCCGCCGCAACTCCGCGCCTTCTTTTTCAAGGGATCTTCCTTTTTCCGGGTTGCGGATGAGAACCCGGACCCTTTCCCCGTCTTTCAGGAGACGCAGGGCCAGATGCCCCCCCAGAAAGCCGGAAGCCCCAGTTACAAGAACAGCGCCTTTTTTATTTTCCCGAGTCAATTTTTGAGTACTTTTTTGGCTACAAAAACAGAAATATGGAAACCGTAGAGCGCGTGAAGCCTTTCAAGCCCTTTTAAGAGCAGTCCAACGCCTGCAGATTCTATATCGAGTTTTACAGGGACTAAAGTTAATTTCTGTCCGGTCTTGTGTACACCCTAACTTTGCAAAGTTAGGGTACAGCCATGAAAAAAAAGTCGTTTCATGGTTGAATACCTGCTATCATACTTCATCCCTATTGCATGCAGGCGGTTACCATCTTTTTCCGAGCCTGGGATTTCCGGGCAGAAGGAGAAGGGGCAATGAAAGTCTTCCCGAAAGGGCGAGGAACAGCGTTGTGTGTCGCAGGCACGCTTTTTCTTCTTGTTTTCCCACTTTTCGTGAAAG
Organism: uncultured Phycisphaerales bacterium; assembly: GCA_964542475.1. Classification (GTDB taxonomy): domain Bacteria; phylum Planctomycetota; class B15-G4; order B15-G4; family CAYZWU01; genus CAZIUL01. The sequence continues at coordinate 3,642 of CAZIUL010000012.1, read as the reverse complement.
ACCTTGACCGAGGTGAACTGAACCTGAACAACGACGAAACCCGCCATGCCATGACCGGGATTTATTTCCGTGATCTTATGGTGGATTTCCCCGTGGATGATCTTCTGGGGTACACCTATCGTTATTACGCGTGCTATCCCGCGCTGGGCCTCATCCATTGGCCGCCCCTATTCCACTTCACGGAAGGGCTTTTCTTCCTGGTCTTCGGGATCTCGGTTCCGGGAGCAAAGCTGCTGGTTGCCCTCTTCGCCTTGCTTCTCATCTTCTACTGGTTCAGGCTGGTGAAAGCTCTCTTCAGCGCGCCGGTTGCCTTCTTCGCGTGTCTACTCCTGGCCTCGGCTCCCATGGTAGTCCTGTATTCCCGCACGGTCATGCTGGAGATTCCTTCACTCGCCTTGAGCGTGGGTGCCATCTTCTACTTCCACAGGTATTTCGAAGAGGAAAAGGGCGGACCCCTGTGCATGACCTTTTTTTTCATTGCCGGTTGCCTGACACGGTCGTCGGTTGCCTTTCTTGTTCCTGTTTTTATCCTCTATATTCTTTTGCGGAAAAAGCAAGCGAGGCTCTTTTCCAGAAGCATGATTTGTCCCGGCTTCCTGGTTCTCATCACACTTTGTCCCTACTATACCTTTACGCTGATTCACCATGGATCCATGCTTTTCAAAGATATCACCATGGGGACTGCAGCTTTGGCGGATGAAGGGTGGGGAGTGCTTGACAGGCTTTACTATTACATTTCTATTCTTCCTTCCCAGATCGGATGGCCCATGCTGTGCACGGCTCTGTTCACCACTTTTTACCTGGTGGTTTCCCGGTCTGCAGGAAAATACGGATTGTGGTTTCTCTGGATCCTGACATGTTATCTTCTGTTCACCGCTATCGGACAGATGGACCCCCGCTACATCATCTACTGGATTCCCCCTTTCACCCTTTTGGCCGCTCTGCCGGCCGGCATCAGCCGTGGCAGCCGGGCACGCGTGGGCGGATTAGTACTGGTGGCTGCTGTGTGTGCTTTCAATTTTTACAATGCTTTTATGTTCGTGCGTCCCCATGTGGAAGGATATGAGGAGGCAGCCCGTTTCGTTGTGAAAAACAGCGGTTCAAAGACCGTTTTCTTTCAGGGTTTTTTGAACGGGAACTTCATTTTTCATGTCCGCCAGGCAGATCCGGAAAGAAAGCTCATAATAATTCGGGGTGGGAAAGTCCTGGTGGCCACCAATATATTGAAGGAGTACAATCTGCTTGAACTGGCCCATTGCGAGGCGGATATTCACGAGGTTTTACAGCGCTATGGCGTGGAGTACGTGGTCGTGGAGGACAGGGATATCGTTAACCTCCCTATTTTCAAAGTTCTGAGGGATATGCTTAAAGGGCCGGATTTCGAGGAGAAGGCCCGGTTTCCCCTGAAGACGAACGTGCCCCTTTTCGAGGGGATGCATGTTGTGGCTTATCATTACCTCAAGGCGAAGCCCCTGAAAAAAGGGACGAGGCTCGTTTTACCGATGCTTACACTGGACAGGGATCTGGAAATCGACTTGGAAGAGCTCTAACCGTATCATGACAACAGGAACAAACAAAAGGGATGGAATTGTTCTCTGCGTGTTCTGCCTGCTGATCCTGGTTTGTTATTCCGTACAACTCCCTTCCCTGCCCTTTCGGGACACCCTGCCTCTCGGTTTGCTGGCGGGTCTTTTGGTCGCTCTTCCCCTGCTCTTTAAAATCGAGTGGGTTTCTTCGTGGGTGAAAAAGATGCCGCCCTCCCTCCCGGTGATCTTGCCGGCAGCGCTTCTACTCGGGGTGATAGTCTATTATCTCTGGAATTACTGCGGGCAGATCCTGCTCCACGATGACCACAGTTCCTTTCTCCAGCGGGAATGGGTGCTGCTCAGCAATATTCCCAGGGTTTTCATTTACGATCCGTATTTCAACGCGGGCGAGGCCTCAGAGGGCGTTTTGCTCTCGGGTGCTGTCAACCTTCTGCTTGTGACCGCGCCGTTGCGCGCGTTCTTCTCTTTTGAATGCAGTTACGGGCTTCAGCCCCTCCTGATCATTCTTCTCGTACCCGCATCGCTTTACGGGGCTGCCCGCCTGCTGGGTCTTAGCCGCGGAGAAGGGTTTCTTGCCGCTTTCCTGAGCCTGGTCGCCACGCTTCCAGGAGGGTATCTCAGCCTGCCTTCATTCATCCGCTTTGGAATGCTGCCCTATGTTTTTTCGACACTTCTGTCCCTGCTGGTTTTCGGCCTTTTCTGGCGCTTTTTCCTTATCCGGAGGGGGGGGCTGCCCTCTTTTCTGGCACTGGTACTCTTGAGCTTTCTCGCTGTCCTGCACCTTTCTTTCGCTGTGATCCTGGCCCCGCTGGTCCTGAGCGTACCCTGGCTTCTGAGAGGCAAGGGAGCTTTGGGGCGTCTCCCCTGGCTCCTGGCCTTCGTCGCAACACTCCTGCTCCATCTCGTGTGGTTTGTCCCTTTCTGGACCCTGTATCACGAGAATCCGAAGACCAAGGTTGTGGCTTCTTCGCCATTTCAGACGGCTCCTGCCACGGAAGGAGTGGAAAGGGATGAAGGCTCAGCTTCACTTTTAGAGAGGATCCCGTGGGGACTCCGGAGCCGCCTCTGCCTCAATCCCCTTCTATACTCCGGTGTGATCGTGGCGTTGTCATGGCTGGTAAGGGGCAGGGGCCGCGTCCGAGGACGGGGAGGCCTTCTTCTGTGCATGATCCTGTACCTCTCGGTCCTGGTGTGGGTGGGAAATTTCTTCGCAGGATTCCTGCAGCCCGGCCGCTATCTGCTCCCGCTTTCCCTGTATCTCATTCTGCCGTCGTCCTCCTTCCTCGCACCCTTCCTTGGCAGGGTGCTGCGCGATGGGAGCTATGTGGGCCGAGCAGCCGTGGTTTCCCTTTTTGCGGCGGGAATGGTTTTTATCGGCAACTATGCCTTGCCGGTTCCTGAAACTCCACGTAAAATCCCGGCCCTGACATCGTGGCTTCGGGAAAACACGGACCCCCTGGGGCGGATCTACTTCGAAGATTTCCCGGATGCACTGGGCGGGCATCTCGCATATCTCCAGGTCATGGCGGATCGTGCCTTTGTGGGTGAGCAGTATGAAGCTCACGGCCTGCGCGTGCACAACAGAAGCCGCCTCACCGATTTTGAGCCCGGCGAGCTTGCCCGCTACTTCGATCTCTATAACATCTTGTATGTGGTTGTCCGGTCCCCGAGGGTGGTGGGGCTGTTGAGCGAAGCTCCCTGTGCAAGGCTTGTGAAGAGCTTTGAGGATATCAGCGTGTTCAAAACAAACGCCGTTCCGGGATACTTCTTGAGGGGAAAGGGAAGCGCCAAAGCGTCATACAACCGTATCGATGTGCGCATGGACGAAAAGGGAGATGGAATTCTCAAGTTCCGCTGGGTACCCGGCCTGAAAGGCAGCCCGGGGCTTGCAATAGAGCCCCATCGTACTTTTACAGATGAAGAGTTCATCCACGTACATGCTGAAAAAGCAGGCAGCTATGTGATCTCGTACCAGCGATGGCGGCTTCTGTGATGGTCGGATTCCTTCCCGACCGGAAGAGAAGAGGACGGCATGGAGGGCGCCGCTTTGTCGGCGCCGTGAACGAAGAGGCGGCAAGAGACTGCCGCCCTCCAG
>CAZIUL010000011.1:74441-105244 GCA_964542475.1 uncultured Phycisphaerales bacterium | reverse complement strand
AGGCTGGTTTACGAGACCTGATCGGCTATTTCATGTCGTTCTTGGACAGCAGTGGCCTTTGCTATTGGTCATATCTCTGGTTGCCATCTCAATCCTGCGGTTTCGATTGGCCTTTGGTGGGGAAGAAGGTTTTCAACCGCTGAGCTCGGCCCCTACATCATTGCACAAGTCGCAGGTGGTATTGCCGGGGCGGCGGTATTATATATTATTGCTACCGGACAAGCAGGCTTTGATGTAGCAGGTGGCTTCGCATCAAGTGGTTATGCAGAGCACTCACCCGGTGGCTTTAGCCTGGCTGCTGCACTGGTAACTGAAATAGTAATGACTTTTATGTTTTTGATAATTATTTTAGGGGCAACAGACAAACGTGCACCACGAGGCTTTGCTCCTATAGCTATTGGTCTTGGCCTCACTCTTATTCACCTCATCAGCATCCCCGTTACTAATACATCAGTTAATCCCGCGAGAAGCACCGGTGTTGCAATATTCCAGGGTGACTGGGCAGTATCTCAATTATGGCTTTTTTGGCTTGCTCCTATCGTGGGTGCTGTTTTGGCCGGAATTGTCTACCGATGGTTTGAAGCCGAGAAAAACGCCTAACAAGGCAAACCCACTCGGACAAAATAAAGCCGCGCCGCTTCGCTCTGCATCTTTATTTTGCCGGTGATTTGCGGCGTTCGTCCAAAAGAAACTATGATGTACAAATCGATTTTAATCGTTTTTCTTATCGCCTTTTCGTCCTTCTTTGCAGCGGCACAAGAAGAATACAGTGGCATCTACCCTCATCTTGCCTATTTCAACAACGAAGGAGAGTGCGGAACCGGTGCGGTTGTTCCCTGGGCTGATCGGCTTTGGGTAATTACCTACGCCCCGCACAGCCCCAAAGGATCGTCCGACAAGCTCTATGAAATCACGCCGGATTTGAAGCAAATCGTTCGACCTGAATCCATCGGCGGAACGCCTGCAAACAGGATAATTCATCGTGAATCGAAGCAGCTGTTCATCGGGCCATACGTAATTGATGCCGAGCGAAATGTCAGGGCAATTCCCTATTCTATGATGTTCGGTCGCCTTACCGGTAACGCTCGTCATCTCAATGATCCAGTGAACAAGGTCTATTGTGCCACAATGGAGGAAGGATTGTATGAAATAGACGTTCGCTCTCTGGCGGTTACACCCCTCTATCACGATGAACAGGTCAAAGCCCGACCGAAGGCGGGATTACCCGGGTATCATGGCAAAGGTCTCTACTCCGGTCAAGGCCGGGTCATCTATGCAAATAATGGGGAGAACAGCCCTTTGGCTCGTAGAAACCCCTTCGTTCCTTCCGGCGTACTGGCCGAATGGAATGGCTCAGAATGGAATGTTGTACTGCGGAATCAATTCACTGAAGTAACGGGCCCGGGCGGCCTTTACGGAAACGACAATCCCTCCAAGGATCCGATATGGAGCATTGGATGGGATGCGCGTTCACTCATATTGATGCTGCTCGACAACGGCAAATGGCACCGATACCGTTTGCCCAAAGCGAGTCACAGCTATGACGGCGCACATGGCTGGAACACAGAATGGCCACGCATTCGTGACATCGGAGAGCAAGACCTTCTGATGACTATGCACGGCATGTTCTGGCGGTTCCCAAAGACTTTCAGCGCAGCGAACTCGGCAGGCATTGCACCTCGCTCATCCTATCTCAAAGTCGTGGGCGATTTCTGTCGCTGGCGGGATCGTATCGTTCTCGGCTGCGACGATACGGCCAATAAGGAATTCCTCAACGAGCGAAATGCTAAGGGGCATATTGCTGCGCCTCAGTCTCAATCAAACCTGTGGTTTCTGAAGCCAGCCGAACTGGATCGACTGGGACCGGTCATCGGGCGCGGCGCCGTCTGGATGAATGACAAGATTGAAGCGAATCAACCTTCCGATCCCTTCCTTCTCTCCGGCTTTCAAAAATGTGCCGTTCATCTCGTCGCATCGTCCCCAACAAGATTCACCATCGAGATCGACAAGAAAGGGAACGGCAAGTGGAAAAAGTTGGCAGACGTCCATGTAAACGGCTACTTCTGGTACGAATTCGACGAGTTGATCCAGACAACATGGGTGCGACTAAGATCGAGCGAATCACTGGAGAAAGCAACAGCATGGTTTCATCTGGCCGGCGATGACAGAAGGTCACCTGCCGATTCAACAAAATTCGGCGGGTTGGCAAAAGTCGGCTTAAAATCAGCGACGGGTGGGCTTATCAGAGCGATGGAAAACAACAAGCGCACACTGGAATTTGCAGCAACGGATAAGAATGGAAAGATCGGTTACTACATCCTCAACGAGTCAATGAAGCTCGAAGTCAAGGACAACAATGAGGCGTGCCGCAAGCTTCAGAAGAATGCGGCTATCCCTTCCAGAAAAGGCGTGTTGGAAGTCGATGACGCCTCGGTGATCTACACGGACGATAAGGGCCGGCGCTTCCGTCTGCCACGGAACCCTGACTTCGTCAAGGCAGGCCCACTTGGTTATGGCCGGCTGTGCCGCGAGGTTGCGACCGAACGGGATCTGTTCAACTGTCATGGCACCTTTTTCGAACTTCCGGCCAAAAATGCCGGCGGATTCTCACGCGTCCGACCGGTGTCGACTCACAATCTTCAAATCAATGACTACTGCAGTTACCGTGGTCTTCTCGTTCTTTCGGGGATCGAGATGGACGATGTAGATAATAACCGTAACATCATACAAAGCGATGACGGCAAGGCAGCACTATGGATTGGCGCCATTGATGACATCTGGGCACTCGGCAAACCCAATGGCATCGGAGGGCCCTGGCTGAAAACCGAGACAGGAGCGGGAAAATATTCAGATCCATATCTCATGACCGGATACGACAAAAAGACACTTGAACTGAGCAGCTCCGTCGCTACCGGAATCACCGCCGAGGTGGATATTTCAGGCATGGGTGACTGGTATTCTTACAAGACGTTTGATCTGCAGTCCGGCAAGACGATCAAATACAAGTTCCAAGCGGCCTTTCAAGCATACTGGATACGATTCAAAGCAGCCGGAGCCACTATCGCCACAGCGCAGTTGAGTTATCGATGATACAAACAAATGAAAGAAGGACGAACAAATGCTTGCACGGGACGAGCTAAAGCCGCGCCCGTGAAGCAGACGTTGGACAGACGGAGAACGAAGACATGGCACTGAGTGCATTTGACGACAAATCGAAGCAGCCCCGGGTGGGGGATCTCAAGAGAACGCTGGGTAAAGCAAGCGCGCATTGGGACGGTCTGATAGCTCATATCGCGGCAGAGTATGCCCCCTTGGAACAGACATGGAACTTTTCTGGCGCGAACTGGGGGTGGTCGCTCCGGCTGAAACAGAAGAAACGCACCGTCCTCTACATGACGCCGTGCAGGGGTCTCTTCTTGGTGGGTTTCGCGCTGGGAGAGAAGGCGGTCAAGGCGGCCCACGATAGCCCTCTTCCGGACTCGATCCTCACGGTCATTGATGAAGCCAAGAAGTACACCGAGGGCAGAGCCGTTCGCATCGAGATCAAGAACAAGAAGAACTTGGAGATCACGAAGAAGCTCGCCGCGATCAAGATGGCGAACTGACATCCAGTATCGGCCGTGCTTGAACCATCGCATGCAGCCGACAGCGAGGACGCGGCGGCAGATGCGGCGTTATGTGGAGATAATGAATGAAAACAAACCGGATGCTTCCCTTTGTGGTCTTGTTCGTTGCGAACGTCTGTCTTGCAGGCACCATCAAATCGCCGGATGGACGAATAGCTTTGTCGTTTGACCTCAAAGATGTTGGCGGAGTGGAGAGCTGCCCAACGTATAGCGTTTCGTTCAAGGGCAAGCCGATCGTCGTTGAATCGCGGCTCGGATTTGACTTGAATGATGGGTCAGCGCTAAGCGACTGCTTTGAGGTGCAGTCGACAGACACCAGCAGTCAAGACTATACGTGGAAGCCCGTTTATGGGGAGCGCGACACTATCCGCGACAATTACAATCAGATGAGGATCAACTTGTCTCAGAAGAAGACCCCATCGGACGCACTGGAACTGGTTTTCCGCTGCTATGATTCGGGCGTGGCCATGTGCTACAGGATCCCCAAGAACGCGTCGCGAGACAAGATCAACATAAAGAGAGAGAATACGGAGTTCAGATTTCACGCCGATCATGTTGCGTGGTGCGTTACCAAGTCTCAGGGTGAATACTCAAGAGCACCCATCAGTGAAATGGGATCCGGGGTCGAACGCCCTTTGACTCTCAAGGTCAATGACAGCACATACGTTGCAATTGCGGAAGCGAGGCTGATTGATTACGCCAGAATGAAATTGAGTCGGTCAAAAGAGAGGCCCCATTCTGTTGTTAGTGAGTTGAGCAGCACCGTTCAAGCCACACTGCCGCTCACAACTCCATGGCGAGTGATCATGATTGCCGAAAGCCCAGGGCGGTTGCTGGAAAACAACGACATCATCCTGAATCTGAATGAGCCGAACGCAATCAAGGACACCTCGTGGATCAAGCCGGGTAAAGTGATCCGGGAGGTGACGCTTACAACGCGGGGCGGTAAAGCATGTGTAGATTTCGCCGTCAAACATAATCTCCAGTATGTTGAGTTTGATGCCGGCTGGTACGGCAACGAATACAGCAATAAATCCGACGCAAAGACGGTGACCGTCGACCCAAAGCGATCGCCCGGTCCCCTGGACTTGCCTGAGGTGATCCGATATGCCAACGAGCGCAAAGTCGGAATCCTTCTCTATGTGAATCGGCGCGCACTGGAGCGTCAGCTCGATGACCTTCTGCCATTGTATGAACAGTGGGGAATCAAGGGTTTGAAATATGGTTTTGTGCCTGTTGGTAACCAGAAATCGACTGTCTGGCTGCATGAGGCCATACGCAAAGCGGCTAAGCACAAGCTCATGGTAGACGTGCACGATGATTACCGTCCAACCGGCTATAGCCGTACGTATCCGAACTTCATGACACAGGAAGGGATCGGCGGTGATGAGACATCCCCATCAAACAACCAAACCCTGACGATACTTTTTACAAGGATGCTTGCCGGTGCCGGAGACAATACCATCTGCTATTATGACAAGCGCGTTGACAGGAATGCCTCCCATGCCTATCAACTTGCCAAGGCGGTTTGTTTCTACAGTCCATGGCAATTTCTTTACTGGTATGACCGGCCCCAAGCTTCACCACAGAATAAGGGTGGAGCCGGTGGCCAGAAGAATGTTATTGGAGACCAGCCGGAATTGGAATTCTATGATCATGTGCCGACCGTGTGGGATGACACAAAGGTCATTCACGGCAGCATAGGGAACTACGCAGTAATTGCGCGTCGTAGTGGGGAAAGCTGGTTTTTGGGAGGCATGAATAGCGGAGAAGCCAGAACATTCGAAGTGCCGCTCAACTTCCTGCAACCAAAGAAGAAGTACGTTGCCCATATCTATTCCGATGACAGCAAGGTCGACACACGTACTCATGTAAGAATTGAAAGGTTCATAGTAAACGCAAACACTGTCCTTGAGACATCCATGACGGCCAATGGCGGACAAGCAATCAGGATTGTCCCGGCCAAGTCGGTTGATAGCTATCCGCTATATGGCAACTGACAATGGATGTGTCTGGAAAACAACATAACAAACAAATCGAGAGCGACTTGAGATTCCGCGCCAGGGGCGTTTCTTCTCAAGCGCCTTATTTGAGTGTTATACCGAGGGACGATGTCAGATCAGAAATTAGTTTTATTCCAGGGCGTGCGGATGATCGAGGGATGGCCCGAGAAAATCCGCGCGGCGCAGGCTAAGCTCTCGTACTCTGTCGAAGGCACGGAACACCCTCGCGTCGCCTACGGTGACGAAACCGGCGACTGGAGTGCGGACGATCACCCATGTCGCGACTGTGGCGTGATCAAGGGTCAACTACACGTCGCCAGATGCGATGTAGAGCAGTGCCCCCGCTGTGGTGGTCAGGCCCTGTCCTGCAATTGCGAGTTTGACGATGAAAACGGGAAACCGGTATAACCAGACGCTCCAGCCGGCGGCTTCAGGCCGCAGCTGACCGCGACGTTGGCAGAGGAAGATTGATGGAAGAAGGAAAAGAGAGGGAATTGCATCGCCGGTCCCTGGTGAAGTCTCTGCTGTGGCGCGTCATCGGTGTCGTCTGGACGTGGATTGGTGCTTACGTCATCCTGCTCTTTGTCCCACCGTCTAGGCAATCCGCCGCTTTCATCGCAACTCTTATCGTGGTCTATCACCACTCGACGCGGATGATTATGTACTATGCGTACGAGCGCATCTGGGCATCGGTCAAGTGGGGTCGAAGCGGAGCACCACGCCCCATGTCGACCAAAGAGAAGATCCTCTGGTCTTTCGGAACCACGGTCGCACTTGCCGTCATTTTTTTCCTCCTGCTGGAGGTACATCCGAAAATCAAAGCAGAGTAGTCTGCCAACAAAGGAGTGCACTCGATTTCTGAAAGCCGCGCTGTCCTTTCAGCGGTTGGATGTGAGCGAAAAAAACAACCCGGACCGTAACCTTCGTTTTTTTCAGCAGCTCACCTGTTCCACGGCAGGCGTTCGAGGTCCGCGTTACCTCCCGAAAGTATGATCCCTACCCTTTTGCCGGCCACATCGACGCGGTTCGTCAATACGGCGCCGAGCGGCACGGCAGCCGAGGGCTCGACCACTATCTTCATTCTTTCCCAGATCGTTCGCATCGCGTGCACTATCCCTTTCTCGCTCACAACCACGATATCGTTCACATGCTTCATTATGATGGGAAAGGTCAGGTCCCCGAGAGATGTGAGAAGCCCGTCCGCGATGGTGTCCGGGTCGATGGACGGGACGATTTTGCCCGAGCGAAACGATCGGTGCGCGTCGTCAGCCCCTTCCGGTTCGGCCGCGATCACGCTGGTTGCGGGCGATATGGATGAAACCGAGATGGCTGTCCCGCCGAGAAGGCCGCCTCCTCCAACCGGCGCCATAACCATGTCGAGCTCCTGCACATCCTCAAGGAGCTCGAGCGCGGCGGTTCCCTGCCCGGCGATTACCCTGGGATCGTTGTATGGGTGGATGAAGGCCGCCCCGGTACGCTCCACCACTTCATCAAGCGTGTTCTCCCGGGATTGGAGCGTGGGCTTGCAAAACACGATCTCTGCCCCGTAGCCCGCCACGGCATCCTTTTTTACACGCGGCGCGTTTTCAGGCATGACAACGTAAGACTTGATCCCCCGCCGGCCCGACGCGAGCGCAAGCGCAGCCCCGTGGTTCCCTGACGAATGAGTGGCTGTTCCGCCCGATGCCTCGTTTTCATTCAACAAGAACACGGCATTGGTCGCGCCCCTGATCTTGAACACCCCGGCCTTCTGCAGGTTTTCGCATTTGAAGAACAGCTCGGCCCCGCACATGGAGTTCAGCGTTTTCGACGTGAGAACAGGCGTGCGAAGAATGTGCGGCCTGATCCTGCGCGCCGCCTCGGTGACCTTGTCGATTGTGGGTTCGTTTGTCATGGCACCAGATTATGTGAAAAACACGAAACCTGAAAGCCGATTCTTTTGAAGAGTTTGAGCTTTGTGTGTGCCCGTGCTACCATTCCTCTGTCATGGAAACCGGTTACAGGTTCATAGAGCACGTTGCAGACGTGGGCATCGAGATCCGAAGCCCCGGTTTGAGCGGGATCTTCGAGACAGCTGCCGAAGCGCTGTTTGTGCTCATCGCGCCGCGGGTTCGCAACGCCGAAAAGAAACGAGTGGTGGAATCGGAGGGAGATGAGCCGGAACTTCTCCTTGTAAATTTTCTGAACGACCTTCTGTTTGTCTTTGAAACCGATCGGCTTCTTTTCAGGCGTGTCAGGACCTTGTCCATGGATGAAGGTAAGCTCGTAATCGAGGGCTGGTGCGAGCACGTTGATGCTGCCGGCGTTGAGGTGGACACAGTTGTCAAGGCAGCCACCTTTCACAACGTCCTGGTGAAGCCTGAGGATGACGGATGGAGGGCGGTGGTATATCTCGACCTGTAGTCGCAAGATACAAATCGGCAAAGGCGCGGGAGAGAGACGTGAAAAAGTCATACGAATGCAGGGGATATCTCCTTGAGGCGAGAGACGAGTTTTCCTTCGTCATTCCGAAGCAGCGCAGGATGCTGACACCCGGGCTGATCTATTCCGACGAGAACCTGATCCATGGGGTGCTGAAGGACGGGTGCGCGGCCCAGGTCGCGAATGTGGCGCACCTGCCGGGTATTGTGGGGATGTCCATGGCAATGCCGGACATTCACCAGGGGTACGGCTTTCCCATCGGAGGTGTTGCCGCTTTTGACGCGGAAGAGGGCGTTGTTTCACCAGGCGGGGTAGGCTACGACATCAACTGCGGTGTCAGGATCTACACATCCGCTCTGACGCGCGATGACATTGCCGGCTGTGAAGAACAGATCGTGAATGAGATCTTTCGTGCAGTGCCGAGCGGCGTGGGCTCGCGACGAAAGGATATTAGCGAGCTTTCCGGTCTTCTCGAAAAATGTCTCGATGCCGGTGCGCAGGCTGCTGTGGACGCCGGATTCGGGAGCGGAGGAGAGCTTTCGCGCATCGAGGCGGACGGCAGGATCGGGGGCGCGGACATCGGTGCTGTCTCGCCCAGGGCAAAAGAAAGGGGAGTGCCGCAGCTTGGAACTCTCGGCTCCGGAAATCATTTCGTGGAGCTGGGTGTTGTGGACCGGATCCTGAACAGCTCGATCTGCGATGCGTTCGGTATCGTGGAGAAAGCAATAACCGTTGCGATCCACACCGGGTCGCGCGGTTTCGGGCACCAGGTGTGCGGGGACTACCTGCGGATTCTCGCAAAGTCGGAGGTGATGAAAAAACACGACATACCGGACAGGCAGCTCTGCTGCGCCCGGATAGATTCCAAGCATGGCAGGGGCTATCTTTCGGCAATGGCGTGCGCAGCGAACTTCGCGTTTGCGAACCGCCAGATCATCGGCCATTTCGTTCAAAAGGCGATCAAGGCCGGGCTGAAGCGGCCGGGCCTGGACACGCGGCTTCACCTTCTCTACGACCTCGCACACAACATCGCCAAGTTTGAGAGGCATGTTGTGGACGGCCGGGAGCGCGAGCTTCTGGTTCACAGAAAAGGAGCAACCCGCGCTTTTGCGCCCGGGCATCCTGAGCTGAAAGATCCGGTTTTTCAGAAACACGGCCAGCCCGTTTTCCTGCCGGGCGACATGGGGCGGTACTCGTACGTGCTTGCCGGAACAAAAGAAGGGGCCGCATGTACCTTTGGATCGAGCGCCCACGGGGCGGGCCGGCGCATGAGCCGCAGCCAGGCCAAGCGAACTGCCACCCACAAAAGCGTGATGCAGGAGCTGAAAGCGAAGGGGATAAACGTGCGCGCCGCATCAAAGGGCACGATCGTGGAGGAGATGCCGAGCGCATACAAGGATGTGGCGGATGTCGTTCGTGTGGTAAAAGGCGCGGGCATAGGCGAGCCGGTGGCTCGGATCAGCCCTCTTGTTGTTGTGAAGGGTTGAGGGAGCGTGTTCAGCCGTCGCCCGTGTAGCCAAGGGCTTCCAGTTGCTGAAGCACTTCCTCGGACAGGGGAGTCGATCGGGCCGTGCCCTGCTTCTTTTGTTCGGCGCGGGCCTGGGCGTACCAGCTCCTGAGTGTGTTTTCCATCCGGTCGGCCAGATCGGCGTGTTCCATGCGTATGTCCCTTGCCTCTTCGGGATCAACACTCAGGTCGTAAAGGGCAGCCGCACCGGATTGATACTCCGGCAACACCAGCTTGTATCTGCCGGACCTGACAGCCATCTGCGGGATCGACGGTGTTTCCTTGCTCGAGTAACGGGATGTGAAGAACAGAGCGCGATCAAGCGATCGTGCATCATCTGACAGCAGACCGGCGAGGGAGAGGCCGTTCACCTTCTGGCTCGGCCGGGATAGTCCGCAAAGCTCAACCAGCGTTGGAAACAGGTCGATCAGGCTGACAGGCTCCTCGATGGTCCTGCTCTGTCCAAGGTGTCCGCCGGGTGAAAGGAAAATCAGGGGAACACGTATCATCTCCTCGTAAACATGGGTGTTGTGACCTTGAGCCCCATGCTGCATGAACGCCTCGCCGTGGTCGGAGGTGATCAGAAAAAGAAACCTGTCGAACGGGCGGTTCACCATTACCGTATCGAGCAGGTATCCGATCTTCTTGTCCACCCAGGCGATGTGTCCGTCGTACAGGGCGGCAAGATGTTTCACGTCAGGGTGCGAGGCCGTCTTGTTAGAGCGGTTCACCCTGGCGCAGGACGCGATGGAACCGTTCACATCGCCTCTGTAATCCGGATCGTAACGGTGCCGGTACTCATGGGGCGGCTCGTACGGCTGGTGCGGAGGCATCAGGTGAATGTAGACAAACATGGGCTTGCCGGTTTTTTCCAGGAGAACCTCCTCAGCCCTGCGCATCATCGATGTGGTTCCTTTGAGCTTCCACGTGAACCTTTCGTAGGTTTCGAAGCCCCGGTCGAGGCCTGTGTGGGACCAGATCGTGCTGTTCTGTACCAGCCCTGCTGTTCGGTACCCCTTCTCCAGAAAGAGTTCCGCAATAGTCGAAGGCTGCCTGCCCAGTATTTCGTCTATTCGGAGCACGCCGTGGCGTTCCTGTTCTAGCGATGTGAACAGCGAGGCAACGGACGACAAGGTCCAGGAGGTCTGTGAACAGGCGTTGGCAAAGCGAATGCCCTGCGTTGCGAACTTATCGATCGCCGGAGAGGTTTGCCGGTGATAGCCGTAGCACGAAAGGTGATCAGCATTCAAGGAATCGGCGGCGATGATCACAATATTGAACCCTGAGAACCTGCCGGACAGTGGATTCTCAGCCGAATCCCCGCAGCCGGGAAGTATGGAAACAAGGAGCAAGAGCCCCAAGCATGGTCCAGGTGCGAAGAAGAAAGACCTGATGTAAAGAAGGAAACGTGAATGCAATCCGGGCCTCCAAGCTTCTGTTCCCCAACTTAACCCGTATATTTCATCCTCTTCTGCTGCGGCACTGTAAACTGCACTGTGGCTGTGTTTCATGCCGGGAGACGATCCTCAACCAAGCCCGCATATTTCCTCCTCTTCTGCTGCGGCACTGTAAACTGCACTGTGGCTGCGTTTCATGTCAGGAGACGATCCTCAACCTGTAAGAACAGGCCTGCGGTCGTCTCCTGACATGCGCCTTGCCACATCACAGTTTACGGCACCTCGCGACGAAGAGTATGAAACAAGCAGGCTATAAGAACAGGCCTGCGGTCGTCTCCTGACATGCGCCTTGCCACATCACAGTTTACAGCTACCTCGCGACGAAGAGTATGAAATAAGCGGGTTAACGGAAATCATACCGGCTCCGGCAGCTACGGTCAATCGGTCAGCCCGGTAATGAAGCCGGCTATGTATCCGACAGCAGGGATGAAGATGCAGGCGGCCAGGATTAGTTTCACAGCCCTGGCCGGCACATATTTCTGACACATGGCTCCGAAATAGGTTCCCACCAGCCCTCCCAGGCCGAACAGCAAACCGAGCTTCCAGTCCGGTGCAACAGCACCTCCGGTTTCAGCGAACCGCGGGGCGACCAATGTGTAGGAGAGGACACCGGTGACGGAACATGCAAGGGTTGCCAGCAGGTTGGCCCCGGTCACCGTGAAGATGGAAAGGCGGAACACGGTCACGAGCAAGGGGCCGATGATTGCGCCGCCGCCGATTCCATAGATGCCGCCGATGATCCCCACAAAAAAGGAGACCGCCGTGAGAACGACCGGGTTGAATGATAAAACCTCGCCGCAGAATGAGTACTCGATAGAGTTCAAGGAAAGCTTTCTGGTTTCGACCCGGGTTGCAGCGGGAGGCGCGGTCCGCGTCTCCGCTCCCGGCCCGCCATGCAGGGTATTCCCTCCTACACCGGCTTCATGGCTTCCGGCTTTTTTCCCGGCCCTGTCAGCTCTTCCAAGCGCGCTCAGGAGAAGGCGGACACCGATACAGAGGAGCACCAGGCCCACGAAGAATTTGAAAGGCCCCGGATCGTGAAAAACACTGACGCGTAGCACGGTACCGGTTATGATTCCCGGCAGAGTGCCTGCTGAGATGATCGTAAAAAGCGGCCAGTACATGCGCCCATCCCTTATGTAGCGGTATGCACCGCCAGGGATTGCCACGATGTTGTAAAGCAGGTTGGTCGAGCTTGCGGCCGGGCCTGTAATGCCGAGCACGCTGACCTGGAACGGAAGCAGCAGAAAAGCGCCTGAGAGCCCTCCCATGGACGCAAAAAAGGAGATTACGAGAGTGAAAAGGGGCAGTACCAGAAGAGAGATTTCGCCTCCTGTGTTCGGAAAGTCCACCGGTTTTTTCTCCTCCAGCGCGCTTGTTGGAGATTATTATTTCGAGGCATTCATAAAAAATG
This sequence comes from uncultured Phycisphaerales bacterium, assembly GCA_964542475.1. Classification (GTDB taxonomy): domain Bacteria; phylum Planctomycetota; class B15-G4; order B15-G4; family CAYZWU01; genus CAZIUL01. Next base: position 92,816 of record CAZIUL010000011.1, on the reverse strand, counting down.
CAGGATAAAGACACAATTTATTTCTAATCGTACTTTGCATAAATATGGTATGAGAGAACCCCCACAGGGTTGATCACCGTTTATGTACTATTTACAAAGGATATTGAAAATACGATGAAAGCAAAACCTATTTATCTATCGATCTTCCTCAGCATTTCTTTCCTTGCTACGGTCGGTTTGGTTGTTTGTCAAGAGGCAGTAGACACCGGACATGCTACCACCACGGAAGACCCTGCGATTCCGGTCGACCAGCTCAACGCTCTTGTTCGGCCAATGGAAAAGAAAGAACTCATAATCGAGGTCGAAGCATGGCAAGAGCTGGTCAAACAAAAGGCGCAAGACGTCGGCTTGACCGAGATAAAGATAAAGCACCAAAACGAGGAGATTGATAAAGCGGAGGAGATAGCTGAAAAAACCGAGGATGCCAAAGACGCGGTGGAAAGCAAGGAAGAATCGAAGATCCTGCTCCTGGACCTCCTTACTCAGCTTCGTACGGAACGTACGGCGCTGATCGATCGCATGAATGTCGTTCTCAAGGAACTTGAATCCAAGGGCGGCGATATCGATGAATACAGGAAATACCTCAACTCTGTATCCAACGTTCAAATCGAATGGTTTGACCTCCGGCGATATCGATGAATACAGGAAATACCTCAACTCTGTATCCAACGTTCAAATCGAATGGTTTGACCTCAAGTCCACGTTGCACAGCCTGAAGGGTTGGTTGAAGTCCAAGGAAGGCGGAATGCGCTGGCTGAAGAACATCAGCTTATTCATTGCAACGATGGTGGTTTTCTGGATCCTGGCCGGCATCGCCGGTTTTTTGATGAAGAAGACCTTCCTGCACTCGAAAGTCTTTAGCAAAAAACTGTCCGTCCTGATCCAGGAGTTCCTCATCAAGATGGTCAGGCGCGTCGTGCTCCTGATCGGTTTCATCATTGCTCTTTCCGCGCTCGGATTCCAACTGGGTCCCATCATGGCGGTGATCGGCGCCGCCGGTTTCATCGTCGCTTTCGCCCTTCAGGATTCGTTGGGCAACCTGGCGAACGGCATCATGATCCTGCTCAACCGCCCATTCGATGTGGGCGACATCGTGGAGGTTGCGGGTTCGTCAGGCAAGGTGCACTCGATGAACCTGGTCAGTACAACGATAAAGAGCTTTGACAACAAGATCATCATCGTTCCGAACAACTCGGTCTGGGGAAGTGTGATCACCAACTCAACGGCAGCCAAAATCCGCCGCGTCGACATGGTGTTCGGAATCGGTTACTCGGACAATATCGAAAAAGCGCAGAAGATTCTCGAGGAGATCCTTTCCAAGCACGATCTCGTGCTCAAATCCCCCGAGTATGTTGTCCGCGTTCACGAGCTTGCCGATTCGTCGGTCAACTTCATCTGCCGGCCGTGGACGAATGTGTCGGACTACTGGACCGTGTACTGGGATGTCACTCGCAGCGTAAAAGAGCGTTTTGACAAAGATGGGGTTTCAATCCCTTTCCCGCAGCGGGATATCCATATGCATCAGGTCACGGCGGAGTAGGTCCGGCCGGCTTCTCTGAGAACGATGTTGAGATCGTCTTTCAGGCTTCTCCAGCTGTCCAGGTCCGCGACGAATGCGATTCTGTACGGCCGGGAGATCTTTTCGGACACGATCTCGATCCTCGAAACCTCCAGCCAGGTCTGCTCGAGGTTACACACGGCTGACGGAATGTTTACATTCATCGTGTAGGTGCAACCCCCTGTGGTTGCCCTCCGGTTTTTCCCTTAAAAAAAACCCGCATCCTGCCGGGAGGATGCGGGTTTTGAAAGTGTGGTATGTCGTCCGTTTTTACGGAACGACTTCAATCTCCACGGGGTTCGATACGAAGTCAAAGGGGCTGTACAGCAGGTAGGCGAAGTAAATCTTCGTGCCGACAAAACCCGGGGGCAGGGGGCCCAAGCTGTCGAACGTTGCCGATGCCTGGCCTGATGCGTTCAATGTCCCGTAAAAATCCACGAAAATAGGAGTATTGGCGTACTTGAACGTCATCCCTGTGAACAGATCCCAGTTCAAAGGCAGCGTATTACCGCCCGGAAGGGGAAATCCCGGTTCGGTTCCAGTTACGCTTCCCAGGAGGAAGTATTTGCGGTTGGCATATTCTACACCGGGAGAAACATCGAATTCGACCGTTCCGCCGGTTTCGGAGAGCGCGTCCGTGTCCGTCGCCAGAAATACCGGCTCGGCGCTCACGAGCTCATCCAGGTAGTGAGCCTGGAACGGTGCCCCGCTGGGCGGGTTGGAGTACATCAGATGGTCCTCTTCGTCGAACAGCGCAACGAACACCGTTACGTTGTCAGGCGTGATCCCGCCGAACGTGTGGCCGTAACCATCGTTGTGGAGGTTTCCGTTCCAGTTGAGCGTTGTCTCATATGTTCCTCCACTGGCAGGGATAGACACGATCCCGTTCATTGCAAAATCCAGAAACGGGAATGCGTAAAGCTTCCCATAGTAGTCCTTCCAGTTCATAGACGATTCGGTCTCTGTGACGTAGACCCTGAGGTAACCGTCATACTTTCTATGGTTGTTTACAACGAAAACCGAGATGTCCATTGTGGCGTTGCCGCGCCAGATGACATCCACGTCAGCTTCTATGTCAGCTACCGTTCTGTCCTTGCATAAGTTGATGTTGGTGGAAATACCCGAGGATCCGATCTGCACGATAAACCCGCCGTCCCAGTAAAGAGAAGGCACCCAGTAAAGGTTGTATGTCCCTGACAGGTAGTTCTGGGCTTTTTTGTTGTGTGTGTAGTCGAACACTATGAAGTTAAAGGGGTAGGATCCGGTGTTATATAAATTTTTCAGCACACCATGTGCTGTTCCGCACGAGCTTCATGTGCTTGTCGTGCCGAACTCGGCGAGAACCTGGTGGGTTTCCCTGTCAGCAGCACCGGCCGTGCTGAAACCGGACAAGGCAACAGCCCCGAAAATGAGGATCAATGATCCGAACAGCAGCCTCTTCCTGTTCATTTTTTTTGACTCCTTACCTGTTGTGTAAACAAACGATAGATAGAACCTTGGCTTCAACTAATGAATATGAAAGATTATAACAGACAAGATTGATAATACAAACAAAATACACAAAAATGGTGGGAATTGTCGGGTCCTGTTGTTTTGGGAAGGCCAAGAAGGCTGTAAGCTGTAGGAAGAGGCAGAGGAAGAAAAGAGAACCACGGATGGACACGGATTAACTCGGATAATAATTGTTTTTGATTGCGCGGTTGGGTGTTGCTAAACGATTAACAATTAATTATTAACAATAAAATCCTTCCTTGTGCCGGTTAATTCCCCGAATTATTTCCTGGAGCCTCTTTTTTTCACTTCCTCGCCCTTGACAAGCGATGCGGCCCACTTCTCGACCGCCTGTTCGATCCCTGCAATGCCTTCTTCTCCGGCGTCGAATCCGTATGCTGTAATACCGTTTATCGGTGCCACAACCCCGGGGATTTTCCCCGCGGCATCCTCGCCGCCTGCCTTGTCCCAGAGGATCAGGATATCCGCGCCCTGACCACGCATGAACCCGATCTGGAAGATCAGTTCAGGTGAGGCCGGGCTTCCCGCACCTTCGCCCCCGCCCTTTCCCGGCCTGCTTTCGAAGAGCGCGATTCCGTGTCTGCACCCGGTCATGTAAAGAGCCGCGTTTTCCCAGGGATCCGGCATGTGCGCCATGCCTCCCTCTTCCAGGTGCCTTCCCGTGAGCTCGTGTTTCCAGAGCGATTCTGTTATCGCCCCGATGATCCGGCCGCGTGACTTTGGCGGCTTGTCTGCACCGCACATCGTGTAGACGCTTTTTTCCAGAGGCGCGCCGCTTCCCCAGAACTGACCCAGAAGGGCGGCCCTCTGCTTGATCTTCTCGATCGGAGGAAGGTACGGCACCGCGAGCTGGATCATCTCCTGCGCCCTTACGAGCATGTTGTCCTGTGGAACCGACATACCCAGCAGGAAGGCCGGTGTGTTGTGGTCCGGCCTCAGCACCGAAAGGCATCGCGCGCCGGCAATTGCCGCATCTATCCAGCTCTTTATCCACAGCTCCGGTTGCTCCACCTTGTCCCTGCATTCGATGAAAGCTTTGGGCCATTCGGGCGTTTCCTTTTCATCGGAATCCAGCCCGTACGCGCCAACGATCCATTTCGAAGCGGCAACAGCCGCGTCATCACCCAGTTCAGGCACCACGTCGATCAAGGCTCCTGCCACGACAGCGCCGATCCCAAGGCCCGCAGGATCATCGTTCCAGCACCCGTTTTCGTTCTGCCGCTCTATCAGGTTGTCGAGGCATTGCCTGGCCAATGGCAGTGAGTTTTTACACCCTGGCAACATGACCGCGACCCTCATCGTGCAGGCTGCAATGTCCGGTGTGGCATCAAAGATCTCTTCCGTGCTTTTTTCCAGATGTTCGAGCCCCGGCTCCACAAGACTAGCATGATCGTTGACCCTGTCCGAGTCGATGAGGAGCTTCAGGTTCCAGAGCGTGGCGTGAAGAGGGCCCATACCGAGGATCTTCGAGCCGAACGTGACCGGGCCGCTGCCGTCAGCCTCATCACGCATCGCCTCCAGAACCTCTTCGAAGAGCTTGTTTTTTGTCATGCCAACCGTTGTCATTGCCGCGGCAGTGTATGGGTTGAGATGGGCCTCGGACTTTATCACCGAGTGAAGCATGCCCTGGTTGATCATCTCGAACGCGCGATCGTCGGATGCCTTCAACAGGCTGATCAGCGAGCAGTTGAGGGCGGGCCAGTTGGATTCGGGATAAGGCATCAGCCTGAACTCATCATCCAGCTGGTACAAGAGAAAGCGCAGAATCCGCCTGAAGCAGGCTTCCAGAGGGTTTAACTGCCCCTCGCTCAGGTTTAGTGTTTTACGTGGTTCTTTGTCGCTCATGATTTCTCCGTTCCTGCGGATCCGGCGCGTTCTTGCGTTTTGTATAAAAAGGGGCATTTTATACCATGAACACGCTGCAGCCCAAAGCTGTTTGCGTTAAAATAAGCGGGCTATGACCAATTAAGCGAGACAGGCGGTTTTAAGCGAATGTAACAGAGGTGTTCACGAAAAAATGCCGGACCCATCGGACAAAAAGGCGTTGATCAGCACTGACGAGGCAATAGACCTTCTCGCGTGCAAAGGCGAGGATTTTTACAGGCTCATGGCCCGCGCCGGTGCATGCAGGCTGAGAAACAAGGGAGAGAAGGTGCGTCTCTGCGGCATAATCAACGCAAAAAGCGGCCGCTGTTCAGAGGACTGCGTTTTCTGCGCGCAATCAGCACGGCACAGCAAGGCCGTGGTGGACGAGTATCCGCTTGTAGCGGCCGAACAGATCGTAAAACGCGGCCGGGAGCTCGCAAAAGACGGCGTTGCCGAGTACTCGATCGTTACCTCGGGAAAAAGCATGCGCTCCGAAAAGGAGATCGAAACCGTTTGCAGGGCGCTTTCACTGCTGAAGGATGAAGGGCTTGTTTCGAGATGCGCATCACTTGGAGTTCTGCCGGAAGAGGTGCTTGAGCGCTTCAAAAGCGCGGGCCTCGTGAAGTACCATCACAACCTGGAGACAGCCCGTTCGCATTTTCCCGACATCTGCACGACCCATGCATACGATGAAGACGTCAAGGCGGTCGAGGCCGCGCACGCGGCCGGGCTTTCGGTGTGCTCGGGAGGGCTGTTCGGCCTGGGCGAAACCGATGCACAGCGCGTGGAGCTTGCACGGACCCTGATCGACCTGGAGGTGGGTTCGGTGCCCGTGAACTTCCTGAACCCCATCCCTGGAACGCCGATCGAGAACACAAGGCCGCTCACGCCGATCGAGTGCCTGAAAATAATCGCCGTATACCGGCTGATGATGCCGGATAAGGACATCTACATATGCGGGGGCAGGGAGAAGAACCTCGGGGATCTCCAGTCGTGGATCTTCATGGCGGGAGCTAACGGCCTCATGGTTGGGGACTACCTGACAACATCGGGCCGCAGCATGGGCCTGGACCTGAAGATGATCCGTGACCAGGGCCTTGAACCCATGAGTGGTGGTGTGTGATGAGGCTCGTGAAAAGCGAAATCGAAAAGATCAGGGAAACAGGCCTTTTTCGGAAGCTGCGTACGGTGTCCACCCCCCAGGAGGCTGTGTTTACGCTTGACGGGAGCGAGGTCGTCAACTTTTCAGGGAACAACACGCTGGGGCTGGCGACTCACCCCGCGCTGGCCAGGGCTGCTGAAAACTCTCTCCAAAAGTACGGGATGGGCTCCGGTGCGAGCCGCCTGATCAGCGGCAACATGACGCCGCACGAAGAGCTCGAAAAAGAGCTCGCCGTTTTTACACACAGGGAAAGGGCGCTGTACTTTCCGAGCGGATACCAGGCGAACATCGGTGTGATTCCCGCGCTCGCGGGCAAGGGCGACGTGATCCTGTCGGATGAGCTCAACCACGCGAGCCTGATCGACGGCATTCGCCTCTCAGGCGCTGAGCGCAGGATATACCCCCACAACAATGTGTCAAAGCTCGAACAGGAGCTCGAAGCAGCGCCTGATGATAGCCGGGTGCTCGTTGTGACCGAATCGCTTTTCTCAATGGAGGGTGACAGGGCTCCCCTGGTGGAGATCTTGAAACTCAAGGGGCGTGTGCGGGAGTTCCTGCTGTACCTTGACGAAGCGCATGCAATGGCAGCGATCGGTCCCCTCGGCGCAGGGATTGCCGCCGAAAGCGGCGCAGGACACGAGGTGGATCTTGTGCTCGGCACGCTCGGCAAGGGTTTTGGTGTCGGGGGAGCGTTCATAGCGTCTGAACCTGATCTTATCGAGCTGGTCATCAACCGGGCCAGGAGCTTCATCTACACCACCGCGCCGCCACCGCATCTTGCGGCAGCCGCATCGGCAGCGCTCAAGCTTGTGCTGGAAGGGGATAGCCTCAGGGAGCGGCTCAGGCAAAACAGCGACGCGCTTAGAGAACGGATTGAAAGAAACATCGGGCAGGCGCCTTCCGGGTGTGACCACATTATCCCTGTGCTCGTGCCCGGGGTGGACAAGGTGATGGCAGCCTGCGCAGGCATGCTCGACGAGGGGATCTTTTGCCAGGGAATCCGCCCTCCCACGGTCCCGCATGGAAGGTGCAGGCTGCGTTTTTCCGTGTCAGCCGCACACACGGCAGAGCACCTGGAAGCCGCGGCAGAGGCGCTAAAAAAGGTCCTGTCCGGGCTGAAATAATAAGGCAAGACCGTAGGTGCGGCCTCAACAACCTTGAACCTTGAACCTCTGACCACGGAGCACACCATGGATCAGCACGAAATCGAAAAGCTGGCTGAAAACGACAAGCAATATGTGTGGCACCCATTCACACAGATGGATGACTGGATCGACAACGAGCCCGTGGTCATTGCGGAGGCCGAGGGGATAACGCTGAAGGACACGCGCGGCCGATCCTATCTAGACGGGGTAAGCTCGCTGTGGACGAACGTACACGGGCATCGCGTGCCGGAGCTGGACGAAGCTGTACGCGGCCAGCTCGACAAGATCGCACATTCCACGCTTCTCGGGCTAGGGAGCGTGCCGTCCATCAAGCTGGCCGAAAAGCTGGTGAAGATCACACCTGCGGGCCTGGAAAAGGTGTTTTATTCGGATTCCGGGTCCACTGCTGTTGAGGTGGCCTTGAAGATGGCATTCCAGTACTGGCGACAGAACAACGCTCCGGAAGGAAAGAAGATCCGTTTCGCATGTCTCGAAAACGCATATCACGGGGACACGATCGGATCGGTGTCAGTGGGCGGCATTGACCTGTTCCACTCGATGTACAAGCCGCTTCTTTTCGATGCGATCAAACTTCCATCGCCGCACTGCTACCGCTGCCCTCTCGGACTCGACATCAGCACCTGCGGCATGGAATGCGCGGAACAGGCCGAAAAGATCATCCGGGCGCACAGCGAGGAGCTTGCCGCGGTTGTGATGGAGCCGCTTGTGCAGGGCGCTGCCGGAATAATAATCCACCCCGAGGGGTTTCTGGAGCGGATCGCGGGGGCGTGCGCAAAGAACGGTGTGTTCCTGATACTCGACGAGGTTGCCACCGGTTTCGGCAGGACAGCGAAGCTGTTTGCGTGCGAGCACGAGGGTGTGGAGCCGGATTTCATGTCGCTCGCAAAGGGGCTGAGCGGGGGCTACCTTCCGCTCGCGGCAACCATGGCAACGCACCGGGTCTTTGAGGGTTTCCTGGGAAGCATTGAGAGCATGAAGACCTTTTTTCACGGCCACACCTACACGGGCAACCCGCTCGCGTGCGCCGCAGCGCTCGCTAACCTCGGCCTTTTCGACAGCCACGATCTGATTGCGCGGGTGTCGGAAAGAGCCGGGGAGCTGGCCGAGCTTCTCGATGGTGTAAGGGAGATACCGGTTGTAGGAAACGTCAGGCGGAAAGGGCTCATGGTCGGGATCGAGCTCGTGAAGGACAGGGCGTCGAAAGAGCGTTTCCCCGGGGAGCTGCGTGTGGGGCACAGGGTGATCATGGAGGCGAGAAAGCGGGGCGCGATGTTCAGGCCGCTCGGGGATGTGTTGGTTGTGATGCCGCCCTTGTCCGTCAGCCGGGACGAGCTTGTGGAGCTCATGAAGATCCTCGTCCAAAGCATTCAAGCCGTATCGGAGGAGTTGTGAAAGGGGTATTCGTAACAGGAACAGACACAGGCGCGGGCAAGACCTATGTGTCGCTTTGCCTGATCGCGGGATGGCGAGCAAAGGGGCTGAAGGTCGGGGTCATGAAACCGTGCGAGACCGGGTGGCCTGCTGAGCAAATGGGCGCCGGCGAGGTCGAAAGCGCGGGTGGGTGCCCTCCAACGGATGCAAAGCTGCTTCTTGAGGCTTCGGGGTCCTCCATAACCCTGGATGAGGTATGCCCTTACCGGTTCAGCGCTCCCATGGCACCGGCTGAAGCGGCCGCCCTGGAGGGGAAAGAGATTTCCACGGAAAGGATAGCTGAGGCGTACAGCTCCATCGCTTCAAAACATGATATTACACTTGTCGAGGGTGCCGGAGGGCTTCTCGTTCCTTTTACAAGCAAGATGCTCATGGCAGACCTCGTTCGTTTCCTGGACCTTCCACTTGTCATTGCGGCGCGCGCCGGGCTCGGCACCATCAACCACACCTGCCTCACGGTGGAAGCAGCGCGAGCGCGAGGGCTCGACATTCTCGGGGTCGTGTTCACCCGGACTGATGATCCCGCGGTCAACCCACCGGGTCCTGACGAGACAGGGAACCCGGATGCTGTCGCCCGGATATGCGGCGTAAAGGTCATCGCGACATTGCCTTACAGCAAGGCCATACCTGGCGTGGATTTGTAGGGGCGACCGGCCGGTCGCCCGAGCGCCCGATCCCGATCCGGATGCAACCACGGGGGGGGGCTACACGATAAACGAAAACATTCCGTTGTTCGCGAGGGGCGGTTCTCGAACCGCCCGTGTCCGTGCAACGATGGTTTTTTTGAAATTGCAAACTAATGATAAATGAACATCGACTTTTTCGGTGTTTGTGCTAATATATCTCATATGATCCGTCTCCAGGTGGTTTTCATCTGCTTCGGATCCAGAGGCCTATCCTTCAATATCACTTGAATCTGCCGGTGCCTTTTCGGTCGAGCAAGCCTATTCCTTGCCTGGATCGACCCGGCCCGTTTCGTAAACCATTTTTTCTGGAGGTACGTAATGAAGTTAGGTTTTACAAAATATCCGGCTTCCATCCGGCTGGGAGCCCTTGTTCTCGCGATCGCATTTATTTCCTGTGCTGCAGCTTACAGCCAGGGGGTGGACAAGCCTGACCCGGTCTACGAGCTGGGTGAATTCAACGGTCACGAAATTGTCAAGGGGGAAGCTCTCGTTCAGTTCACAAAAGGTGTTCAGGCAAGAGCCATGACAGCGCTTCATGCGAAAGCAGGATGCGAGGTCGTGAAAGAGATCTCCGAAGGCCTTTTTCATGTACGGATCAGCGTGGAAAAAACGCTCGAGGAAATCCTCGGAACTTACGCCGGGGATTCCAGCGTCGAGTACGCCGAGCCGAACCTCATCTACCGTCCCATTGGTGCGCCCAGTGATCCGTACTGGAGCCAGCAGTGGGGACCCAAGAAGATCAAGTGCGCGGAAGCGTGGGACACCTATACGGGAGACCCTTCAGCGCTGGTTGCCATACTCGACACGGGTGTGGACATGGACCATGTCGACCTTAACGACCACTATGCCGGCGGGTACGACTACTATTCGGGCGACTCCAACCCGAACGACACATACGGCCACGGAACCATTACCACGGGAATCGCCGCCGCTGAAACCAACAACGGCATCGGCGTTGCCGGCGTGGCCTACAACTGCAGATACCTGGCCTACAGGGTCGGCCACTATAGCCTCCCAACAACCGCCATTGTGCAGGGTATCAACGCTGCCAAGAACAACGGCGCCCTGTCCATCTCCATGTCCTTTGGGGGCAGCTACAGCTCGAGCATCTACAATGCCCTGAACAGCGCTTACAACGCGGGATGCGTGTGCGTTGCTGCCGCGGGCAACGGCGGGAGCACCCAGAAGCTCTACCCGGCGGGCCACAGCATCGTGATGGGGGTTGCGTCTTCCAACCAGTACGACAACAAGTCATCCTTTTCCAGCTACGGAAGCTGGGTTGATGTGGCCGCTCCCGGAGAAAACATAGTATCCACTTACTACAACGGTGGATATGCTTCGGCTGACGGCACATCCATGTCATGCCCACACGTGGCAGGCATGGCGGTTATCCTGTACGCCATGCAGGGCGGAACAAGAACAAAAGCGAATGCGGACGATGTGATCGCAGCGATCAGGGATTCGGCTGTCAATGTCGGATCGTGGGTACAATACGGCAGGGTGGACCTGGATGCGGCAATGGACCTGATTGCACCCCCCGCTCCTCCTCAAATCACGAACATCAGTCCGAGCACGGTTCAGGCGTTCCTGGGCGGCATCATCACCATAACCGGAAATAACTTCATTTCGATCAGCGAGGTGAACTCCGGAGGAACCATTCTGACATCGTCGGAATTCACCGTGGTTGATACGCACACGATCACCTACTCCGCGCCCACGGCGAATGCGCTGGGGAACACGGCTGTAACGGTCAAGAACGCCTCGGGGACAAGCAATCCCGGGTATTTCACGTATGTGGAGACCAACCCTCCCAAGCTGCAGGCGCCGTTAATAACCGGAGGCGGTTCAGACTTCACATGGGAATACGGCGGCGGGGTCAACGACTACTTTTATCTGATCGTATCAGCTAACGGGACCACATTCACATACAAGGGATTTCCCATCCTTTTGTACTATACCATCCTCTACAGCGGGAACCTGGATTCGGAAGGTACCGGCGAGCTGATGGTTCAAATTCCTACCGGCTATGTTGGTCTCACCTTCTACTCACAGGTTGTTACCTACAAGGACACTAACTATAACTTCGCCGGGTCAAGTAACATCGAAACAAGCGTGGTTCTCACGGATTAATAATCTGGAACCAGATCAAAAGAAGCCGGCTCATCGGATGTAGAGCCGGCTTCTTTTTTCAAGAGCCCGGATTTCGTTGCCAAGCACGGATCGTAATGCTTAAATAACGGAGCGCGAATTTTACCGGTTTTGGCAGGAGAGCGTCTTGGGTTACAAGATCGACCTGGAAGTCTTCAGCGGTCCCATGGACCTTCTTCTCTACCTTGTGTCCAAGCAGGAGGTGGATCTGCAGGAGGTATCCCTCGCCAGCATCGTGGACCAGTACCTGGAGCACGTTGAGCGCATGCAGGAGCTAGACGTGGATCTGTCCAGCGATTTTATGGTCATGGCTTCCACGCTCATGCTGATCAAGTCCAAGATGCTGCTTCCCACCGAGGAGATAGATCTCGACGAGGAGATAGACCAGCAGGACAACCTGCTCCAGCATCTGATGGAGTACAAGAAGATCAAAGTCCTGTCCCGCGGTCTCAAGCAGAGGGGTAAGAACAGAAGCAAGCTCTTTTGCCGCCCACGTCTCACGGAAATACCGGGCGAAGAAGAGATCCCGTTCGAGGAGCTCAGCCTTTGGGATATACTGGGGGCATTTTCAAAGATAATGAGCGATACCGGCCTGGACCGGGCGTATAGTGTGATTCATTCGGACAAGCCGCTTTCAGCCTACATGAACACGATTCTCGGGATGCTTCAAAAAGAGAAGAGCGTTGCGTTCGAATCGTTTTTCGAGGAGAAGAAGACACGGAGCGATGCTATAAGCTTTTTCGTGGGCATTCTCGAACTTGTCAAGCAGAGGATCGTGACGGTTGTCCAGAAGGAAGATGAAAGCGGCCTGTTCATTACCTTGTGCATGGATGAGGAAGAGCTGAACGCGATTAAACAGGATGGAGAGTACAGGATCGCTTTTCTCGGCCGGGAAGGTGATGAAGAGCCTGCCGAGGCAGAGGATACGGATCATCCGTTCTTGACCGATCTGCTCGAAGAGCAGAAGCCCGGCAGCGGCGATTCTGCTGTCGAGCCCCGCCGGCCCCGGGAGGCGGAACAGGCGCAAGGCGCGGATGAAGGGATGTCCGCATCAGAAGAGCAGCCTTGAGAGCGGGGAGGGGAGCAGGCCAATGCACATCGTATTCATCGGCACATCCGAGCTTGGAATACCTTCGCTGAGAGCGCTGAAGGAGCGGGCTGCGCACGATATCGCTGTGATCAGCAAGCCGGACCAGGTCGGGGGCAGGGGAAACAGGGTGATCGCTCCTCCTCTCAAACTCGCCGCGCAAGAGCTTGGGCTGGATTGCATGCAGCCCGTGGATGTGAACTCGGAAGAGATTATCGGTTTCGTTCGGGAGTTCGAAGCCGATCTTATTGTGACCGCATCGTTCTGGGCCAGGCTTTCGAGGGAGCTGCTGGCAGCGCCTCGTTTCGGCGGCTTGAACATTCACCCTTCCCTCTTGCCGCGGTACAGGGGCGCGGCTCCGGTTCAGCACGCAATCCTGAACAATGACGCGGTTACCGGCGTGACCATCTTCCAGATGCGGGAGAGGATGGATGCAGGGGAGATCCTTGGCCGGGAGGAAACACCTATATCCGGTGATGACGATTTCCCCTCGCTTCACAACAAGCTTGCTAATGCTGCTGCACCGCTGCTGCTGCGTGTGCTCGATGAAATCGAACACGGATCCATGTCGCCCGTGCCCCAGGACGATTCAGATGCAGTGATGGCGCCCAAGCTCAAAAGAGAGGACGGCCGCATCGATTGGAGGAGCAGCGCGGCACACATCGAAAGGCTCGTCAGGGCAATGGTTCCCTGGCCGGGGGCGTACACCTTTGTGAGGCACAGGCGGTCTTTCGTACGCATCATCATCACAAAAAGCAGGTGCACCGAAAGCGTGGACAGCACAGCTTCCGCTCCGGAGCCCGGTGAGATCGTGGAGAGCGGAAAGAGGCTCATCGTCGCGTGCTCCGAAGGATTTCTCGATGTTCTCAGGCTGAAACGCGAAGGAAAAAACGAGCTTCCGACCGAGGAGTTCACAAAAGGCATGCATTTTGAACCCGGGACCCGCTTTGTGCGGGGCGAAAAGTAGTTAGCCGCGATCCCTGCACGTTCATGATCCGATCCGGCGTTTGGAGGGCGGCAGTCTGTTGCCGCTTCTTCGTTTACTCCCTTCAAGTTATAGGAAGAGAAAGAAAGAAAAAGAGAACCACGGATGGACACGGATAAACATGGATCTTTTTATCCGGCGTATGGAGGGCGGCAGTCTCTTGCCGCCTTTTTTCATCCGGCGTCGACGGAGCGACGCCCTCCATTCCGGCGCCGCCGGAGCGATGCCCTCCATGCCGTCCTCTTCTGAATACCCGGTTTTTTTTATCAAAGGATTAATCTAACCGCGTGGAAATATCGATAATTCTTGTCTAGGACCGGCCGTAAATCGAGAGGAAGGAAAGAGCGAACCAATGAACTCATGGGAAGGGAAAACATTGATTCTCAAGGGAGACCCGGAGTCTTCCGACGCAAAAGAAGGATCAATCGCAAGCGCCGGAGAGTCCGGCATGGTGGATATGCTCCAGGATGGCTGGGAGGGGATCAGCCGGATTTTCAACAGCATCTCCCTTTTCCTGATCAGAATCGACTCGAACGGTGAAGTTACCCTGTGGACCAGGACCGCTGAGAAAACGTTCGGGATCAGCAAGGACAATGCGCTTGGAAAAGCGCTTGGGGAGTGCGGGGTCTCCTGGGACATGAGCCGTGTCGATGAGGGAATTTCTCTGTGTATCGAGGAGGAGCGACCGGTCAGGGTCGAGGATCTGCGCTTCAAGAAACCGGATGGAAAGCAACGGTTCTTGAGCCTTACGATCATCCCCGTGGTCGCCGAGGACGGAAGCACGGCCTGTTTTGCTCTTCTGGGTTACGATGTCACACAGCGGAAGATTCTCGAAGTCCAGCTCGTTCAGGCGCAAAAACTCAAGGGGATCGGCAGGATCACATCGGGCGTGGCGAGCGAGATCTATTCGCCCATGCAGTACCTTGGGGACAACCTCCGTTTTCTGAGGGAAGCGTTCAAAGGTATTGAGACCCTTGTGGGCAGTTACCGGGACGCGCTGGATTCGGCCAGGCGCGGTGTGATCGACAAGAAAGCGCTGTATGCGCTTGATGAGGCTGTCGAGCAGGCTGATTGGGCCTATCTCGAAGAAGAGATCCCCAGGGCAATAGACCAGACACTCGAGGGTGTGGATATTGTGGCTAAAACCGTGCAGGCCATGAATGTGTTTTCTCAGCCTGGGATGGAGGAAAAAACCGAAACCGACCTGAACACGGCGATCGAGAGCTTGGTCACGATCACGCGGCCGGACTGGAAGTTTGCAGCCAAGGTAACAACCGACCTGGATCCCGAGCTGGGCGTGGTGCCGTGTTATCCGGGCGAACTCAACCAGGCGCTTCTGAACCTTCTGGTGAATGCCGCCCAGGCTGTGGCTGAAAAGACCGACAACGGTGCGTTCGGGAAGGGGGTCATCCGTGTCAGCACGCGCCTGGACGGAGACTGGGCCGAGATCCGCATCAGTGATTCGGGCACCGGTATTCCGGAAGAGATACGGGATAAGATCTACGATCCGTTTTTTTCCACGCGCAGTGTGAAAGGCGGGCATTCGGGGCAAGGCTTGGCCGTTGCGTTGTTCTTCATAAAGGAAATGCACGAGGGCACCATTGATTTCGAAACGAAGCAGGGCAGGGGAACCACGTTCATCGTCAAGCTTCCCCTGGAACAGGACAAGAGAATGAACAGGGTGTTGAAGCCGTGAGACGCAAGATACTATTTGTTGATGACGATCCCAATGTGCTGGAGGGAATGCGAAGAACCTTTCGTGCATTGAGGCGTGAGTGGGCCCTTGCCTTTGCACGTAGCGGAATAGAGGCCATGGAGATCCTCAGCCGGGTCCGATTCGACGTTGTTGTCTCCGACATACAAGTTGCCGGCATGGACGGAGCGATGCTTCTGACCGAAGTGATGAAAAAGCATCCGGATGTTGTCAGGATAGTTCTGTCAGGGGATTCGGGCAAGGAAGCGGTAATGAAGGTCGCTCACCCCGCCCACCAGTACCTGAGCAAACCGTATAACTCGGACAGGCTGAGGAAGCTGCTCGAACGGGCGTGTTCGCTTCGCGACAGGATGGCTGATGATGGGTTGAAAAACGTGGTTTCGAACACCGATTCCCTGCCGAGCATGCCGGCGCTGTACGCCAGCCTCCTAGAAGAGCTTGGATCGGAGGATGCATCCATACAGCGCGTGGGCGATATCATCTCCTCTGATGTGGCAATGACCGCGAAGATCCTCAAGCTGGTCAACTCCGTGATGTTCGGATGCCGCAGCAGGGTTTCGAGCATTGCTCAGGCCGTTGGTATAATAGGCCTGGAGACAATCAGAGGGCTCGTGCTGTCGGTCCAGATCTTTTCGCAGTTCGAGGGGAAGGATTTCGGCGAGTTTTCCCTGCAGATCCTGTGGGACCACAGCATGAAGACCGGTTCGTTTGCCAGGGAGATCGCCAAGGCTGAGAAGGCTGACCGGCACCTTGCCGGAGACGCTTTCATGGCGGGCATGGTCCATGATTCCGGCAAGCTGATACTCGTGTCGAACTTCACCAAAAGGTATGGAAAGGTTCTATCGCGAGTCGCGGAAGACGGCGTGTCTGTCTGCGATGCGGAGCTAGAGGTCTTTGGCACGACCCACGAGGATATCGGCGCGTACCTCATGACTCTCTGGGGGCTTCCTGATTCCATAGTGGAGGCCATTGCCTATCACCATCACACCAGCGACTGCCGGTACCGCGCGTTCAGCCCGTTGACCCTCGTGCACGCTGCCAACGTTATCAGCACCACTTGCGAAGAGGATGAAACACTGGACGAAGGCCCGGCTGCCGAGCTTGACATGGAGTACCTTAAAGAGCTTGGGCTCGAGGACCGCGAGGCTGTCTGGCGCGATAGATGCTCCGCCCTGCTGGAGAAGGTCTGAGTTCCCTGAATTTACCGCACCGACCAACCTGCTAAACGGCTTACGTGTGGCATCCATCGGGGGCAACTCCCCGTGGTTGTCCTCCTGATCGGGATCGTACGGGCGACCGGGGCCGGTCGCCCATAAATGACTTCGTACAGCCTCAAGCCCCCCCCTTTTTTCTCCCCATCCCCATAATTCCCCTTTTCCCTATACCTGGTTTCAGCTATCTTCCAGCCCGGTCGCAAAACCGAATCCGATAGATATGCCGGGTAAAAGGCCCTGCTGCTGGAGAGTTCATGAGCAAAAAGAAGGTATTAACCGCTGTACTGCTGACCATGGTGGTCATCGTGTCGGCCCGAAGGTTCGGACCGAACCACCAGTACCGGGTCGAAGCTGCCGGACCGGGATTTACACTCTCCCACAAGGCGCCCAGGGGGCATTCGGGGGAAGGTCCTGCTGAAGTTGTAATGAAGGTGGTCTTTGACGACGCTGACAAGGCACAGGCACCCTTTCGGGCATGTGTCAAAGGCAAGGTGCAAGGAGCAGGGGAATGGGAAACAGTACACCATTCAAGGATCGAAACGGATCGCGAGGACTGTGACAAGGCGTACGTTTTCGGGCTTCCTTGCCAGCCACCGGCAACCAGGTACATGTACAGGTTCGAGGGCTGCTTCGAACATTCGGGAAGCACGCCGGTTGTGCTTGCAAAAGCCGATGGCATTCCAATGACGCTCAAGTTCAAAGGCGATGTGCCTGCCTGGATAATGATCCCGCATGTGCTATCCATGTTCGCCGGTTTTTTTGTGCTTATTCTCGCAGCCCTGTACGGGCTCGATCTGGGCCGCGGGCGCGACAGCGACGAAAAAAAGAACCCTGCGCACAAGCTGGCATGGCTGGCCTGGATCATCCTGTTCATCGGGGGAGTGCCAATCGGGTTCGCAATGAACATTTACGCGTTCGACGTGGTATGGGAGGCGTTTCCTTTTGGAAGCGATGTCACTGACAACAAGACCCAGGTGGCGCTGGTTTTGTGGGGCGCGGCCGCGGTGTGGCTCAGCACCTCTCGAAAACGGAGGAGGGCTGCCGGGCTTTTCGCGGCGCTTGCCGGCTTGCTCGTGCTTGCCATCTACCTGATACCGCACAGCATGTAAAGCAAACCTGCCCGCCAACGGCTCACTCGTCGTTCTTCCCCTCATAATGGGTGTACTTGTGCGCTTTCCCCTTTACCAGGCGGGCGGGGTATTTCCTGTTGTTTTCCTTGAGCTTCCTCTCGGTGCATTCCGCCAGGTCTATTCCAAGCCTGGCTGCCAGGTTGAGCGTGAATATGAATACATCGGCAAGCTCCCCTTCCACTTCTTTCATGTCATCCGGGCTTTCGGAATCCGACTGGCTCTTCCAGAGGAAGTGCTCCATCAGCTCCGCTGCCTCGATGGCAAGCCCCATTGACAGGTTCTTCGGAGAGTGAAACCTGGCCCAATCCCTCTTTGCGGCGAACGCGCGAACCGCTCTCTTGATCTCATCGATAGCTGTAATTTTGTCATTCATCTTGAATTATCCCCGCTTCTTTTTTAAATGGGTATCCAGAGTTTATTCTGGAGATTTATAGGTATCGATCAACGAATAAAAAGGATGAGTGAATGCCTCTTTACGAATATACCTGCAACAAATGCAGCCATTCCTTTGAACTCTTGATAAGAAGTTCCAGGCAAAAGGTCAAGTGTCCCGAATGCGGCAGCGGTAAAGCAAAAAAACAGTTTTCCGTCTTTGGAATGCAAAGTACTGGAAAATCAACCACTTCCGGCAACGGGTCCTCCTGTTCTTCGTGCACCAGCTCCTCGTGTAAGAACTGCAGTCATTGACCATTTTTTGTGTTTTCCCTGGCAATCTC
>CAZIUL010000011.1:0-74341 GCA_964542475.1 uncultured Phycisphaerales bacterium | reverse complement strand
CAAGAAAATGAGAGGTGTTCTATGAAACCAAAGCAATCTTATTCTTTTGCAAAGGTTCCAGGTCCTGAGAACGAGAGAGAAAAAGCCTCAAAAAAAGAGCCTTCCAAAAAATCCAGGAAAAGACAAGTCCCCCGTCCTAAAACCAGCTGTGATCCGCTTTACGATACCACGGACAAGTACAAGCGCGTGATCAAGCCGATGAAGATCGAGGACTTCTTGCAGTAGGGGCGAAAAATCTTTCGCCCTCTGCCCCCGTTTCCGTCTCCAACGGCGCCGACGTAGCAGCGCCCTCCATAAAACCGGCTCATCCTGATTCCTGGAGGGCGGCAGTCACTTGCCGCCTCTTGTTCCGGCCCCTATACACTTTTCCTGAAGAATAAACTGTGGTCTCCCGGTAATCGGGAGCTACAATAGTTCAAGCCGGTTGATCGGACCGGATTGACCTTGTGTCGAGGTATCGGGCCGTTCCGGCCCCTGATCTCCTTCCTTATGAGATGAAGATGCAAGTTCATAACCTGGCAAAAGAGATGGGCGTTCCGGTTAAAGAGCTGCTCAAGTGGCTGCGTGAAATCGGACTGCCCTGCGATGACCCTGAGGACGAGCTGGAAGAGGAGCATATCAGCCGCGCGCGCGTAGCGTTTTCAGGCTTTTGTTCCAGGGACCGGGCGTCATCATCCGGGGCTCGCAAGGATATGGATATGGCCGGCGAATGGAACGAAGGGCTGGAACTGAACGTGGATGAGCTTCCACAGACCCTTGAAGAGCTGGAAGAGTTCGAACAGTCGATATTCAAAGACGGTTTTCGTGCCGATAAAGCGGATAAGAAAGAGCGCAAAGCGGACAGGGTTCAGGTTAAGGCTGTTCTTGGCGAGTTGGGCGTAGAGGACAAGGCCGCGAAAAAGAAGGTTCGGAAGCTGCTCCCCGAACACCTGGCGCGCCTTTTTAACCATGAAAGCCTGAACGCGGAACAGGCGGAGCTCCTCAAGAAGGAGATCCCTGAAAGGGTGGTTCTGTGTTGCGGAGACAAAGGCTGCCACGATCTTCTTTCCAGCCGGTATGAAGGCCAAGAGATCGTGCTTTCGCGGGAGCCGTCAATCTGCCGGCTGTGTGAGGGTTCGTCGATCATTAGGGGCCTGGAGGGTATGGCCGATGCATGCGGATGCGCGGGGGTCCGGCATGTTCTGGTTGTGGGTGGATCCCCTGCCTCGCACAACGAGCTGAAAAACAACAGCCCTGTCTCGATCGAGTTCAGAACGATCCAGGGAAACGTGAGCCGGAGCAAGCAACGGGCTGCCGAGGACCTGGGCTGGTGCGACCTTGCAGTCATCTGGGCGGGAACTATCTTGAAACACGAGGTTTCCAACCAGTACGGGAAAAACAATCCGCACCACAAAAAGCCCATCGTGATCGTAAAGCGCCGTTCAGTGGAAGCGCTTTGCGAGGCTGTTGTCAGGTTCCTGGCTTCGGGCAGGAGTAAAGGTTGATCCTGTTTCTGAAAGAAAATCAGGTGGTAACATCATGAAGAAGAGCTGTCGATTTGCTTTCCTTGCGCTTATTATCGCCTTGCCGGGTTTTTCCGCATGTCATCTGCTGAGCGATCTGCCGTACAAATCCACTTTCGAGGCGATTGCCACGCGTGAGGACCTGCGCGTCGGAGTCGATGAGATTTATCCCTATTTCGACTACGAAAACGCTGAAGTGCGGCTGCGAGCGGCCCTGGCGCTCGTGCGCTTGAGAAACGAGAAGGCCGTTGATTTCATCATACGGCACCTGGACAAGGAAAGCGACAGGCGGGTCAGCAGGATGCTTCTTTTTGCCCTGGGGCAGATAGGAAATCCCGAGGCAGGTGCGACCCTGACCAAGTTTTTCGCGAGCAGCGTGGATGACGTGCGGGCCGCGGCGGTGGAGGCCGCGGGCAAGCTCAGTGACCAGGCACTTGCGGGCCCGATCATCGAGATGCTTGAAAACGATCGATCTCCTCTGGTAAAGGCGGAAGCCTGCCTTGCCCTTTTCAAGCTCGGAGCAAAACGGTACGGGCCAAAATCCGGCCTTCCATCCGAAATCGCTGCGCTGCGGAACGATGCCCTGGAGAGAGCTTTGCTCGAAGATCCGGAATCCGGGGTCAGGTGGCGCGCCGCATACGCCCTTTCCGAGATAAGCGAGCCGGTATCAAGCGATGCGCTGCGCAACGCTCTTGATACCGATGAAAACATGTGGACCAGGTGTTTTGCCGCCCGAGGACTGCAGGCTATGCCCGCCACTCCCCAGATCCGAAAGGCGCTGATCAGGGCCTGTAACGAGGCAAACGATGCGGGCGAGTGGAATGTGGTTGTCGAGGCGATCAAGGGGCTGGGCAACTATGCCGATTCGGAACAGGGCCTGGAAACAGCAGCGTTTTTGATCAACTACCTGCTGCCGGGCAAGACGTTCAATTTTCATATCCGCGCCGCTGCGGCACGCACGCTCGGGCGCTTTGAAAGCGGCGGCGATACAATCGTCAAGGCGCTGGTCAGGGCTACAAACGATCCGTCCCGCACTGTTGTGGGTGAAGCCATCGTCGCTCTCGGAGCGCTTGGGGACCCTCAGCGATATCTCGAAAAAACCGCCCAGTCTCCGGACAGGGTTATCCGCTTAAAAACCCTGGAAGGCGCCAGGTTGATGGGAATAGACGGCCTGGATCTTTTGTTTGATTTCGCAGAGGACGAGAGCATCCGTGTGAGATGCGCGTCACTCGAGGCTTTGAAGGATCCGGTGTACTCCGAGTTCAGCGAAGATATCGTTCCATTGGCGGAAGAAGCCGTACAACTGAACGACATGTCCCTGCGGTATACAGCGGCTGAACTTTTGCTGGAGCTGTGGTCCACGCGTTCGATTCCCAAGCTGAGGGCGGCGTATCACCAATCGTTCAAGCCTGAGATGGAGGAAGCGCGTCTGAAAATCGTGGAATCCGTGTCTGCAATGGGGGGGCCGGAAGACGAGGAGTTCTTCAAGGCAGCCATCGAAGATCCTTATTACAAGGTACGGGTCCAGGCATCCGATGCCCTCGCCTCGATTTCGGGTGAGCTTATCGAAATAGAACCGAAAAGCATCCAGCGCCGGATAGTTCCCGAAGTGGGAGAGGATTACAAGGACGGAAGATCCAATCCTGTGGCGCGCTTCGATACAAGCAAGGGGAGTTTCTGGATCGAGCTCTTCAAGGAAGACGCTCCGGCACATGTTAAAAACTTCATTGACCTTGCAAAGTCGGGTGTCTACTACAAACTCAGCTTTCACCGTGTCGTCTCGAACTTTGTGGTCCAGGGGCTCGACCCTAGAGGGGACGGTTGGGGTTACAACAACATCGTGCTCCGCGACGAGATCAACCAGCGAAGGTTCTTGAGCGGATATGTTGGAATGCCGAATTCGGGCCCGGACTCGGGCGGGTGCCAGGTT
This sequence comes from uncultured Phycisphaerales bacterium, assembly GCA_964542475.1. Classification (GTDB taxonomy): domain Bacteria; phylum Planctomycetota; class B15-G4; order B15-G4; family CAYZWU01; genus CAZIUL01. Next base: position 70,909 of record CAZIUL010000011.1, on the reverse strand, counting down.
TTCATCACTCATTGCCCTACCCCGCACCTGGATGGAGAGTTCACATTGTTCGGCCGGGTGATATACGGGCAGGAAGTCGTGGATTCCCTGGAAATCGGTGACCGCGTGGATCGTATAAAAATAGGGTAACCCTAACTTTGTGATAAAGGATCGCGTTATCCGCTGATTTGTCGGCTTCGCCCGAAGGCTGCCCCTGATATAGTAAAGGATGAGCGCCGGATAGGCCGATCATTGGAATATGGCTCCTGCGAAATGCGTCCTATTTGAATCAAGACATGCCGCAAAGGCAGCATGTCGGTGTCAAGCGGTTTGTTCTACCAACGGTTTGTAACTGGTTAAGAGGTGGTTTCATGAAGCGAATAACGGTTCTTTTTGTGTTGTTGACGGGTTTGTTGTGGTTTTCATCGGGATGCAGCACTGTTGATCATTCCAAAGGGCAGGGGACGCTCGGTTATGCGCCGGCGAGGTTTTATGATTTTCTGGACATCCTGGAGCTCAACCTTGGCATCGACTCCAAGTTCAGCCTTTTCGCTGTCGGCTCCGTAGAGCCCATCGCTGTCGGCCTTGGTCTTTACGAATCCGAGAAGTTCGGCTTCGACGGCAGGATGGCCGGCCAGTGGAAAGAGTCCAGGGCAGAGGTCGATCTGGCGATCGAATCGTTCGTTCAATACAAAAAAGAGCCCGGCTGGGGCAACAGGTACCTCTTCAACCCCTACTACAGCCCGTTCGAGAACAAGGTCGAAGGGGATGATGAGTTCCTGTTTTACAGGTGGGGATTTTCACAGAGGCTTTACGATCACGAACGCAGGTTCCTGGATATTACAGCCGAGGCGCACCTGTTGGTCATCGGCGTTGACATCGGCGTTTCTCCGATCGAGCTGATGGACTTCCTGTTTGGGCTGTTCACGATCGATGTCATCTCGGATGATGACTGGATCACCCCCATGCCCGATCGACGAGTTCCTTTCCTTGAAGAAGAAGACGAAGATAGTGAGTCGGCTGTAATAATGCTTGATGAGGGGTAGCCTGTTGCGGCGCTTGCTCGAAAGCATTGTCTCGGATTTGGACCTCGACCCGGATGAGCTTGCACTTTTCCAGGGCCCGGGCGAAGGCAGCGGGGGAAAGAGGTCGTTTTGCCTTGCGGTAGATTCGTCATGTTTCAGCGGAGAGGAAGGCCCAAGCACGGCCGGTGCAAACCTGAAGGCCCTGTGTTCACCCCGCCTGGCAAAGGGCGGCCTTGCCCTGGTTTACAGGGAGTGCGTGCCGAAAACCTCTGATCTTGCAGCCTTCAGAAACACCCTCTGGCCTGAATATCACGTGCCCGCGGTTTACGTTTTTCGGAAAAACGGGCCTTCCGAAAGGCTGGATCTTAACGGCAGGCACAAGCTTGATAAGGCTCCTTCATCATGTTTCCAAGGCAGCGTGTTCATGGCGGTGCCGCGGGAAACAGCCTTGAGCCCTAACGCTGTCATGGAAAAGTTCGACCGGAACGCGAGCGGATGGAACGGGACGCCGGGTTCTCCCACCTACAGCCATTTCCGGTGGATGCGCAGAATCATGGCGGAAGCGGCGCTTCCTGTCGCCGGAAAAACGGTTCTTGATGCCGGCTGTGGTGCTGGATGGGTCGGTACAGAGGCAGCCTTGCTCGGCGCTTCCGTATCCGCGTTCGATCCGAGCCCCGAGATGGTCCGCTACGCCGGGCAGAACGCGAAGGAGCATGGCGTGGAAATGGATTGTCGGGTGGGCTTTGGCGAGGAGCCGCCGTTCGAAAGCCCCTTCGATGCAGTGATCAGTTCCGGGGTTGTCAGCTTTTCGCCGGATCATGACCGGTTCATGGACGGGCTGGATTCCATGTTGAAAAGGGGCGGCACCCTGGTCGTAGGCGATCTGAACCGCTGCTCGCTTGGGATGCGGCTCCGCCGATCAATCAACCCCGTGCTTCCTCTTCGCGAATTGAACAGCCTTTCCAGGGCTTCGGTCATCCAAATGCTTGCGAGGCGCGGCTACAGGATCGAAAAGAGCTGGTATTATCAACTGACCCTTCCCGTACCCCAGCTCATGCACATCTCAGAGACCAGGATGGGCGGCCTGGGGTGTACCCTGCTCCTTTTATTGAACCGATTCGCCCGAGCACTCGACCATGCCGCGGGATCCTTTGCCGGCAGGCTCTTCGACAGCTACATAGTGCGTGCCCGCAAAACCGGCAGCACTGTTGCATAACTCCCATTTTCCTGATAAACCTCTGAACCTTGAACCTCTGAACCTTGAACCTCATAAGGAGAACCAGCCGGGGCATGGAAGATATATTCACCTATTTCCCTTTTTTTCTCGTTTTCATTCTCTGCGGAAGCATACACGAATTTTGCCACGCCTGGACAGCTTACCGCCTTGGAGACACCACGGCCCGCGACCTCGGCCGCATGAAACTGAATCCCCTGGTGCATATCGACCTGATGGGAACCGTTCTTTTCCCCATGCTTACGCTTTACACGATGGGCCTTCCGTTCGGATGGATGAAGCCGGTTCCTGTTTCTCCGCAGATGCTCCGGAATCCAAGAAAAGACATGTTCCTGGTGTCCATGGCAGGCCCATATTCGAACCTCTTTCTCGCCTTCCTGGGTTTTGTCGTTCTTTTTGTTCTCGAGTGGACAGGCTCGACTGCATCAAGTGCGATGAAGATCTGGATCTGGATCAACCTGCTGCTTGCTTTTTTCAACATGCTGCCCGTGCCTCCGCTCGATGGAAGCTCGATCGTGGATTTTATCCGCGGAAACAGAGGGGGCAGTTATCACGCGCAGGGTTATATCGGGATTGTTTTTCTTTTTGTGGTCCTGGTGTTTGGATTGAGGTTTCTCGGGATTGCAATCGAGGCGACTTGTGGACTGATGTACAGCATCCCGGTCTTGCCCTTCGCGGTCTTTTTCGCGCTGTTGTTGATAGCTGTGCTGTTTCACGTCAAAACGTCCCGGCGATCCACGAAGATGGCTTCCTCTAAAACCGGTGCATCCAAGCTGGAGCTGGCCTATGAAACAGCCGGGAAGATCGGGGCGAAGCTTGCCCGGGGAGAAACCCTTATCAAGGCGGAGCAGCAGTGGCTGGACAAGGTTCGAAGCGACACCGGTGACGGGTCGGATCTGTGTGCCGATGTCAGCTTCAGTCCTGAGAACGACTTTTGTGAAAAATGCCGGAACTTCAACCGGTGCGCAGCGCGCCTTGTAAAGATCATTAGCAGCGGTTAAAGGCTGTTGAGGAAGGGCTGAACTTCGATGGGGTTTCCGCCTGTAATAGAATCACAAAGCTTTGTAAAATGGATGATGCTCAGCTCGTGCAGGGCCGGCCCGGTATCGGAGTTTCATCGTTTGTGATCGGAGTGCGCGTGTTCCGGGTTACCATTGATTGACAGCCCACACCGGTCGAAACAGAAGGTTTTTCCGAGGAGATCGCTGATGACTATCCGTCGCGCATTTGCCGTTTTACTTTTTATCGTCCTTTTGACGGGTTTTGTCCCCCTGTGCACACATGGAAGCGACGCTTTCAAACCCGCAAAGCTGGGGTCGTCCCGCCTGGAGGTCGTTGAAGGGATTCCCGTGCTCACGCTTGCGGGCACTCCCGAGGAGATGGGCGCTGCACACGGGAAGCTGCTGTCAGCGGAAACCTCGTATCTCATGCGCTTCTTCCTTCAGCCCGCGGCCCAGATTTCGGGCGGGCTCGAGAAGCTGAAGAGCGAAGCCCTCAAGATGGACTCCCATATTCCCGAGCGGTTTAAAAAGGAGATGAAAGCTCTGGCGCTTGCCACGGAAAAGGACTATTCAACGGTCCTGGCCGGCATCGCGTTTCCTGATGTCTACCGCGGCGGCGGGTGCTCCACGCTCGCGGCTTGCAAGCCCGCCACCAAGGAGGGCGGACATCTGCTCGCGCGGAATCTGGATTTTTTCCCGATGGGTGTCCTGAACAAGTACGGACTCGTTGTTGTTCAAAGGCCGGAAGGATACCACGCTTTTGCGAGCGTAACCTGGCCGGGGCTGTGCGGCGTTCTTTCCGCGATGAACGATGCGGGCCTTTGCTGCGCGGTGATGGAGGTGAGGGACGGGAACAGATGCTTCGATGCGTTGCCTTCCGTCTTGCTTTTCAGGCGTATCATGGAGGAAGCAGTAACTGTCGAGGAGGGGCTTAGGATACTCGAGAAGGAAAAAAAGGCCGCGTCCAACAACCTGATCCTGTTAGACGCTTCAGGTTCGGCTGTTGTGGCGGAGATCGGCCCCGGCCGCTTCGATGTGAGAAGAGCTGAAAACGGGATCGTTTACTCGACGAACCATCACAGGGCGGGGAAGGCGAATCCGCCGGGATGCAGGCGGTACAGCTACCTGACCCGTTTTTGTAAAAAACACCGGGGCGAGCTCGATGTCGCGCTGCTGAAGAAGGCGCTTCACATGGTGAATCAGGGGGTGATTTCGGTGCAGTCAATGGTATTCGAGCCGGAGACTCTGACCCTTCACCTGTCCATGGGAGAGCTGCCATCCACGGGCGGGGAGTACAAGACCCTGTTGTTGAAGCACGCCCTCGAAGCAAAACAAGCAGACGCAAAGGCAGAGGAGGTTGGTAAGGATAGCGCAAACCCGGTCAAGTGAAACCGGCAAAGGGTGTCGCTTTAATGAGCAGCCAAAAGCAGATTCTTGTTTACAACCGCAAAACCGGTGATGTAGAGCCAGAGATCATCATGGGCGAAGGGTTTGTTCGTTTTCTGTACGAAAATGCCCTGGGAAGGCTCATGGCAGATAGCGTGTTCAAGCGCCGCACCGTGTCACGCCTCTTCGGCTTTTTCCAGGACAGGCGGTTCAGTGCAGGGAAGATCGAAAAGGTGGCTGCAGACCTGAAGATCGACCTCTCCGAGGCTGAGAAACCAACGGGCGGCTACGCAACGTTCAACGATTTTTTCTCACGCTCAATGAAAAAGGAGGCGCGTCCCGTCAGCGGATCGCCATCCGCGGCAATATCACCTTGCGACGCAAGGCTCATGGCCTTTCCAGCGATCGGGCCGGGCATGAAGGTCAATGTGAAAGGCTGTGTACTCGATCTCGAAACGCTTCTCGGCGGCAAAGAACGGGCCTCGCTTTTCAACGGCGGAACACTGCTGGTCTACAGGCTTTGCCCAGCGGATTACCACCGTTTCCATTTTCCTGAAGCGTGCACCCCAACCCGGGCGATCAGCATCATCGGTGATCTTCATTCGGTCAACCCCATTGCCCTGGCATCGGGTTTCAGGATACTGGATGCGAACTACAGGCAGATGACTCTTCTCGAAAAAACACCTCGCGCCGGCACCATCGCCATGGTGGAGGTGGGGGCAATGTGTGTCGGGTCAGTTGTCCAGACATTCGAGCCCGGAGTCTCCGTTGCGCGCGGCGATGAGAAGGGCATGTTCCGTTTCGGCGGGTCTTCGGTCGTGGTTCTATACGAGCAGGATCGCTTGAAAGTTGATGACGATATCCTTGATCATTCATCGGAGTCGATCGAAACGATTGTGAAATTCGGCAGCGCCGTGGGTGTGTACAACGACGTGATATAGCCTGGAAACCGATTGTATGGCACAGCCCATGCAACTTCTTTTTTTTATCGCTATCGGGATCGAAGCCACTTTCTCTATTCCAGGAGAAACATTATGACGCAGTTCGATCGGGAGCATGGCAAAGGTTCGAGGCCGTGGGTTGCCAACTTTCCCTTACTCATAATCTTGGCGGTTGTTGTGCTCCTTGGCGTCTGGTTTATCAGCGAGCGGAGCTGGAATTTTTACAACGCGGATGCAGAGCCAAGGGCGGTTACTCCAAGGGGCGACCTGGCTGCTGATGAGCAAAGCACCATATCATTGTTCCAGAACGCGTCCCCCTCAGTGGTCTTCATTACAACCATTGCCTTGAAGAGCGACTTTTTTCGTTTGAACATTTTCGAAATACCCCAAGGCACAGGATCGGGTTTTGTATGGGACAAGGACGGACACATCGTTACCAATTTCCATGTGATCGAGGGGGCGCTCCGCACCGGCGGAAAGGTCAGGGTGAGGTTCGTGGACCAGTCCGAATGGGACGCGTCTGTTGTCGGATACGACCGTTCGAGCGACCTGGCCGTGCTTTTCGTCAACGCGCCTTCCTCGAAGCTGAAACCGATACCAGTGGGCACATCAGAGGACCTACGCGTCGGCCAGAAGGTTTTTGCCATTGGCAACCCTTTCGGATTCGACCATTCACTTACAACGGGCGTAGTGAGCGCGCTGGACCGCGAGGTAGTGACCAAGGCCGGGGCCAAGGTCTCTGGGCTGGTTCAGACGGATGCCGCGATCAATCCCGGAAACTCGGGAGGTCCGGTGCTCGACAGCGCCTCGAGGCTGATCGGTGTCAGCACCGCCATAGTCAGCAACTACGGGTATTCATCCGGAGTGGGGTTCGCAATACCGGTCGATACCGTGAACGTCATGGTTCCGCAGATTCTCAGGCACGGTTCTTCAGGGCGGGCGGGCCTTGGTGTGAAGATCTTCGATGACAAGATCGCGCGCACGTTCGGCTTTAGAGAGGGTGCTTTGATCGCGGAGGTCAACAAGGGCAGCGCAGCCGAAGCCGCCGGGCTCAGAACAGCGCGTTACGTGCTGAAGAAGGGGCGGTATGAGGTGGACGGCGATCTGGTCGTGAGCATTGACAACGAAACGGTTACGAGCAGGGAAGAACTGATCGAGGCCTTGGGGGCGTGCAAGGTTGGTGATGAGGTCGAGCTTGTCGTTGTCAGGGGCGGGAACCGGTACAAGGCGGGAGTAAAGCTTCAGGCTCTTGATTGACCGACTGGGCCCGGAGAAAACAAAATAAACTTTATTGACGTAACATTATGAAGTTAGCGAAAATAGGGCAGTGGCCGCTAAAAATAGGTTGACTTGTAAGAAGCAGAGTCTTTAATAGTTTGGTTTACAAATACCTCCATTTCGGGGGTGAAACCGATCAAGGACATTTGTGGGAAGTGCGTCATGAAGAACACAATGCTCTCCCTTTTGAAGTTTAAGTGCGACAATAAAGATTGCCAGTTCGAGTGTTTTATAAACCAGAACAACAACATCCTTATCCACTACAACGCGAACATGTCAGCGTTGCTCGACTGGATCTGCCCGGAATGTCGTGAAGGGCACCTGAGGTATGCTGCAACGAACACCAAGTTCGAGTTCTCTTTGATCAAGAAAGAGAAAGGCATGAAGGAAGCTTCAGGGGAAGAGGAACGGGGATAGTTAACGATCCAAGCCCGCATTAAGGTACCAGGGGATATTCTTTCCGGCGGCCTGTTTCCCGGAAAACAAAAAAAGGTGCGTCAGCACCTTTTTTTACAGAGTCTTTTGCCGGATATTCAATATCAATCAAGCGTTTATCCAGAAACCGGATGACGCTCTGAAGAAATCCTGAATCATTTGAAAAGTACACGGCCGCGTTTCGGATCAGTTAGGCGCCCTGTTCTCCTTCCAGCATCTCCTTCTCTTTCTTGGCATCCACCCTGCGGCGCTTGAAATCCACGGAGCAGAATCCGAAATCTATTCGATCCACATAGTCGTTTGGTTTTTTGTAATAGCCGGGGTGGAGCGAGTAGATGATCTTTCTGCCCTGCCGCCTGTCGATTATGACGTTGGCGCGTTTCAGGATTGCCAGATGGTGTGATACCTTCGGCTGGTCCAGGCCGAGAGCCTTTACCAGATCGGAGACGCACATCTCACCCTTGAACAGCAACTCGAGGATGTTGATGCGGTTCAGATCGGACACCGCTTTCAGAGACTTCGAACATTTGTGTGCGTGCGATAGATCGATCATTCTTTTTCCCTACAAAAATGTCTACAAAAATTTCTTCTTCTGTCGACCTTGGCCGCCTCTATTACCAGCAGAGTCCTACAACTGATAACTACTTATAATTGGCTTATAATCCAACAACTTACCTTGATAAGGGCTATTATAGATGAGATAGTGCAATAATGGAAAGGGAAAAACAAAATTGTTTAAACGTTTTTTCATAGGAAAAAATGCCGATCAGTTGATTCCCATGTGGTTCATCCCCAGGCTTTATGACCATATCCCGGGCACCTGCCTTTTGCAGTGTTGGCAAGCGCTGTTTTCGAGCATGAAATCTTTCACGTAAAAGCCTATCCGCGAGATGATTTTCTTTCCGCAGTGTGGGCAGAAGGTGCACTCCCTCTCGTCTCCGGGAACGTTTCCGATATAGGGGAACTCCAGGCCCGCTTCTTTTGCGATCTCGTGCGCTTTGCGCAGGGTGGAGACAGGAGTGGCAGGAATATTTTTGATCTTGTACACCGGGTGGAAGCGCGTGAAATGAATCGGAACATGTTCCGACAGGTTGTCCACGATCCAAGAACACATCTCTTTTATCTCCTGCGGAGAATCGTTCTTTGTGGGAATGATGAGGACCACGATTTCGAACCAGGTTCCCGCTTTCTTGAGAAGCTTGAGGATTTTCAGGACGGGATCGAGCTCTCCGCTGCAAAGCTCCTTGTAGAAGCTGTTCGTGAACGCTTTGAGGTCGATCTTGACCGCGTCCAGAAAGGGAAGCAGTTCGCAAAATGGCTTTTCCTTGATGTAGCCGTTCGAGATCATGACGCTCCTCACACCTTTTTCCCTGCCCGCCTTTGCGCAGTCGTACATGTACTCGTAAAAGACAACCGGCTCGGTATAGGTGTATGCAATGCTCTTGCACCGCTTGTATTTTGCGTTTTTTGCGATTTGCTCGGGCGGGAGGCGCTTCGCGTTTCGACGCCTCTGTTCGGGAGTGAACTGTGAGATTTCCCAGTTCTGGCAGAACTTGCATTCCATGTTGCACCCGACGGTGGCAATGGAATAAGCGCTGCTTCCCGGAAGGAAGTGAAAGAGCGGTTTTTTTTCGATGCGATCCACATGGTCGGCCACGGGGTTGGAGTGAACAAGGGTGTAGTAGGTTCCCTTCCTGTTTTCCCGGACGCCGCAGTATCCCCGCTCCCTGTCAGCGACCGTGCATTCCCTCGGGCAGAGCACACAGCGAACCTTGAGATCTTCGATCTTTTCGTAGTAGCGCGCTTCGACAAGCGGTTCCTGATCCGCGCCTGCACCGTCTTCATATCCTGCGGTGCTTGCGGCAGTGCCGGCCCCGGCAAGGAGCCCGCTTGCCGCGCACCCGGCCAGGCCCTGCTTTATGAACTCTCTACGTGTACTCATCGCGTTAGTATCCTGTCACTGCCGGTGCCTGTGTCGGTCAGATTCTCTTGCACGTGATTTTGTCCATCCGGTTCTCGCCAAGGCCCTTTTTTCGCGCCTCTGCCAGGTAGGCCGGCGGGCGGCCGCACTCGTCCAGGGATTTCATGCCGGCCGAGCTCCTTTTTTCTTCGATGATTGCCGCGCCGACCGAATCCGCGGCCACAGGATCCTGCGATGCCAACAGGATGCCCGCGTTCCATGTGCACTCTTTTCTCAAGGCCGGCCCGCCGTGGTGCTGTGCTGTCATGCCGTCGCACAGGGTGAGCTTGAGCTTGCTCCTTACCGGGGGGGACGCGGCAACATCGGCGACATAGGGCGAACAGTTGTTGTCGTGGTACTTGTTGGGGTTGTGTATCAGGCCGAACAGGTTCTTCAGGCCCACCGATACTCCAGCAAGGTCATGGTCCTTCAACACGCCGAAACTCACGAGCCCATCGATCCTTCGGGTCAGTATGGTGCTGAAGCAGGAGCCTATCGATCCGGAGCACACGGGCTCTCTGTCATAACCCGCGCCCAGGCTGTCGTTGCCCATAAACCTGACCTTGCCAGGGCTCATGTTGATATGAAAGCCCGCCTTTTCGAGCTCCCGCTCGGTTCTCTCGAAAACGGTTATGTCCTCCGGTCGGATCCCGGATCGGATGAGGATATCGATGAAGGCGTGGACGAGCTCCGGCCTTGGAGAGAGGCCTCTTCCCGAAAGGCAGTTCAGCTTGATCCCAACACGAGAGCCCTCGGGAAAGATCCGTCCCAGAACAGCGGCGGGGTCGTTGCCCTCCCCGAGCGCGCTCACGAGATCGTTCATCAGCGTGGACGCCTTGTCGCTGGAAAGGTTTCCTTTGTCGTCCATTGCTTCCGGACGTTTCAAGAGCACAACCAGGGGGTTGTTTCGCATTGCTGTGTCGTCAGGGATGTCAGGAGCGGGGTACGCTTTTTCCTTGTTTCCGGGGCTGCATTGCGCGTTCATTCCGCCGAGCCCGGCTGCGCCGCATCCGGCCAGCGCTCCCAGGAAGCTCCTCCTGTCCATTCCCGTTTCCATGCCCTTTGCTTTTGCGAAGCGTTTATCCTCTGTCATGTCGGGTTTCACTCCAGACCTGGGCCAGGCACTCAACCATCTGATCCGCTGCTGTGGGCAGCTTGTTTCTCGCCGGCTGTGAAGCAGATCGATGCATAGGAGACCGAGTTTGAAAAGTCTCCCGTCATATCTCCGGATGTGGTGTATTTCAGGATCTTGCCTCTGACCTCGCGCGAAGCGGCCATGCACAAGAAAAGGGCGATGGACCCTCGGCCGCAGATCGTCGCGCCCGTTTTTTCGATGTACTCGTCGAACCGTTCATGGTCGAGGTCAAGCGTTATCCGGGCGGCGCCGAGGTCGAGCTCTTCCAGGTTCTCCCTGATCTTGTCCGCAAAGGGAACGTAGCCGAAGTTGGGCCCGTAGTGCGTGAAATCGCTGGAGACCACCACGAGCGTGTTATCGTCCCATAGCGGAAGCAGTTGCTCGGCCATCTTCCCGCGCAAGCCGGGTTTGATCTCACCTGTCAGGATCGGGATGAGGCTGAAGCCTCTTTCCAAAGCCACCTGCAGAAAAGGCAGCTGCAGCTCCAGGGAATGCTCGTTGGTGTGGGCCGACGGGCTGCTGAAGAATCCCTTTCCGCTGAGCAGCAGGTCACAGGCTGATCGATCCAGGGGAACCTTGCCCAGCGGTGTTTCGTAATGGGTCGCGTCCGGAATCGATCCCCCCTTGAACCGTTCGTAGTGCGATGGTGCGAGCACGATTACGCGCTCGATATTATCGTGCAGGATCGAACTGAAACCGTGCGCCGCAGTCTTCGCGGAATAAACATACCCCGCGTGCGGGCTGATCAACGCCCTGACATGGCCTGTGGGCTTCTTCGGTTCGATGGCCTTGAAAAGAGCAAGGATCTCTTGTCTCAGCCTCTTTGCGTTTCCTTCGTACCATGTCCCGGCTTTTGAAGCCGGGCGTATTTTTTCCGGCATGTTTTCATCGTTTTTGGTTTTCATGACTCACCGCACCCATTTTAACGGTACTCGTCCGTTGCGCGAAAAGAAAAAAGATTGATCGCGGGATACTTCGATGCTTGACTGGAGATATGTTTTATAAGTTATAGAAATGATCAAGGAGGTTGTTGTGAACGTAAAAAGCGGATGCCTTATGAGTATGCGTGGAAAGTCCTGCATCCTGTTGACTGCTATTGCCGGTGTGATTGTTGCCGGTCTTTTCATGTCCTGCGGCAACGGCTCTTCGAAAGAGGTCACGATCTATTGCGCGCTCGACCGGAACTTTTCGGAATCACTTCTCAAGAGCTTCGAGAAGAGCTCCGGTATCAAGGTAAAAGCTCAATACGATCCGGAAGCCACCAAAACTGTTGGGCTTGTCAGAAAGATCAAGGAGGAGATGGTAAAACCCAGGTGCGATGTGTTCTGGAACAACGAGATAGCGAACACGATCAAGCTCAAAAACCTGGGCGCTCTCCAGCCGTACAAATCGCCGAACGCTGAAGAAATTCCCGATGCGTTCAAGGATTCCGAGGGGTATTGGACGGGGCTGGCAGCGAGAGCCAGGGTGTTTATCGTCAACACCGAGCTGCTGCCGGACAGGTCCGCGTGGCCCACATCGTACAAAGACCTCGCTGACCCCCGATGGAAGGGCAGGGGCGGGATAGCCAAGCCGTTGACCGGCACCACGGCAACCCATGGAACCGTGTTGTTTCAGAAACTCGGCGAGGAGGGGGCCAAGGAGTTCTTCCGCGGTATCTGTGAAAACGGGACGAACCTCACCTCCGGAAACGCTCACCTGATGCGACTTGTCCGCACGGGGAAGTTCGCCTTCGGGTTCACGGACACGGACGACTTCAATGTGGCGCGTGTGGACGGGACAGGTTATCCCGTGGACGTTGTTTACCCGGACCAGGGCGAAGGCGAGATGGGCACGCTTGTGATCCCCAACACCGTAGCCATGATCAAGGGCTGCCCGAACCCGGACCATGCCCGGGCGCTCATCGATTTCATTCTGAGCCCGGAGGTGGAGAGGAAGCTCGCGTTCTCTGATTCGGCCCAGATTCCGCTTCATCCCGGAGTGGGCAAGCCGGATAACGTGAAGGTGCCTGGCGTGGACTTCCGTGCAATGGAAGTGGATTTCGAAGAGGCTGCAAAAAGCTACAACGACTGCCGTGAGTTTTTCGAGGAGCTGTTTGTGCGGTAGGGGCTCGGAATGCGGCCCATCTCCACGGTCGGTCTTTTGCCGGTGCCTACAGAATTACCTCGTCCTTTCCGATTAATGTAAAGGGAAACACTAGAACATCCTGGAGCATTGATGCATGTGTAAAGGTATTTGCGAACATGACGGGACCTCCTGAAATTCCGCGTAACAACCATTCACGAAGGTCAAAAAGGCCCGACGTAATTCACCGCTGGGAAGGCAACCCGGTTATCGTGCTCGATGACATACCGTTTCCGTGCAACACGGTTTTCAACGCGGCATCGGTCAAGGTGGGGCGTGAATACATCCTGCTGCTCCGCGTCGAGGACCTCATGGGGCGCTCCGTTCTTGCGCTTGCTAGAGGCGATAACGGGTTTCATTTCGAGGTGGAAGAAAAGCCATTCATGTCTCCTTCCCAGGAAGAGCCTTTCCGTACCTACGAGGCCATGGGTGTCGAGGACCCGCGGATCACCCTGCTGGAGGGGTGGTACTACATCATGTACACGGCTGTCTCGCAATACGGGCCTCGTCTGGGCATGGCCCGAACCAGGGATTTCGAAACGGTGGAGCGCGTGGCGCTTGTTTCTCAGCCCGAGAACAAGGACGGCGCTTTGTTTCCACGAAAAATCCAAGACCGCTATGTGCGCCTTGACAGACCGATGGCACAGGGTCTCGGCAACATCTGGATGTCCTACTCCGAGGATCTTGTCAGCTGGGGCGATTCCCACCTTCTTGCGAGCATTCGCCCGGGCTACTGGGATTGCGACAGGATCGGCGCATCAGCACAGCCGATCGAAACCGAAGGAGGCTGGCTCGAGATATATCACGGTGTCAAGTTCAACTCCAGCGGACCGCTTTACAGGCTGGGAGCCCTTCTTCTGGATCTCGAAGACCCTGCAATCGTGCTTGGCCGCTCCGACATTCCGGTTCTCGCGCCGCGGGAGTATTACGAGCGCGTGGGGGATGTTAACAACGTGGTGTTTTCCTGCGGTGTGATCTACGAGGAGTATTCGAGGAACCTCAAGGTCTACTACGGTGCTGCGGACACATGCATCTGCGTTGGCACTGCCGGGCTGGAAGAGCTGCTCGAGTGCTGCACACCCATCAAAAAAACAGCTCCTTAACCCGCATGTTTCATGTGGATCTGCTGAAGCACACCGTGGTAGATATCAGGCTGCTTTTCTCCGAACGGGCAGTCATGCGTCACTTGATCGATATTGACCCGTTGTAAGTTCGGATGTCCAGGATCCCTTCGCCGGACCCGATCGTGCCGTCGAGAGACACCTCAGTTTCCCGGATGTCCGAGAGTTCATGGGCCACGTCGAAGCCTCCGTTGTGTGTTTCCATGTGTAAGCGGACCGATGGATTCTCTCCAAGGCCCACCTTGATCCCGCCATCGTGCGTTATCATATGACCGTGCGTGGACGCGACATCAGAAAGGCCTGCCTTGATCGAGCCGTTGTGCGTCTCCAGGCGCAGGTTGGAAGATGAAACGTCTACAACGCTGATGCTTTCGTTGTGGGTTGTTGCGATTAAATCGCCTTCGAGGTCTTCAACAACCAAGCGGCCGTTATGCGTCATGAGCTTCGCACCGGATGACATGTGATCCAGTGTGATTGATCCGTTGTGGGTTGTTGCCTGAATGCATAGATCAGGAGGCAGAAAAATTTCGAACGACACGCCCGCCTGCCATCCCTTTCGCCTGAGTTCGTTATCCGAAACGGTCCATTCCCAGCCGAGTTTGTGCCTTGTTCCTTCCACCCTTGAGACGACATGAAACGACTTCATGCATTCTGCCACATCGGTTTCATCGAACCCACCCGCTCGTTTAATGGCATGAACCTCTATCTCATTGGTGCCTTCAGCACCCCGGACAACGATTTCTCCGTTGTGTGTGTCGATATCCAGCGTTTCCAAGCCCGAGGCGGAAACGGTAAATGAACCATCCTCAGTGATCCATACATTGGGGCTGCACAAGTAGCCGCAACCCGTAGCCAGAAAGAAGGGGCACACCGACAGAAGTGAAAAAAGTATCAGGCGAACCATCGATCGTTCCTCAACAAAAACAGCAGTAGACACTTAAGTTCTCGTGATGATCTAACCATAAAACGAATTACCTTTTAAGAGGGGCGGAGAATTCATTTTGCGGCTGAGCTTCCCCGTACCATATCTTTTTTGCTTCAGGTTTTCAGAAGCCTTGTTTGCAGGGATCGATGGAAATAATAGGTAGCTGTACTTCTAAATCATACCTTCCATGGTACAGATCGGTTCACTTTTGAGAGGACAATTATTTTGGCAGCCCAAACGCCTTGAAAAAGCAGCGGTTATGAAACATTTAAAATAACCCATTATTTAAATATCGAAAAATGCCGATATATCCTTAAGCAAAGATCGTGAGATCTGACGGAAAGCAGGAGGCCTGCTTCTGACTGAAAGGTTCGCCTGCTGCACGGTTGCGTTAACGTCTTTGTATGTTTGGGGTTATCTAGAGGTTGGTTTTCAATGCAAATGCATAAGAAAAGCTCTATGTGTGGATTCACAGGTTCCAGGCGAACCGGGTCTAGGCGCGGGAGCATGATGGTTCTCGTGATGGTCAGCCTCGTGCTCTTGAGCGGGATCATGATGGCTTCCCTGGAGATGATGAGCACCACGAGAAACGTGATCGACTACGAGCTCAACTACCATGGCGAGGCGGTCAACACCGCAAAGGCGGGCCTGATCGACGCGCTGTCCTGGTTCCGCAGGCAGACTGCTCAGCCCGTGGAGGAGTTTGATCCCCAGCGGGATATAGAAGTGATCCCGCCGATCAATGACACGGATGACAACACGCTCGATGGAGACGGACACAAGATCATCGGGATCATCCGCGAGTACGAGCTGTCCAGGGAGAACAGCGCGGGGCAGGACCAGGTCTGGGGGCGTTACGAGATTCGAAGAAGGGCTGTAAGGGATATAACCGATGAGCGGAACCTGTCAGGGAACGGGAGGTTCTGGTACATCGAATCCAAGGGCTACATATTCAGAAAGAGAGACCCGGACACTTACACGCCTGACAAGTTCTACCAGCTTTACGAGTTCATGGATGACGGATCCGTTGCCAAGCAGTGGCGTAAACTGGAAGACGAGAGCTACGTGATCGAAGATATCGAGCCTGATGGCAAGGCGGTGATGGAAAAGTGCGACCTGACCGTGGTCGATGTTCTTGCATCGGCAAAGATGGCGACTGAGCTCAGGCGGATCTCCGTGATTCCGCCGGGGAATGCGGCTTTTTGCGCGGCGCAGGGCAGCAACGTTTACCTCAGAGACAGGAGCCGGGTTCTGGGCGGTGGCGGTTACGGCCTCCTCTACCCGAGCGGGACGGGAACTCATTACAAGCACTGGAACGCCGAGCTCAACGGTTCCCCTGCCTGGGGAAGGGCGGATCCCGGCACTTATCTCATCGGCATGGAGGATGTTTTCGGGGTCACCAAGGAAGAGCTGAAAACACTGGCGGACATCTACACCGAAGATCCATCGAACCTCCCGTACGAGCTGCCTGAATACAGCCTCGTCTATATCGATTCAGATGTCACATTCGACAACGACCGTCCGTTGAGAGGGACAGCCATCGTCTACGTGGACGGCAATGTCACGCTGGCATCCAACTCATCGAGTTATTTTTCGGGCATCCTTTACGTGGAAGATGATTACCGGCAATACGCGCCAAGCCTGGTCAACGGCACGGTTATGGTGAACGGTGTTCTAGATATCAGCGGGTTGGGGGATTATTCGGAGGTGAACTTCGATTCCACTGTGCGCCAGCGGATCCTGACTATTTCAGGACAGTACCGGTTCAGCGCGCCCATGTACTTTTTGCAATGAAGAAAAGGTCGAGCTTGAAAGGCCAGCGGATAATGAAAGCGATCGGAACAAAGAACGGAACAAAGAACACCAGCGGTTTTTCCATGGTGGAGGTGCTCATTTCACTGTCGGTCATGGCCATTGTTCTGATGATGGCCCTGACCTTTCTCAGCAGTGCAAACAGGTCGATCAACAGCTCGAATGACCGTGCTTTCGCGGTTCAAAAAGGGATTTCGCTGCTCGAGGAGGTCCGAAACTTCACTCAGCAGGTCGGGGACTTCGGCGAACTGGATGCCTTGGAGGACGGTGTTGTTTTCAACAACATTCTGACCATCCAGGACGTGGAGTGCCCGAGCCATGTCGCCTCCGAGAACCTGACCTCCTCATTAACGCAGTCGGGATGGCGGTTCAGCCGCCAGCTCAACGTGCGTCCGTTCGTGCACGATGTGTGGGGAGAGACGCTAAACATCCGCGACCTCCGTATCGTGAGCGCCCGTGTTTTCAAGGACGAGGAGTACGGGGATCCAATGCTTCTCGCGGACGTGGGCACGGTTCTGAGGGCGCCGGGCGACCAGGCATATCCGACCACCCAGACCTATGACGTCTATTTTCTCAGCATCGAAAACATCCCCGGGTGGTGGGTGTACATGTCCTACATCAAGCCGCTGGTCGAGGTGACCGTGGATGACCTGCAGGCGAGGAACCCGGGTCTCAATTTCCGCGCGCACTGGATCAACAAGGGCAGCTATGGCCGCGATTTCAGGTACATGCCGTTCATCAACGAGGAGGTCGATTCGTACCACGACATCGACTGGGCTTACTTTTACCCCGGCAAAATGCCGGACGGTTCCTCTGCGAACGAATACTATGTGCCTGAGCAGATGAACGCGCGCATGAAAACCAACAACGACATTCCGACGAACACATACAGGCAGAAGAACCCATACAGCGAGCAGATCAACCAGTTGCCGTACAGCCTGGCCGACGAGTACAACCACGGCATGCGTTACATCGACGAGCTTCGCTATTTCATGCTTCGCTGCGAAGCCGGGTACGAGGAAGCCATGACTCCCACATGGCGCATACTTATGGAAAAGATGTGCACGCAGCCGGAGCAGTTCGAAAACGCCATACTCATAAACCTGCACGGCGAGCTTCTTCCGATGCCGGCGATCCGCAACTACTCGGACGCCGCAAGAGATCCGTCGAGCGCATATCATCAGGGTATGCGCGCGGTGGCGCATCCGCGCTACCTGTGCACTCCCACATCCGAGGAGATGCAGGTGCGCGTATACGCCTACTGGGACCGGTGCGATGAAGAGCTCGGCATGAGCGATGAAACACTCGACGAGATGACCGTGGTGATCAAGGGAGTGAACCTGGCAGGCAACGTGAACGGTGAAATCAGCCCTGCTCTGCCCGAGACACTGTTCATCGAGCGGGTTTACGGCGGCATCGACGGGTCCAGGGGCGACGCATATGTGGATTTCAACCGGGATGAGTACGGGATCGACGGGAGGGCAATCGATCCTCTCGAGCCCATGACTCCGCCGGCGGACCCCTCAGCTTCGGAGAAAATGTGGGCGGATGCCTGGGCAACGGACGTAGACGGCGACGGGAAAACAGACACGGTCATAACGTTCTATAACACGCCGATTACATGCCAGGAGGTGGATGGAAAGGGACTCGATCCTGACTGGCGGCTCTACGGGCTCGACTACATCCCGAGCTCCACCGAGCAGGTCGGGGATTTCAGCCGCAACCTGACCGACAACAGCTACAACCCCAAGAACACCGCGCGCTGGGTGGTAACGGTTCCCTGCTGGATGTATACGGACGCTTCAGTTGAGGACGAGCTGGAAGAACCCCACGACTGTGTCGCGGATGTTGTAAACCGCCTGACCATCGAAACCCGCCTGGGCTCGGATTTCGAGGCCGGTATGAACTGGATCCCCGGCTCCCTGCCGGAAACGGTGCCGGACATAATCCATCCTGACTACGCCCATCCTCCGGAGAACTGTTCCCGCACCTACGCGTGGTGGAGCGATGACGTGGAGGATGTTCCATTTTCCGACCGCTCTCAGTTCATCGGGGATCCCCGGCATTGCCCGTACGCGGATCTGAAGCATACCGCCCCCATCCTTTCCTTTCCGGATCACTACAACTGGTGGTTCGACAACTTCAAGAAATCGGGAGAGGATGTGTTCGGCAATTGGGGAGGGTCGGGCGAATCCGGCGGCTACAGCCGGACGCGGATCGAAAACGACGAGAGCGACGACGCGGACGGGTGGAGCGACTACCACTGGCGGATCGATGTGCCGAGGTACATGGAGCTCCTGCGGACAGCGCTGATCCGGACCGACTCGGTGTACACCACTCTGACAGGCTACTCCTACTTCTACATGGGGATCGGAAACGAGATCGGGTACGACAGCGCGAACGGATTTTCGCAGGGGATCCCGGTCTCCTGCAAGCCGTTTTACGGAACCCCGGGCCAGCGTACCGAGCAGGTTATGGTCCCGTGGGGCAACCCCTCGGACGCATCACTCATCGGCAACGGCATGAAGTTCGTGATACGCGATGTTCCGGCCCTGGCTGCGGGGCAGGACTACTGGTGGGGCAAGCACTGGATAGGGGAGCTTTATCCTGACAGCGATTGGGACAGAGGAGACGGGACCGGGTGGAAATACGACGGGAACCTGCCCACGGGGAGCACCGCGGACACCTGCATTCGCCTGAAACGGGAGAGCATCACAAAGCACCTTCCCAAGGGAACGGAGTTCACCTACTCGAGACGGTGCATGCGCGAGGAAGGCTGCAACAGTTTTTTCCTAGTGGGCAACAGGTCGAACACCTACTACCACAATTACAGCAACTCCAGCGGGACATTGACCATTGCCGGTGACGAGATAGCGGAGGAGTACGCCTTTCCCCTTCCCACAAAGGCCAACATAAACCGCCCCTTCAGAACCGGCTGGTCGGGCTCTTCCAGTTGGAAGAGCAACCCCGACTTTGATTTTGATACCGACTTTCCTCACAACAGCATGGACACGATTCGTACATTTTACAGCCACCCGTGGTCCTCTCCGTATGGAAAGGGCAGCGCGTTGGTCGCGCTTACCGATCCGGAAGGAATGCACACATCCTTTCAGGTTATGAACGGCCTCAGCCAGACCATTGAGAGCGGATCGGCGTTTATCGCCAAGTGGGCGCTCCTGTCGCTGGTTCACAGCTTTCTCACGGCAGGGGAAGAGGAAACGATCGAGCTGGCCGCCACCCGGATCGAGCAGCTTCCAAGGATTGAAATAAAGCAGCCGACGATCGTCTCGGACCTCTCAGATCCCGAATACATCGATGTTCAGTGGTCTTCCAACTTCCAGCGCTGGGACGACCAGAAATACACGCAGTTCTACCCGGACGATTTTACCGAGAGCAGTTGGACCGGTCATCTCCGGTACGTCCTGCTGTATACAAGGGACAACGGGGACACATGGTGTTACATGGAAGAAGATCCCGGGGAGGTTCCCGTTGTTGCTACGCCCGGAACAATACCCGTGGGAACCGAAGAGGAATACCTGCTGAGCGACCAGAACCTGGAAGGGGACGAGTTTTTCTCTTGGGCAGTGAACGAATCCCTCTTTCCCGAGGGGAGCTACCTGATACGCGTGGAAGCTTATCGCAGCAACAAGGCGCTGCACTATGCCTATCACATGGAAAAGATTTTTATCGACCGCTAAGGAGCCGGATAAGATGCCAGCTATACGGATGGGGCCCGAACAGAACAAGCAATGCGGGGGTTTCACCATGATCGAGATGATGGTCTCGCTGGTGGTGATGTCCATGGCTTTTTCCGCGTTTTTGGGCGTGGCCCTGAAAACGGTTCGCGATTACGAGTTCTTCACAGCCATGCACCAGATCTCGCAATGGAACCAGCAGGTGGTCAACGACATCCGGAAGGATACGCTGTCTACGAAGATATACCTCGATATGGACACCGTGGGCATGGAGTATTACAGCGCCCTGAACCTGCCCGGTGATCGGCTGCCGATCAGCACGACGCGGCTGCCGCTGGTCGAGGAGGATGGCGTTGTTGAGAAAGACACTCTAGCCCATGAAAAAACCGGAAACAGTCTCTTTTTCGTGAAGACCCTGGCAGTGGGATCAGGGGATGCCGTCTATTCCGGTCCGGATGAAGACTTTATCAGGGAGTTCACCGTGCAGATCGGTCAGGATGCGGAGGACACAGCCACATACAGGATCAACGCCTACCGCTTCGTCCTTTACTACCTGATGATGAAGACAGGGGACTCGATCGGAAGCAGCCCGGACAGTCTGGATCTCATCCGGTGGGCAAGCATTCCGGTTGCAGACTACGGACAGGTGATGGCGATACCCGAGTCTGTGCTGGACGAGGACAGCGGCATGACCTTCTACCCAAGGGAGCAGCTCGTGGCGCAGTTCGTGGATGATTACGAATCGCACTTTCTCTGGGACAGCAGCGAAGATATTGACAACGCTTTTTATTATTGCGACGAGGTGGGGCATGTCAGCTCGATGCCGGAATCCGACATGATAATCGATCAGGATCCTGAGGCGGGGATCTGCTCCATGATACCCGGGGGCGGGATGCGGAGCGGTAAAAGAACATCGATCTGCATGAATGACGGCACCCCGAATTTCCAGGCAGGGCCCGTGGTGCCGCTTTACGCTGTTGCCGATTTCAGAGAAGAAGGCTTTCCTCACGGTTTCGAGGTGCAGATCGTGGGACCGAGCGGCGCGCGGAAGCTGTTGGTCCGGCTGGCCATGGCAAAGGAAGGCTTCCGCTCGATCCTGGGAAAAGATTTCAGGGCGGTTCTCACCACCAGGGATTATTGAGGAAGAGGCTTGGCAGCCGCAACCTCTTTTGCCAGCCAAACAGCCATCTGGGACGGGCCCCTGTGGCACCATGCATAGTAGGGAATGGCTGTGAGCGCGACCGTGTTTTCATCCATCTCCGGAGTCCCGTCCATGCCCCGTTTTATCACGTGCGCTTTGCCGTGAACCGTCACGACTCCGTTCAGCATCCCTTCGCGGTACTCGGTTGTGAGCGGCGAATCATCAGGAAGAAGGAGGTTCAGCACATTCCTGTCGTGGTTGTCAATCCCTTCGGCGCAGTACACGATCGGTCCCCTCTCCAGACACACCCTACCGACATCATCGAGCACCTTTTCGTGAGCAGCCACCCGCCTGACATCCATGGGAAGGTCCAGATCGACCACATCCCCGGGGCTCCACTTTCTCCGGATGCTCCCAAAGCCCTTTTCCATGCCCAATGCGACCGCATCGCCGTTGACCTTCAACGTTACCTGCTTCTCGCTCTGGTTGACGTACCTGTAGAGGTCGCCCGGAACCGGCCTGTTCCGGGCCCAGCCGGGGATGCGGATCTTCAGCGTGAACTCCCTTGGCCCGCCTTCCGGTTTTACAACGATCTTGACCGCGCCTTTCCATGGGTAGCGTGTCTCCTGCCCGACCAGAACGGCGCCCCCTCCCATCTTGATGGATGCGCTGCCTCCGATGAAGAGGTTGATGTAGAGCTCATCATTTGTGTGAGCGTAGGCATAGCCCGGGATGGAGGGAACGAAACGCACGATGTTTGACGGGCAACAGGCGCACCCGAACCAGGGTGACCGGGATGCGCCGCTGTGCGATTCGAGCCGGTTAGGGTAGAAGAACTTGTCCCCTTCCATGGATATGCCCGAAAGAAAGCCGTTGTATATCACGCGTTCCAGCACATCCATGTGCTTTGCATCGCCGGACAGCATGAACATGCGGTGGTTCCAGAGAGCGTTTGCTATTGCTGCGCACGTTTCACTGTAGGCGGTAAGGTTCGGCAGGCCGTACCCTTCCCCAAACCCTTCGTTACCGCCCTGCGCCCCGATCCCGCCGGTGATGTACATCTTCTTGTAGACCACATCTTCCCAGATGCGGCTTATGGCGCTGGTGTAGCCCTGATCGCCCGTGAGAGCGGCCACATCAGCCATTCCGCAATACAGGTATGCGGCCCTCACCGAGTGGCCCACCGCCGTTTCCTGTTCGATGACCGGCACATGAT
Source organism: uncultured Phycisphaerales bacterium (assembly GCA_964542475.1). Lineage (GTDB taxonomy): Bacteria > Planctomycetota > B15-G4 > B15-G4 > CAYZWU01 > CAZIUL01. The sequence continues at coordinate 48,501 of CAZIUL010000011.1, read as the reverse complement.
CCTGGCTGTACTTGCCGTACAGGCCGTGCCCTTCCGGAACGCCGCGTTGATCCAGAAAGAACCGGGCCATGTTCAGGTATTTCTCACGGCCCGTGGCGCGGTAGAGCTTGCACAGGCCTATCTCGATCTCCTGGTGGCCCGGCGGATCGCACCTTTTCCCGGGGCCGAACACGCTGCAGACAAGATCAGCGTTCCTGATCGCCACATCCAGAAAGCTGCGCTTTCCCGTGGCCATGTGGTGTGCAACGGCCGCTTCGTACATGTGCCCCGCGTTGTAGAGCTCGTGCCCGTGCGCCATGTTGGACCAGCGCTCCCTGCCGCCGGGCGGCATCTTGTCGGGCCGCATGGCCGTGCGCGCGGTGTAGAGGTACCCGTCATCTTCCTGGGCCGCCGCTATCTTCTCGATGACACCGTCCACGTATTTTTCCAGTTCCGGATCAGGATGAAGCGAAAGGGCGTAGGCTGCGCCCTCCATGACCTTGAACACATCGGAGTCGTTGAAATAGATACCCTCGAACTTTCCTTCGATCAAGCCGCCGGCAACCGCGAAGTTGTTGATGCGCCCGGTCTCCTCGCATTTTTCGAACGCGTACGGGACCGTTATTACACGGTTGGTCTCCATCCTGGCCGACCAGAATGCGTCCTCGACCTTCACATCAGTGAAAGGCACGGGCTGAATCGGGTAATCCCTTGTCATTGCCTCGGGGGGCTGAACAAAAAACAATATCAGTGTGACAGCAGCCAGCAGCCGGTTTTGAGTGGTTCGCATGGATATTTACTCCTTCCAAAGACAGATCCGGCGCAGAGGTTAATTTCTGTTTCAGAATACCACCGGTAGGTCTGAAAACAAGGTCCTCCGTTGAACAATGGAGGGCGCCGCTTCGTCGACGCCGTGAACGAAGAGGCGGCAACAGAGTGCCGCCCTCCAGCGGAAACGGCATGCTCCGATTGAACAATGGAGGGCGCCGCTCCGTCGGCGCCGTGAACGAGCGCATCCGTTTTATTTTTCCCGGCGTTAAAAAAATATACAGCTCCAGGTGGATGAAGGCCGAGTTTTTAACTATATTCATGCTGTTTTTGAAAGGGTCGTACCCCCTCGATTTGCGGAGCAAGAGATACCTACAATGAAAGACAAACCGAAGATACTACTCGTCAATACCGGCGGAACCATTACCATGCTGCGGGACAAGATGGGAACGCTCTCTCCCGGTAAAGATACCCCATATGAGGACAGAAATGTTCTGCTGGAGAAGATCCCGGAGCTGCGCTCCCTTGCGGACATCGAGCTCTTACAGGTTTCCAATGTGGATTCGAGCAACATAATGCCCGATCTCTGGCTTGCCACGGCTCGGGCCATCTACAAAAGGATGAAACAGTACGACGGATTCGTGGTCACCCACGGGACAGACACCTTGAGCTACACATCCGCCGCGCTGTCGTTCATGCTTCAGGAACTCCCCAAACCGGTTGTGTTCACAGGGGCCCAGGTTCCTCTCGAAGACATCGGATCAGACGGCAGGTGCAACCTGATCAACGCCTTGCGAGTGGCTGTTTCGGATTTCGCTGAATGTGCGGTTGTATTCGGCTCGGAGATCATACGCGGAACTCGGGTCAAGAAGACATCGGCATTTGACATGCAGGCCTTGACCTCGGTCAAATCCGTGCCCCTGGGCAACATCGGCCTGGTCATCAAGTTCAATGCCTCCGTGAAAACACGGAGCAGCCGCAAGGCTCTTTTTCAGCCCTTTCTCAACGAAAACGTGGCCATGGTGCCGGTCTACCCCGGCTTCAAACCAGAGATTCTCGAATATCTCGCCTCGACTCATGAAGGGATTGTGCTGGAAGGCTTCGGAGCGGGGAACCTTCCCACCGGCGAGCTCTCCCTGATCCCGCAGATCCAGGAAGCCTTCAAAAGGAAGATTCCCGTGGTAGTGTGCACACAGTGCATAATCGGCTCCACACAGATGGAGCTCTATCAGGTAGGACGGGCTGCTCTTGAAGTCGGCGCCATTCCTGCGATGGATATGACCCCGGAAACCTCGCTGGTAAAGCTCATGTGGGTTCTAGGGCAGACAAGTGATCCGTCGACAGTGGACTCGATGATGCGAAAATCTTATGTAGGCGAGCTGCACGAGTTTTTGTAGAGGAACGGGAGCGGATTCGCTAGAACCCGCGGGCTGCCCCGAAAAAACGCCGGACAACAGCTTTCAAGGATATCCGGAACAGGACGAGCGCGCATGGAAACGATCAATGTCAAACATGAGGTCCTGGAGGCGGAGGAGAGGATAAGGGGTCATATCAGGGAAACACCAATCGAGCACTCCGCTTTTCTGAGCTCGGAAGGAAGGTGTGATATTCATCTGAAGCTCGAGAATATACAGCTTTCGGGATCGTTCAAGATCAGGGGCGCGTTGAACAAATACCTTTCCCTGAGCGGGGAAGAGAGGAGCAGGGGGGTTGTCACCGCTTCCTCAGGAAACCACGGCGCTGCCTTTGCCCATGTGCTGCGTGAGTTCGGCGGAACGGGAACGGTCTATCTGCCGGAAAACGTGTCCATCGCCAAGAAAGAAGCCCTGGACTCGTACGGGGTGAACATCGAGCTTCATGGCGACGACTGCCTGAAGGCCGAGAAGGAGGCCAGGCGGAACGCCGGCGAAAAGAACCTGGTTTTCATCTCTCCGTACAACGATCGAAAGATAATCGGCGGGCAGGGAACCATCGCCATCGAGCTTGCGCGCGGGCTAGAAAAGATCGACACGGTTCTTGCTCCGGTCGGGGGCGGGGGGCTGATCTCCGGCGTTGCCGGATACCTGAAACAGGTAAACGAAGGGATCGAGATCATCGGCTGCCAGCCGAAGAACTCCGCGGTCATGTACGAGTCGATAAAAGCCGGGACCCTGCTGGACATGGAATCAAAACCAACCATATCCGATGGCACAGCAGGCGGCATCGAGCAGGGATCGATCACATTCGATCTTTGCAGGGAGCTGGTAGATGATTTCATCCTCGTTTCAGAGGACGAAATAATTCAGGCCATCCGGCTCGTTTTGAGTAAACACCACATGCTCATAGAGGGAGGAGCCGCGGTTGCCGTGGCAGCGTTCATGAAAGCGAGCGGCCGGTTCGAGGGAAGACACGTCGTCCTGATAGTAACCGGAGCAAGAATCGGCCTGGACAAGCTGAAAGAGGTCCTGTAAAAGGCAACCGGCTGATCGTAACATTTTTCGCCCCTCCGGCCCGTGACGTTTATGGCAGGGGAAGAGGCTAACCCGCAAATTTCATCCTCATCTGCTGCGGCGCCGTAAACTGCGTCGTGGCTTCGTTTCATGTCGGGTGACGATCCTCAACCTGTAGGAACAGGCCTGCGGTCGTCTCCTGACATGCGCCTTGCCACAACACAGTTTACCGCACCTCGCGACGAAGAGTATGAAATAAGCGGGCTAAAGCAGATCCATCCATGAAAAAACCGCGGCGCGTCGTACGACAGCGCCGCGGTTTATATATGCAATGTCAGTTTGTGATCAATGTCGATTGGATGTTGCTCGCTCCAACGAAGTTCGGATCGAAGGTGGCCACCTGTGAGTGGAAGGTGAGCCCTGCAAGGCCTGACGGTATCAATACATCCAGCTCACCGGTTCCAGCGGAATCGAGGTAATCGGTGTAAATGATCGTGTAGTAGGCCAGGATGTCGAACCCCTTGTAGGTAAAGGTTGTGCTGTTCGGGGAGACAAAGAGCCAGTAGTAGTCGTCGGCTCCACCCCCGTACGACCAGTTGAACCACTCGCCGCCGGCTGTAGAGGCTGCCGCTTCGAGTTTGGGCGGGTCGGTTTCCACGTAGGTGAAATAGCCCGGATCGCTTGTTCCCGCCGGATTGGTTACCGTGACCGCGGTCGAGCCGAGCGCGTTGGCTGTGGGCGCCGCGTATGTGATCGTTGTGTCGTTCACGATGTTAAAATCCGGAAGCGTGAGCACGGTGCCTCCCGAGTTCACCTCGGTTGCATCGGTGAAATTCTCGCCAGTCAGGGTGATGGTTCCGCCCTGGAAGGCCTGAACCGTGGACGGGCTCACATCGCTGATAACCGGCGGATCATTGGCAAGAAGCTGCTGCATGGCTGCTTCCACGTCCACCCGGCCGTGTTTCACCCAGGATACGGAAACAGAGGTGTCCTCGATTGTCGCGCGGATCAGGTCCGCGTTGGCCTTGTTTCTCTGGCCGCCGATCAGGGAGTAGAGGATGTTGGCCATTCCAGCCACGTGCGGGCAGGCCATCGAGGTTCCGTCCATGTATGCGTAGCTTCCCCAAAAGATATAGATCGTTGAATAGATGTTTTCCCCGGGCGCGCTCACATCGACCCACGGTCCGTACGTGGAAAAGGAAGACTTCTGGTTGGCCTGGTTGTGCGAGGCCACGCTCAGGACACAGGAGTAACCGGCCGGGTACAGCATCTGTGTGTTACCGTCGTTGCCTGCCGCGGCCACGCAGACCACGCCCGCGTTGTACGCGTTGTTCAATGCGGTCTGCATGCTCTGGCTCTGCCCGGAGCCGCCGAACGACATCGAGATCACCTGCCATCCCCTGCTTACGGTGTCGTTGATGGACTGGATCACGGCGCTGTCCGAGATCAAGATGACCATGCCCACCTGGTAGAAGGCGAGCTTGCAGTTGTACCCAACGCCCGCAATGCCGTTCGAGTTGTTCGTCACGGCCGCGGCGATACCGGAGCAGTGCGTGCCGTGGCCTATGAAGTCGAGGAGGTCGTAGGCGGAGTTGTCGCCGTTGTAGTAGTCATGCTCGAACACGAGGTTGCCGCTGATCTCGCTGTGAGTCCCGTCGAGGCTCGAATCGAGAACAGCCACCACCGAATTGGCGCCTCCCTTGTAAAGATCCCATGCCTGCGGGCATTTCATGTTCTGCGGGCCCCATTGCAGGTTCCAGTTGGTGTCGTTGGGAGTGTGGAATGTCCGGTACACCACATGCGGTTCTGCGTATTTTACGATCGCTTCGCTGTTGTATTCATCGAGAGCCTTCTGAAGCGGTTTCCCGTTGAGATCGATACGCACCAGCCCTTCGGCCACGTTCTCGATCACAGCGCAGTTCAGCTTCTGGTGAATCGCAGCCTGTTCAGACGCTGAAACCACGAACTCGAACTGGACCAGGGCCTCATCGACCACAACTTCGCCTCCGTTCCAGTCCATGACCTCGATTCCAAAGTCGATGTTTTCCAGGTCCTGGCCCGAAGCCGCCATGCCGAGAGACAGAACGAAAAAGAAGAGAGCAGCTCCAAGGAACACTCTCAGAAAGGGATTGATGACAGTTTTCATACCAGACCTCCATGTGTTGTTTTCAGAAAAACATTAAGAAACCTATCGAACCGGAAAGCTGAACAGGTGGCAGCCGGCTGTTCGGCGTGAACACAGCTCTTTACATAACTGGTACCAGGCTTTTTTAATTGGATCAGATCTTATTATAGGCCGAAACCATCGGCGAGGCCGATGAACATACAATCTTAACATCTTATTATGCTGAGGCAAGCAAAAGATCATGAAAGGCGGGTTGTCGCATCAGGCCGCGTATCACCCCGGGCCGGTGCGGCCTCAGAAGATCCTGTTGAAAAGATCTTTAAGCGGTCCGCCGATCTTGTAAAGCGAGTATCCCACGCTGACAAAGGTCACCAGAAGCGCGAAACCCATGGCGAGGTTCCATGCGAGGCGCTTTTTTCCTGCGGGGCGGTCCTTCCCCAGAAAACGTACGCTGTTGTTGAGAAGGAACCACCCCACATACGCGATCGGCAGCATGAGCAGGCCCAGGGCAAAGGCGGGAAGCGCGATCCAGGTGCCCACCGATTTCCACACGATCACACCCAGGAAGGCGGGCGCAGGGATCAGGCAGGCCAGTTTGTAGCGCCACCCTCCCGCGGATATGCCGAAGAGCTCGCAGGCCGCGAAACCGGTCACCAGCATCTGGAGCGTGATGGTGCTCAGAGCCATGCCCAGGATGCCGAAGCCGAAGATGATCCTTCCCACAACCGGACCTGTCCCGGCCGCCCCTATGAGCTCGCCGACGTTCTCCGGCTTGATGTCCTCGGCAGCGAAGTCGGTTCCGTGGATAGTGCTCCCCGCGGCGATCACGATCAGGGCCGTGGCCAGGGTGTAGGGGACCAGCATGCCGGTGATGAGATCGAACCGGGCCAGCTTCCTGTGCTCCCTTCCCCATCCCCTGGCGAGAAGGGTGTAGCCGAACAGAAATGTCATGTTGATGCCAACGGCAGCGCCGAACGCGCCCATGATCTTGGTCACTCCCATGGGGTTGGTCGGAATGTGAAGCGGCACAAAACCCTTGAGCAGCGCCCACCAGTCGATCCTGCCGATAGCCGCGTTGTGTATGATCACAACGAGGAAAGCCAGGATGATGAGCCACACGAATACCTTCAAGACACTCTCGTAGAGCTTGATCCCTTTCATGCCTTTCCCGTAGTTCCAGGTGATCATGGTGCACACCGCCAGCACCACAACACCCGTACCCAGGAGGAACATGGTTCGCGCCGTTCCGGAGGAAGGTTCCCACCCAAAGGCCGCGTCCATCATGTCCTCTGTCACGCCGGCTGCCAATGCGTACTGTGGGAGGTGGAACACGAGCGTGGCCACGATGGTGGCGATGCCCCAGGCCCAGGCCAGCACCGGGTGGATGAAACAGCGCATGGCATGAAAAGGCCTGATCCCGGTGGAGAGGGTCTGGTGCGATGCCGCGGAGAGCATGACGATCCCCACCACCATTGCCAGGGGCTGCACCCAGAGCAGCTCGTACCCGTAGTGGGCCCCGAGATAAAGCGAAGCGATGGCGCTTCCCCCGCCCAGGGTGAATGCGCTCTGCAGCCAGCCGGGCCCGGTCTTGCCAAAGTACTGTTTCCACCGGCTGAGCGTTCCCCCGAGCTCCATGGCTTCCAGCTCGGCCTTTTCCCTGGCCAGGGTTTTCGGATCGTAATCTTCGAACAAGGGCAGCCCTTTGAGCGATGTTGTCGACTTTTCGTTTCCTGTGCTTTCGTTCATCTGTTTCACTTGGCCGTGTAATTGTTGTTTTATTTGAATGGAAGATTATACCGTATAAAAACGAACCGTACCTGTAAAGCGAGGTGATCGATGAAGAGGTCATTCACAGCCGTTTTGTTTTTGATCGTGCTTCTGGGTTCCTCATGTGCAGTTACACCGCGGAAAAAGACCGGTCCTGCTCCGTATATGGCAAACGGCATGAAAATCGGGGAGGTCACGCAGACCGCGGCCATGGTTTGGACCCGTCTTACCGGGACGCGCGCGTGCGAGCGGACGGATTTCACAATTCCCGGGTGCAACGGCCGTGTCCGTCTGCGCTATGGGCGCAAGGAGGACGGAAGCGGTTCGTTCGAGACCGAATGGATTGATGTGGATCCAAAACGCGACCATACCCACGCATTCGAGCTAAGCGGTCTCGACCCGGGAACCGAGTACTCAGTGGAAGTGCAGGCCGGTCCGGGCCGGGGCGACCGGATCACATCCACACTGACAGGTTCGTTCAGAACCGCGCCGGCATCCGATGATACGGACAAGGTTCTCTTCACCGTTGTTACCGGCCAGAACTTCCATCACCGCGACCACGACACGAACGGGCACATGATATATCCGAGCATGCTCGCTCTCGATCCGGATTTTTTTGTGCACACCGGTGACATCGTGTACTACGACAAGCCGGATCCGAAGGCGCAAAACATCGGTCAGGCCAGGGCGCACTGGCACCGCATGTACAGCCTGCCGTATCAGCGAAGCTTTCACAGCCGGGTGGGGGCGTACTTCATCAAGGACGATCACGACGCCTGGTGCAATGACTGCTGGCCCGGTATGAAAAACAAAGGGATGGGGGAGTTTACATTCGAGCAGGGCAAGGCCGTGTTCCTCGAACAGGTGCCGATGAGAGGAAAAACATACCGCACTGTTCGCTGGGGAAAAGACCTGCAGATCTGGCTCGTGGAGGGCAGGGACTACAGGACACCCAACAGCATGCCGGACGGCTGGGATAAGACAATCTGGGGAAAGGAACAGGTGGCATGGTTCATGGAGAGCGTGAACCGTTCGGACGCGACCTTCCGCGTGCTTATCACCCCTACTCCGGTCGTAGGGCCCGACAGGAAGAACAAGAACGATAACCACGCCAATGCCGGGTTCGAACGGGAGGGCAGCCTGCTGAGAAGGTTCATGGCATCGCAGAAGAACATGGTTGTGGTCTGCGGGGACAGGCACTGGCAGTACGTGTCAGAGGACCCGGATACATCTTTGATGGAGTTTTCCTGCGGGCCGGCATCGGATTGCCACGCGGGCGGATGGGATGCAGCGGACAAGAGACCCATGCACAGGTACCTGAGGGTGAAAGGCGGATTTCTGTCGGGCACGGTTGAGCGGGTCAACGGGGAGCCCGAGCTGTGTATCAGGCACCACGCGGTGGACGGCACGGTTCATCATGAGGAGAGGCTGCGGGGTGGATGAGGGGGGAGGGCTTCAGCGCCCCGCCCCCGTGTTTCGAAAGATCTTTGCCATCGATTGGGCGATCTCCTTCATCCGGTCCGGCCCCATTCCCATGCGCGTTGCCTCGGCTGTTCCGATGCGCCCGCCGATGTCGATGAAAATCCCTGCCGCCTCGAGCTTTTCGCAGAACCTTTGCGCGCTTTCAGAATCGAGATCCAGCACCACCTGGTGCGAGCAGGTGTAGCCTCGCTCCTTGAACCGGACAGGCACGCCCAGATCGTCAAGCGCTGCAGCCAGGGTTCTTGCGTTTTCGATCACGCGGCCGCCGTACCCCGGATCGTCGAGCATCTCCTCGATCGCCACGCCCAGGGCCGCGATGCGGTTCACGTGCGGATTGTCCACCAGGCCGAGCCCTTCGTCGAGGTCGAACTCGAGGTAGCGGTTCAGCGCGTCAGCGCGTTCCTTGGAGCGGGTCAGCATGACACCGCCCTGCGGCCCGAAAAAGGTCTTGTGCGTGCTGCCGATGAGCACGTCAGCTCCTTCGCCGAGCGGGTCCTGGAACTCGCCGCATGCGATCAACCCGAGCACGTGCGATCCGTCGAACACGCACACTCCCCCGTGACCGCTTTCGCGCACGCACCTGCTGATCTCCCTCACGGGATGGGGGAAGGGAATGCACGATGCCCCGAGGATGGTCAGCGCGATCTTTTCGCGGCTGATCAGGTCGCACGCGGCTTGCGTGTCGATCGAAAAGGTTTCCGGATCCACGGGGATCGGGAACAGCTTCCTGTCGAACTTTGTTACGCCGAAAGGGTACCCGCCCGATGTGAAAGGGACCATGGCCGCGCTGTCCCCGGGCGAGGTGAAGGCAAGAAGAGCCGCAAGGTCGCAGATGTTTCCGGAGAGCGGCGTGACAAGAGCGTGCTCCGCGTCGAAGAGCCTGGATGCCAGCACCTCTGTCGTTTCGACGATCTCCCTCGCAACCCCTGTTCCCCCGTACCAGGAGGCGTGGTACCGGCCCGCGAGATCGCAGGCCAGGGCTTTTTTCACGTTTTCGGACTGGCGGTTTTCCGAGACCACCAGGTTGATGCCCCCGGACCTTAATGCCTCGTGTTTTTCGATCAGGGATAGGATTGTTGACATTGCCGTGTTCCTTTGCTTTTTCTCCGACCGTCTTCAAAGCCCAAGAATACCGGGACGGGTGAGGCAGAAGTCGTAGCGGACCGGGTCCGAAGGCATTATCCTCTTGAACGCTTTGGTGACCTCCAGGGCGCATTTCAGCCCGGCTGTTTTTCGACGCGTGAAACCCATTTGTAACGCGACCCTGTGCATGTGCACATCGATCGGAACGATGAGCGCGCCAGGGTCCACTCCTTTCCAGCACCCCGGATCCACCCCGTCTTTTCTGACCATCCAGCGCAGGTAGAGGTTCAGCCTTTTCAAAGCGCTGTTGCGGCGAGGGTGCGGTAAAAGGTTAAAACCCGGAAGCGGAGCGTCAGGGAAGATCTTTTCAACGAACCTCTTGATAGCAGGGAGCACCGTGTCGCTTTCCGGGCAAAGACCGTACACAAAACATCGGTTTAGCGATCCGTGTTCTTCCAGGGCTTTTTTCACTCCCCAAAACAGTTGTACCATGTCATGGGCAGTGGTGAACCTGTGCTTGAAACCATGAAGCGCCGCGGCCAGCTCTTTTTTTCCGGACTTCTCGATGAACCGCTTCGGAGAGGGCATCCGGTCCAGCACGAAGGCGATGCTCTTTTGAATCTGCTTCACCCTGCCGTAAGCAAGACTCGATGCGATCAATCCGACGATCTCCATCTCCGCGGGATCGTCGTATCCGTACAAAAATTCCAGCGGATCGGGCGGAACCCACCTTCTGTGGTTGTACCTGCTGTAAAGCTCATCGAGCCTTTTTTTGACATGTTTTTCGTTTATAGTGAATGAATCCAAGAGACCATGATCCTGAAACCGTGCGCCCGCGCGTTGATCGCCGCAAAAAAAAACTGTTATCGATACGTCTCAGCCTATATTTTATGAGGAAAGCAGGCACCTTTCCAGGATGAATGAATACAGGAGCATCCCTGGATTGGCTGCGGTTCCGCGGTACGTCCTTCGCGCAAAAAAGGAGAGTCATGCCCAGATTCGAAGAACTTACCGGGGGCCGAAGCGAAACGGAAACGCGCGACACCGTTTTCCAGCAGGCTGCCAGGGTGATAAACAGGATCAAGCCGAAAGAGATGATAGGGCTGTACCTCGGGGACACACACTCCCTGCCGCCCGCGCCTGCGATGCCGGGGGCATTCGACACCGAGAAGTGGCCCGGGTTCAGCCGGTACTGCGACACCAGCGGTATCCCCGAACTGAAGGAGCTGCTTGTCAGGAAGCTGGCGCGGAAGAACAGCCTGCCCGGCGTGGAAAAAGACCATATCCAGATCACCTGCGGCGCGATCCACGGGCTTTATTCGGCCTTTGCGGCGATTCTCGACCCGGGCGAGGAGGTTATGCTGCTCTCGCCTCACTGGCACATGGCGCAGGACGTTGTCACGCATGCGAATGGTGTGCCCGTGGACACCGCGTTCTACGTGCCGCTTTGCGAGAGCCCCGGCGCTGATCCCGCATCCCTGCTGCAAGACGGCCTTTCTTCGCGGACCGCTGCTATCTACCTGAACACACCGAACAACCCGACAGGCAAGGTGCTTGACCGCTCAGTGCTGGAAAAGGTGGCGATGTTTGCAAAAGAGAACGACCTCTGGATCGTGTCCGACGAAGCGTACGAGGATTTTATCTTCACAAGCGCCGAACACGTGTCCATCGCCTCGCTCCCCGGCATGCGCGAAAGATGCGTGTCCGTGTTCACCTTTTCGAAGAGCATGGCCGCGGCAGGGTACAGGATCGGGTACACGGTGGCGGAGCAGGCTGTGGCGCGCAGGATCCGCGCCGCATCCACCCGCACAATCTACAACGCTCCCACTAACAACCAGCAGATGGTTGCGCAGGCTTTTGTGAAATGGGACGAGTGGTTCCCCAAGCTTTACGATCGGTACAAGCGGAACAGGGAGATCGTGCTCGATAGGTTCAAGGGCTGTTTTTTCGAACCGGAAGGCAGTTTCTATGTTTTTTTCAACGCGCGTGATGCACTGAAGAGGCGCACCCCTGAAGAGCTTCTGGAGGAGATGGTGCGAAGGGGCGTGGCAGCGGTGCAGGGGCATGCATTCGGCAGCGGGTTCGACGAATGGTACCGGTTCTGCTTTGTAGCGGTGCCGGAGGAAAAGCTCATAAAAGGCATCGACCGCCTGAACGAGGTGGTGGCGTGAAGAGAAGAGGCGGCAACAGAGTGCCGCCCTCCGGGGAAAAGGCAATTGATCATGTGGTCCTGATAAATAAATCGAGGAATGAAATGAAAATCACGGCACTTCAGACAAACCCCGTGTTCGGCGACAGGGAAGGAAACCTGGCGCGCGCGCTGGACAGTATGAACAGCGCGGAAGCGGACCTTTTCATGCTTCCCGAGCTCTTTGCCACCGGGTACCTGTTCACGTCGCGCGAAGAGCTCGCTTCCCTGGCCGAATCCGTAGACGGGCCCACAAGCGCGGCGCTCAAACGGTTCACCCGCGACCGGGGGTGCACGCTCTACGCGGGCATTCCGCTCAAGCAAGGCGAAAAGATCTACAACGCCGGCGTGCTCTTCAACAACGGCAGGATCGAGGCTGTTTATTACAAGCTCCACCTTTTCAATAACGAGAAAATGATCTTTGACAGGTCACCGGGTCCTATGGTCGTGAGTGACAGCCCGATGGCGAGCCTGGGGCTCATGATCTGTTTCGACTGGGTGTTTCCCGAGATGGCAAGAAGCCTCGCGCTCGAAGGGGCACAGGTGCTCTGCCTTTGCGCCAACCTTTTGCTGCCGTTCTGCCAGGATGCCATGATCACACGTTCGATAGAGAACCGCGTCTTCACAGTGCTTGCCAACCGCGTTGGAACCGAGGAGCGCGGAGGGGACAGGCTTACCTTCAGCGGAAGAAGCGAGATCATCGACCCGTACGGCAAGGTTCTTGTGCGGGCATCCGCTGACAAGGAAGAGGTAATTCACGCTGAAATCGATCCTAAACAAGCTGATGACAAAATGTTAACGCCTGAAAACCATATCTTTTCGGATCGACGGACCGAAAATTATCTCTTGGGGGATTGGCAAGACACGTAATTCACTGAAAATACAGAAATGATAAAAAAAGCTGTAAGTGAATTATATTTAGATATATAATAAGGGTTTCTGCTGCTGAATAGGACAGAAAATGCCTTGTCAGCGGATTCATGAGCACCCCGCCACTTTTTATATACATGGCTGTTGATGTGACACACCATACGGGTTGGTCAATCAACAGCGGTCTGTAATGAAAAAAAGAGTTGTTCCCTGATTATCAGGTTAGCTTTTTTCGCGGAACCACTTCCCCATGAATGATCGAAAATCAACATTCCCGCCGTATCTTCCGGCATCTCTGTTTCTGTTCGCCTTGTTCCTTGCGCTGTCGTGCTCCTCGGAAAAATATGTCGAGGAAGCTGACAAGGATGTTTACGAAATAATCGAGGAGAAGCAGGCTGTTGTGTTGGGGGAAACCGCTCCATTTTCGATCGATAAGGGCGATCTTGTCGAAGATGTGGAGAAAGAGGCGAGAAAAAACTACACGGAGGATGAGGAAGAAACGGATGGTGGGGTAAGCGGCTTGCCTGAAAACACGCTCGAGGAGCTCATGAAAGACCCGTTCTTCACCGAGCGCATCAATGACGGCTGTATGGAGGTGGACCTGGACACGGCCCTCGAGACTGCTTTTCGCAGGAGCAGGGATTTTAAAAGCCGCAAGGAGGATCTTTACCTCGACGCTCTGGCCTTGACGCTCCAACGGCATCTCTGGACCCCCATTTTTTCCGGGGGCCTTACGGCTGACGCCAAACGTTCGGCAGCGGATAACCGTTATGTTTCGGGCGGCTCGAGTTTCAGCGTGAGCCAGATCTTTTCGACCGGAGGCGAGATAACCGTCGGCCTTGCCTCGGACATCATGCGCATCTATTCCCCGAACCACACCAACACGGCATCATCGCTCTTCTCGATTGATGTTCTTCAGCCTTTGTGGCGCGGCTCCGGCAGTCTTGTTGCCCAGGAGAACCTGACCCAGGCGGAGCGGAATGTGGCTTACGAGATCCGGTCCTTTGACCGGTATCGAAAAAGCCTGGCCCGGAACATAGCTTCCTCGTACTACAATGTGCTGCAGCAAAAGGACTCCGTGGTCAACTCGGAGAACAACTTTGAGAGCCGGCGGGTGAGCAGGGAGCGGTCCGAGGCAATGTACGATTCGGGACGGCTTGAAGGCTTCGAGGTGGACCAGGCGCGCCAGAGGGAGCTGGAAGCTGAAAACAGCCTTATCAACGCCGTACAGAGCCACGACCAGATGATAGACAGCTTCAAGGTGCAGCTCGGCCTTCCCATGGAGATCGAGCTTGAGCTGGATGCGAACGACCTGACCGTTCTCTCTGAAATGGGCTTGACACACCCAAAGATAGACCTGGACAGGGCAATCGCCCAGGCCCTCGAAAACAGGCTCGACCTGCTGAACGCGGGCGACCAGCTGCAGGACGCGCGCAGGCAGGTTCTTCTCGCTGAGGACGGGCTCGGCCCCGATCTCGACCTCAACCTCGAATACAGCGTGGGCACCGAGGGCCCGAAGAACGCGTTGAAGTTCGAGACGAACCATCCCACGTACGGTGCGGGATTGGATCTGAACCTTCCCCTGGACAGAAAGAGCGAGCGGAACGCTCTCAGGCAGGCGTTGATCAGCCTCGAGCGGGAGAAGCGCGGCTTGTCTCTTCTGGAGGATAGCGTCGTGCAGGATGTACGCCAGTCCTTCCGTAAGCTGAACCAGGCCAAGGAGAGCTACGAGATCCAGAAGGTGGCGCTTGACCTTTCGAAAAAAAGGGTGGAGAGCACCAACATCCTGGTTCAGGCGGGACGCGCGCAGACTCGGGAGCTGCTCGAATCCCAGGACGATCTTCTAGTGGCGCAGAACGCGCTCACCAGCGCTATCGTGAATCACACCATCGCGCGCATGGATTTTCTCCTCGACATCGAGGCCATGAGGGTGGATGGGAGCGGACATATCGTATCGCTTGATGCGGACAAAGCGGATCCGGTTGAGCACGAAGAAAAAACTGATGATGAAGGAACGGAAGATGATTCTCCTGAATGATAAAAGGGCCGTGTGTGAAATGTTGAGATGCGGCAGGGAAAAGGGAACAACGCGATTAGGCACAATAGTGGTCGTGGTGCTCCTGGTCGCTGCGGGGGCCACAACGATCTTTTTCGGGATGGGCAGGGATAAGCTGTCCATTGAAACCGGATCGACCTACAAGGTCACGCGCGGGGATCTTCGCATATCCGTTGTGGAGAGCGGAAACCTGAAGGCCAAAAAATCGGTGGAGATCGAGTGCGATGTGGAAGGGCGCGCCACAATAGTATATCTCATCCCTGAGGGGACATTTGTGAAGGAGGGCGAGCTTCTCGTTGAGCTCGACTCATCGGATCTCGAAGAGCGCCTGACAACGCAGGAAATCTCTTACGAGAGCGCAAAGGCATCCCTGGTCCAGGCCGAGGAGAACCTGAAAATTCAGGACAGCCAGAACACAAGCGACATCCTTGCGGGTGAGCTTGCGGTTCGTTTCGCGCAGAACGAGCTCGACAAGTTCCTCAAAGACGGCAGCCTGGAGCTGGAGCGAAAGCAGCTCGAGAACAACATCATCATCGCCGATGCAGAGCTCAAGCGCGCACAGGACAGGGTGGAGTGGACGCGGAAGCTTGAGGAGAAGGGGTTCGTGACCAGCGACGAGCTCGAAGCGGATGAACTAACACTGGAGCGGAGGGTCATAGATCTTTTCGACGCAAGGGAGCAGAAGAGGCTCTCGGAAAAGTACGACTTCCCCATGAATGAAGAGAAGCTGAGAGCAGATCTTCAGGAGGCCAATCTCGAGCTTGACCGGATAAATCGCCGCGCCAAGTCGCAGATCGCCCAGAAGGAGGCGGACAAGAACAGCAAAAAGGCTCAGTATGATCTCCAGGACAAGCGGCTCAAAAAGCTGGAGGAGCAGTACGAGAGCTGCACGGTCCACGCTCCCCAGGACGGGCTCGTGATCTACGGCGAGCAGGGAGGAGGCGGCCGCATGGGTAGGGATGACGACGACATGATCGAGGAAGGGACCGAGGTCAGGTTTCGGCAGACACTGATCACTCTGCCGGACGTGTCAATCATGATGGTGGACTGCGACGTGCACGAATCCGCTATTGACAAGGTGGATGAAGGCATGGATGCCGTTATCACCATCGATGCGTTCCAGGACGAGAGCTACAAGGGAACGGTGACCAAGGTGGCCATCCTGCCCGACTCACAAAGTCGCTGGCTCAACCCGGATCTCAAGGTCTACTCCACGGATGTCACCATGGAGGGCGGAAACGGCAAGCTGAAGCCGGGCATGTCAGCCAAGGTCGAGATCATCTGCAAGGAGCTGAAGCAGGTGATCTACATCCCCATCCAATCGGTTTACCGAAGGGGTGGGAGGGAGGTGTGTTATGTGCGCACGCCCGCCGGCGGAATCGAAGTGCGCACGGTGAAGGTGGGAATGAACAACGAGCAGTTCGTGGAAATCACTAGCGGGCTGGAACAAGGGGAGGTCGTGCTTCTTTATGCTCCGATCATGGGAGTTGAGGACCAGGCGGACAAAGAGGCTGAGGAGGGTGACGGGAAAGAACCTCCCGGCAACAAGACACGCGGAAGGAAGCAGGATGGAGCGACTTCCCCGGATGGCGGACCGGGGGGCGGTCACCGCAACATGGGAGGACGGGAGATGTCTCCTGAAGCGAGAAAAATGATGGAGAAGTACAGGAACATGTCCCCTGAAGAGCGGCAAAAAGCTGTTGAAAAGCTGAGGAGCGAAGGGAAGATGCCATCCTCTTTCGGCGGCAGGGGAAGCGGTGGAGCCGAGCGGGGCGGCATGGGCGGGGATCGAGAGGGGTCGGGCGAAGGTCAAAAAAACGGCAGCCCCGGGAGCAAGGGATCGCATGGGCAGGGGGGGAAGTAGACCCATGCCGATCGCCGAGGTCAAAGATCTGACAAAGACGTACCATCTGGGCGAGGTCGAGGTGGAAGCTCTCCGCGGCGTGAACATCTCTTTCGAGGAAAAGGATTACGTGGCTGTCATGGGGCCGTCCGGCTCCGGCAAGTCCACGCTCTTGAACCTGCTCGGGTGCATGGACCGCCCAACCGCTGGGAAGTACTTTCTCGGCGGAGTGGATGTTTCCCGTTTGAGCGATGACGAGCTCTCGGAGGTGCGCTCCGAGCGGATCGGATTCATCTTCCAGTCGTACAACCTCATCGCCCAGCTCACACTGCTGGAAAACATCGAGGTGCCGCTTTTTTACCAGGGAGTTCCACAGCAGGAATGCCGCGAGAAAAGCCTGAAACTGGCGGCAATGGTCGGGCTCAAGGGCAGGGAAAATCACAGGCCGCAGGAGCTATCCGGCGGTGAGCAGCAGCGGGTAGCGATCGCTCGTTCCCTGGTCAACGACCCCCTTATACTTCTGGCGGATGAGCCCACGGGAAACCTCGATTCGCAAACAGAGAACGAGATCCTCGCCATTCTCGACCGCTTGAACGAAGAGGGCAAGACCATAGTTGTTGTCACGCACGATCAGGTCGTGGCAAAACACACGCATAGAACAATACGGTTCAAGGACGGGAGGATCGACGGAGCGGATTAGCCGTTTTTAGCAGGCAGGCGCGGATTCAGAGGTTCAAGGTTCAATGTTCAGAGGTTGTGGAGACGCATGATGGCAGGGTTTCGGATCAAAAGGACAGTGATGCTCGGGATAAAGAGCCTGTCCCTTCACAAGATGAGGTCCGGCCTTACAGCGCTCGGGATAATCTTCGGGGTCTGCTCGGTTATCGCAATGCTCAGCATTGGCGAGGGCGCGAGCTGGGAAGCCCAGGAGCAGATCAAGCAGCTCGGCAGCAACAACATAATAGTGAAAAGCGCGAAACCTCCGGATGAGCAGCAGGTCAGCACGACATCGACCTTTGTGATCGAGTACGGGCTCACCTACGACGATGCCAACCGGATGCGGCACACGATTCCAATGGTTGTAGTGGAAGCACCGGCGCGGGAGATCCGAGAGGATGTCAAGTACAAGAGCAGGCGCATGTTTGCCACCATCCTCGGCACAGTGCCCTGGTACAGGGAGGTCAGCGGTTTAGAGGTGGCCAGGGGAAGGTTTATCACCGACCTCGACATAAAGGACTGCAGGAACATATGTGTCCTCGGAAAGGATGTAGCCAGAAGCCTGTTCTACTACGAGGAGCCCATAGGGAAAGAGGTCAAGATCTCCACCCAGTACTACAGTGTTGTGGGCATAATGGAGGAGAGGGGAGCCGGTATATCAAAGGAGGGCGAGGAGACAGCGGATTACAACAGCATGGTTTTTATTCCCCTTTCCGCTGCGCGCGACCGTTTCGGCGAGATCCTTGTAAAGTCAAGGTCCGGCAGCAGGGAGATGGAGAGGGTCGAGCTCCACCAGATAACGCTCAGGGTAAAGGACCAGGAGTACGTCGAGGAAGCGGCCAAGAGTGTGGAAAACGTGCTGGACAGGTTCCACAAGAAGAAGGACTACAAGATGACAGTTCCCCTGGAGCTCTTGCGCCGCGCCCGGGAAACAAAGAGGATCTTCAACATCGTGCTCGGCTCCATCGCGGCCATCTCGCTTCTGGTGGGCGGAATCGGAATCATGAACATCATGCTCGCCAGCATCACCGAACGTACGCGCGAGATTGGAATCCGAAGGGCGCTTGGAGCCAAGAGGAGGGATATCGTCATCCAGTTCCTCGTGGAGACCGTGGTCCTTTCAGCCGGGGGCGGTATCCTTGGTGTGCTGTTCGGCGTGATCATTCCCTATATCGTGACACATGCATTTGACATGAAGACAGTGGTGACCCTCTGGTCCCTGGTTCTGGCGTTCGGCATCTCAGCAGCCGTCGGCATCATTTTCGGGCTCTATCCTGCCAGGCGGGCAGCGCAGATGGATCCCATCGAAGCGTTGCGACACGAGTAGCATTGTACACCCGGCGGGCTGTTTACAATCTCTGCAGATGCGCCCCTACGTGACCGCCCTCTCCTGAACACAGAACTAACGCGTTGACACATAAAATGTTAAAGAGCCTTTCCATTTGCCCTGTCTTCTGATATAATAGTATGCTTGTTTAAAAGCCTTCTGAAAAAGATTACTTCTATTCAATTACAGTTTAAGGAGATTCTTCATGAAGCGAGCGGTTTTCAACGGTTTCCTGTTGTCGTTCCTGCTTCTGGTTCCATCAAGCGCCCTGTTCGCGGGTGAGCTGGATCCGGATTTCGATACGATCTTGAGAAACCTCAAACCAGGCGAGACCGCGACCGGTGTGGTATGCATGGCCGAGAAGGTCGATCTTCACGCCCTGACTCAGTCTCTGTTATACCCGGTGCGCCTTCCCGCTGATGTGCGACACGAGCAGGTGGTCACAGCCCTGATGGATATGGCTGAAAAAACCCAGGCCCCCGTGCTGCAGCTTCTGTCTGAGCTCAAAGAGCGCGGATCTGTCGAAAGCATCAAGCCGTTCTGGATCGCGAACGTGATCGGGGTCACCGCGGAAGCTTCTGTTTTTTATGAGCTCGCCTCGCGAGCCGACGTGGCAATGGTGCACCAGAACGTGCGTCTAGACCTGATCGAGCCCGTCAGGAAATCGTCGTCTTCGCTCGGCGGCAGGGGCATCGAGCCCGGGATCAACGGCACGAAAGCTCCACAGCTCTGGTCCATGGGCATCAAAGGGCAGGGAGTCATCGTGTGCAACATCGACACCGGAGTAGCCGGTTTCCATCCGGCTCTTGATGGGCGCTGGCGAGGCCTGTTGCCGGGCGTCACTCCACAGGAGGCCTGGTTCGATCCGGTGACCCACACCACATTTCCCCAGGATTTCAACGGCCACGGCACCCACACCATGGGAACCATCTGCGGCTATGACGGCGGATCCAACCAGGTGGGCATGGCGCCCGAGGCGCTGTGGATCGCTGCTGCCACCATCGACAGGGTCAGCATCGAGCAGACCAAGCTCGACGCGTACGCCTCCTTTCAATGGTGTGCGGATCCGGACGGCAACCCGGGAACCTATGACGATGTGCCCGCGGTTGCATCAAACTCCTGGGGCTTGAGCCCGATTTTTCACGGCGTGCCCAAGGGATGGGACTACTTCTACGATGTAATCGACGGTTGCGAGGCAGCGGGGTGCGCGGTGGTATTCGCCGCCGGCAACGAGGGTTGGTATGGCTCTGAAACGCTGAGATGTCCCGCGGACCGGATCACGAGCCCGGTCAACGTGCTTTCCGTGGGCGCGCTCAACGTAGACCAGACGACCCTGGCATCTTTCTCCAGCCTCGGCCCGTCAGGAGTCGATCACTTCACGAAAAAGCCCGAGGTCACGGCCCAGGGAGATAGCGTTCGATCGAGTACGATGAACGGAAGTTACGGAAACATGAGCGGAACCTCCATGGCATGTCCACACGTTGCGGGCGGTGTGGCGCTCCTGAGGTGCGCATATCCTGACACGACAGCGTACGAGATCAAGGCGGCTCTTCTTTATTCCGCTGATGACCTCGGGGCACCGGGCGAGGACAACCAGTTCGGGATGGGCATCATCGACATGGTTGATGCGTACAACTTTCTCGACAAGTCCCTGATTGCGGACACTAAGCAGTTGTCAATATCGAGCAAACAGGAGGCGGTTATCTTTTCCCTTCGCGCCGGGAGTTCGAACGCGGGCAGAAAATATATCCTTCTGGGCAGTGTGTCCGGCACGAGCCCGGGTCTTCCCCTGCCGGGCGGCCTTGTGTTGCCATTGAACTGGGATTACTTCACCCATCTGACTTTGGTTTACGGCACCTCGATAGTGTTCCAGAATTTTTTCTCCACCTTCGATGCGAGCGGTACATCTGTAGCGCGGCTGCAGCTTAACAGGCCGCCTGATCCCGCACTGATCGGACTGGTGATGTATTTTGCGTTTACAACAACGCCTCCCCCGGGTTACGACTATGTTTCGAACGCATGGGATGTGGAGATTACACAGTAACCCGGATGCAGATACAGAGGCACCGGCAACAAATCAAAGTTTTTTCCGTAAGCGTATGGGGCGCGGCGCAACAGCCGCGCCCCTTGCCCGCATATTTCATCCTCTTCTGCTGCGGCACCGTAAACTGCGCTCATGCTGCGTTTCATGTCAGGAGGCGATCCTCAACCTGTAATAAACAGGCTTGCGGTCGCCTCCTGACATGCGCCTTGCCTCAACACAGTTTACAGCTACCTCGCGACGAAGAGTATGAAACATGCGGGCTTGTTTTTACTCGATCCCTATTTACTGATTTTTTCGTTGCCATTTTTCATTCGCCGGGAATCATAGGTCTGATCGAATGAACCTTATTACAGGTGGCGAAAACAATGTCCGTCAAATCAGGATTGGTGCTCTCGGCTGGAGGCATGCTCGGGCCCTTGTTCATCAAGGTATTTGGAAAAACGTGGCGTATCCGGCAGTCTTCTCCGAGTTTTTTTCAAAGAAGAAAATCGGGTTCCACGAAAAGAGTGGTTTATTCGAGCTGGCACCGCAACGTGCTGTTTCTCGGTTACTTTGCAAGGAACCAGGGAGTCTGTGTGCTTATTTCGGAACACAGGGATGGAGAGCTGATCGCCAGGATCGTGCGCCGGCTGGGCTTTTCCTCTTTTCGCGGTTCCACCACGAGGGGTGCGGTGAAGGCGCTCCGCGCCCTGGACCGCATCAAGAACGACCCTTCCAACTGCGATATCGCCATCACTCCGGACGGTCCCAGGGGGCCTGCGAAAAAGCTTCAAAAAGGTATCATCTATACAGCGTCACGAACCGGATTTTCAATCGTTCCCGTAGGGGTTGCGGTGGACAGGTCCTGGGAAGCGAGGTCTTGGGACAGGTTCAGGATCCCCAAGCCGTTCAGCCGCTGTTATGTACAGCTCGGGGATGAGGTCAGCGTGCCGGAGAACCTCGACAGCAGCGAGCTGGAGAAGTACAGGGCTGAAGTGGAAGAGAGAATGTACAGCGCGGAAGAGCTTGCACTGCGCGCTCTCGAAAATTGGTAAGGCGGGGTGAACGCGGATCATACGGCGATCCCGCCCGAGACAACAAGCGACCGGAACTGTGGAGTCGTTATGGACGGAAAAATGATTGCAGAGAAAGACCTGGGAATATTCAAGGAGCGCAGCATCATCTCCATG
Organism: uncultured Phycisphaerales bacterium; assembly: GCA_964542475.1. Classification (GTDB taxonomy): domain Bacteria; phylum Planctomycetota; class B15-G4; order B15-G4; family CAYZWU01; genus CAZIUL01. The sequence continues at coordinate 26,654 of CAZIUL010000011.1, read as the reverse complement.
CGGGATTTCACCACGGAGGAGATAAACCGGATTCTGGACGTGGCCGAGCGCTTTGAGGGCCACACCGGGGACGCGCTCAAGGGAAAGGTGCTGGCATCCCTTTTTTTCGAGCCGTCCACACGGACCAGGCTGTCGTTCGATTCAGCCATGAAGAAGCTCGGCGGAACCGTGATCGGCTTCGCCGGGTCCAAGGGCACTTCAGCGGAGAAAGGAGAGTCTCTCCGGGATACGATCAGGGTGGTGGAGGGGTACTGCGACTGCATCGTTATCAGGCACCCGGACGAGGGCTCCGCGCGGCTTGCGGCCGAGTCAACAAGGCTGCCTGTTATCAACGGCGGTGACGGGTCGAACCAGCACCCGACCCAGACATTCCTGGATATGTACACAATCAAGAAATCAAAGGGGACGATCGAGAACCTCACAATAGCGCTGCTGGGCGACCTGAAGTACGGGCGTACGGTTCATTCGCTGGCGGAAACGCTGTCCAAGTTTTCGCCCCGGTTCCACATGGTTTCGCCCAAGGCGCTGTCCATGCCTCCCCACATCCTTGACGAGCTCAATGAAAACAAGGTTTTCTTCAAGGAGGAGGAGAACCTCACGGATGTGAAAGAGGAGATCGACATCATATACGCCACCCGGATCCAGAAGGAGCGGTTCCCCGACCTGATGGAGTACGAAAGGGTGAAGAACGCCTACCAGCTTGACATGTCGATGCTGGAGGGGCTGAAGACCAGGGCATCGATCATGCATCCCCTGCCGCGGTGCAACGAGATCAGCGTGGATGTGGATCAGTACCCCGGCTCTTTGTATTTTGAACAGGCTCACAACGGCGTTATTGTCAGGATGGCGCTTTTGTCATTGTTGCTGGGAGGTGCTGATGAGTAGTATCCTTTCGAAAGACGGAGACGGGCGGGAAAGATCGGTCATCAAGGTTTCGGCACTGAAGCAGGGTACCGTGATTGACCACTTGCGCAAAGGTACCGGCCTGCGAACGATCCAGGTGCTGGGGCTTCATTTCGAAGGCACGGTCACGATCGGCCTCAACCTCGAAAGCGGAAGGCAGGGAACCAAGGACCTCATCAAGATCGAAAACAAGGAGCTCACAAACCAGGAAGCCAACAAGATCGCCCTGCTTTCCCCGGACGCCACCTTCAGCATCATCCGGGACTATCGTGTTGTGGACAAAAAATCCCCGCAGCTCCCCGAGGTGGTCGAGGGAATCTTGAAGTGCACAAACCCGGCCTGTGTGACCAACACCCACGGTGACGTGGACTCGAGGTTTAATGTCTTGAACAAAAAACCGGTGAAGCTCAGGTGCCACTTCTGTGAAAGGTGCTTCAATGAAGGCGAGCTGGTTTTCATTTAGAGGCGGCCTTCGCTAAGCAGCTTGTGCGCGTTTTCGGAGAAACAGCAGGATGCCGGAGAAAATTTGTTTCAAGGTGAGTGGAAAGGTGCAGGGTGTGTGCTTCAGGGCGTACGCGCAGGCCGCTGCTGTCGAGATAGATGTTACCGGCTGGGTCAGGAACATGCCGGACGGCTGCGTGGAAGGTGAAGGATGGGGTACGGCGGAGGCGATCGAGGAGTTCGTCAAGTGGCTGCACAAGGGTTCGCCGCACGGGCGGGTGGACCATGTGGAAATCACCCGCCTCGGCACCGAGGATCAGCGGCCGCCTTCGTTCGGAGTGAAGTATTGAAAAAGCCCCCGGCACGGGTTTCTTTAACTTTTGGCCGCGTCATCTTGCATTTCTCCACGAAAACAGCGATTTTTCGATTTTCCCATGGGGAGACATTTACCTCTGTGTTATAAGTCACCCTCTTTTCGACTAACCTGTTTTAGTTTCTTATTGAGGTAAATCATGGATATATCCAGCAAGAGTATCGCGATACTTGTTGACCAGCAGTACCAGGAGATGGAGCTTTGGTATCCCAAGTTTCGTTTCTGGGAGGAGGGGTGCGAGGTGTCGCTCGTGGGTCCTGAAAAGTGCGGGACCTACCTGTCCAAGGTTGGGTATCCTGCCGAAGCGGATGAAGCAGCCGCGGATGTCAAGGGCGGCGACTTCGATGCGCTGATCATTCCGGGCGGGTTCGCGCCCGACTTCATGAGGCGGAACGATGACATGATCCGGCTTGTAAAGGAAGCTTACGAGGGCGGCAAAATCATCGCTGCCATATGCCACGGCGCATGGATGCTCTGCAGTGTTCCGGAAACGATAAAAGGCAGGAAAGCCACCTGTTTCTCGGCGATCCGGCATGACGTGATCAACGCCGGTGCGGAGTATGTCGATCAAGAAGTCGTTGTGGACGGGAACATCATAACCTCTCGCAAGCCCGACGATATTCCCGCTTTCTGCAGGGCGATCATGGGGAAGCTGATAGAGTAGAGGAGCTAAAAAAAATGGGCGGCGGTCATGGTTTTTTGTCTCGAAAAAACAGCCGTCCCGGGTTTTTTTCATTGTTTGCGCCTGCGGCGCTCTCCCTTCCGCTGCTCGCTCTTACGGGATCCTGCGGAGAAGACCCTCCCGTCGGCACAATCTCTTTTCAGGAGCCTTACCGTTCCTATATACGTCACAGGGAAGCGGTACGGGTCCTGGAACCCGAGGGCGGTAAGATAGAACTCCGTTCCATCACCACTGCCATAGATCACAAGACAACAGGGGGAAACCGCTTGGCCCTGGCAGCGGACCACGATTTCGTTCTCGAGATCGAGCTTTTGGATATACCCCCGCGCAGCTATTTCAGCACGGCTTTCGGCCTTCCCATTACAGACGCGTACTTCAGCACGGGAATCTCCGCCGAGTATGAGATCTTGCTGAACGGGAAAACCGTGGCGAATAAAAAGATCGGCTCTTTCAAGGACAGCAAGAACCAGGCCTGGTTCGATGAAAGGGTGGATCTCGAGGAGCTGGCCGGCATGGATGCCAGGCTGCTCCTGCGCGCCAAGGTGTTTCCGCCGGGCGCTCAGGTGTCGCGCGGTTGGTCGGACCCCCGGATCATGGCTTTGCAAAACAGGGCGTGGAAAGGTTCGAGCCGGAAGCAGCCGAACATAATCGTCGTGCTCGTGGACACGCTGCGGGCCGACCACCTCGGGTGTTACGGTTACAGCCGCAAGACCTCGCCGAACCTCGACGTTTTCGCATCCGAATCGCTTCTTTTCGAGACGGCGGTTGCTCCATCGTCATGGACCTGGCCGAGCACCGCCTCGGTCCTGACCGGACAGTATCCGCTCCGGCACGGCGTTCTTGACGGCAGCAGGTGCACCCTCTCTCTGGACAAGGAGACCATGGCCGAGATCTGCATCGGGGCCGGCGTGAAGACAGCCGCTTTCGTGACAAACCCGCTCATCTGTGAATCCAAATCTTTTGACCAGGGGTTCGAGTCTTTCCACTCTTTGTCCTGGGCGGATGCGGAGGTTGTGGTCGATGCCTTTGCCGGATGGCTGGAACAGGCCCGCAAGGGCCGTTTCATGGCTTACCTGCATTTTATGGATACCCATGGGCCGTACGCTCCGCCGGATGAGTACATTGCTAAGTTCTGCGACCCGGAGGATGAGAACAGGATCCCCGAACCGGAGCTAAAAAAGCTCAGGCAGGTTCTGGGAACGCGCAAGAGGGATGCCACGGATGCGGACAGGCTGGGGGTCGAGTGCGCGATGCACAGATACGACGCTGAAATCCTGTACTGGGACGAGCAGTTCGGCCGCCTGCTTGGTCTGCTGAAAGAGCACGGGCTCGATGACAAGACAATTGTTATGGTGACATCGGACCACGGCGAGGAGTTCCTCGAGCACGGGGTTCTGGGGCATGGCTGGAACCTGTACGACGTTACCCTGCATGTGCCGCTCATTCTAGGCGGACCAGGGGTGGAGCCGGGCCGTGTCAAGGAGCAGGTGGAGCTTGTTTCGCTCCTTCCCACCATCCTCGACGCGGCGGGCATCGATCAGCCTGCCGAGGGCACCTTCGACGCGCCTTCCCTGCTCAACGGGGAGGATGCCGGCGTGAGCGGCACTGCCTACTCCCACACGGAGCACGCCTTCTGTGTGGAGCACAACCGCCGGTCCGGCTTGTACTCGATCAGAACGGAGGAGTGGAAGCTCGTGTACGATCCGGTAACCGAAAAACGCCTGCTGTACAACCTGAAAAAGGATGCTTCCGAAGCCGTGGACCTTGCCTCGAAACCTGCGTATTCAAAGGTTTCGGGCGGACTTGGCAAGGCGTTGATGAAGTGGATCGACAAATACCGGGCAATGTCCCCCATGAATGAAACGGATGTGGATGACGAAACACGCGAGGCGTTCGAGCAGCTCGGCTACATCGGCAATTAACCCGCATATTTCATCCTCATCTGCTGCGGCACCGTAACCTGCGCTGTGGCTGCGTTTCATGCCGGGAGACGATCCTCAACCTGTAGGAACAGGCCTGCGGTCGTCTCCTGACATGCGCCTTACCACATCACAGTTTACAGCTACCTCGCGACGAAGAGTATGAAATAAGCGGGTTAGAAGAATAAGGAAGAGCTATCATGAAAAACCCAAGTCGCTCTGCTGCTGTCCTTGTTTTTGTATCGATGATCATGGCTCCAACATCTGATTTGCTGTCCCGCGTCGTTTCATTGCCGGATGCTTCGACGCCCGTCCAACAGGAGACGCCCGCTCCAGAACGCGGTTTCATCAGCTCAAGGCCGGCAAAAACCTGGGAGCAGGGCCTGCTCAGCGGAAACGGCACCATCGGGGCCAGCGTGCTGAGCCGCCCCCTCGATGAAACCGTTGTTTTCAGCCATGAACACCTGTTCATGCCGGAACGCGATCCCATACTGCCTCCTGATCTTGGCCCTCGGCTTTTCGAGGTTCGGCGGATGATACGGCGTGGGTTGTATTTCCAGGCAAGCAAGCTGGCTTTCGATCTGTCCGGCCAGGAAGGATTTCTGTATCCCGATTGCCTTGTGCCGGCGTTTGATCTAGAGATCCGCATGGAAGCGCATGGAGAGGTGACGGATTACATGCGGTCCGTGGATTTTCAGACCGGCGAGGCGGCTGTTCGCTGGGCTGATGACAGGGGGGTGTTCGAGCGAAGGCTGTTTGTTTCCCGGGTTGATAATGTTGCCGTGTTGCTGATCACGGGTCCGGATAACGGAAAAGTGAACTGCAGGCTGGAGCTGCTGCCGCGGGATCCTGATGACGCAAGGTTCAAGGCGAACGTCAGCGGCACTGAAACCGCTGCTGATGAGTCCGCGCTTACCTACAGGAGCGGCTTTGTAAACGCCTATCCCGGAAGCATCCACGGCTACGAGGGGGTGGCGCGAATAGTGCTGCGGGGCGGCGCTTCGAAAACGGAAGGGAGCGCGCTGTTAATCACGGGCGCTGACCAGGTGCTGGTTTTCGTGGACATCGCCATGCTCTACGATTTCGACCGGTCCCGGATCGATCGGATGAAGGACAGGCTGGCTGAACTGCCCGTGGACTATGACGTCTTGCTGCGGCGACATGAAAGCGTTCACGGCGAGCTGTTCAACAGAATGCGCCTTGATCTCGGCGGAGGCGCGGCAGACCACGGCCTTGCCACGGAAGTGCTTTTGAGGCAGGCGGCTGAAAGCGGGCCTTCGATGGCGCTCATTGAGAAGGAGTTCGATGCTGCCAGGTACAACATCATATCGAGCACGGGCGAGCTGCCCCCGACCTTGCAGGGGATCTGGGCGGGCACTTTTAATCCGCCCTGGGCCAGCGATTTCACGCAGAACGGAAACGTGCCCTCGGCCATCGCCTGCATGCTGATGGGGAACATGCCCGAACTCATGCTGGCTTACACCTCGTACATCGAGTCGCTGGTCCCTTACCTGGAAGTCAATGCGAAGCGAATATTCGGCGCAAGGGGCATTGTGCTTCCTTCCCGAACGAGCACTCAGGGCTACAACAACGCCTTCTGCGCCGAGTTTGCGGGAGCATTCTGGGTTGGGGGAACTCCCTGGGCGGCCCATTTTTTTTACGACTACTACCTGTACACGGGCGATCGCAGCTTCCTCAAGGAGCACGCCCTCCCGTTCATGGAAAAAACAGCCCTGTTCTTCGAAGACTACCTGTTCGAAGGGGCTGATGGAAAGTACGTGTTCAGCCCGACGCAGTCTCCTGAAAACACACCGGGCAACTCCAAGTCGCAAGCTTCTCTGAACGCGACAATGGCTGTAGCCGCTGCAAAGGAGCTGCTGCGGAACCTGATCGCCGCTTCACAGGAGCTGAACGTCAACCAGGACAAGGTTCCTCTCTGGCGCAGGATGCTGGCAAAGATGCCGGAGTACATGATCAACGAGGACGGCGCTGTCAAGGAGTGGCTGACTCCCGCATTAAAAGACAACTACCGCCACCGCCACTCCTCGCAGCTCTATGCGCTTTTCGACGGGATGCCGGAGGAGATCGAGAACAACCCCGCACTCGCGGCCGCTTTCAAACGAATCATCGAACTCAAGCTTGACCTACACTGGAAAAACTGGAGGAAAGGCGGTTTCATGTCGTTCGGCCTGGTGCAGCTCGGCCAGGCAGCCACAGGCCTTGGTGAAAAGGAGCTGGCATACCGCTGCCTGCTGCCGCTGATCATCTACTACTGGTATCCGAGCCTGGCTTCCACGCACAACTACAAGGAGCTGTTCAACATGGACATAAGCGGGGGCATGCCGGCGGTGATCATCAAGATGCTCGCGGACTCGCGGCCCGGCAGGATCCGGCTGCTGCCCGCGCTGCCGGACGCGTGGCCCTCCGGCACCATCGAGGGCGTGCTGTGCAGGGGGCAGATAGAGATCAAGAGCCTTCACTGGGAAGAGGGCCTGATCCTGGTGAGCTTGAAATCCGGTATAAAGCAGAAGGTGACACTGACAGCGCCCACAGCGATCCGAAGCGCTATTGTCACGAAAGGAACCGCATCCGTTTCAGAAACAGGCGAAAACACCGCCTACCAGGTCTCGCTGCCGCAGGGCCAGGAAGTCGTGATCGAAATAGAGCTGTAGCGCTGCAAATAACTCACTCCTGCCGAAGATGGAGCGCATCGAGCGTGCACCTGGCCACCTCCCCTGCAAGCGCCATTGACCCGTCGCCGGTGAAGTGCACGTTTTTCGGTTGCTGCAGTTCCTCGAGCCGGGGGAGAGCGAAGGCATAGAGATCGTTTACGCGCACGGCATGCTTTTTCATGATCTTACAAGCGGCCTCGTTGTATTTAACGGCCTGGTACGCGTCGCGCAAGGGGCCGTCCGGTTTGTCCGGAAAAGGGGTGGTCGTGGCGAAGATCAGCGCGGCGCCCGTTTTCTCCAGGCGCTGAACGATCGCCTCCATGTTCTTCTCGTACTCGTCGAGGGGGATCTGGATGCGGCCCGTTTCTCTCTCTCGCGTGTTTTTCCCGTTGGCGTCGACATATTTCAGATCGTGAAGGCCGTGATTGAAATGGATCACGTCCCATGACCTGTCCCCGAGCCACTCTTCGAGATTCGCGACTCCGAAAGCCGAATGCTGCGCGTTCCCGGGGTTGTGAACAACCGTGGCCATGCCTTCCAGCAAGGCGGTCAGCGGTTTGGTGTAGCCGATAGAGATTGAATCTCCGATGATCAACACCGCGGGGAGCGGTTCATCGCCTTCGCCCGATTCGTCGAGCGTCAAACCGTTTGCGCCGCGGGGATTCGCGATGAACGCCATCACGAGTTTCGTGTACCGATCGCCGGGCAGCCCGATACAGTTGTTGATGCCCGCGTGATTCTTGTCGGCGGCGCGGGTCTCGCGCGCGGGCGTTCCCGCCTCGCGCAGGGCAACCACCAGTTCCCTTGCCAACCGCTCGCCTTCCATCCTATGCCCCGTATGAAGCAACAGCATGGGCGGTATCTTTTTCCCCGGCGCCACGTGATGGCGCGGCGATGCGTCGCGCCATGATTCTTCGCTCGTTCCGAAAGCGTTCTCGCAGAGAGAACGCATGACGCGCCCGGCGTTCAGTTCATTGATGTAGCGCGGAATATCGTATGCGGCCGTGTCCAGGCAGATGGCGCCCTTGATGATCGAGAGATCCTTGCCCTCGGCCTTCAGCCGGCGATGGTCGGTGCTGATCAGCGCCGCCAGATGCGCCCCTGCCGAGTGTCCCATCACGAATATCCGATCCGGGTCGCCGCCGTACTCGCCGACGTGATCGTGAATCCACGCCAGCGCCTTTGCAATGTCCTGAACGTGGGCCGGGTGTTTCGGATCGTCCCGGGTTTTCGACAGACGGTAGTTGACGCTTGCGTAAACAAAACCGTGATCGACGAAATGAGGGGCCTTGTGCCGCGTCATTGCCCGGTTAGCCTTGTCGCCGATCCGCCAGCCTCCGCCGTGTATCATCACCATCACGGGATGCTTCCCCGGTTTCTTCGGCGAGAAGATGTCGAGGCTCAGCAGCTCCGAATCGACGCCGTCGATCTTGGCGTATTGAACGTTTCGAAAGATCCGTATTTCGTTATCCGCGGCATGGACGGATGCCGACGCGAGCAGGATGAAGAAAAAGCCGAAGGCCGTCGAAAGCGCCGGGCGCGCGACAGAGCGCACGGCATCATGAAAGGCGCCGTCAGAAAGGTTCATGATGAACTCCGGTAAAAAGGGTGAAAGATGCCCGACCTCTCCATGCCGAAACCCGGAACGTGCCCTGCTGCCAGGTTGGAGTCCTCTTCTAAAACCGACCCTCCATAACGCGATCGGGTAGTCCCGTTCACTCGCTTCCGCCCGGCCCGAGGCAGAGCAGCGTTCCGTCTTTCAGCGACATGAAAAGGTGTCCGTGCGCGGCAGCCATGCCGTCCCAGACCACGGGAGATGCGAGCTGATATTCGGCGATCTTTTTTCCGTCATCCGTGCTGAAGACTGTGAGCATACCGCCCGCGCGTCCTTCATAAGCCGCATGCGGGTCATCTTCGGGGATATCCGTGGGCGTTGCTCCCAGGAAGAGATGCCCTCCCGACTTCAGCAGCGCGCGCGGTCTTATCTCGATATCTCTTTTCCATACAAAAGGGTAGGGATGCCTGTCTTTCGGGATTTCACAGAAATCCGGACGCCCTGCCTTGGGTATTGATGCAGGCTTGTTCTCGCGTTCAAAAAGCGTGTACTTCCCGCTTGCGCCCCCTTTTCGGTGAACACCCCACACAGCATCCTCTGTGAACACCATTGTCACGCCGTACGGGGCATCGAGACCAAAACCACGGATGAGCCCGCCGCGATTCACTATCCACGGGTAGGCGACAATTGTCCGGCTGAAATCACCGTTTCCAAGCACCCAGTGCGAACGGTGGTTTTCGGTGCCGTCCAGAAGGCTGGAGGTGCTGAAAAGGTGCGGGGACATCACCTGTACACGCTCGAGCCCGGATGTGAACCTGACGTGGTGAAGAAACAGATCCTCTCCGTCGCTCACGAGCACATCCGATGTTGTGCCGCTGCTCATCGAGAAGGAGTCGCTCCTGTCCGATTGAAGGTATGTCTTGTAATCGGTCACGCACTGATCGAGCCGTTTATCGAATTTTTCATCCGCTTCGTCCTCATGGTTCCTGAACTCGGGATGCCTGTTTTTAAAATGGTAACTGTTCAGCAGCTCGCCCGTATCAGGGTCCAGCGAATAGAGGTATATGCCGTTGTCGAGCCAGGTGGATCGTCCGGCGGAGCAGATGATTTTGCCATCGAGCACAAGCACGCTGCCGTGCACCGGCCAGAGCGATTCGACCCGGTCGTACGAGACCGCGCGCATGTCCATGGGCGCGCACATGAACCGCCACATGAGTTGGCCTGTCTCCAGCGTGAGGCAGTACACGTGTCCGTCCCCGCTTCCGAAGTACACCTTCCCGCTGTAGATGGATGGAGGCGAATCCACCCTTCCGCCGCAGGTGAATGTCCACGCGGTTTCGCCGCTGCTTTCATCGAGGGCGCAGACGGTGTTCTTGTCGATCGAGGACACAACAACCATGCCGCCCGCTGCCACCGGCTGCGTCAATGCGCCGCCAATGTCAGCGGCCCAGCTTTTTTCCAGGTCGACCGGCAGCTCGGTCTCAGCTATGCCGTTACGCAGCGGGCCTGAGCGGTATGCGGCCCACTCTCCGGGGCGATGCATCTTTGCGGGCGCAAAGCTTGTGCTTTCGTAGGCAGGGCCCTTTTCCATCCTCTTGTTGTCAGGCACAAGGCGCGCGGCTTCCGAAAGCACCGGCCGTTCCGATGCAAGCGCGTTGAACCCGCGAAGCATGGCCTCCATGTAGCAGCCGCACGAATTCGGCGGCGTGTACAGCAGCCCGTTGGCCGGTGTGTACCCAATCTGGCATGACCCGCGCACCCAGTTGGCGCGAAAGTGGTTTTCGCCCTCGAGATCCATCATCTCCACTCCCCGCTTTCCAGTCATGATATACTTGGTTGTCGCCTTTTCCCTGTGACACCGGTGATGGTGGCCCGCTGTCTGGAGCTCGGCCATCACCGTGTTCACGGTTTCGACCTCGCCGGTAAACAGGTCCAGCCCCCTGCTGAAATCTTCGGTCGCGGGCGGCGCAACGGAATCCCGCCTTTTTGCTCCGAGCCAAACGCGGCCGTTGATCACGAAGATGTCCAGCGGAGAGTGAAAGCCGTGCTCAGCCGCGCGCCGCTGCCACAGCTTTTTCCCGGATTCCGCACAAAGAGCGGCCACCTCCCCGGCCAGGTTGCAAAGAACAACGCCATCCGACACTACGAGCGTGTGTTTGCCGAAAGACAGCGCGTAGCTGTCCCGGTCCGATGTCTTCCCGTAACTCCAAAGCTCATCGCCGCTTTTCAAGTCAAGGCAGACGACACCGTCGGCCGCCTGCATGAACACCTTTCCTCCATCGGATGCGAGGGTTTCCGGCCGCGGATTCGAGCCCGGCTTCGACCATGTCCAGATGGTTTCGCCCGAATCCGTGTCCACGGCCACCAGCGTCTTCCGGTTCGGCGTTACGAACATCTCCAAAAAATCGGGATGTTTGTTCGCATGTTCCGGAACAGGCGAGCCCTTGATGACCAGCAGGACGCCGTTGCTGAGAACCATCTCTTCGGCGCCCTCCGTGTTCCGGTATGTGGTGATCGTATCCCCTGTAGCAGCATCGAGCTTCAACACCGGATCGTCAAGCCCGCGAGGGGCATAAACGTGTTCGCCCGAGGCGATCAGCAGCCTGGTCACCTGCGGCGGTCCGGAGCGGAAGCGGATGCGGTGAAAGGCCCATGAGGCGAGCGGCTTTTTCCAGAGCAGCGTGCCGCTGAACGCGTCCCGGGCGGTTATGTTCCATTTGCCGGGCACAAACATGTTCGCGGCCGTTGCTTCGTCAACGATGTAGAAAATCCTGCCTCCCGCTGATACACAGGCGCTGATGCTGTTCAGCTTGTGGTGGTTTCGTGTCCATTCCGGGGATGCTGTCCACTGCATGTGCCTGGGCGGCCCGACAACCGTGTCGTGCGCAACAGCGTTGTTGTCCGGCCCATGGAGGTAGTGCGACCATTCATCGATATCGCAAGGATACGGTTTTGTGATTTTTACATAACCGCTGCTCACAGCACAAGCTTCGCGCCCAGCATCGGAAAGAAGCCGTTCGTTGCCTTTTTTCCTGATCACGGCCTCGCCCCCCGGGGTCAGCACCCTGTCGAACTCTTTCCACGGCACCCGGCATCCGGCGCCGGATACAACGATCACCTTCACGAGGTTGTCGATATACGGCAGGTTTTCGCCGTCCCAGCGGGTTGCGGACACCGGCCCGTACAAACCCCTTGAATCGATGTGCCCGCGAGCTGCAGCGACCTTTTGCGGATCGGTGTCCAGTCCTTGAACCGGAAAACGGTCATCGATGTGCAGGGCGCATGTCAGGCTGCCGTCCCCGCATCCCAGGTGCACGACCAGGCCGCCTCCCTTGGCACGCAGCTCCTTCAAGATGGAGCCGGTTATAAGATCCTGTGAAACCGCCTGCGATGCAAAGGATGCGGTTGATACCATCAACAACACCAATGCCGTTAGCAAACCCCGTGATCCGATAAACTGGGTTACCTTCATAGTTGGTTCTTTCCCGAACATTGAACACTGAACACCCAAGCACTTTCTCCGATCTTGATCCCGATTTCAGTCCCTAGAAATACCCGATGCTCTTCAGCTCTTCGATGTCCGCCTGCGGGATGCCGTCGAAGCCGTCCCTTGGAAGAACCTTGAGCACTGCCGCGCCCCCGGGTTTCAGGAGATCGTTCAGGTTCACCGGAGGGCTGGGGGATACGATCGCTTTCTCGAACCCGTCATTCACCATGAACGGCCAGCCGCCTTCCATGCTCCCGTCGCTCCCGACCGTGACCAGGGCAGGCTCGATGTAAGCGCTGTCCGCCGTGACGGTCATGCCCAGGCTTCCCCTGGTTTCGGAGATGATATAGATCAGGTCGATGTCATCAGGTGCATCGCACTTGAGCACGAACCTGGCGCCCTTTATCTCTTTCATGGGTTCGAAGAAGTCCATCTCCTCGCACATCCTGATCACGTATTCGTCTATCGGGCTTTCCCTTCCTCCGATCTGGACCTCGAAGCTTTTTATTTCGCCGTTGTTTTTCACGGCTATGTACAGGCCTGGCCTCGAAACCTGGGCTTCATAAGGCAAGGTGAGCCTGGTGAGCGCCTCGACAGCCGTTTTCTTTTCTGAGGCGATATCGCTCAGCTCGAGCGGATCGCTGGACAGGTCGTAGAGTCGCGCGGACTCTTCGGGCTCGTACGTGCGGATGAGTTTCATTCCTTTCGCACGGACCGCGATGGCCCTGTGTTCGTTCTTGTCGAGATCCGCAAAGACCCAGCCAAGGGGAGCGGTCCCGCTTTTCAGCGCGTTCCTGCCCTTGAACCGTGAAGGTACCGAAAGATCGAGTGCGCCGAGCGCCATGGGCGCGATGTCGATGTGCCGTACCAGCCCGCCGTGGGTTTCGCTACGCGGGACGCCGGGTCCTGACATGATCAGCGGGACCTTGAGCTGTTCCTCGAACAGCGTTTCCCCGTGCTCCAACCCCCCGTGTTCCAGGAACTCCTCCCCGTGGTCGGAGGTCACCACGAGCACTGTCGAGTCACGGAGTCCGAGCTCGTCGAGGCTTTCAACGAAACAGCCGACCGACCGGTCCGCAGCGGCGATTTCCGCATCATACAGGTCCACGAGATGCTTTGCCTCGTTCTCATCAAGAGGCCTGCTCCTGAAACCGTTATCGCCGGTGGGATACGGCGCGACACCTGCTTCGAACCCCCTGTCGAACTTCGCCGCAATCTCTTCCGGCGGTGTGTAAGGAGAGTGCGGGTCGATCAGGTGAAGAAAGAGAAAGCAGGGTTCATCCCCCATGCGGGCCAGCCATTCGGTGCCGCGCCTCAAAACTTCGCATGCCCTTCCTTTCACATCAGGGTCTGCGCCGTCCACCTTGATGAAATGATCATAGCCCTGGTTGAAGTTGAAATGCGCGTTTCCAATCCAGCCGTTCGCCACAAACGCGCATGTTCTGTAACCCCTGGCTTTCAGCTCCTCCGAAAGCGTCCACACGCGGTCAGCCAGAAGATCGAACCGTTTCACAGCCCCGTGGTCGTAGGACGGCAAAGACGAGAGTATCGATGCTGTCGACGGCTTGGTCCACGAGGTCTGCGCCCACACGTCCGCGAACAGAAGCCCCTGGTCAGCCACCAGGTCGATTGCGGGAGTTGTGTTCCGGCCGTACCCGTAGCAGCCCATGTGGTCGGCCCTCAGGGTGTCGATGAGAATAAGCACCAGGTGAGGTCTCTCGGGCTTGTCCACGGCTTCGAACGGCTCCGTGTGATGTAGCACGCCTCCGTCGCACAGCCAGGATTCCCCGCTGTCCGCGATGAGAAACGAAAGGTCGTATTGCCCCCGGCCATGCTCCAGCCCGTTCCAAGCCAGCACATTTGTCGAGTAGCACGGCTCCTCTCCTGCTGTGAGTTGGATTGTGCCGAGCCTTTTCATCTCTTTTCCGTGTCTGCACAGGGAGACGGCCAGGTTTGCCGTGCTTCCCGGCTTTGTGTCCGGGGCATGGCTCCAAGTAACCGCGAGGCTTCCTTTTTCAGGCCAGGGAATGTCTTTGATAAAAAGGCCTTTTCCCTTGTCAAGCGCGACCGCGCGGAACTGCCGCGTGCCCGCTTTTATTGCCTTTGGAGGGATTTCAGCGTCCGTTACGATCTCGAAACCGATGTCCAGGAGATGGAGCTCCCGCTCGAGGCAGGGCTTGTCCCCACACCCGCCGGCCGCGAGGAGCAGCGCGGCCAGGGCGGCCGCAAAGAGGGGGTTTCGTTTATAGCATTTTAACAAGCGCAACCCGGGTACCTCCGCGAAGTTCATATTGATCAGCCATGCCCTTGCCCGCATATTTCATCCTCTCCTGCTGCGGCACCGTAAACTGCGCTGTGGCTTCGTTTCATGCCAGGAGACGATCCTCAACCTGTAGGAACAGGCCTGCGGTCGTCTCCTAACATGCGCCTTGCCACAACACAGTTTACAGCTACCTCGCGACGAAGAGTATGAAATAAGCGGCCTTGAATTATAGACCGGATCTGAGCCGGATTCGAATGAAATGCCGGTTCCGCTTCACGAAGCGTTCATCACAGCATCCCTTCGCTTGGAAAATGAAACGAGCGGAATCGCTATCTGATGCTCCAATAAGACCATTATGTTAAAGGTTAACAGCGGACGAAGCACTATTTCCAAGGAACCGGATCGGCGGCTGCCGACTCTGCTATTGCACGATCATTAAGCCGTTGTACTATGGCGGCATCGAGCTTTCAGAAGACACAACCGAAAAAAGCAAGGGTAGACATTCGACTCGGTATGGGTAGAGTATGGACAAGGCAAGGGCAGGCATCCGACAAAGCGCATGCTCGGCCCGGATGACAGTCCACCGGCAAGGTCGACAAGGAGAGGTGGCGCACCATGGCACCGTCCAATCAAGCCCGGAAACCATCCACACATACCATGTCAGAATCTGCTCAGCCCCCGAAACGATCGCTCGGCCTGAGGAGTTACGTTCTGCTAATTGCGGTAGTGTGGACGCTGTTCATCGTCGGCCTCGGCCTGTGGGACGCGCGACATGAGATGCAGATCGCGCGCGAACTCGCCAAGAACGAGGCCCGCGCGCATTTTCTCAAAGACCAGGCCTTTCGCTTCTGGGGCGCGGCACACGGCGGCGTCTATGTGCCGCCGACCGAGAAAACCCCACCCAACCCCCATCTCTCGCATCTCCCACACCGCGATGTCGTGACAACAGCGGGTCAGAAACTCACGCTGATAAGCCCGGCCTGCATGGTGCGCCAGATAATGGAGGACTTTGGGGAACTGTACAACGCCAGGGGACGCATCACGAGCCTCAATCCGTTGCGTCCCGAAAACGCGCCCGACAAGTGGGAACGGGCGGCGTTCGAGTCCTTCGAACGGGGCGAAACGGAAGTCATGGCGTTCACCAAGGTCGACGGTGTGCCGTGCCTGCGTATGATGCGTCCGATGGTGGTGAAAACAGCCCTGCCTGAAGTGCCACGGGCATCAGGGCTACCAGGAGGGCGACATCCGGGGCGGCATCGGCCTCTCCATGCCGACCGGGGTGTGGTTCGCTGCTGCGCGCGAGCACATCGAGGAGCGGTCGGCTGGGCCTAGGGCGGCACGATTACGATCGAGACCGAGAACGTGCGGATCGACGAGGACTACTGTAAGACCCACGCCTGGGCCGAACCGGGGCGATATGTTCTGCTCAGCGTTACCGACACGGGGTGCGGCATGGACGAAGAGACGCTCGCCAGCATCTTCGAGCCGTTCTTCACGACCAAGGATGTCGGTGAAGGCACGGGGCTGGGGCTCTCGACCGTCTATGGTCTTGTCAAGCAGCACAAGGGGATGGTCTGCGCTTACAGCGAGGTAGGCAAAGGCACGACGTTCAAGGTTTACCTGCCGCTTGTCGGGCGCTTCGCCGGTTCTGTAGGCGACAAGATCGAAGGTCCCGTGCGGGGCGGCACATAGACGATCCTGCCGGCCGAGGACGACGAAACGAATCTCAAGCCGCACGGCCGAGCGGCATGTTGATGCGGGGGCGACCGGCCGCCCGCCCAATAATATGAAAATCAATTAACCCGCCATTAATTTTGCAGTACCATTCAATCCCATGAAAAGCGAAAACCAAACGGTTAACGCTCTGCCCCCGGACTGGAGAGCGACAATTCTCGACTCAATTGCCGACGGCGTGTTCACCGTGGACCGCGAATGGCGCGTTACCTCTTTCAACCGCGCGGCAGAGGAGATCACCGGCATATCCAGGGATGAGGCGGTCGGAAGGCAGTGCTGCGAGGTGTTCAGGGCGGACATCTGCGAGAATTCCTGCGCGCTCAAGGAGACCATCGAAACCGGGAAGCCGGTCATCAACCGTGCAGTCGACATCTTGAAGACCGATGGAAAGCGAGTACCCATCAGCATCTCCACAGCGCTGCTTAAGGACGGGTCCGGCGGAGTTATCGGCGGCGTGGAAACGTTCCGCGACCTGTCGTTGGTGGAAGAGCTTCGAAAGGAGCTGGCCGCGGGCTACACATTCGCGGACATCATCTCCGGAAGCCACAAGATGCGCAAGATCTTCGCGATCCTTCCCGAGATCGCGGTCTCGGAAAGCACGGTTCTCATCACCGGCGAAAGCGGGACCGGAAAGGAGCTCGTCGCGCGCGCGATCCATTCGCTTTCAGGCCGGAAGCACGGGCCATTCGTTGCTGTGAACTGCGGCGCGCTCCCGGACACCCTTCTCGAATCAGAGCTCTTCGGGCATGTCAAAGGCGCTTTCACTGGCGCGGCCGGCGACAAGCCGGGTAGGTTCAGGCAGGCCGATGGGGGAACCATCTTCCTCGACGAAATAGGGGATGTGTCGCCCGCTCTCCAGGTCCGGCTCTTGCGCGTGCTCCAGGAAAGGGAGTACGAACCGCTCGGCTCTAGCGATCCCGTGAAAGCCGATGTCAGGGTGCTGTGTGCAACGAACAGGAACATCGAGGCGCTCATGAAGAAGGAGAAGTTCCGCAAAGATCTTTACTACCGTGTGAATGTTGTCAGGATCACTCTGCCCCCGCTCAGGGAGCGGAAGGAGGATATACCCCTGCTTGCAGATCACTTCATCGGGCGGCTTAACCGCATGCGCGACCGTAACGTGGCGGGCGTTTCGCCCCGGGTCACGGCGCGGTTCATGGCGCACGACTGGCCCGGCAACGCGCGCGAGCTCGAAAACGCGATTGAGCACGCGTTCATCCTCTGCCGCGGGGAGACGATCGACCTCGACTGCCTGCCCGAGCATCTCGCACCTGACGAACCGGGCGCCCCGTCCCCTGGCATGACACTCGCCGAGATAGAGACCCGCGCGATCTACGAGGCGTTGAAGAGAAACAACTGGAAGCGAACCACAACAGCCATGGAGCTCGGCATCAACAAGACCACCCTCTGGCGGAAGATCAAGAAGCTGGGGATCGAAACTCCCGAGGACGGATAGGGCAGTAGGCAGGACTTAATAAGGGACAGAGCCCCCGTATTCCTCCGCATTCTTGAACCTTTGAACCTTGAACCTCTTATGCCATAATACTCCGACCACATTGCTTGACTCAATTACACAAACAATCGAGATCTAACAAGCCATGCGTAACAGCTTTCCAAGATCAGTCAGCCTGCTGGCCGTCGCAATTATGGCGCTTTGCGGGAGGATCTATTTTGAATTCGCCTACGTGGATTTCAACATGGACAAGGCCCGGCAGCTCTACATTGCCCAGTGCTTTGAAGAAGGAAAAGGAATAGCTTACAACACCGCTGACCTGTCCGATCTTTCCCGGACCGACTGCCGGCGCGTGGACCTGTGGGCAGTTGGGCATCCGCTGATGGTGGCTGCCCTGGACGCGGGAAAGGGAGACCTGGTGCTTTCCTCCATACTGCTCGATGCGTTGGGGCTGGTCCTGCTATTCCTCGCTTTTCATGTCCTGTTCAGGCTCCTTCTTCTCAGCGGCACGGCCTTTGTGCTGTTCATGACCTTTTCGGCCTTCACCTTCGCGCCCTACTATGACGCGGGCTCTACCGATCACCTGGCAGCCGCCCTGTACCTTTTGGCATCGGCCCTGGCCCTGAAAAGCCTTTGGGCATCCCGGTCGACCCCTCTCCTCTTTGTCCTGATAGGCGTGCTGTGCTTCGGCGCCGCCTTTTTCAGGTACGCGTACTATCCCTTCCTGGGCATTGTGCCTCTGATATTGATTTTAGCGGGTTTCAAGCGCAAGGACAGGCGGGCCATGTACGGCGGACTCATCGTTGGAGTCACCTCCTTCGTTCTGCTTGCCGGCATGCTTGTGTTTCAACACAGCTACTTCGGCTCCGCAATGATCGAAAAAGCCGGGATGACAATGTACCCGGCCAACCTGCTGCGCATCGATTCCTTTCCCCTGAAAGCCTTCTTTTATACCGACATCCTGGCCAAGAACATCGAGGCCGGATTCCCGGCCTTGAGCGGGCTGGTAAGACCCGCCTCGCTCTTGCTTTCCCTGCTGGTGCTGGCCGTGATCATTCATCATTTCCTGGGCTGCAGGGCTCGAAAATCCACCCAGCCGGAGCCGCACCGCGCGTTCTATTTCCTGCTGCTGCTGTTCTTCACCCTCGTTTTGAACGTTGCCCTTTTCAGTTATTACTCCTGCCGGATTTCACCCGAGATTGAATGGACCGATTCCTGGACATACGTGCAGGAGACTCGGTACTTCCTTCCCACCATCTACCTGATTCAGGTCGCGCTGGTTCTGGCGCTGTTCAAGAACAACGGCAAAGGGTTGTTGATCAGGTATGGGTTGGCCGTCTTTCTATCAGCCGCGCTCATCTTCTCGGTGAGCTTTGGAGTCTACCGCGCGTACAGGCTTCATTGCGGGGATGGGACAACGAAGTACCTGACCCTTGAAAGCGAAATCGACCCGGTGCTGAACCGTATCCGCGCGCTCCAAGGCTCCAGCCCCGGATCTGTCGTTTACGCCGACGGGCTCAGCATTCACAACGCCTGTCTCGTTGCCCTGAAGTCTTCCGCGCGGATCGTGCTCGATTACCAGTCGCTGATTGCAACCCCCCTCCGGTCTTCCGCTCCTGTCACATTGTTCGTCAGGATGCCGCGGAAACGCTCCACCCCTGAGAAAGCCTTCCTCCAATCACACCAAGCCGAACAGGATGTCAAGCTGCGCAACGCCGAGTTTTTTCGGATTGAACTATCGAATTGATTTCGACCACAAACAGGGGGTCGGAAAACCGGCTAAACCGCATCATAAGCACAAGGGTGCTAATTGCAATATTTATATCGCAGAAGAGTGCATAATGCATCACCCATTATGTCGGATATTCCCTTTGCAGTTTTGGCATAACTTTTTAATAACAGGTGTTAAATAGAGTTATGATGATCCTTTATTCGGGCGGTGCAAAAGGCACGCTCTGTGCTTACTTGCTGCATGGTTTGATAGGATCGAGTCATGAAAATAGTAATACCAGTGTTTCAAGGCCGTGTATCCCCGGTTTTCGATTGGACCAGCACTGTTTTGGCAGTGGAAACGGATGAAGATGGCAAGGTCATCAGCCGCCATGAAGAGAGCATGAGTGCTGCTTCACATGCTTTGCGGGCTGAACACCTGGCAAAGATGGGTGCGGATGTGCTTCTTTGCGGTGGGATCTCGACACCGATGCACAATATGCTTCAGGCGCGGGACATAAGCGTGATTCCATGGGTTGCGGGCGAAGTGGACGAGGTGCTCGAAGCGTTTTTCAACGGGAGCGTTCCCAGTGACAGGTTCGCCATGCCCGGGTGTTGCGGCAGGCGGAGAAAGCAGAGGGGCTCAGCATGCAGGGGCGGAAACCGGCAAGGTGGTTTCGGAAGGAGAAGGGGCAGGGAACCGCGGGACGGATTTTGAAACATAACTGTTGAAACACAACGAAAGGAGATGGAATGAAGATCGCGGTTACATCCCAGGGACCGGCAATGGACAGCCAGGTCGACGCGCGTTTTGGAAGAGCGGGGATGTTTTTGATCATCGACCAGTCCACAGGCGATTTCGAAACAGTGGACAACAAGCAGAACATTGACGTTGCGCAAGGCGCTGGAATCCAGGCTGCCAAGATTGTATCCGATACAGGCGTTGATGTCCTCATAACCGGCCACTGCGGACCCAAGGCTTTTCACGCACTTACCAGTGCGGGGATCAAGGTAATGGTGGGTGCCCAGGGAACCGTCAAGGAAGTAATGGACAAGTTCGAGGCGGGTGAGCTGAAGCCCGCATATTCGCCCGATGTCCAGGGACATTGGGAATAGAGAGCAACAGGTTGCCCTAACTTTGCAAGCGGACAGCTCGGTATATTGCCGGCTGAACAGATAACAGGAGGTGGATGATGCCAGGAAAAACAGGAAACGGATCGCAGGGTGGCCAGGGTCAGGGTCAAGGCAGAGGCCAGGGCCAGGGCCAAGGTCAGGGAGGGGGAGGTGGACGAGGCGCAGGTCGTGGAGGAGCGGGCCAGGGCCGGGGTCAAGGCCAAGGGGGCGGCCGCATGGGCGGGTTCGGTGGCGGACCCGGCGGTGAGTGTGTGTGCCCGAAATGCGGGGAAACAGTGCCTCACCCGCGTGGGACACCGTGTGTTGAGATGACCTGCCCCTCCTGCAACAGTTCCATGACCCGTAAGTTTTAATAGCAGGTGAGAATCATTTTATGTCCCGGTTCATAATCGCGGTGGCGAGCGGCAAGGGAGGAACAGGTAAGACCTTTGTGGCAACCAACCTTGCCGCCCTGGCTGCATCATCCACCCGCTCGGTCCAGCTCCTCGATTGCGACGTGGAGGCGCCGAACGCCCACATTTTTCTTCGACCCGAGATCACAAAAACCGAAACCTCGGGCGTTCCTGTTCCCCGCGTGGATTTTGAAAAGTGCAGCGGCTGCGGCGAGTGCGGAGAGATCTGCAGGTTCAACGCCATAGTTTCTATCAAGTCAAAGCCGCTCACATTCCCCGAACTTTGCCACGGCTGCGGCGGGTGCGCGCTCGTATGTCCGGAAAAGGCGATCACAGAGGGGTTGCGTGTGGTGGGCAGGGTGGATGAAGGGCAGGCCGGCGATCTTCTTTTCGCGGGCGGAAAGCTGAGGATCGGCGAGGCCATGTCCCCGCCCCTCATTCGGGCGGTCAAGAAGCGTGTCATGCGGGATGGCCTTGTAATCATCGACTCCCCGCCCGGATCTTCGTGCCCGGTTATCGAGGCGGTGAGAGGATCGGAATTCGTGTTGCTCGTTACAGAGCCCACGCCGTTCGGCCTGAGCGACTTGGATATAGCCGTGGAAACCATGCGTGAACTCGGACTGCCCATTGGTGTCGTGATAAACCGCGCCGTTTCAGGCCGGGACAACATCAAGGAGTATTGCCGGGAAAAAAAGATCGAGATCCTGGCCGAGATACCTGATGACAGGCGCGTTGCAGAAGCGTACTCGCGGGGAGAGCTTGCAATCGAATCTATAGGTTCATCAACGGAAACCTTCGAGCGGCTTTTGGGTGTGATGGATGCACGGGGCGCGTCCGCGGGCGCGCGAAAACAGTGAAATCGGCGTTTATATACAAAGTTAGGGCAAGGATAACATGAAGGAGCTCGTTGTAGTAAGCGGCAAGGGTGGAACCGGGAAGACCAGCATCATCGCTTCCTTTGCCCGGCTTGCCGAAAAAGCGGTTTTTGCCGACTGCGACGTTGATGCATCCAACCTTTACCTCGTGATGAGGCCCAAGGTTGTTCGATCTGAGGAGTTCAAAGCGGGAGCTGTCGCGAAGATCGACAGGGATGCCTGCACGGGCTGCGGCGATTGCGTGGAGCTCTGCCGTTTCGACGCAATCATCAATGAAACCGGTCGCGCGGGCGAGGCGCTGTATACCATAGATAAAATCGCGTGCGAGGGCTGCGGTGTGTGCGCGCACTTTTGCCCGGAAAAAGCGATCGAGCTCGAAGATACCGTCTCGGGTGAGTGGTTTGTATCTGACACACGCGAGGGACCCATGGTGCACGCGCGTCTCGGAATAGCAGAGGAAAACTCCGGAAAACTCGTGACGCTCATTCGCAAGGAGGCGCGAAGGATCGCGGAGGAAAGGGAGCTTTCCCTTATCCTGTCGGACGGCTCGCCGGGCATCGGCTGCCCGGTGATCGCTTCCATCACAGGCGCTGACATTGCGCTCCTTGTGGCGGAGCCTACGCTTTCCGGCATGCACGATGTGGATCGGGTGGCTGAGCTTGCATCCGGATTCGGTGTCCAATCACTGCTTTGCGTGAACAAGTGGGACCTTAACCCGGAGATGACGGAGAGTATCGAGAGCGCGGCCAGGGATCGTGGCGTGCTGTGCGTGGGCAGGGTTCCTTACGATCCTGAAATCACGCGCTCTCAGATAGAGGAGAAAAGCATAATAGAGATTCCGGACGCGCTTGCCGCCCAAGCTGTTCGCGCTCTCTGGAATAGGATCGAAGAACATCTCCAAGAAAACGGTAAAGTTGCTTGATCCAACGGTGTTGTGCTTGGTGTAACTGTGTAGTATGAATGAACATAATTGAAATCAAAACGAATGAAAGGACTGACAAAGATGCGCTACGCGATTCCATTGGTTCAGGGTCGACTTTCGGCTCATTTCGGACACTGCGAAGTTTTTGCGCTCATCGATGTTGAAGACGGCAAGATTTCCAACAGATCGGATGAAACACCACCTCCGCACGAGCCGGGGGTCCTTCCGAAGTGGCTTGGCGAAAAAGGCGCGAACGTGATCATCGCGGGCGGCATGGGAGCCATGGCCATACAGATGTTCCAGGCGCAGGGTCTTGATGTGATGATCGGTGCGCAGAGCATCGATCCGGAAGAGCTCGTGAAATCCCACATCGCGGGCACACTGAAATCCGGTGAAAACTTGTGCGATTCCGGCGACAAACCATGCGGTTCGGATGACAAGTCCTGCCGTCATTGATTTTTCGGTGACGGATGGTAAGAGGGCGGAAACACATGTCCGCTCAAACGTCGTAGGTATGTGTACCGGTAGGGGCGCGCCTGCGTTTGCGCTTCCGGTGATTCAAAGAGGCTATCAATGGACCTCCCCAAAGAGCTGTCGTTTAAACGGATAAGCTTCGAGAAAAAGTACCACAGGGCTGTTCCCGGGTACATGAAGCGCATTCGCGACCTCTACGATGAGATCCATGACCGGTTCGGCGAGGAAGGCCTCGCCCTGATCCGCGATGTGAGCGCACGGTACGGCACACGCATAGGCAATAACCTCAATAGAAAGGGTGGATTGAAAGGGGTGGCCGGTGTGGGAAAGTATCTTTTGAAAGTGTTCGACATGGTCAGCGATGACTGGGAAGTAAAAGAGTTCTCCGAAGACAGGCTTGTCATCACAGTGGACCGCTGCCCATACCCCTTTACAAGGGACGTGGTCTGCCGCGCCCATACCTGCATGGAACAGGCGCTTGTGTCCACCCTGGATGACGGGCTCGATTACCGCATCGGCCGGTCCATTCCGCAGGGGGATAGCTTCTGCGAGCACATTCTCTGCAAGAAGGGAATTGAGTGATGTTCATTTTGCTTGAAAGGAGCTTTTTCAGGCATTGCAGAATGCAACCACAAGAAGGGTCTTTACCAACCACCGATTTTTAGTGTTTTTCTTTAATCCATGTCAATCAAACCAGTTGGAACTGTTTTTAGCTGAAGATTTTTCATTGGCACGTTGAATGCATACTCTTTTCGTATGCTCTTGATCGAGGCGGCAGGGCCATGAAAAAAACTGTTCCTCTCAGGGGCATGACAGGAGATGCGGTCGCTGGCGTATCAGGAATTTTGATCAGCGAAACTTTTATGGTTTTCAACGGAAAGGAGGTCACCATGCCACGCGGAGATAGAACAGGACCGACAGGGTTGGGACCGATGACAGGACGTGGAGCAGGTTATTGCGGGGGTTACGGAATGCCGGGATTTGCGAACCAAGGTTTTGGACGCGGATTTGGTTGGGGAGGCGGACGAGGGTTCGGAAGGGGCATGGCCTGGGGAAGAGGACGCGGTTTTGGAAGGGGTGTGAATTTCCCCATGGGTTTTGCGGGAGTGGGTTATCCGCAACCGGGCTGGTTTGCTCGAGGTGCTTTCCCGCCTTTCGAGGGAGTTGCCGGACAGGATGAAGCGACAGCTCTCAGAGATCAGGCCAAGTACTTTGAGGGAGCTTTACAAAGCATAAACGAGCGTTTAAACGAGCTGGAAAGCCGCGGAGCGGATGATAAGTAGTTTCCGCTTGTTACCTACCGGATTGGATGCGGGGGGCTTGTCCCCCCGCTCCTTCAAGATATGCAAGGATGTTGAGGAGATGAGATGAGCAAGGAAAAAGCATGCACGCAAAATGCCTGCAATGATCAGGAAAACGCGGACAAGGAAGCCATGCGGAAAAGAATGAATGAGATAAAGAACAAGATCCTGGTGCTTTCAGGAAAAGGAGGCGTTGGGAAAAGCACTGTGGCTGTGAACCTGGCGGTTTCGCTCAGCCATGCCGGTAAAAAGGTGGGGCTGCTGGACATAGATGTCCACGGACCGAGCATCCCCAAGATGCTCAGGCTTGAAGATAAACCGGTTACAGGTGAAGGGGACACCATAACCCCGGTCGAGTTCAGCCCACAACTCAAGGTGATGTCACTCGGTTTAATGATGCAGGGAAAAGACGAGGCTGTCATCTGGCGCGGCCCACGGAAGCATGGTTTGATCAAGCAGTTTCTCACCAATGTGGCATGGGGGAAGCTCGATTATCTCGTGGTGGATTCCCCTCCCGGGACCGGGGACGAGCCGCTTTCAATCGCACAGTTCATGGCGAACGAGGCAAAAGCGCTCATCGTCACGACTCCACAGGAGGTCGCGCTCGCTGATGTCCGGAAAAGCATCGCCTTTTGCAGGAAGCTTTCCCTCCCCGTGCTCGGCGTGGTCGAGAACATGAGCGGTTTCGTTTGCCCTCATTGCGGCGAGGAAACCCTGATCTTCAAATCGGGAGGAGGAGAGGAGATGGCCCTGGGCATGGAGGTCCCGTTTCTCGGCAGGATCCCCGTTGATCCTGGGGTGGTCGATGCCTGCGACGCAGGGCAGCCTTATGTGCACCGGAACGCCCAGAGCGGAACAGCCAAGGCTTTTGAGCGGGTCATTCAGGAGGTTTTACAGGATGGCGGCTCATAGAGTAATCCTTACCGTTTTTGCACTATCTTGTTATCATGAGCCGTAGAGCCCGGCGAGTTGAACATGTGCCGATTGCAGGGGCGGCCGGCCTGTCGCCCGTATAACAGAACGTAATAGCGAGGTGACGAGAATGCCTACTTATGAGTATCGATGTCAAAAATGCGGCCACCAATTCGAAAAGTTACAACAGATGTCCGACCGCCCTGCCAGGCAGTGCCCGATGTGCAAAGGCAAGGTGGATCGCTTGATCAGTTCCGGAGTCGGAGTGGTTATTAAAGGCGGGGATTCCAATGGGGCCGGCCATGCCTTGAGTTGCGGCAAGGAGCAAACCTGCTGTGGACGTGACATCCCCTGTGAGCAGCCGCCTTGTTCGGATTAGGCAAATGGTAAAAAGTGATCTTGGGCATGCGATTCAAGCAGTTTTTTGCGCAGTGATTTTCCTTTTGGCGGTGTCATGCCGGACGAGCGATCATGGAAAGCCTGCAATAAGCGGGGAAAAGGCAGAGGATCGTTGCATGGTATTCAATAGTATAGGCGTTGTTCACTCGCCGTACACACCTGAAAAAGGAGCGCCTCGCCAGGGATGGCTTGCTCCTGATGTGGAATCAACAATCGAATTGGATCCCGAGTTTGAAAAGTGCCTGGAAGGCATTGAAAACTATTCCAACATCATTGTCCTATATTATTTTGACCGTTCAAAGGGTTGGAATCCGATTGTTGAGAGGCCGGGCGTGGGAAAGCGCCGCGGGCTTTTTGCCACATGCTCCCCCAGGCGCCCGAACCCGATCGGAATGACGGAGGTAAAACTCGTCAAGCGCTCAGGGTCTACCCTGCATGTGCTCGGTCTTGACGCATACGACAACACCCCGGTGCTCGACATCAAGCCCGTACTGCACCGTTGTGAGTTCGAAGATGGTTCGAGATTATAATCTGCCTGGAAGGCTCAATAACCGTGTGCAAGCAAGGTTCGGATCCTGTTGTGCTGAGCAAGGGAGAGATGTCGTTCATCCCGCCACAGACCGCGCATGAAATCCGGAACGAGAGCGATGAAAACGCATGCTATATCTTTGTTTTTGCGCGCAAGATTACGAAGGATGAAGAACACGACCATTGATTGAATGTGCTGCCCGATGGATTGAAACATCTTTACGATTTTTTTAATCTTGACAGGTGTGGCCTTCTCATGGAAGGGGATGGTTGAGTCAAGTAAATACCCCTGATCAGCAATGACCATGAGCACCCGTCGCAGCAGTTCAATATTTGAATCAAACAACCTGCTTTTCCTGGCCCGCACTTTTCATCCTCATCTGCTGCGGCACCGTAAACTGCGCTCATGCTGCGTTTTATGCCGGGAGACGATCCTCAACCAAGCCCGCATATTTCATCCTCTTCTGCTACGGCACCGTAACCTGCACTGTGGCTGCGTTTCATGCCAGGAGACGATCCTCAACC
>CAZIUL010000010.1:0-117651 GCA_964542475.1 uncultured Phycisphaerales bacterium | reverse complement strand
TTAAGCCCGGATGTCATGAGCCTTTTTTTACAGCACCCCTGAACACCCCTGGATCAAGCATACCAAAAACCGTGAACGCTCGCTTGATGGTTTGGCGGATCGCCAACACAACAGTAAGGGCCGTACCGGTAAAGATGGCGATAATAATAAGAATCTGATATTGAATAGCCACCCAAGGATCCGACCCGCCGAGGATTACACCTGTCATCATTCCGGGCAGAGACACGAGCCCGATAGTGGCCATGGTGGCTACTGTAGGTGCCAGAGCCGCAGTCAAAGCATCTCGCAGAAAGGGGCGGGTGGCCTCATTGAGGCTTGCGCCCTGGGCCAGTGACAAGAGGAAGGGCTTTTCATTTGTCCGTATCGATTCATAGAAATGCCGTATACCGATAATGTCGGCCCGCAAACAGTTCCCCAGGATCATGCCCCCGATAGGGATCATATATTGCGCATCCAGCAGGTTCGGCCGACCGAGAACAGGACCCAGGATGAAGAACAGGGGAATGGTCGTGCCGATCAGCAAGGATGCAAAAATGGGACCGCCTAATCGGCGCAGACTGAGGTCGCAGCCCCTCACAATGGACAGATCGGCCACGCTGATCATGACTAGTACCCAGCCTGCATTGAGCCATATGTTGTTCAGGTCAAAGACAACCTGCAGGTAAAAGCCCACAAAGAGTAGCTGCACCGTCATGCGTGCAATCGCTGTCAGCGTGCGGCCCATCATGGGGAGTCCGGCCCAGAGCATGATGCCAAGGGGGATCAGCAGAAGCGAGTAACCCAGCATCAGCCTGCCAAATCCTATATCCATGGCATTCATGCGGCAGTACCTCCCGAAATGTCGATCGACAGATCGGAGAGAGCGAATTTTTCCGGGTTGTGGGAAACGGAAAACACGGTGAGGCTCTCTCGGGACCGGATGTATTCGGCCATGGCATCGCGGCTGTCCCTGTCCAGGGCGGAGGATGCTTCATCCAGAAGCAGGATGCTGCGGTTCAAGAGCAGGGCTGAGATCATGGCTACCCGCTGTTTCTCCCCACCCGACAGTTCCGCCACGCTCTTCTTCATCAACGCCCGCTCGAGCAGGAACTTGTCGAACAGCTCCTCTGCGCGTTGCTGGTCATACCCTGTCTTGCGGTTGACCCTGTATTTGAATGGTCGTGCCAGCACATCATTGACTATACCGGCCCCCGGTTCCGGCTCCTGGGGCAGATAGGCTATCAGGGTTCGCAGCTTCCAGATAGAGTCCGGGCCGACCGGCTCGCCCTTGATCTTGATCTCGCCACGATGCGGCTGCATGAATCCGAGGATACATTTCAAAAGCGAGGATTTTCCCGACCCGGAGCGACCGGTCAGTGTGACCTTTTCCCCCTCCGCGATCCGCAGAGTAAAATCATTCACGAGTGTTCGCTTATCCACCCGCAGGGTCAGGTTGTTCAGCGCAATAACCGGTTTAGGATCCATAACGATTCCAGGGTAGGGGAAGTTCATGGCTACTTATACAAACGAAGAAGCTCGTGTCAACGTAAGACAAGGATTCTAAGCGTGATAATTGCAATCATTCCATTCAACGAACAACATGGATGGCAGTTGCGTTCAGCAGATCTCCCATGACAATTTTCTTTTTTTTTATCCCTGATCGCAGGTGTAGAATAAAGGCGGTTTTTTCTATCCGAAACAAGATAGCGGCAACAGAAGGGTACGGCCAGGAACCTGAAATGAACCAGAGCCTTAAGCGCCTGATTTTTTGCACCATGTCATTGGCCTTCGTATTCGGGGCCTGCCAATTGTGGTGGCCGGACAGCTCCATCTCCTTCAAGAGGCTGCATATCTTCCTGTTCAACCTGCTCAGCGGTGGGGTGATAATACTTTTCCATACGGAGAGGACCGAGAAGTTTTCTTATACCACCAAGGCCTATTTTATAATCGGCCTTTTATATGCGCTGTCAGCTTCGCTGGGCTGGTATCTGATAACCGTGATCCTGTCGTTTCCACTGTTCTTGGTGGTGGAAAAGGTTCGCTGTTCACATTTCAGGCTTCTGCCACTGGATTTTTTCGGGGTGGACATCCCGGTTTACAAAAAATTCAACCACGCTTCTCTGCTCTGCTTGAGCAGCGGCATAGCGATGGCCTCCCTGGTGATTCTCAACAACAAGTACGCCCATTGGATCCAGCTCGAGAAACTGAAGCTGGATGTGTTTTTCCTTGGGTACTCCTTTCCCATCTCCCTGATAGCCATGTCCGTGATGTTTTCCTTCATGACCCGAAAGAAAAGCCCCTTGATCGATGTTCTCAAGGAGGTCTCCTTCTGGCTTGTGAACCTTGGTGTGATGATGTTTTTTGTTTTCATTATCTTTGAGTGGCTGATCCCGGAGATCACCATTGCCACGATCCTGTTCTTTGCAGTGGTAATGATCTACTTCATGTTCCGCCACACCGCCCCCAAGATACAACAGAAGACCTTCCTGCTTTCCGGTATGCTCTTTCTGCTGTGCACCGGCCTCACCGGGCTGCTCTATATTTTGCCTTACTTCATTCCGGCCCTTGATGATGCCAAGGAGTTCTTCCTGGTGCTGCACGCCATGGTATCCCTCTACGGGTGGAACTTGAGCGGTCTGTTCCTCATCATACGCTGGGATGATTTCCCCTTACAACTCAACTCCACCAGGTTTATCCTCATGCACTGGACCATCGCCCTTGTTTTAGGACCGATCGGGTTCTACTTTTCTTTTGTCTACGTGATCGCTGTTGCGGTTTATGTGGCCCTTTTGTCAGTGGTTTTCCTCAGCCGAAGAGAAGACGGGAGCCGGGTATGAAGACCGTGTTTCTCAAGCAATCGTTTTTTTCCGTTCCAAGAAGGGATCTGTTCGCCTTTCATGAACGAAAAGACGCTTTTTCTCTGCTCACACCGGAGTTCGCCGACATCGAAACCATAAGCACGGCATCCACTTTGCAGCCTTCTGAGGACGTTGTCCGGTTTAATGCCCTGTTCCTCTGGTTCAAGTTCCGCTTCGAGATGATCCACACGGGCTATGAAAAAGACAAGCTGTTCCTGGATGAGCAGAAGAAGGGGCTTTTTACCAGCTGGCGGCACGAGCACAGGTTTTTTCAGGCCGGCTGGAAGCGGGACCCCTTTTCTATGCTGAGCGACCGCATCGAGTTCGCCCACCCTTTGCTTTCTTTTTTCCAGATGTTCGTCAAGTCACGCTTGAAGAAGATGTTCGAATACAGGCATGAAGTAACCGCGGAACATGTGCATGCCAGGGAGGAGAACGGGCAGAGGGTAGTTATCACAGGGGCCACGGGCTTGATCGGAAAACGAGTCGCACGGATACTCTTGGACAAGGGCTATCAGATCACAGCTTTGGTTCGGAATCCGGAAAAGGCTGCCAGGATCCTCGGGCCCGGGATTGAAACCGTGTTCTGGGATCTGGACCAGCCCGAACAGAACGGCTGGCAGGAGAGGCTTGACCGGGCCCGAGGGGTGATCCACCTGGCCGGGTTTCCCTTATTCAAAAAGCGCTGGTCAAAGGCTGTGAAGGAGCGGATCCGGATCAGCAGGGTGGAGAGCACGAAGAACCTGGTCAAGGCGATCTCTGGACTGAAGAACAAGCCCGAGGTGTTGATCGCTGCATCGGCAGTGGGCGTTTACGGCTCCAACTCGGATGAAACGGTTGATGAAAGCCATGCAGCCGCGGACGATTTTCTCGCCCGGCTCTGCGTTGGTTGGGAGAACGAAACGAAAAAGGCCGGCATCAGGAATGTTCAGCTCAGGATCGGCATAGTCTTGAGCCGCGAAGGCGGCGCCCTCAAGGAAATGCTGCCCATGTTCCGTTTCGGGACAGGGGGACCCATGGGCGAAAAGAGGGCCTGGGTGAACTGGATCCACCTGGAGGATATGGCCAGGATCGTAGTCATGTCCCTGGAAAACAGCAAGATGCAGGGCCCCTATAATGCGGTGGGACCCTCGCCCGTTACCATGGAAACCTTTGCCGGGTCAATCGCCAAAAACCTGAGAAGACCTTGCTTGATGAGGTACCCGGTTTCTCTGCTGAAGATCTTGATCGGAGAGGCGGGGGAGTACATGGGGGGCAGTCCGAAGGCTCTGTGCAACAAGGTTGTGGATCAGGGGTATGAGTTCATGTTCAAGGATATCGATGGGGCGATCTTTAACCTGTTGCATTGAGAAAGCCAGGTTGTTTGTTGGAGCAGACTCGGGAAGGTCAAGAACTGCTGATCCGTTCGCCGGTTTCCGCACTCAAACCTCCCTTGGCTCAAAGGAAACGGCAAATTGCCCAACGCTGATCAACTGTTTCATTATTTGTGTTTCACTCAAGAAAATGTACCGATTATATTACGATACACCCAGGAGCTAAGACATATGGCTTGTCATTGCGATTATACGCTGACAGAAAACATGTTAAACAAATTAATCCCATTGCCCGACCAATCGGCTTCCTCAAAAAAGAGTAACATTAAACAATGTTATTGATACAACATCTGTTTATCAGGATTTTGATCCTATCCATACCACAGAAAGGATTGAATCCGCCGGAATAATCCATCTCCTTATATTTACAAGAGTTATGAATAAATTTTAAAGACTTGAAACCTGAGATTTTTTGTTGGCACATGAATTGCCTCAATCCGAATAATGCTGCAACAAGAGGCAAATCCCAGGTTCAGTTACAGGGAAAACAGAGTTTTCGATCGGATAGTAAAAGATGGTATTGAGAAAGATCATTCGAATTGATGAGGAAAAATGCGACGGGTGCGGCCTCTGTGTGGACGCCTGCCACGAAGGCGCCATCCATATAGAGGATGGAAAAGCCAGGCTGGTGAGCGACATCTATTGTGATGGTCTGGGGGACTGCCTTTCAGAATGTCCCCAGGCTGCCATCACCATTGAAGAGCGCGAAGCAGAGCTTTTCAATGAAGAGGCTGTCAAGAACAGGATGGACAAAACAAAGCCCAAACCCAGTATGGGCGGGTGCCCGGGTTCCGCTTTGAGGAATTTTACGGACAAATCAAGGGCTGAGAGGATGGTTGTTGCACCGGCGGGCGACTCTTGCCTGGGACATTGGCCCATCCAGCTGAACCTGATTCCCCCGGGGGCGCCCTTCTTGAAAAAGGCGGACCATCTCATCTGCGCGGACTGCGTTCCCTTTGCTGTGAAAAACTTTCACGACAAATACCTGGTTGACAAAGCTGTTCTCGTGGGTTGTCCCAAGCTGGATGATCTTCCATACTACCAGGACAAGATGAAGGCCATTTTCGCCCAGGCCGATCCAAAATCAATCACTGTTTTAAAGATGGAGGTGCCATGCTGCACAGGCATTGCACAGGCTGCCCTTCAAGCAGCCAAAGAATCAACCCCTGAGATCCAGCCCAAGGTTATCACCATTAGTATAAAGGACGGTGAAGAGATCGATTGATTGTATCTCTGCTTGCGGGCTGATACTTTACTGTTATATTTCGATTTTTATTATATGGGTTTCATACTGGATTTGAGATTTGGAGACTACCAAGATGAAGAAGTACAGATGTTCTGTTTGCGGTTATGTTCATGAGGGTGACAGCGCACCGGAAAAATGTCCTCAATGCGGGGCGGCAAAGGAAAAGTTCGTTGAAGCTACCGGGGACATGGAGTGGGCGGATGGTCATTCAATCGGTGTGGCCAAAGGCGTGGACAAGGAGATTCTGGAAGGACTTCGGGCCAATTTTACGGGCGAATGCACCGAGGTGGGCATGTACCTGGCCATGAGCCGACAAGCGGATCGCGAGGGCTATCCCGAGGTGGCGGAAGCCTACAAAAGGATCGCCTTTGAAGAGGCGGAGCACGCATCCAGGTTTGCGGAGCTTTTGGGTGAAGTGGTTGATGCGGACACCAAGACCAATCTTCAAAAACGGGTGGAAGCCGAGTTTGGCGCCTGCCAGGGGAAAAAGAACATCGCAACACGAGCCAAGGAGCTGAACCTGGACGCCATCCATGACACGGTTCATGAGATGTGCAAGGATGAGGCCCGCCACGGCCAGGCATTCAAAGGGCTTCTTGATCGTTATTTCGGCTAATTATCCATGAGCAAAAAACACAGGGAAAAGGCGTTGGGTTTTCTGAAAAACAGGGATCTGGATGGAGTTGTCCAATGGGCCAATTCCAGCAGATCCGCACTCAGAATCCTCAACGCTTTTACCTTTGAATCGGATGACCTGATCCGCTGGAGAGCAATCGAAGCCATAGGAAAGGCCGTTGCAGGAAAGACGCTTCCTGATGCCCGGGATCTCGTGCGCAGGCAGTTCTGGACCATGACCGAGGAATCCGGAGGCACTGCCTGGCATGCCCCTGAGGTGATCGGCGAGATCCTTGCCAACAAACCCGGGCTTATCAAGGAGTTCGGGATCATGCTGTCCTCCTTTTTCAAGGAGGAACCGTTTGAGCGAGGTGTACACTGGGCAGTGGCCCGCACCGCGCACCTGGATCAGGCCACCTATCAGGAGATAACCGAAGCCCTCCTCTTGTCCTTGAAGGAAGAAGACCCTTTCATCCGGATTCATGCTGTGATGATCCTGATGGCCCTAGGAAGAGTTGGCGAGGCGGATCAGGAGCTGATCGACCGGTTGAAAACCGATCAAAACCCAATCACCGTGTACGATTTTATTACAGGGGATCTGAAAGAAACGTCCTCAGCAAAAATGTTGAAAGTGATAAAAGTCTGACTATTTTTTAAAACGGAAGCGGCTAAAAATGGACGCAACCATTCTGGCAAGAGTTCAGTTCGCACTGACAATCGGTTTTCATTATCTCTTCCCCCCCCTGACCATTGGCCTGGGCTGGTTTATCTTCTGGGTGATGACCAAGTACAAAAACACCGGGGATCCCTTTTACGGGAACCTGACCCGCTTCTGGGTCAAGTTGTTCGCGTTAAGTTTTGCCGTGGGCGTGGCCAGTGGGATCACCATGGAGTTTCAGTTCGGAACAAACTGGTCCGAGTATTCCAGGTATGTGGGGGATATTTTTGGGGCGCCCCTGGCAGCAGAGGGGATCCTGGCGTTTTTTCTTGAATCCACCTTTTTAGGGGTCTTGCTTTTCGGGTGGAAACGTTTTTCCGTGAAGGTGCAGTGGTTTGCCGCCCTCATGGTGGCTGTGGGATCCACAATGTCCGCCTTCTGGATCATTGTGGCCAACTCCTGGCAGCAGACCCCCGCGGGGTTCAAGCTTACAGAGGGCAGGGCCGAGCTCATCGACTTCTGGAAAGCGGTTTTTAACCCCTCAACGATACCGCGTTTTCTGCATGCGGTGGACGGGGCCCTGATAACGGGCAGCTTCTTTGTGATGGGGCTCTCCGCCTGGTATCTTCTCAAGAACCGGCACCTGAACTTTGCAAAAGAATCGATGAAAAGGGCTCTTGTTATCGGTTTTGTAGCCTCGGTTCTTCAGCTTGGAATCGGGCACTACCATGCGGTGCAGGTGGCTGAAACCCAGCCCGAAAAGCTGGCCGCCATTGAAGGGATCTTTGAAACACAGAAAGGTGCTCCAGCCCTGGTTTTCGGCATCCCCGACGCGGAAGAGGAAAAGGTGCATTATGAGATCAAGATCCCAAAGCTCTTGAGCCTGTTCGCGTTCGGGGATATTGATGCGGAAGTGAAAGGCTTGAAGGAGTTCCCGAAAGATGAATGGCCCCCTTTAAAAACCACCTTCTTCTCTTTTCATATCATGGTTGTCATGGGTTTTGTTTTTATACTGTTCACAGGGATCTGCCTTTTGATGCTGTACAAGAAAAAGCTTTTTGAGAGCAAGCTCATGCTGAAGCTTATGTTTTTTCTGATTCCTCTGCCGTTTATCGCCAACGAACTGGGCTGGGTGGCTGCGGAGGTGGGGCGCCAGCCCTGGGCGGTCTACCACCTGCTGAAAACCAGAGACGCGGTATCGATCACAGTGCCGGCGGGACAGATCCTGTTTTCCATCATCATGTTTGTTCTCATCTACGCCCTCCTGTTTTACGCCTGGATTCATCTTTTGAAACGTGAGGTGAAGCATGGTCCCGAGGGGGTTGACACAGCCGTAGGAAAGGAGGCGTAAAATGGGTTTGCAGGAAACATGGTTTATGCTGATTGCCGTATTGTTGACCGGATACGCTGTCCTGGACGGGTTCGACCTGGGGGTGGGCGTGTGGCACCTTTTTTCCAAGGGCGATCTGGAACGGCGCACGTTGATGAAATCGATTGGCCCGGTGTGGGATGGGAACGAGGTGTGGCTGCTCACAGGCGGGGGCGCCATTTTTGCCGCTTTTCCCAGTGTGTACGCCACGGTTTTTTCGGGCTTCTACCTGGCACTGATGCTGGTGATCTTCGGATTGATCTTCAGGGCTGTTGCGCTCGAGTTCAGAAGCCATGACGAATCCATTGGGTGGCGGGCCTTCTGGGACCGGGCTTTCAGCATAGGCAGCATGGTGCCGGCCCTGCTTTTTGGAGTGGCCCTGGGCAATCTGATGAGGGGACTCCCGCTGGATGAGTCGATGAATTTCACAGGCACCTTTTTCACTCTGCTGAACCCCTACTCCCTGCTGGTGGGGCTCATGGGCTTTTGTTTTCTGGCCGCCCACGGCGCCTTCTACCTGGTGGTTAAAACCGAGGGGGAACTGGCAGCCAAGGCCCGGAAATGGGGCGGCCTTGCCTGGCGCTTGGCCCTGGGCCTGTTCATCGCTGTTCTGGCATATACCTCCCTAGGCCAAGCCCACCTGCTGACCAATTTCAAGGAGCATGGTATCCTGCTGATTGCTCCCGTCCTGGCCCTTATGTTCGTGCTGCTCACCGGGTTCTCCAACAAGCCTGGAAAAGAGATCAGGGTCTTTGCTTTCTCATGCCTTTCGATTGTTTTTATCATGGTGTCCATAGCCGTATCCATCTTTCCGAACCTTGTCAGAGCACTGAATGATCCGGCCTTGAGCCTCACTGTGAGCAACTCCTCCTCCTCACAGCTCACATTAAAAACCATGTTGATCCTGGCTCTTATTGGAATGCCCTTTGTGATCGGCTACACTATCTGGGTATATCGCATGTTTGCGGGAAAGGTGAGGATCGACGAGGAAGGCTATTAGTTTTTTAGTTGCAGAGGACCTTCAGGCATGGAAAACGTTTACAAGGCGGTCAAGGTTTCAGAGCATGTATACTGGGTGGGCGCAGTGGATTGGGGGATCAGGGATTTTCACGGTTACTACACGAGCCGGGGCACAACCTATAACGCCTATTTGATCATGGCTGACAAGATCACCCTGATCGACGCGGTGAAAAAACCGTTTACCGATGAGATGCTCGCCAGGATATCCTCGGTCACAAACCCTAACAAGGTCGATTACATCGTGTCCAATCACGGAGAGATGGACCATTCGGGAGCCCTGCCCTCCTTGATCCACAGGATCAAGCCCGAAAAGGTGTTCTGCTCCAAGATGGGTATAAAATGTTTGGAAGCCCATTTTCACAGGAACTGGGACCTGACACCTGTAAAAGAAGGTGAAACTCTCAGCCTGGGCAACCTGACACTTTCCTTTTTGGCCACGCCCATGCTCCACTGGCCGGAGAGCATCTTCACACTGCTGGCAGAGGATATGGTGCTCTTTTCCCAGGACGCCTTTGGCATGCACCTGGCTGCCGGCGAGCTTTTTGCTGACAGGCTGGACGACACCGTATTGGAATATGAAGCCAAGAAATATTTCGCCAACATCCTTCTGCCCTATTCGCCCCGGATCACAAAACTGATGCGGAAAACAGCGGATCTCATCGATAAGATCGCCATCATCGCCCCGGACCACGGGCCCATTTGGAGAGGTAGCAACACAGCGATCATCGACTACTACGCCGAATGGGCCGATCAGAAGCCCGGTAACAAGGCGTTGGTGGTTTTTGACACCATGTGGCAGAGCACGGAAAAAATGGCCCGGGCCGTGGGGGAGGGGATTTCAACGGGGGACACGGATGTCCGGATTTTACCCCTACGGGCAACCCACAGGAGCGATATTGTGACCGAGCTGCTGGATGCGGGCGCACTTGCGGTGGGTTCTCCCACCATCAATAACCAGCTCTACCCCACTGTGGCGGATCTTCTTTGTTATCTAAAGGGACTCAAGCCCCAAAACAAGATCGGCGCGGCCTTTGGTTCCTACGGGTGGAGCGGTGAAGCGGTAAAACATATTAACCAGGATTTGCAGGCCATGAAGGTTGAGCTTGTGAATGAAGGGTTAGGGGTGCAGTATGTTCCCGACCAGGAGAGCCTCGCCCAGTGCTACACGCTGGGTGAAGATATCGCTGTAAAACTAAAATCGATTGTATGAAAGCGGAGACAAACCATGGACACTTATACCTGCGATCCTTGCGGATATGTTTATGATCCCTCTGAAGGTGATCCGGACAATGACATCGAACCGGGAACCTCTTTTGAAGATCTTCCGGAAGATTGGGCCTGCCCGGTATGCGGTGCGGACAAGGACCAGTTTTCCAAGAATTAATTCTGAATGCGGCCCAATGAGATCTTTTTTGGATGTTTAAGGGCGGTGAATCCGATACCATCGGACAACTCCTGATCCCATTGGAATGAAGGCGAATAAAAGCAACCTTTGTCCAATGCATTAAAAGACAGAAACCGCCTGTAGCCCGACTAAATACGTTTTTCGGTCCCGTAACCAGGAAGAGCTTGGTTTTAAAAACGATTACCGGAGGGATTATGGCTTTCCCATCCCCAAGTAGTCACATCGGACTGAGTGGAATCCCAGTCGCTGTGATTATGTTGTTTTTGGCCTGTTTCTTTTTATGGGGCCCGGATTACAAGGATATTCCAGAGTCCCGGGCTTCGGTTGTGGACACCGCTTTTTTATCGACCGGGCCCAGGCGGAAGGCTTTGGGTGATCCTCCCATACTGCGTCTGAGCGGATATGACAGGAACTGCATGGATTGCCACAACCTTTTTCCCCCAAGGCCCAACCCCCCGGTCATGCTGTGGATGCATGAACACGTTCTCCTTAATCACGGTATTAACGACCAGTGCAGAAACTGCCATGATTTGGAAAACAGGGACCGCCTTGTTCTTAGAAACAACAAAACCATCGCTTTTCCCGAGTCCGTGAAGCTTTGCGCCAAATGCCACGGCCCCACCTACAGGGACTGGGAAAAGGGCATGCACGGCAGAAGCAGCGGGTATTGGAATCAGGCGATGGGCAAGTTGGTGCGCTTGGATTGCGTGGAATGCCACGATCCCCATTGGCCCGCGATTCCGGCCATGCTTCCCTTAAGGCACATGCCCGAACCACACACCCTCCGCATGGGAGAACCTTCTGAAGAAGAACACCACGTCACATCAGAAAACGATCCGCTTAGGAAGGCCATCCTTAGGAAGGCAGGCAAATGACAGAAAAGAACCTGACACGCCGTTCCTTTTTGAACCACGTGAGCGCAGCCCTGGGGGTTGCGGGCGGCTTGACCGCTGTGGGTGCGTCTTTAAGCCCGTTAAAGGACCTGGACCTGAGCGAGTTGACCTTGGAGCGGTTCCTGCAGAAACATTACAAGAATCTGTCCAAGGAGGAGATGGATTTGATCCTGAAGAGGATCGCAAAAGAGGTTAAGGATCGATACGGGATTCAGGCTGATGTGAAGGATTACAAACCCATGGACGGGGCGGAGTTCGCCTACGCCCTGAACCTTGGACGGTGCATCGGATGCCGCCGGTGCGTGCACGCCTGCGTTGCGGAAAACAACCAGAGCCGCCAGCCAGAGATCCAGTACATCCGGGTCCTTGAGATGCCCCGGGGCAGCGTGGATATTGAAAAGGGGAATCATCACTACACCCATGCCAAAGTTCCAAGGGAGGGGCATTATTATATGCCCATCCAATGCCACCAGTGCGCCAACCCGGCCTGTGTCAAGGTTTGCCCTGTGGAGGCCACATGGCAGTCTGAGGACGGAATAACAGTGGTGGATTATGACTGGTGCATCGGGTGCCGCTACTGCGAAGCCGCCTGTCCCTACTGGGCTCGCAGGTTCAACTTCACAAGGCCCAAATTCAACGATCCTGTAAAGGAAATCAACCCCGGGATGGGGTATCTGTCCAACCGGCCCAGAACCCACGGTGTAATGGAAAAATGCCACTTTTGCTTGCACCGAACCCGGGTGGGGAAATTTCCGGCATGCGTGGAAGTTTGCCCCGTGGGCGCACGCAAGTTCGGCAACCTTTTGGATCCGGATTCCGAGGTTTCCCATATCATCAAAAGCAAACATGTGTTTGTGTTGAAGCAAGAGGTGGGAACCATGCCCCGCTTCTTCTATTATTTTGATCAGGAGTACCCGGGGGATAAAACCGGTGCCTTAACAGATTGGGAGGAACCTGTATGAAGGAATATATCCGGTTCCTCCGGCGCTGCGCATCCATCAGTTTTCAGGGAACCTGGGTCTATTACCTTTGGATGACCCTTTTGACCGGGTTGGCCCTTTTGGGGCTCAACGCCTATTGCAAGCAGGTGGTGAACGGCCTGATTGTCACAGGCATGACGGACCATGTGTCCTGGGGGCTTTATATTGCCAATTTCACCTTTTTGGTGGGCATGGCCGCGGCTGCGGTGATGCTGGTGATCCCGGTCTATGTCTATCAGAACAAGGAGCTTCACGACCTTGTGATCTTTGGTGAGCTTTTGGCCGTTGCTTCCATCGTCATGTGCTTGTTATTTGTTAATGTGGATCTCGGGCGGCCTGACAGGTTCATGCACATCTTCTGGCGGTTCAACTTCCCGATTTCCATGCTCACCTGGGACGTGGTGGCCTTGGGGGGGTACCTCCTTTTAAACGTGCATATCTGCGGTTATTTAATCTACTGCGCCTATCAGAAGAGATATCCCAAAAAGTCTTTTTATATACCCTTTGTGTTTATCGCAATCGGCTGGGCCCTGAGTATTCATACGGTGACCGCTTTTCTATATGTGGGTTTGGGGGGCAGGCCGTTCTGGAATTCGGCCATCATAGCCCCGCGTTTCCTGGCCTCAGCGTTTGCCGCGGGTCCTGCGTTGATCATAATCACACTGCAGATCATAAGAAGCACGACCACTTACAATGTGTCAGACGGGGCGTTGAAGCTTCTGCGCAATGTGGTGACCATTGCCCTTGCCGTGAATATGTTCCTGTTGATCTGCGAGCTTTTTGTGGAATTTTATGGGGGATCCACCCACATCGTTTCCACGGTTTACCTCTTCTTCGGGCTCCACGGCTACAACGCCCTGGTTCCCTGGATCTGGACCGCCATAGGGCTCAACTGCATCGCATTGATCATTCTTTTTCTTCCCCTGGCGCGAAGGCTCTTCTTTTTGAACATTGCCTGCCTTTTTCTGATAATCGGGATCTGGATCGAAAAGGGCATGGGCCTGATCGTGCCCGCATTCATCCCGTCTCCGATTGGAGAGATTGTGGAATACAAGCCAACAGCCGACGAGATCCTTCTCTGCTTGGGGATCTGGGCCTTTGGCTTGCTGTTATACACCATCCTGGTGAGGGTGGCTGTGCCCGTCCTGTCCGGAAAGATGACTAAAAAAAACTCTGAAACGGTTCAGTCAAGTTGATAAAAATGGAGACTTCCAATGAGAGTGTACAAACCAGTTTGGATCTTTGCATCAGTAGCGGCAGTAATCGCTTTTTGCGCCTCAACCCTTACAGCCCAGGTTATAGGGCTTCCGGAGCTGAGCGAAAAGTCAAAGGAATGCATTGAGTGTCACAGAAAGGAAGACCCTGTTGTGTACCAGCAATGGGGCGTGAGCAAACACTACCGGGCCAATGTGGCTTGCTACGAATGCCACGGCGCGGAAAAAACCGATCTGGACGCCTATGACCACTACGGCGTTACCATGGCGGTACTGGTTACACCCAAGGATTGCTCCAGGTGCCATTCCCGTGAGGTGGAGGAGTTCATAGGCTCACACCACTCCAAGGCAGGGCGTATTCTCGGATCTCTTGACAATGTTCTGGCCGAGGTGGTGGAGGGCAATGCGGATTTTCAGACCATGGCCTTCCCGGAAGGCAATTCCGCGGCCGCGGTGAACGGGTGCTGGCAATGCCACGGCTCCCAGGTCAAGGTTCTGGCGGGAGGCAAGCTGGATCCGGCCACCTATCCCAACAGCGGCATCGGAAGGATCAACCCGGACGGATCCGAAGGCTCATGCAACGCCTGCCACACGCGCCACTCCTTTTCGGCGGCCCAGGCCCGTCATCCGGATACGTGCGGTAAATGCCATATGGGGCCGGACCATCCCCAAAAGGAGATTTATGAGGAATCCAAACACGGCATCCTCTTCTTCTCCAATGTGGGTAAGATGAATATGGAGTCGAACAAGTGGATCGTTGGGGAGGACTACTGGGCCGCGCCCACCTGCGCCACCTGTCACATGTCAGCAACGAAAACGATGCCTGTGAGCCATGACATCGGAATGCGCATCTCATGGAACAACCGGCCCAAGGTTTCCGTCCGGCCGGAGGTGTCCGACGCCAAGATGGGGCTGCCCGGCGCTGATGTGCCCTGGCAGATACGGCGCGTCAACATGAAGAAAGTTTGCCTCAACTGTCACAACGAGAAATGGGTGGATAATTTTTATATCCAGTACGATGCCTTGGTGAACCTTTACAACGAAAAATTCGCCAAGCCGGGCCTCGCCCTTTATACCCTGGCCTCCCCGATCCGGGATGTGCAGGTTCCCTTTGGCAACCCCATCGACTGGTCCTGGTGGGAGCTGTGGCACCATGAGGGAAGAAGATGCCGCCACGGCGCATCCATGATGGGACCGGACTACACCCATTGGCACGGCACCTATGATGTGGCTAAAACCTTTTACACCCATTTTATACCGGAGCTCAAGGAGATGATAGAGAAAGGGCTTCATTCTGAAGACGCAGCTAAAAAGGAGGGCGCCGCCAAGCTGAAGGCGGAGCTGGACAAGGTGCTGAACTCCAAGAACCACAGATGGTGCCTGGGAAAGATGGATCCTGAAGAGAAAGCCAGGCGCAAGAAAGCGGCCGATGAGTTCAAGAAACGGTACAGCAAATAATGGTTGAAAAAGAGATCAACACCATTGTGGGCGCCTTCGCCCGGATCAATCCTGAAAAAGCGGCTGAGGTGAGAGCGGATATCGAATCCCTTTCACATGTGTCCGTATTTGATCTGGATGATTCGGGCAAAGTAGGCCTTTTGATAGAAACAGGAGATCTGGATCAGGCCCATGGGATTCTCACAGACACGATCCGCAACATTGAAGGGGTTTGGGGAGTGTGGCCTGTTTATGCGCATGACGAAATCGAGCATGAAGAAAAGGAATAAATCATGAACACTTCCCGCCGCGATTTTATAAAAACCGCCGCCGTATCAGCGGTCGCATCAGTTGCGGGCGGCCCGGCTGCAGCCGGCGTCTTCTCAGCGCCGGATCCCATCCAATGGCATAAAACCGTATGCCGGTTCTGCGGAACTGGCTGCGGGGTGATGCTGGGCATGAAAGGGGAAAGGATAATGGCCCTGCGCGGGGATGTCGAGCACCCCACCACCAAGGGGCTTGTTTGCGCAAAATCCCTATTCCTGCCCAAGATCGTGCAGTCAAGGGACCGGCTGACATACCCCATGCTTCGCAAGAACGGAGAGTTTGAAAGGATAGGGTGGGAGGAAGCAATGGAGTTGATGGCGGATAAGTTCAGCGGGACCATCAAGAAAAACGGTCCGGACAGCGTGGCCTTTTACGGTTCCGGCCAGTGCCTGTCCGAGGAAAGCTATCTGGCCAACCGGCTTTTCAAGGGTGGTATAGGCACCAACAACGTGGAGGGCAATCCCAGGCTCTGTATGGCATCTGCTGTGGGTGGCTATGTGTCCACCTTTGGCAAGGACGAACCCATGGGTTGTTACGATGATATTGACCACGCCAGGGTGTTTTTTCTGGTGGGCTCCAATACTGCGGAATGCCACCCTGTGATCTTTGACCAGATCCTGGCTCGCAGGCAGTCCGGGGAACAGGTACTGGTGATTGTTTGTGATCCAAGGCGGAGCCCGGTTACCTCTATTGCGGATATCCATCTGGATCCTACGCCGGGGTACGACCTGCCGGTGTTCCATTCCATGGCCCATGTGATCATCAATGAGAATCGGCATAACAAAGAGTTCATTGACAAGCACACCCAGTTCAAGGTTCATGAGAACGATGCCGTCAAGTCGGTGGACTTTGACGGGTATGTGAAATTTTTGGAGCGATTCACCCCGGAGAAGGCCGAGTTCATGTCAGGGGTTCCGGCTCACAAGATCATAGAAGCGGCCAGGCTTTTTACATTTGGCCCCACCTCCTCTTTCTGGACCATGGGGCTCAACCAGAGGATCACAGGGGTTTGGGCCAATAACCTGATCCACAACCTGCATCTGATCACCGGACAGATCGGCAAGCCGGGCGCTACGCCCTTTTCACTCACCGGCCAACCCAATGCGTGCGGCGGGGTTCGGGATACGGGTTCTTTGTGCCACATCCTGCCTTATGGCCGTGTAGTCAAAAAACCGGAGCACAGGGCCCAGATGGAAAAGATCTGGGGAGCCAAAGAGGGGACCATCAAGGGCAAACCCGGTTTGAATACCATTGAAATGTTCAAGGCGCTGGCACAGGACAAGATCCAGGCCATGTTCATAACCACTACAAATCCGGGCCATTCTCTGCCCAATGTCACGCCTTACAGGGAGGCCATGGGCAAACCGAGACCTAACAAGCCTTTCATCGTGGTGATCGACGGGTACCCGACCCGTACAACTGAGCTGGCGGACCTCTTGCTCCCGGCTGCCATCTGGTCGGAGAAGGCCGGGGTGTTCGGCATGTCCGAGCGCAGGTACCAGTACCAGCCCAAGCTGAGAAACCCTCCCGGAGAGGCCCGGTCCGATTTTGACGTTCTCCTGGCCCTGGGGATCATGCTGGAAAAACGGGGGGTGATTCCCAGCGGATACCTTTCTTCAAAGTTCTCGACCACTGATGATGTTTGGGATGAGATGCGCCTGGCTTCCAAGGACACGCCATATGATTTTATGGGCATGACCCGGGAAAGGCTCAAAAAGGAGAGAGGCATCCGCTGGCCCGCGCCCGCGGAAAACCATAAGGGCACTGCAAGACGTTTTGTCAAGGGGGATGATCCCATCCTGGACAAGGGGCCCTATGTGGATCACTCGGTTCCGGATGGCGAGATCAAGTTTTATGCCGCGCCTGACTGTAGAGCCGTGGTCTGGGGGCGGCCTTTCAAGGGACCGGCTGAGCCTGCGGATAATGATTATCCCTATGTCCTGTCCACGGGCCGTGTTCTGGAACACTGGCACACCGGCACCATGACAATGCGTGCTGAAGAGCTGAGAAGGGCTCAGCCGGAATGTTATATGGAGATCAATCCCGGCGATGCTACGAAGGAAGAAATCCGAACCGGGGATATGGTGAAGATCACCTCCCGCAGGGGGGAAGCCTTGATCAAGGCCCGTGTCTTGGATGTACCCAGGCCGGGCATGCTTTTCGTTCCCTGGCACTGGGAGGATGAGAATAGCCTGATCAACCGGGTGACCATTGACGCTTACGATCCGGGCTCCAAGCAGCCGGAGTTCAAGATCTGCGCCGTAAAGATAGCCAAAGTTTAGGAGAGTTTAAAATGTCTCGATGGATGGTAGTGATCTTCCTGGGCGTTTTATTACTTGTCGCCTTACAGGCTTATGCGAAAAATCAGGAGGAGGATGAGTTCGCAGAGAACGCCTTTCCTCCCACAGTATCTGATATGAAATACCACCACAAAGCCTGGTATGAAAACGATTGTTTGCGTTGTCATGAAACAGGGGTGGGGGACGCAACGGTGGTGAAACATAAGGGCATGCCCGGGATTCTGCTTGCTGCCAAGTGCAGGACCTGCCATATCCTGATACCAGGCAAAAAACCCATAGAACCCAGAAAATCCGATGAGGAGTACGCTGACAACGCCTTTCCTCCCATGATCCCGGCCTCTGCTTCCCACCGGGACGCCTGGCGCAAAGATAACTGTCTGTTATGCCATGAGGATGGAGTCAGGGACGCTCCAGTTGTAAAACACAAGGATATGCCCAAGCTTCTTTTGAAATCAAAATGCCGGTCATGCCACGTGCAGATGCACAGCTTTCCCGTTCAAGGTCGATGAAACGGAAC
The DNA here is from genome assembly GCA_964542475.1 of uncultured Phycisphaerales bacterium. GTDB lineage: Bacteria > Planctomycetota > B15-G4 > B15-G4 > CAYZWU01 > CAZIUL01. The sequence goes on along the minus strand of CAZIUL010000010.1, from coordinate 99,460 downwards.
CGGCGTAGTTTTATATCCTGCTGTTTGGGGCTTGTCGGGGGCGCCCTGGCGGGTTTTGTGTTAAAGCGACACGAAATCAAAGCCCAGTACATCCGTCCACCGGGTGCTTTGAAGGAAAAAGATTTTCTTGCAGCCTGTATCCGGTGCGGACAATGCGTCAAAGCCTGTCCCAATCATACCCTTCTTTTCTCCGGGTCCCCTTCTGGTTGGGGCCTGGGTACGCCCTACGTAATTCCCGAAAGAACACCATGCAACCTCTGCCGAGGATTGGACACACTAAAATGCATTGAGGCCTGTCCGTCCCGGGCACTTTTGCCAGTCAACGATCACAGGAAGATCAGGATGGGAATTGCAAAGATCGATCAAGAACTTTGCCTGGCCTATAACCGGGTGGTTTGCAGGTCCTGCCAGCACGCCTGTCCTTTTCCCGATGAAGCCATAACATTTGATAATATGTTAAGACCCGTGATCATCGATGAGTCCTGTATCGGATGCGGGCTCTGCACCTATGCCTGTCCCACGGATCCAAGGGCCGTCTTAGTTTTTCCCAGGAGATCTTGAGATGAAGCGTTTCACCTGGGCAAGACGAATCACCGCGCTGTCATTCTTGATCATTCTCTTCTTGAAAACCCCCTGGTTCATCGGATCCTATAACGCCACAGAGGCCTTTGGATGGATTCCCTTTACAGATCCGCTGGCTGCTCTTGAAACCTATCTGGCTTCAAATCTCTTTAACCTGTCCCTGTTCCTGGGCGCTTCGATTCTTGTTCTCTTATGCCTGATCATGGGGCCCGTGTACTGCGGGTGGCTCTGTCCTTTGGGCCTGCTCCTTGATCTATGCTCCGGGAAAAAAACAAAACCCCTGCCAAGGCTTTCACGGGTTTTTCTCCTGGGTTTCGCGCTTGGTTTTTCCTTCCTGTTCGGTGCTCCACTTTTTCAGGCCGTCTCTCCAATAAATTTCATGTCCTGGCTTTTTGGTTACGCCCATGAAATCCAGGCCGCTTCCTTGATGTTGATTTTTTTGTGTCTGATCATCATTGTCGAAATTTTCCTTCCCCGCCTCTGGTGTCGCTCCATCTGTCCTCTGGGTGGGCTCTATTCCCTGGTTGGACAGAAGGCGTCCTTCGGGGTCAAGGCGGAGGTTGAAAATGTATGTAAAAAATCCTGTTTAAAATGTGACGTGGCATGCCCCATGGGGATTCAGGAGATCCGGAAAAAACCGTTTGTAGATCATATGGACTGCACACGCTGCGGCGCCTGCGTGGATGCCTGCCCCGAGAAGAGGCTCCACCTCGGTTTCGTAGGCAGGGATTAGTCCGGGCTTTTTCAGGCAACTTCATCTCCGCTATCAGCTACGGTCTCGTCTTGGGAACGATCGTTTCCATTCTCCGGGAATCGGTCACATCTCCCGTCCTGAGCTCGGAAGAATTTCTCCGGCCGCGATCGGTTGGAGTGGATCAGAATGTAGACAGCATGTACCCCTTTGAGCATTTTGTCGGTGCTTTTTATATTGTTCACTCTCGGGATTATTCTATATTTATACTCAGCATGCCGGAGCAGCTGAACGAGTTTGATTGTGAATACGCTCCTGGTGCAAAAACAGAGGAAGAAAACAAAGCGCTGTTTCACGTGGTCAGGGATGAGATCCGGTTATTTGTGGATGTTGGATGGAGGACAAAATGAAACCCGTGATCTTCAGCTTGTTCGCTGTAACTTTCCTGTTCAACCAGGTATTTGCTCAAGAATCCGGATGCTCCGCCAGAGACTGTCATTTGGGGATTGAAGAAATACGGGGTAAAGACACCTTGATGATGCGGCAGATCATCGAGGATGGGTTAAAAGCTGGAGACCCGGAGGGGTGTGTGGTTTGCCACAAGGGCGATCCCAGGGCCGAGGATAAGGATGCCGCCCACAAAGGGATGTATTCCGATCCGGGCAGCCCCTGGATCAACAAGAACACATGCGGCCTTTGCCACGCGAACCTGACGGATGCCCAGTTCAACAGCCTGATGATGACAGAAGCGGGCAAGATCCAAGGGGCATCCTGGTCCTTTGGCGCCATGATGGGATATGACCACGGGTGGGGGAACTATGATGCTGAAAATCCAACCAATCCGGACGCAAGGCGGGGTACCGAGAGATATAAAAAATATATGGCCAGCCTAAAGGAGAAGGCACCCAACGTCTACCCCGACCGAATGAAAGGGATTCCCGAGGCGCCGGTTGATATGGAGGCCCTGAAAAAAAAACCGGAGCAATCCGCCTTCACCTATATGCGTGCCGAATGCCAGAGGTGCCACCTGGCGGTCAGGGGCAGGACAAAACGGGGGGACTATCGGGGCATGGGATGTTCCGCATGCCACATCCCCTACAGCAACGAGGGATTTTACGAGGGAGGGGACAAGACCGTCCCCGCGGACGTGCCGGGGCGGCTGCTGGTCCACAGAATCCAGGCCACCCGGGAAGCAGAGGTGAAAATTCATGACAAAACCTATACCGGTATTCCTGTGGAGACCTGCACCACCTGCCATGACCGGGGAAAACGGATCGGGGTTTCCTATCAGGGGCTCATGGAGATCGCTTACAAATCCCCCTTCGTCGAGGGAGGCAAGGGGCAGGCGGGCCTTCACACAAAGCACTATGTTGCCATGCAGATGGACATCCATTACCAGGGCGGCATGATGTGTCAGGATTGCCACACCTCCATCGATGTGCATGGGGATGGTTTCCTGGCTGGTACAAACCTGGCCCAGGTGCAGATCGAATGCGCGGACTGCCACGGAACCCCCCAGGCTTATCCCTGGGAGCTTCCTTTGGGATTTGGGGATGAGTTCCAGGAAAACCAGGAGTGGGGGGAGCCCAGAGGCGTGGCCAAGGGGTTCAAAAAACCTGTAAGGCAGGGCAGGGTTTACGATGCGGGGGACGGGCATCTGCTCACCGCCCGGGGCAACCCTTTCCCGGAGGTGGTGCGCCAGGGAAACATGGTGATCGTTCACACCGCTGGGGGCAACGATCTGGAGCTCAAACCGTTAAAACTGCTGGCCCGTGAACAAGCCCTTACCAAGGCGCCGAAGATCGCCATGGAACAGGTCGGCCTCCATCTGGAAAAAATGGAATGTTATGCCTGTCACGCACCGTGGGCGCCACAGTGTTACGGCTGTCATGTGAAGATCGACTATTCCGAGAACAAGAAATCGTTTGACTGGGTGGCTGCCGGCCGGGTCCATCAGAACCCTTTGCACGCATCGGATCGCGGGGAAAACTATGACTGCACCATGCCCGGCAAGGTCCATGAAGAGCGCTCCTACCTGCGGTTCGAGGACCCGCCATTGGGCGTGAACGGGGAGGGAAGGATCACACCCATTATCCCGGGGTGCCAGCCGTCCATTACCGTGATAGGCGCCGATGGGGAAACTCTTTTGTTGAACCATATCTTTCGCACCCAGCCCGGGGCGGAGGGGTCAGGGGATGAGGGCCAGCTCTGCATGGATATGAGCCCTGTGAATCCCCACACCACGAACCGGGCCAGGTCTTGCGAATCCTGCCATGCTTCTGAAAAAGCGCTGGGGTACGGGATAAGCGGAGGCCGGCTCTTCCGGCCCATGGACAAACCCATTGTGATCGATCTGATGACAGCGGATGGTATGGTGCTGCCTAAGAGTACGAGGAATCAGATCGAGCCGATCAACGGTCTGGCGGACGACTGGTCCCGGTTTGTGACCGAGGAGGGAGATCAGGTCCAAACCGTTGGCCATCATTTTCCGCTCTCGCGGCCCTTGAACCGGGAGGAGCGGGCTCACATGGAGAGGGAGGGCGTCTGCCTCTCCTGCCACAAGGAGATTCCCGAAGAGTCTCTGGCCGTTGGGTTATTGCACCATGCTGCCAAGTTTGTTCATATGCTGCCAAAAACCAATGAACAGCACGAATCGCTGATCCACAAGATGCTCATGCTCACCGCATGGGGCCAGGTAGGTGGCGGTACGATTTTTGGTCTGCTCGTCCTGGTTTTTTTCATTCGTTGGCGCAGACGAAGGAAGCTCAAGAACAGCTGATCCGCCCGCCGGATTCCGGCCCGCAACAGAAGAGGATGAAATATGCGGGTTAATGTTTGCACGATGCCGACAAGTGACAATGGGCGCGCTTGAAATAGAATACGAGACAAGAACCACTCATGAAGGAGTGTGACATGCAAGAGATGGAAAAAGAGTTTAATGCCATACTCGCTTCCCAGGGGGAGCTGATCGGATCCATTGCCCACGACATCAAGGGGTTGCTCAGCAGCATCGACGGTGGCATTTACATGGTGGATTCGGGTTTGAAAAAGGAGAACCGGGACCGGGTGGAACAGGGTTTCGAGATGCTGAAACGCAACCTGACCCGTATCAAGCGCTCCGTGGGCAGCGTGCTCTACTATGTGAAGGACCGCGATATCGACCGGCAGTCCGTCGAATTCGAGGCTTTGGCAGCTTCCCTGAACAAGGAGCTGTCCGCTTATGCGGAGCATCTGGGCGTGGGCCTCGAGCTGAAGGCTGGGGAAGGCAGCTTCGAGGCTGGGGAACACATCATCTTTTCCCTGCTGCTCAACCTGCTGGATTATGCGCTGCAGCTCTGCCATCAGAGCAAAAATGAGGCTTCACCTTCGGTCACGATGACCTTTTCCCTGGATGACGGGGAAGTGGTCTTCGAAATGGTCGCCGAAGGTTTTGCCATGGAAGAAGACACCTTCGAGCGGGCGCTGGGCAAGCACTACGCTCCGAAGGGCGCGGACCGGAGCCATCTCGGGCTCTTCATCGCTAACAAGCTCGCGAAAACGCACCAGGGAACCCTGACGTTGAGCGCTTCCCCTGAAGGCTGCACATCGCGCTTCGTGGTGAAGCTGCCCTGGGTGAAAAACGCCTGAGCGGATCAGATAGAACGTACTTTGAAGATCCATCTGTAAACTCTATTTTACTTGGTGAACGACTCATGGCGAAAAAGCCCAAAATTCTGGTCGTAGATGACGAACCCGATGTGGTTAGTTACCTGTCCATGGCCCTCGATGACGAAGGATATACGGTGGTAACGGCCAGGGATGGTCCAAGCGGCCTGGCCGCGGCCCGGGCGGAGAACCCGGATCTCATTACCTTGGACATCACCATGCCGGGCATGTCCGGCATCGAGGTCTTCGCCGCTCTGCGCCGGGATCCCGACCTGAAACACCTCCCGGTAATCGTCGTCACCGGAGTGGCGGGCATTCAAAAGCTGATGGACTACAGGGATGTCCGCCCTCCAGAGGGATTCATGCAAAAGCCCATTGACCTGGAGGTGCTGCTGGATACCATCGTAAAGCTTATGCATGGACAAGCCTCTGATGAAGCTTCTTAGCCCGCTTATTTCATACTCTTCGTCGCGAGGTAGCTGTAAACTGTGATGTGGCAAGGCGCATGTCAGGAGACGACCGCAGGCCTGTTCTTACAGGTTGAGGATCGTCTCCCGGCATGAAACGCAGCCACAGTGCAGGTTACGGTGCCGCAGCAGAAGAGGATGAAATATGCGGGTTAGTAAACCGTATAACTTGTTTTGCTTAAAGTGTTGTAGGTTGTTGTATGCCTCCCCAAAATAATAACATCAAAAACCCGAGCCCGGACTTCGAGGATTTTTTTCGATCAACACCTTGTTACCTTTGCGTCTACGATGCGGATTTCCGCATCATGGCATTCAACAAGAATTTTGAGAACGACTTCGGCGATGCCGCGGGCCGATTCTGCTACCAGGTGTGCCGGCAGCGGAGTGAAAAATGCGCGGATTGCCCGGTGGAGCAGACATTTTCCGATAGCCAGCCCCATATCACCGAGCACGAGCTGGTCCTGCCGAACGGCCGAGCTTTGCCGATCGTGGCCATCACCTCCCCGGTGATCGGGCCTTCGGGAGTGGTGGATGCGGTGATACAGATCTCCGCGGATATCACGCTTGTGAAGCGGCTGGAAACCCAGCTTCTTGAGAGCCGCGAGCGGTTCCGCCTTCTGTTCAATGAATCGCCCAGCTACATCTCCGTCCAGGATCGCGATCTCTGCATCGTGGAAGCCAACCGTCGTTTCAAGGAGGACTTTGGCGACTTCGAGGGTGCCCCCTGCTACGAGATCTACAAGCACCGCAAGGAACAGTGCCTCCACTGCCCGGTGGCCGCCACTTTTCATGACGGGAAGAGCCACTACAGCGAGGAGGTGGTCACGTCCCTGTCAGGCGAGCAGATAAGCACCCTGGTCTACACGGCGCCGATACGCGATGCGGAGGGTGAAATCGAAACGGTCATGGAGATGTCCACCAATATCACCCAGATCCGCTCGCTCCAGGGGCAGCTCACCAACCTTGGCATGTTGGTGGGATCGATCTCCCATGGGCTGAAGGGCCTGCTCATGAGCCTTGACGGGGGCATGTACATGCTGAAAACCGGCATGGAAAAGAACAAGCCCGAGCGCCTGGAGGAAGGCTGGCGCCAGGTGCAGCGCAATGTGGAGCACATCCGCCGGGTTGTCTTGGACCTGCTCTACATGGCCGGAGACAGTGAACCCCGGTTTGAGCCGGTACCCCTTCACGACCTTGCCCGGGCCGTGGCCGGGCATATGCAAAAACGTGCCCAGGACCTGCAGATCGATTTCCAGGTGGAACTGGGTTGCGAGGGTGAAACCTGCGAACTCGATTTGAAATCGATGAAAGGCAGCCTGGTCAACATCCTGGAAAACGCTTTTGAAGCGTGCCGCATTGAAAACAGGCGCGAATCCCTTTTTGTCCGGTTCAGCCTGACTTCGGACCAGGACAATGTTGTTTTTCTAATCGAGGACAACGGATTGGGTATGGACCGTGAAAGCCTGGAGAAGATTTTCAGCCTCTCTTTCACGTCAACAGGCAAGAAGGGGGGCAAGCTGGGGCTTTTTACAGCAAACAAAGTTATCGAGAAGCACGGGGGCATCATCGAGGTCAAGTCCGAGCCGGACAAGGGCAGCACATTTCACATTCGCATTCCAAAAGTCCGAGCCGGCAGACAGGATTGATCCGCTCAGGGCCGTTCTTCACACCACACTAATAAAACAGGAAAAAGGTATTGACATAGATCAAGGCCGTCCGTACATTCATAAAAATCAGAAAATCCAGAATAATAAAGCAGAAAACATATGGCGAAAAGTTATTTTACTACTACGGAAGCGGCAAAAGTACTTTCCGTTTCAGCAGATACAGTCCTCAAGTGGGTTCGGGCAGGTAAAATTCAATCGTACCGCACACCTGGAGGCCACTCACGGATTCCCAAAGAAGCCGTTGCAAAAATGCTTCCAGGCGACCTCAAAACTCCAGAAGAGTCAGAAGAGGACTTGGATCCCTATAAAAAAACCATCTACAAATATTGCTGGGATTTCTATGCCAAGGGGGGGGTGATCAAAGAGGATTGCCGGCACTGCGTGGCCTTTCGGACCCGGGCGCAGCGGTGCTACGAGATGCGGGATCTTCCAAAGGAGTTCGGCCTCTTGCAGCTCCATTGCAAGACTGGTTGCGATGAATGCGATTACTACATGCTGAAGAAGGATCAGGAAGTGAATGCCCTGATCTTAATAAGGGACAGAAAAATCCTGAACCTTCTTCTCAAGGAGGCGAGGCAGTCCCACTTCATAATCAAATTCGCTTTGAGCGAATATGAATGTGCATCCATGATCGAAAAAATCCGGCCCGATTACATTGTGATTGACTGTTCCATCGGTCTTATGCGCACACAGAACCTCTGTCAAAACCTTATCCAGGACGAGCGGATCCCCAATGTGCGGATCATACTCTCCTCGAAAAAAGCGACGGCCAAGGAGTATTGCGACAATGAAGCTTTTGGATGGATTACTAAACCGTTCTCCATCCGGCAGCTCGAGGATCTGATCCAGGGAACCATGAACTGACATGATCGCAGGATTGAAAAAGTTAAAGTGATGTTTTTTTGCAGGATGAAGACCATGAAAAAATTTGAATATAAATCCTACATAAACAATGTGAATAGAATCAGGAGACAAGAAACATGACAGACCAGTTGCAGGTGAACAGCAGTACCATTCGCCTGATGAAAGGCGATATCACCGACTTTGAGATTGATGCCTTTGTTTATTACGCCCAACATGACCTGGTACTGGGCGCGGGTTTCGGCACAGCCATTGCCATGCGCGGCGGCCTGTCGGTCCAGGAAGAACTCAAGGAGATGGGCCCTCTCCAGACGACCCAGGTGGTTGTCTCCTCTGCAGGCAAAATGAAAGCCAAGCACATCGTGCACGCTGTGGGCCCGCGCTTCCAGGAGGAGAAGCTGGAGGAAAAGCTGGTTACTACCATCAACAACGTGCTGACGGAGGCTGAGGCCAAGGGAATAACCAGGATCGCCTTCCCGCCCATGGGAGCAGGCTTCTACGGGGTGCCTTTGGACGTGAGCTCCAGGATTACGCTGGAGACGATCGCAAGCTATTTGAAAAAAGACACCAAGATCACGGAGGTTATCGTTTTTCTTCTGGATAACCGGGATTACAAACCATTTCAGGCAAAACTTGCTGCCATGAACAACGCATAAAAGGAGACACCATGAGCGATTTTCTACATTTTTCCGAACATACACTCCAGGAAGTTGCCCTGGTGGTCATGGCGCTGGTTTATACCACGCGCATTATCTGGTTTCTGCGCTTCAAGGCGGGCAGGGATCGTCAGTCGCCCACCGGAAGCGGCCGCTTAATGCCGACGCGTAGCATATTTCATTCGTGGTTGAACGTGGCCCAGCCCGGATCCATGGAAAGCACCAGGACCCGGCCTTTCCTCTATGCCCAGTTTGTGGTTTTTCATCTAGGTGTTGTGGCAGCCATTGGCCTGTCCTTCATTATTCCCTACCTACCCGGACTGCTCGAGTTCGCTTTTATGAAGCTGGTGTTTCATTTGGTGATAGGCGCGGCCTTCCTGGTTGGGGTGATCCGTATCTTCCGCCGTGTGGGTTCGATCTACATGCGGGCCATCAGCACGCCGGATGATTACTTTTCCCTTCTTTTGCTCACGGTCTGGTTCGGTTTTGCCTTCTTTGCCGTGCCCAATAACATTGAAAACGGCGAGGGGATCATGCTCACTTACTTCATCTTGACGGCTTTTTTTCTTCTCTACGTGCCGTTCAGCAAGATCTCCCATTACCTGTATTATCCCTTTACCCGGTACTATCTGGGCAAAACCCTCGGGCATCGGGGTGTTTTTCCTATCAAGCATATTTCTCAGGATTGACAGCTCGACGAAGATCTGAAAAAGAGAACATATATTGGAGACAACCATGGGCGATACCCCTGAAAGCACAAAGACAATCAAAGACACAAAGAGATCACATAAAGCGCAAAAAGTCATCGACCGGATGGGCATGAAGCTCAACCGCCAGATCGTGGGATCTTTGGTGGCCTGCGTACACTGCGGCATGTGTACCGAGGCGTGCCACTACGTGCTGGCCAATCCCGGCGATCCAACCTATGCACCGGCTTACAAGGCAGACAAGATCCGTAAGTTCTTCAAGCGCCACTACGACTGGACCGGCCGGGTCATGCCCTGGTGGGTAAAGGCCAAGAGCCTCCACACCGACGAGGAGCTGGAAGAGCTGAAAGACACCGTCTTCGGTAAATGCACCAACTGCCGCCGGTGCACCATCAACTGCCCGATGGGCGTGGATTACGCCACCTTCAACCGCATGGCCCGGGGCCTGCTCGTGTCCGTGGGTGTCATGCCCGAGGGCGTTGCCGTGGTGAGCAAGGACCAGTGGGAGATCGGAAACCAGATGGGCGTGCTCAAGGAGGATTATGTCGAAACCCTCGAGTGGCTCTCTGAAGAGATGCAGATGGAGATGGAGGATGACAATGCAATCATCCCCATTGACAAGGAAAACGCGGATGTGGTCTATTCAATCAACCCCCGGGAGGTCAAGTACGATCCCCGGACCATCTCGGATGCGGCCATGATCTTCAACCAGGCCGGCGAGAACTGGACCATGCCCAGCGAGTGCTGGGACATGACCAACTTCGGCCTCTTTTCAGGCGATGATGACCTGGGCGGCGCCACGGCCCGCAAACTCTACGACAAAGTGGAGGAACTCAAGGGCAAGATGCTCGTCATCTCCGAGTGCGGCCACGGCTACCGTTCCACCCGCTGCGAAGGCCAGAACTGGGGTCAGACCGATGTGAATTTCGTCATGGAGAGCTCGGTGGACACCATGATCCGGTACATCAAGGAAGGCAGGATCAAGGTGGACAAGTCCAAGAACACCACGCCCGTTACCTTCCATGACTCGTGCAACAATGCGCGAAGCTGCGGCCTTTACGATGAACCGCGGGAGCTGCTGAATATGGTGTGCTCTGATTTCCGGGAGATGTATCCCAATCGTGCTGAAAACTATTGCTGCACCGGCGGGGGCGGGGCCATGTCCATGTCGGAGTACACACCTGAGCGACTCAAGTCCGCCAAGATCAAGGCGGACCAGCTCAAGGCCACGGGCGCCAAGATCGTGATCACATCCTGCCACAACTGTGTGGACGGCTTGAGCGATCTGATCAAGCACTACAAGCTGGGCATGGAGGTCAGCCAGCTGGTCAACCTGGTTGCCAATGCGCTGGTGATTGAGAAGAAGGCACCGGTCGCCGTGCCTGTAGAGGAAGCGCCCGCCGTTCCGCTTGAGAAGGCCGGTGTCCTGTCCGGAAAGAAAATTCTGGTCACCGATGACGAGCCCGACTTCCTCGTCTTCGTTTCCACCATACTGGAAGACAACGGCGCCACCGTGTTCCAGGCCAACAACGGCGACGAGGCCATCGAGATGGCCCGCAACGAGATGCCGGACATGATGACCCTGGACCTTTCCATGCCGGGCAAGAGCGGTGAAGATGTTTTCAATATTTTCAGAGAGGACAAGGACCTGAAGTCCATCCCGGTCTGCATCATCACCGGAAAACCGGAGCTGCGAAAGCTGATATACGATCGATCCGTCAAGCCGCCCGAAGGCTATGTGGACAAGCCCATTGACGAAGAAGGCCTCATGTTGAACATCAGGAAGATCTTGATGATCCACGCGGAGTAGTCCGCGGGGCTGACCAGGCGATGTTTTAGGAATCCGTACATGGATAACATCTACAAGAACTACTTCGATTCATTGCCCTGCTTCATCACTGTACAGGACCGGAATCTGAAGATCATCGATGCCAACCAGCGGTTCCGTGACAGCTTTGGCCAGTACGAAGACAGCTACTGTTACCATGTATACAAGCATCGTCCCGACAAGTGCGAGAACTGTCCGGTCGAGCGCTCTTTTAGGGACGGTTTATCCCACTACAGCGAGGAGATGGTCCAGACCCTGAATGGCCGGGAAGTCTGGGTGGTGGTCAACACGACACCCATCCGAAACAGCAACGGCGAGATCATCAGTGTCATGGAGATGTCCACGGATGTGACCGAAATGAAAGAGCTCCAGCAACGGCTCAGGGAGAGCCAGGAGCGCTATCGGATACTCTTCGAGGAAGTGCCCTGTTACATCTCCATGCAGGACAAGGATCTCAACATTGTCGAAGCCAACCGCATGCACCGCGAGACCTTCGGCACCGCCTACGGGCGCAAATGCTACTCCGTATACCTGCATCGCGATAAGGAATGCCAGCCCTGTGTGGTTCGCGACACCTTCAAGGACGGCCGGATCAGGACCCACGAAGAGGTGGTCACATCGCAGGATGATGAGAAAATCAATGTGCTGGTCCGCACGGCGCCTGTCAGGAACGTCCTCGGTGAAATCGACAGGGTTCTAGAGGTGAGCACAAACATTACACAGATCCGGGAGCTTCAGGACAAGCTCACTTCCGTGGGGTTGCTGATCGGTTCAATATCTCATGGCATCAAGGGTCTGCTCAACGGCCTGGACGGGGGGATATACCTGATCAACTCGGGACTCGAGAAGGACGACCGCGGACGCGTCGACCGTGGCTGGGAGATTGCCCTGCGCAACATCAGCCGCATCCGTTCCTTGGTCATGGACATTCTTTATTACGCCAAGGACCGTGAGCCGGAGCTGCAGACCGTGGCTGCGGACGCTGTAATGAACGATGTTTATTTAAATTATAAGGAAAAGGCGAAAAAGCTTGAAATCGATCTTACCCTTGATATAGAGTCCGATACGGGCAAGGTGCAAGCAGATCCGCAGATGCTGCGATCTCTTCTTTCCAACCTGGTGGAGAACTCACTGGATGCATGCAGAATCGACACCAAGGAGGCGGATCACTGTGTGACTGCCCGGGTGAAAGGAGCATCTGGGAGCGTTTGTTTCGAAATTTCCGACAACGGCATCGGCATGGACCGGGAGACCTGCGAAAAGGCTTTCAGCCTTTTCTTTTCTTCCAAGGGCGCAGGCGGTACCGGGCTGGGGCTGTTCGTCTCGAACAAAATTGCCGAGGCCCATGGTGGTAGCATCAAGCTGGAATCCGAGGAAAACAAAGGAACCCGGTTTGTTGTGGAGATCCCCAGGATACCCCCTCCCTCCGCCAAAGATGAAGAAATGAAAAACGAGCAGATTTAGACCGACTGGAAGGAGTGAATCAATGGCCAAGAAGATCCTGATCGTTGATGACGAACCCGACATGGTGGAATGGTTGAAGGCTTTTTTCGACGACAATGGATACGACACCATACACGCCTACGATGGTTTCGACGGTTTCGACAAGGCCAAGACGGAGAAGCCCGACATGATCACACTGGACATCACCATGGACAAGGAGTCCGGCGTGAAGATGTACAGGAATCTCAAGGACACCGAAGAAACCGCCAACATCCCCGTTGTTATGGTAACCGGCGTGACCATCGATTTCAAGAGGTTCATCAGTACCCGGAAGCAGGTTCCTCCGCCCGATGCGTACTTCGAAAAACCCGTGGATCAGGAAGCCATGCTGAAAAAGGTGCAGGAGCTGATCGGCTAGCCCGCGCGTTGATCCCTGAAAAAAGACTCGGGCTAGCGTATGTATCAGAGCACTTTTTCAACGGACTTCTTGGGTTGTTTGTCAGCCAAAGGCGCATTCAGCAATTTGATGAAAGCTTCCTCATCCTCTGGTATCTGGTGACCTTTGTACTTGATCACACCGTTTCCGTCGATCCCGATCACTGCTGGTATGCCGGTGATGCCGTAGGCTTTTGACACCTTACCCTCCTTGTCGAGCAGGATACGGTAGTTAACAGCCTTGCTTTTTACGAACTTATCAACCACATGGTCCGGCTGCTTGATGTTGACACCATAAACCAGCACCTTTTGGTCTTTGCTGTTCTCGACAAACCGTTTGATGTGTGGGATCTCTGTCATGCAGTGAGGGCACCACGTGGCAAAAAAGACCAGCACCACACCCCTTTTGCCGCGCAGCTTGCTCAAGGTCAGCGATTTGCCGTCATGGGTTTTCAGCGTGAAATCCCGGGCTTTTTCAAGAGCCTGCTCAGCTTTCTTTTTATCGTTTCGAGGGCCGGGCTCCTGGGCTTGCACGGTCTGTATGGCCAGCATGCACAACAAAATCACGGCATATATCTTGTAAACTCTCATGATCGTACTCCTTTCATATAGGTGGCTTTAATACACGTTAATCATCCAGGAACTCATCCCCCCCGTAATCAGAGGCTTCTTCCCGGAATGGATCAGAGTCATCTGTCTCAACGGTTTTGCTTTCCCCTCCGGCCAAGGCCCCGGTGAGATCGGGAAAGTCTGTGGACTGGCCGACATACACCAGCAAGAGGCTGGCTCCTGCCAGAATCACCATGGCAAAACCCTTTTTGATTGTGTTGAGCCACGCTCCGGACTTGGGCAGATGAGCAAGAAAACCGGCAAAGGTGCCGGCCAAAAGGATGAGCGTACCCTGGCCCAAGCCGAACAGGAAAAGCTGCAAGCCTCCCTTGCCGGCCTGGTATACAAAGGCAGCGCCTTGGGCCTGCTCCAGAGTCGTGGTCACAGCAACAATCACAACCGCCAGGATGGGACCTGTGCAGGGACCCACCACCAACCCGCTCACACCGCCGACCAGCATGGCACCTAGCACTCCTTTTTTGTTGCTCGCACCCGCCTTTGCCTGAAGTTTGTTGACAAACCTCGGCACCGGAAAGGTGAAAACATCCATGAGAAACAGGCTCATGACGAGAAAGAACCAGGCAATGGCAAAAACCGCCCAGCCATTGGCCCAGATGGCCCCGAACTGCATCCCCAGGGCAGCGAAGATGATGCCCAACACCGCATAAACGAGCGCCATACCGAATACCAGGGCAACGCTCAAAACGAGGCCGCGGGATCGGCTGCCATGAGCCATGTTGCCGATGTATCCTACTGTCAAGGGAAGCACCGGGTAGGTGCAGGGAGTGAAGCTTGCCGCAACACCCCCGAGAAAGACAAAGAGATAAATCAGAACAGAGCCTGATTCCACGGCCTGATTCAGCATTCCGAATATCCAATCCGTCATTTCAAGCGCCTCTCAAACCCGGATGCTTCCAGCCGGGATGTATCATTCATGGGCTGGAAGGTATAATCGATACTGGTCAATAGGGCAGATACCCAAACTCTTTAAAAAACCGGTAAATGCAAATCCTATACCGTTAGTAGGGAAAGCGGTTATCTGTTGGGGTTGGATAGCCGATGTGAGATGGCGTTTACCCGGTATACCCCGAATTCGGATAGAAGAGATTGGGCTTCATTGTCGGATTTTATTTCCATTCTCTTGAGTAAATCCCTTTAACTGTATCATTATTTGTGTACCATTCATGGAGGTGTATCGAATTTAATACGAGACACTCCGTGTTCTGCTTTTGGGAAAAGGGAATAAGATCCTTTAAATGGTGACGAATCAGGAATAATATTAGCCGCAAAGGTTGGTGATTATAGAAAAGGAACGCTCATGGCTGTGCATTCGAATTTTTTAAAAGTATCTGTTGACCGTCCCAAGACCATTACCGTGGTCATGGTGCTGATGACCCTGCTTTTTGCCGCAGGAGCCCTGCTGCCTAGCCTCTGGCCGCTAGCATTTCCCTTTCTCCATCCCGTGAAGGTGGACACCGATCCAGAGAACATGCTGTCCGGCGAGGAAGCGGTCCGGGTCTTTCACGACCGGATGAAAAAGGAGATGTCGCTGCATGACATGGTGGTTCTCGGTGTGGTCAACGAGGACCATCCGGACGGTGTGTTCAACCCTGGATCCCTGCAAAAGATCCATGAGCTTGCCCAATACGCCGGGACGCTGCACTGGCCTGATGACGAAAATCCGGAAAAACAGGCGGGTGTGATCGAGGTCGATATGATCGCCCCCTCCACAGTGGATAACATAGAACCCGGTGGTCTGGGTGTAGTAAAGTTCGAATGGCTCATGGCCTCTCCACCGGAAACCAGGGAGGGGGCCCTGGAGATCCGCCGCAAGGCCGAGCGGATCCCTTTTTTGAACGGAACCGTTCTTTCAGAAGACGGAAAGGCGCTTTGCCTCTACCTTCCCATCACATCAAAGGATCTCAGCTACAAGATCTATACCCATTTAAAGGATAAGATCGCCACCTTTACCGGGGAAGAGCAATACTATGTTACAGGTCTTCCCGTGGCGGAAGATACCTTCGGGATGGAGATGTTTGTGCAGATGGCGATATCCGCGCCCATTGCCATGTTGATCATCTTTACACTCATGCTGTTCTTTTTCAGAAAATTCGCACTGGTTCTCTCGCCAATGATAGTGGCCATGGTCTCGGTGATCACTACCATGGGGCTGCTCATCATAACGGGCAACACCATACACATCATGAGCTCCATGATCCCCATCTTCATCATGCCGATCGCGGTGCTAGATGCGGTGCACATCCTTTCCGAGTTTTTCGACCGTTTTCAGGAAACACGCGACAAGAAAGCCACGATTGTCAAGGTGATGAACACCCTGTCTCTGCCCATGCTTTACACCTCCTTGACCACGGCTGTAGGTTTTGCTTCCCTTGCTCTTACACCTATTCCGCCGGTGCAGATCTTTGGCCTGTTTGTGGCTTTCGGCGTGCTGTGCGCCTGGTTCTGGACCGTGGTGTTTATCCCGGCATACATCATGTTCCTACCGAAAAAGTCTCTGGAGAACTTCGGCCACGTTTCCGGCGATCATCATACCGAGTCCAGGACGATTCTCGCACGTGTCCTTTCCATGACAGGTCGAGTTTCTTCACGTCATGCCAGGATGGTCATAGCCCTGGCCGCAATTGTGACGGTTGTGGCTGTGTACGGGATTTCAAGGATAAAGATCAACGACAATCCCATCAAGTGGTTCGAGAGTTCTCATCCCATACGTGTGGCTGACAGGGTGCTGAATGAACACTTCGGCGGCACCTACATGGCTTACCTGGCCCTCGAATCACAAGAAACGGAAGAGGTAACGGATGCATATGCAGCCGGCCTTTCAGCCCGAATAACCGAAAGGGGTATGAAACTATCGGAAGCGGAAGTAGAAGGCGCAAAGGCCGTGTTCGTTTTCATTCTTGAAGAGGCGCTCAGGCTTGCAAAGACGGCATCAAGCAGGGATGAGCTCCTGGGCGGGCTGGATTCCTATGCGAAGATGAAGAGCGAGAAAGACGATGACCTTGCCTTTACCTGGGATGAAGCGCTGCTTTTCATCGACGAGGAAAGGGGCCGAAGCGAGGTATTTAAACAGCCGGAGCTTTTGAACTATGTGGGGGATCTTCAGGAACACCTGGCTGCAACGTGTGTGGTTGGCAAGTCGAACTCGCTCCCGGACATCGTCAAGACGGTGCACAGGGAGCTTCTCGAGGGAGAGGAGGAGCAGTTCCGGATTCCTGACACTGCCAATGCCGTGGCACAGTGTCTCTTTCAGTTCCAGAGCAGCCACCGTCCGCAGGATCTATGGCACTTTGTTACGCCTGACTACAAGAAGACCGTGGTCTGGGCCCAGTTGAAAAGCGGGGACAACAGTGACATGGCCGAAGTCGCCCGTTCGCTGGACCGCTACATTTCTGAAAATCCGCCGCCCATGCCCCTTAAGCATCAATGGTTCGGCCTCACCTATATCAACGTGGTCTGGCAGGACAAGATGGTCAGCGGCATGCTGAAGGCTTTCCTCGGCAGTTTTCTCATCGTCTTCCTGATGATGACCCTGATTTACCGGTCAGCTCTTTGGGGGATTCTTTCCATGATCCCTCTCACGGTGACGATTGCTTTGATCTACGGTGTGATCGGCCTTGTGGGAAAGGACTACGATATGCCGGTGGCTGTGCTTTCCTCATTGAGCATCGGCCTGGCCGTGGATTATGCCATTCACTTTTTGACCCGCAGCCGGAACCTTCGCGAGGAGCACGGCTCCTGGTTAAAAGCCCGAACAGCGGTTTTCGGAGAGCCGGCCAGGGCGATCGCCAGGAACTTGGTTGTGGTGGGAGTGGGTTTCCTGCCCTTGCTTCTGGCGCCCCTGGTTCCCTATCAAACCGTGGGCACATTTATTGCCGCCATCCTATTTGCGGCGGGCATGGCATCGCTCCTGATTTTGCCTTCTCTCATCACATTGCTCGAACGCTGGCTTTTTCCAGAGACAAAAAAACTGGGTCTGCTTTGCCGCTGCGGAACGATTATCCTGTCAGGAGCGAGCCTGGTAGCGCTCATCGCCATCAATATCAATCAGTTCCTGTCCGTTGGATGGAACCGGCTGACCTGGCCGAGCATCGGAGCGATCCTCTTGTTGATGGCTGTGTGTTTCTTCACGCGCCGTTTCAGAAAATGCAACTCCGATGAGGATTTGAAAAAAGGAGAAGCGGAATGAAATTTATTAAAACATTCACGATACTGTCGGCCGCGTTTGTCTTGGTTGTACTGACGAGTTCAGCAATAATGGCCCAGGAGGAGGAGAAAGAAGAGAAAAAGGGGGCTTCCCCCACGGTACAGGAGATCGTGAACAGGGCAAATAAGGCCGCCTACTACAAGGGGAAGGACGGGCGGGCCAGGGTTTCCATGACCATAAAAGACAGCCAGGAAAGAGAGCGCACCAGGGAGTTCGTCATCCTCCGCTGCGATGCCCCGCCTCCGGAAGAGCAGGCAAAGGAAAGCGATGCCGATCTTTTTTGCGGAGACCAGAAGTTCTATGTTTACTTTCAGCGGCCGGCGGACGTGAACAAGATGGTCTTCATGGTGTGGAAGCACGTGGATGAGCGCCTTGATGACCGATGGTTCTACCTGCCGGCACTGGACCTGGTCAAGCGCATCGCTGCCACGGACAAACGCACCAGCTTTGTGGGATCGCACTTCTTATATGAAGACGTTTCAGGGCGAAACGTCAACGATGACGTTCATGAACTTGTTGAAACGAGCAAAAACTATTATGTGCTGAAAAACACTCCTGTGAAACCGGACGATGTGGAGTTCTCCTACTTCAAGATGTGGATTCATCGTGGAACCTATCTCGCGATAAAAACCGAGTACTACGACAAGGAAGGAAAGAAATACAGGGTTTACGAATCGCTTGAAGTGAAGAAGATCCAGGGGCATCATACAGTGATAAAAGCCAGGATGAAGGATTTGCGCACCAGAGGCGAAACCACTCTCGAATACAGCGATGTCGAGTACGACATCGGTTTGCCGGACAGCATTTTTACGGAACGGTATCTCAGGCGCGCTCCAACCAGGTACCTGAGATAGAAAGATACCGCACCATGAGAACGGTCATTTTGCGCGGCCTGTTTCTTGTCGGATTGATGTGGGTGGCATCGGTACCTTCACTGTTCGCCCAGGATGAACCTCCCCTGCCTCCCGGTCTTGCTGAAGAGAAGGAAAAAGCACAGGACGAGCCGGATCTGCCTGTTGGCTTGCTGGACGAAGAGGCGGAGACCGAGGAGGAAGAACCTGCGCTGCCCCTGGGGCTTTTTGATGAAGATGAGGATATAGAGGAACCCGAAGAAACCACGGAGAGCTTTTACAAACAGCTTCCTTTTGACCTTTCGGGCTTCCTTGATGCGCGCGCGGGCTGTCGGCTCTGGAACGACCCGTACGAGAAGGATATGTCGATGGGAGAGGGGCGCCTGCAGCTGGATATCGATAAACAGTGGACAGGGATTATCTTTAATCTGACCGCGGACTTTCTCTACGACCACGTGACCGATCATCATGATGTCCGGATGGAGAAAGGGGAGGGTTGGGTCGATCTCAGGGAGGCCTGCTTTTCCTTCACGCCGGTCGATTTCATGGACATGAAGGCGGGCAGGCAGACGCTGACCTGGGGAACAGGGGACCTGCTTTTTATCAACGACCTGTTCCCCAAAGACTGGAACTCGTTTTTCATCGGCAGGGACGAAGAGTACCTCAAGGCGCCTTCCGATGCGGTGAAAGGCTCCTTCTTCAGCGATTGGGTGAATCTGGATATCGTTTACATCCCCCGCTTCGATCCCGATCGCTACATTGACGGCAGGAGGATCTCTTTCTGGAACTCGAGCTTGGGGCGGCGCTCCGGAAGGGGGTTGCCGGTACGGGCGGATGTGCCGAACGATTGGCTGGAGGAGGACGAGATCGCGCTTCGCTTGTACAGGAACATGGGCGGGTATGAAATCGCGCTTTACGGATATCATGGATTATGGAAGAGCCCCGCCGGGCAGGATGCAGGCACCGGGCTTGCCGTTTTTCCGGAGCTGTCAGTGCTAGGGGCCAGCGCGCGCGGAAATGTCGCCAAAGGCATCGGCAGCCTGGAGGCCGGGTACTACTGCTCTGAAGATGATTCCGGCGGCCGTGATCCCCTGATACGGAACAGCGAGCTCAGGCTTCTTCTCGGATATGAACAGGAGGCCTGGACCGATTTCACAGCGGGTGTCCAGTACTACCTGGAACGGATGATGGATTATGGAGAGTACAAGCGCAACCTGCCCGCAGCCATGGAAGGTGAGGATGCCGATGAAAACCGGCATGTATTAACCCTGCGCCTGACCCAGCTTCTAATGAACCAGAACCTTTCACTGTCGGTGTACACTTATTATTCCCCTTCCGATGCCGATCTCCTCACCCGGCCAAATGTCCATTACAAGGTGGATGATAACCTGTCATTGGAGGCAGGTGCCAACCTGTGGGCCGGCCGGGACAACCACACATTTTTCGGGCAGTTCGAGAGAAACATCAATGTTTACGCCGGCCTGAGATATAGCTTTTGATGATCGATTGTTGGCGCGATTTGTCCATTTGAACTTGTGTTGAAAACGAAACTCCGGAGAAAGTCACCCGTCTTTCTTCAAAACCTCGACCTTGTCCCCGGCCCGGACAACGCCTCCTGTCAGAACCCGTGCAAACACGCCTTCTCTGGGCATAACACAGTCACCAACCTGATCGTATATGGCGCACGGTTTGAGGCACTCTTTTCCTATCTTGGTGATTTCGAGGCAGACCTGCCCGATGTTCAGCCTCTGCCCGATCTCTAGGCCGGGGATGTCGATCGACTCTGTTGTGATGTTCTCGCCGAACGCCCCGGGCCGGACATCAGCCCCCTTTTCCCTCATCTTGTCGATGCTTTCGTTCGCAAGAAGGCTTACCTGGCGAATCCCGGCTCCTGCGTGGGCATCCCCTTCGATTCCGGAATCCTCCACAAACAGCACCTCCGGCTTGTTGGTCTTGGGCACTCCCCTTTTTGTGCTCACGGAGACAGCCACTACCTTACCCTTGTTCTGTTTCATCCGGGTGTTTCTCACGGGTTAGCCTCCTGTTCATTCGCTCGGTAGAATCTCGGCCTGTCCGGGCCGGAGACTTCTACGCCGGTAAAACGGTTACTGGTCCTGCTGTTTCTCTATCTCCTTTTCCATCTCCTTCAAAGCGTTTTCCATCTTTTCCTTTATCATGTTCTTCATCATGTCACCCATTCCCTCCATCATTTTGATGGCTGACTTGAGTTCCGGTATGGTGATCTTCCAGTCTCCACCCTCCTTGGCGAACTGGATGGTTTCCTCATCACCATCAATGGTTACCATCAATGTGGCCTTGTCACCGTCGATCTTCTGATCGCCGTACAGGGGATCAGCTGTCTTGAACTTTTCGGTGATGTCCTTGTCCTCCGCGCCTTCTGTCTCGGATGCGATCTTTTCGAGTTTTTCAAAGTCCGCCCGCGTCTCCGTGGTGAAACAGTCCATCATGGCGTTCTTGTCGTTCTGCTTGGCTGCATCGATCATGCATTCGAACGTACATTTCGGAGTCCCGTGGTCGCCTCCGTCACAACAACCGACAAAAGAGATCACAACAGCAAGAGCGCACAAAACACCGCTTTTGGTTTTCATCACTCGTCCTCCAAATGTGTAAAGGTTCGAAATTACCGCATATGATGCCAGTTTACCGATCCGGAACTTGAATATGTACAGCAAAAGAGACAGATGTCGAAAATTTACATTGAGACGGTCCGCTGCATTGCAGCGTTAAGGATGCCAGGGCGGTAAAGGGTGTTTACTGTCGGGTCGGCGGCCGTAGAGAAGGTCATCCCCGTAAATCGCGATCTTCCGCGCGAGAGAGTTTTGCCTTATCAGGCGCCGGACAGCGTTGTGCGCGAGGTTGTCCGGGTGCGAAAACGGACACACCTTCATGCAAAGCCCGCAATCGGAACCCGCGATGCGCCAGTAGCGGTAGCACGAGTCCTGTTCGGAGCGCCACTTTACCACGCCGTTGTGTTCCTTTTTCAGCCCCTTGTCTATGGATCCGGACGGGCAGACATCAGCGCATTTCTTGCAGAGCGAGCAGAACTCCTGGACACCGAAAGCCACGGGTTCGTCCTGCACGAGCGGTAAATCCGTGGTCACGATCGACAGCCTGATCCGCGGGCCGAACTCTGGCGTGACCAGAAGCCCGAGCCTTCCGAGCTCGCCGAGCCCGGCATCAGCTGCAATCGGTACGCAGAGCACGCGGTAGTTTCCATCCACGTGAGCGCGCGCGTTGTAGCCTAACAGCCTGATGTAGCGCGCGACGATCATGGCAACCTTTCCCGCCTCGTAGTACTTGAAGGCTGTTTCGGTCGTGGTGGGGGATGCGGGAGCGTGCCGCACCATGTCGTGCGACATCTCGATCGCGATGGCCAGCGCGTATCCGTGGTCGAGTTCGATCGCTTCGCCCCACCTGCCGGGTGAGCGTCCGATGCGGCTGTACACGAAAGAGGGATTCAGTTTCGTGCACCCTGCCAGGTCCGCGCCCAGGTACCCTGCGAATCCCTTGATGCTTCGGGTGAACTCTCGAGGCGACGCATCCACAGCTTTCGTGTCCAGGGGCGTCGGCATTCCCGGATCGAGATCACGGGAGATCTCTTCAATAGCGCTGAACGCTGCGGCCTGGAACGGGGATGAAAGCGGGTTGTACGTTTTCGAGCCCGGGTCCGCAAGGCGCGGGAGCTCGCGCACCTTATCGTCGAACGCGCGCTTTTCCGGGTGTTTTTCGTAGTACTCATTGAACTCGGGCGTGCCCGGCTCGATCCTGTAGAAGCGATGAAACACGGCGTCGCGTTCGTCCACGCGCTCACACCTGCCAATGACTTTCAGGCGTGTGACCCTTCCAATCGGTATCACAAGAAGAACGATCGCTGCTGCGAGCACCGCAACCGCTAAAAGAGCCGCATGCTCCCTGTGGGGGAGGTCGGCCAGCCAGAGCGCGTGGAATGTACCGAGCACGGGTAAGGAAAGGAAAAAGCTCACCCAGGCCGCCCGCGTTTCCCGCTCAACGACAGACACGAACAGGAAGCAGAAGAAGACAAGGGTCAGGGCCCAGGCTGTAATGCAGGCGGCTGTTGTAATCCAACTCATGATCAGGGCATTGTAGCTGTGGCAAAGGAGAAGCTCAACCGGGCTTTTTTGCATGCGTGTCTTTCTTCTAGTGAGGGAAGCGAACCCGTTGTTTGGGCGCGCTGTTCTACAGGCTGATCCCGATGCTTGAGCTCTTATCGGTGCGCCTGGCCTGGATATCCTTAATGCAGCAGCCTGCCTGGTGGTTTAGCCCGCATATTTCTTCCTCTTCTGCTGCGGCACCGTAAACTGCGCTGTGGCTGCGTTTCATGCCAGGAGACGATCCTCAACCTGTAGGAACAGGCCTGCGGTCGTCTCCTGACATGCGCCTTGCCACAACACAGTTTACGGCACCTCGCAACGAAGAGTATGAAATAAGCGGGTTAGGGAGTTATAGCGCCCCCAAAAAAAACCAAAGACAATTCGGTCAACAATTGACACCGATGTCATAAAATGATACATAGCTTTCATGATAACTCGTAAAGCGATTGCATTGTGCCCCACGCCCGAGTGTCTCTGCCTTGCAGCATTATGCCGCGGCGCGTGGGATGTACTACATCCGACAGGCCCCGGTATGATTGTTGATCTGCTCGAAAGCTGGGAAATGGATGAGGATGTGGCGGAGGCGATAATCCTTCTTCCCCGCGTGGATGACGTGCACGCTGTGCAAAGCCTCATGAAAAAGCTCGATGGGCACGGAGTGAAAATACGGTGGTTCGCTCCCACCACTTCACCCTCGGTCGAGCAGGCGTTGTGCGGCTGTGTAAACGCCGAGCTTTACCAGGAGAACAGCATCCGCCGTGCGTTCGAAACCTTTTTTCCTCCGGAAAAAGTCCCCAATCCGCTCCTGGTTTCGCTGGATGATGCGGACTCAGGGCTGAAAAGCTATCTCCAATACATGCTCTCTCTTTTTTTCATGAGGCTTGATGATCCGGCACCGCTCGATGAGGCAACGGAGTTCCTTTCTACGCATTCAGCGGACCGCTTCCGATTGGAAAATCTTCATGAGGATGAACAGGCTGCGGTGTCCTTTTTTCAGGAATGCGACTTTCCTTTCCTGGAGGGAAGATCCCCTGTTGTGCGGACGCTGAAAGCGAGGCTGTTGAAGGTCGCGCAGACCGACATGAGCGTGCTGATCACAGGTGCTGCAGGCTCCGGCCGAGAGGCTGCCGCCTTTTACCTGCACGAGCTCAGCCACAGGAAAAAAGGGCCTTTTACTGCGTTTAACTGCACCGGCATCAAGGAAAGCTACATGCGTTCCGAGCTGTTCGGGCACAAGAAAGGGGCGTTTACAGGCGCTGACAGCAACAAGAGCGGGCTGGTCAAGGCTGCGGACGGGGGAACGCTTTTTCTCGATGACGTGGTAGATATCTCGCCCACGGTTCAGGCGGACCTGCTGCGCCTTCTACAGACCGGTCGGTTCAGGCGGGTGGGTGGAACCCAGGATCAAAGATCCGGTGTCAGGGTAGTAGCCGCGGCCGGGCCGGATATCGATCAGAAGGTAACCGACGGGCTTTTTCGGGAGGACCTCTACTTCAGGCTGGCCGAGGTCGAGCTCAAAACCCCCTCGCTGAACGATGCGTCGGAGGACATTCTATGCGTTGTCCGCCACATCATTGATCGTTCGGTGGACAGGCAAGGCGTCGGCTTCGATGCCTGCCAGGCCAACGCCTACTTTGAAGCGGGCCTCAAAACGCTCAAAAAATACTCGTGGCCCGGGAACGTGCGTGAGCTCTCAGGGCTCATCAAACGCCGCCTTCTACTTGGCGATGATGTGTTGGATGAGTTGAACCGGAAGATCGAATCGGAAACAAACGCAAAAGCAAACGCAAAAGCAGATCACCCCCTTTTTATCAACGGTTCGATCGATCCGGATTCCATCCGGCCTGTGGACGATGTGGTTGCCGAGTACATCAAGGAGGTTTTCCGGTCAAGGGGCGGCCTGACCCACAAACAGGTTGCCGAGCGCCTGGGAAAATCGCTCAACACAGTAAAGAAGTTCCTTCGGAAGTAGCCCTGCTTTTCAGGGCCTTCACGAGGCCACGGACCGTGGGCACAAGCCGGGCTCACCTGATCACCAGGCGCGAGCCTGATCAAACGTGTCGGTCTTGATGTTTCCCTGTCTTATCCGCATCCGCCAGCACCTTGTCCAATGTATCGACAAGGAAATCCGCGTTTGCTTTTGTGAAGACAAGGGGTGGTTTGATCTTGAGCACGTTTTTTAGCGGCCCGTCCGTGCTGATGAGCACCCCTTCTTCCTTCATGCGTTCCACGACAAAAGCCGCCTCGGAAGCCGCGGGCTCCAGGCTTTTCTTGTCCGACACCAGCTCAACGCCGATGAAGAGCCCTGCTCCTCTCACGTGGCCGATGATCGCGTGCCTCTCCATGAGGGCTTCAAGCCCAGACTTCATCCGGGCCCCTGTTTCGAGAGCGTTTTTTTGCAGGCCATCCTCCGCGATCACATCGAGCACAGCCATACCCACAGCGCAGGACACGGGGTTTCCGCCGAAGGTGTTGAAGTACTCCATGCCCGTGTCGAACGCATCGGCGATCTCCTTGGTGGTAACCACTGCTGCGAGCGGGTGCCCGTTGCCCATGGGCTTGCCGAGCGTGACTATGTCGGGTTCCCCGCCCTGCGCATCGAATGCCCAGAAATGGGTGCCTGCCCTGCCGAACCCCACCTGGACCTCGTCTGCTATGAACACGGCTCCAGCCTCGCGCGCGTGCCTGCCCGCTGTTTTCAGGTAGTTTTCAGGCGGGATTATCTGCCCCGCGCAGCCCATGAACGACTCGCAGATGAACGCGGCCGTGCCCGCCCCCTCATCCGCAGCTCTTTTCATGGTTTCCCTGACACACGCGGCGTACATCTCCCCTGCCTCACGGCCTGTTCCCTTGTAAAGGCCTCGGTACCCGTCCGGCACGGTTGTCATGTGCACATGGGGAGGGGCTCCCTTGCCTCCGGGGCCGTTGAACTTGTATGGGCTGATGTCGATGAGCGCGGCCAGGTTCCCGTGGTATGCGCCATCCACCACAGCCATGTCGCGGCGCCCGGTGTAGGCGCGTGCCAGGCGGAGCGCCAGGTCGTTGGCCTCGCTTCCGGAGTTTACGAAAAAGCAAACCTCGAGCCGGTCAGGCATCGTCGAGCAGAGCTGCTTCGCGTACACGACGAGGTTGTCGTGCAGGTAGCGGGTGTTCGTGTTGAGCGCTGCCATCTGTTTTTTTGCAGCGCCCAGAACTTTTGGGTGGCAGTGCCCCACATGGGGCACGTTGTTGACAGCATCCAGGTAAGCCCGGCCGTTCTCGTCGTACAGGTACTGCATGAACCCGCGCACCATCTCGATCGGTTTTATATACGAGACGCTCAGGGAGCTTCCGATGTGAACGGTTCTCAGCCTCAAGATCTCATCCTTGCTCATCTTTTCCGGGTGCGTGCCCCCGCCTGTACACGCGCCTGTTGCGGGCGGGCATTTGAGTCCGCACGCGTCGAAAAAAGCTGTTTCCGCTTTGCCGGGATCGATTCCCGCAAACCTGTGAAGCACAGCCCATGCACGTTTTTCGCTGGCCAGGATGTACTCGTTTTCAGGGTCGATGGAATGCATGTGCGCTGAGAGGCATACACTCGTGCAGAGCCTCGCGCAGACAAGAGGAAAAAGGATGCTCAGCTCTTCTTCTGTCAGGGGGAAAACGCTGTGGTACCCCTTGACCACCGCTACAGCGGCAGCGAACGGTTCTTCCTTGCCGAGCGCGGCATAAGCCGCTGTTATTGCGGGCTCGCACACCACCTGTGTGCGGAGCAGGTCGCTGAAATCGATGATCCCTGTCGCTTCCAATCCTTTGCCGGGGCTTTTCTTCACGAGAACGTTGTAGTCGTTCCCGTCGTTGTGAATGACGCTCGATCGCAGGCATGTCAGGACAGGCAAAGCAAGCGATTCGAACATGTCTAGAAAGTGCTCCGCGAGAGTTCTACTAGATCGGCTCGCCACATCGCCGAGGTACTCCCTCGAGCCGGACGCGCTTTTCAGGTCCCACACCGTATCCCTGTACATCGCCGGATGCGTGAGGTGTTCGAGCGCTCTGTCCACCCGGCCGAGGAGGCTGCCCACGCTTTCGAGGAAACCTTCCGTATGCGGGGCGGCGTCACACATGAGCTGTCCCGGAACGAATGTGAGGAGCCGCGCGAGGCGCATTGATCCGCCCCGGCCCGGGGACATGATCTTTACGATCGTTTTGCCGGACAGGCTCTTGCACGGTACCGGGCAGAAGAGCTCGCCGCACTCCTTTGCTATCATCTCCATTGCGATGTTTTGAAAGCCGAGGCCGGCCTCGTTTTCCGAGATGTCCGATATCTTGAGCACATGCTCTTCGTCGCAATCACCTTTCAAGTGGAAGTTGATGTCGACGTACCCTGGAAGGCGTTGTGCCTTCGCGGTCAGGCCGAACTCTTCAAGCGCGATCTCCCGGGCGTCTTTTTCGCTGAACAGGAGCTGCTTCTTGTGTGCGGGCGCCATCTTTTCCCTTTATTTTTTTGTGCCCGGAATCGCTGACATGACTAGTTCCTTGCTCTTGTTTCTCAGGTCGTCGAAAAAGGTGTAAAACAGCGGCACCACGAAAAGCGTTGAAATGGTGGACAGGGCGAGCCCGCCGAGAACCACTATCGCCAGGGAGCGGTACGAGAACACGGACGCCCCTCCACCCGAGGTGAAAACCGTTGGCATGGCCATTGGAAGCAGGCCGAATATCGTTGTCATGGCTGTCATGAAGATGGGCCTCAGACGTTCCCTCGCCCCGCGGATGATTGCCTCGCGCCGGGATAGCTTTTCATCTCTCAGCTTGTTGATGTGGTCGATGAGCACGATGGCGTTGTTCACCACGATTCCCGAGAGCAGGATGAAACCCACCCAGGCGTTCATGTCCAGCGGTGTGCCGGTGGCCGCGAGAAGCCACACGCTGCCCGTGCACGCGAAGGGGATCGAAAACAGTACGGACAGCGGAAGGATCGCGGATTCGAAAAGAGTGCCCATCAGTATGAACACCAGTGTCACCGAAAGAGCGAACGCCATCCAGATGTCCGACATCTGCTCCTGGTACCTCGTATACCCGCCCTTTTCAGTCCACTGGTATCCCTGTGGAAAGTCGTAGCCTTCCATGACCTCCGTCACCTTCCTGGATACGGTGTACACGTTGTCCACGAGCGGGGTGGCCGTGATTCCCATCACGGTCTTGCCGTTGCTCCGGACGATGCTGCCGGAGCCGCGTGTAACGAGCAGGTCAGCCACCGTTGCAAGCGGAAGCCGCGCGCCCGAGTTTGAGGAGATGTTCAGGTTGTTCAGGATGTCGAGGTTTTCCACTTCGGCTTCCTCGTACTCGATCTGCATCCTGATCTCCCTGCCCCGATCGTTGTAATCGGGCAGGCGCTGGCCCCCCAATCCCCAGGCCACGGTGCCCCGCAACACCTCGGGGTTGACATCGAACTTGCGTGCAAGCTCCCGGTTTACCTTGACGCGGACCTCGTCCATGCCACGCTCGGTGTCTATGCGGATGTTGGTGATCTCCTTCAGAAGCTTCAGCCTGTCCTTCAAGTCGTGGGCGATGTCATCAAGGAGGCTGCTGTTCTGTCCGGCGATCTCGATCCTGAAATCGTTGCGGCCCTCGCTTGCGCCCTCGACCCCAAGGTCGTACTCGACCCCCGGGAGCGGAGGCAGTTTTTCACGCACCCTCTTCGGCAGGGCTTTGATGAACAGCGGTCCGGCGTCGTCCCGCAGGTAGAACTCCAGCGATCCGTTTTCGCGGTCGAAAAACGCCGAGTAGGCGTCGATGAGGAAGTCGTCGACGTGTTCCTCGGCAAAGGCTTCCAGCTTACAGAACACTTCGTTCGCCTCGTCCAATGTGTAGTGGTTAGGCAGATCCACGTCGATGGAAATCTGCTTATCGCCTCCGCCTTCCTCGAAGGCGGGTTCGACAAAGGAGCCTGCAACCTGCGTGGACATGAACAGGAGCATTGCAAGCAGGAAAGCGCCGAACCGGTGTGAAATGGTCCAGGACAGGCAGCGTTCGTAAAGCATCCCGATCCTTCCGGTCCGGTTGTATGCGTTGAACGCCGCGTTCGATCCGCTGGTGCCGCTGTTGCCGGCTGTACTTCTCGAGCGCATGCGGATCAGGTAGGTGGTGGAGAGCGGGATGAAAACCAGCGCTGTGAGCAGCGAGGCCAGCAGGGAGAACGAGATCGGAAGCCCCACCTCGCTGAGCATGAGCCTGAGGTTGTTGTCCTCCTGGAAAAAGATCAGCGGCAGGAACACGACGATTGTGGTGAGGGTTGCCATGAGGATCGCGATGCCGACCTGGGCCGCGCCTTTTGCAGATGCCTCGGGCGGCGGCTTGCCCATTGCCTGGTACCTCGTGATGTTTTCGATGACCACAATGGCGTTGTCCACGAGCATTCCCACGGCCAGGGTGAAGCCCGCAAGGGACAGGAGGTTGAATGTGCGGCCGGAGAAAAAGATCACAACGAGCGCGATCATTATCGATGTGGGAATTGCCATGGACACTATGATGGTTGCCCTGATGTTTCGCAGGAAAAGGTAGAGAACAATGACTGCAAAGAGCCCTCCCCAGGCGAGGGAGGTTTTGAGCGTGTTGAGCGAGGATTCGATAATTTCGCGCTGGTTGAAGAAGACAAGGAATTCGAACCCGACCAGCCGGCTGTCCGCCTCGAGCTCCTCCACGGTCTTTTCCACAGCCCTGCATACCTTGGCCGTGTTCTTCTGCGACTCCTTGGATATGGCGAACAGCATGGACTCCTTGCCGTTCACCCGCGCCACGTAATCCCTGTAAGTGCGGCCGAGCACAACCTCCCCGATGTCCTTGATCTTCAAGGTTTTTGTCACAGGGTAGTTACTGATCTCGTCGACGGAGCGATACTTGGCATCGACTCTCAGGCTGTATCTGCGGCTGCTTTCCCTGATGTTTCCCGCGGGCAGCGCGAAATTGTCCCTGCCCATCCTGGTGATGAGATCGTAGAGATTGATCCTGTAACCGCTCACCTTGTCCGGGTCCAGGAAGATCCTTACAGCGTCGTCCACAAGGCCGCGCACGTTGATGTTCGCCACGCCGTCCACGCCTTCGAGGCGGCTCTTTATGACCTCCTCCGCAAGGGTGAACGGGTTCTCGACGCTGCTTTCGTAGAGCACCGCCATCCAGATGACCGGGATGTCGGTGTCCATGTTGAAGCGGAAGCAGTAGTAGTCCTCGACCGTGTCCGGAAACTCGGGCTTCACACGCTCCATTCGGTCCTTGATCTCGCAGTATGCAAGGTCCATGTTCACACCCGGCCTGAACTCGACCCGGACCCTGCTTCCGTTTGTCGAAGAGTAGGAGTACAGGTTCTTGATGCCGGGGATGGTGCGGATCATCTCCTCTATCGGCTTGGTGAGCTTGTCCTCCACCTCCTCAGGGGACGAATCACGGTACGGTGTCCAGATGGTCAGGAAGTTGCTGCTGAAACCCTCCGGCAGAAGGTTTATGGGGATCTTCAGATAGGCGATTGTGCCCATGCCGATGAAAGAGAGGAAAATCATCAGAACCGTTACAGGGCGCAGGATGATACGCGCAATTATTGATCGCTTGTCAGGCATATAAATGGGATCTCCGGGGGTGCCGCATGTCATCCCATGGATGGTATGGATCCCTTTATAATGGAATTATCAGCGCATGGCAAGAGCGGGATTTCTTTTGAATGGTGAAGTCTCATGAAAGATGTTGAAGGTATGGGAGACAAGACCGGTGTTTTTCCAGAAAAGAAACCAGGCCGGAGAAGTACAACCTCTCCGGCCTGGTTTCGTCTGAAGACAGCAGTAAAACTCTTCTTGACTCCTCAGGGCCTCTTCCTGGTTCCTTTTCGTCGTTTTTCGCATACTATTTATCGTCCCGGGTGCTGGGCTGCTTTAGAGCAAACAGCAGCAAAAAAGAAAAAATACCTACCGGGGGCAATACATGCTATAAGAGTCCGTTGAAAAAGTGCTTCGGAAGCGAGGCCGAGTCATTTTGCCCGAGGTCAAGGCGCGAGACCGTAGGCGAATCAGTAGATTCGTTGAGGATCTCGCAACGCAGAGATCGGGCAAAGGGGCCGGCCGTAGCCGATCTGACTTTTTCAACGGGCTCATAATGCCTGTTTCTGCCGCGAACCCAACCTGGCTTTTTTACAGGCTGCAGCGGCTGTAACGCGTTTTCCGTTTTTTTTTTTTAGCAATCGAACATGCCGGAAAAAGAGACAAGGCTAACAAAGCACGCCAAGAAGGCGGGGTGAGCATCCAAGCTGGGTCCGTGTGACCTTGATTCTTCGCTTAAAGGGCTGGATCTGCGAGGCCATCCTGATCTTCTCGTTGGCCTGGAAAACTCTGATGACGCAGGAGTTTTCCGCCTGACCGATGAGCTGGCCTTGATACAGACCGTGGATTTTTTTACGCCGATTGTTGATGACCCCCGCACTTTCGGGCGCATCGCCGCTGCCAACTCGTTGAGCGATGTCTACGCAATGGGAGGGAAGCCGCTGACCGTAATGAACATGGTCTGTTTTCCGATCAAAACGATGCCTATCGAGGTGCTTCAGGAGATCCTGAAAGGCGGGCTCGATACCACGCAGGAGGCGGGAGCGGTCCTGGTGGGGGGGCATACCGTGGAGGATGAAGAGCTTAAGTACGGGCTCAGCGTGGCAGGAACAGTGCACCCTTCGAAAGTGATAACAAACTCCGGCGCGCGCACAGGCGATGCAATAGTGCTCACCAAGCCGCTCGGCACCGGGATCATCTCAACTGCAGTGAAAAAGGACGCGGCTTCAGGGGAAGTGCTGGAGAGCATGATAAAAAGCATGGTCCGCCTGAACAGACAAGCCTCTGAAGCCATGATCGAGACAGGAGTAAACGCGTGCACCGATGTGACCGGTTTTGGTCTTCTCGGCCACGCCATGGAGATGGCAACCGCATCCGGCGTGGGGATGGAGCTGGAAGCCGGTAAGGTTCCGTACCTCGAAGGCGCTGTTGATTACACTGCCAAAAAAATGGCGCCGGGCGGCACAAAGGCCAATTGCAAGCATTTCGGTACGCGCGTGAACATGAGCCCGGGTCTTAAAGAATGGGCATTCGAACTGCTCTTCGATCCCCAGACCTCCGGCGGGCTCCTGATATCCGTGCTCCCCGAAAAAACCGAAAAACTCCTGTCCGCCCTGAAAAAAGGCGGGGATGAATCGGCATGCGTGATCGGAAGATGCATCAAATCACCAGCCGGGAGGATAGAGATCCTGTAGGAGCGAAAACCGTTTCGCCCTCTGCCGAAACCGGATACACCTTGCAAACCGATCAAGAGGCGGCAAGAGACTGCCGTCCTCCAGGAACGGAAATCTTTCGCTTGAACAATGGAGGGCGCCGCTCTGTCGGCGCCGTAGGTGCGAAAACCCTTTTGCCCATACTGTTCAATGACAAGAACGGGCGGGGCGAAAGCCCACGATGTAGTCTCGCCAGTCCGGGGGGACCAAGCAGGCGCTCGCAGAGTGGCAGTAACTAGCTGTGTCCCACCAGCTGCCCCCATAGATGTACCGGCAGGGTGGAGGTGAAAATTCCAAGGAAAAGCCGTCACTCGGCATGCCGGTGTAGTCTCCGTAAAAACTGCTCGAACTCCACTCGCACACATTCCCGTGCATGTCGAAAAGTCCAAAGGCGTTCGGTTTGTAGCTTCTTACCGGCGCAGTCTTGTCGTGGCCATCATTATTCGCTATGTCCCGCCAGTCATCTTCCGTGTTCGATCTGTCGCAGTAGTTGCCAAAGTTGTGCAGATCCGAGTCCGAATCACCAAAGCAGAAACTACTCGTCGTACCCGCGCAACACGCGTACTTCCATTCCGCTGCCGTGGGAAGCCGTAGTCCGGCTTTTTCGCACCATTTAGCGCACTCGTACCAGGTTACCGTTTCGATGGGAAGCTCTTTACCGTTCCAGTGGCGATCATCCTTTCCCCCTGTTTTATCCCATACTTCCTGCGTCACCTCGGTCCTGCAGATCAGAAACGGCTCAATGGTCACAATCACACTATCATAATCGTGACTGCTCGACATGCGCCAGTCTGCTCTCATCTCAATGCTCCCCCCGGGTATCAGCACGAATTCGAGTCCTGTCCTGTCGTGTTGGTATATTTTAACCGCGTGCTTCTGCCCTCCGCAGGAGAAGGTTTCCTTTTTAATAAAGGTAAACTCATCGGGTATTGAGGCGGTTTCAGAATCCTGGTTTGTATCCTCTCGCGATTCGGTTTTGTTTATTGAAACCCGTTCTTTTTCTCGGGAATCAGGCTCGTTCACACCATGAGGAGGCCCGGTAGGCTTCTGGAAAACGAAGAAATAGCCCGCCACCGCAAACAGCGCGGCAACGATGGAAACGCTCGCCCACACTTTCCTCTTCCGGGCATGGGTGTGCGGGATCCGGGGAGGGCCTCCCCCGCAGCTAAGGCTGTGTTTCCCACCTGCTTTCACCTCTTTCCCGCGCGAGGGGAAGGACGGTTTATCTTCGTTCAACTGTTCATCCGGAGGCATTGAAAATTCCTTCTCAAGAGCCTTTTAATGAACAAAAAAGGAGGGATTTGTTCAAGGATAAATCGGATAGTCTGCGCTGAAGATGGAGGGTGCCGTTCTTTCGGCACTGTAGGAGCGAAAATCCTTTTGCCCTCTGCCGAAACCGGATACACCTTGCAAACCGATCAAGAGGCGGCAAGAGACTGCCGCCCTCCAGGAACGGAAATCTTTCGCTTGAACAATGGAGGGCGAAAAGGTTTTCGCCCCTACTGGGTTTGTTTTATGTGGCGCATGACTCATGCGCCGGATCTTTAAGCTTATCACCCGCCAGGGCCGCATCCGCCGCCGCTTCCGCCGCCGCCGGGCCCTGCTCCTCCGCCGGCTGCGCCTGCAGCGCCCCCGGCAATGTTGATGCTTTTCATGTCAGGGATGGTCTTCACCTCGGCAAGAAGCGAATCCTCATCATCTTCGCCGTTGAGCGATTTTCTGGACACAAGAACAAGAGCGTTCGGATCGATGCGCTCTTTCTTTTTCCACATGGCTTTGTTGTACTTGGAGATGCCGTCGTTGCTCAAGACCTTGGCAATGATGTCCCGGATAGTGACTTCGCAGATAAGGCTTCCTATTTCGCACTCGACCTTTTTTTCGCCGTCTTTCATCAGAAGCTCGGCACCGGCCTTGTACCCGGTACGGATGAATGCGTACCCGTTGAAAACGTCACCGGCTTTCAGATCCCTCCACGGCGCGTTGCGGTGCTCTTTTATCTGAACGTTGCCTTTTATGGATTCGGTGGTGAAGCTGGTGCTCTCCAGGTTGTAAAGAGCTGCATCGACTGTTGTGCCGTTTGTGAAGCCGAGTACCGAACATCCGCAAGCGAGAAACATCGCGCTGAAGATGATAAGCAAAACCGTTGCTGCGTTTTTCATGGTTGATTTGTCCATTAAAAAAGCGAGTGAAGGCTCGCGGATTCTGATGATTTCCATCAAAAACAACTGTTTTAGTATGATTATTATATCTGCATGAATGGCATAAAGCAACGGGCAAATCTCTGAATATCAGAATTAGTTTGCGGCATATCTTCTTGCAGACAATCACGATACACAGGAAATCAAGCCCACCACATGCCCCCCGGCTTTTCGTGGAGCAGCACCTCCTTGAGGAACCGGACCGCCTTGCTGAAACCTTCCATGGTGCTCATGAGACTGTCCTCGTGCTCTATGCTGAGCGCGCCGTTGTAGCCGATCATGCGGAGGTTGCTCACAAAATCTGCCCAGAAATCCCATCCGTGGCCGTAGCCCACGGTGCGGAAGATCCAGGAGCGCTTGATTTCGTTGCCGTAGTGCTTGGTGTCGAGCGCGCCGTTTTCCGCCATGTTTTGCGGGTCGATGCCCGTGTCCTTGGCATGAACATGAAACACAGCCCCCTTGAGCGCGCGCACCGACACGCATGGGTCCATCCCCTGCCAGAAGAGATGGCTCGGATCGAAGTTGGCGCCGATGTTTTTGCCGCAAAGCTTTCGCAGTTTCAGCATGCTCTCCGTGTTGTAGACCACGAACCCCGGGTGCATTTCCAGGGCGACCTTCACCCCGTGGTCCGCGGCGAATTTTGCGTGCTTCTCCCAGTACGGCACGACCTTCTTGTCCCACTGCCACTGAAGTATATCGCTGAAGTCATCCGGCCACGGGCAGGTGACCCAGTTGGGCCTGGTCGCTTTTTCGGACGCGCCCGGGCATCCGGAAAAATCAACGACTACTTTTACGCCGAGCTTTTCCGCGAGACGTACCGTGTCTTTTGCAACGGATTGGTGCGCCGAGCTTATCGCCTTGTCAGGGTGCAGCGGGTTGCCGTGGCAGCTCAGCGCGGAGATCTCCAACCCCTCGTCCGCCAGCTTTTTCTTCAGCGTTTCTCTTCTCGGCTTCGATGACAGAAGCGCTTTGACGTCGATGTGCGTAGAGCCCGGGTAGTTGCCCGTACCGAACTCCACCGCGGAGATGCCGCCCACTTTTTTGAAGAGCTTTATCATATCGTCCAGGCTCATGCCGTTGAAAAGAACAGTGAACACTCCGAGTTTCATACCTTGCCTCCTTCATGTTCTTTGACCGGTTCATGCGAATAAAGGACCGCGGCAGCCTCCAGCCTGCAGCCTTACTTCATTTCCGAAAGCTTGACCCACCGTTTCTTTTTCGCTGAAAGCGAGACCGCTTCGAGAACGCGCTGGTTCGTCAAGCCTTCTGAGAAGTCGGGCGAAGCCTTTTTACGCGTTGCGATGCAGTTTAAAAAGTCGTACATCTCGTGCACAAATGTGTGCTCGTATCCGAGGATGTGCCCGGGCGGCCACCACGGCGCAACATA
Organism: uncultured Phycisphaerales bacterium; assembly: GCA_964542475.1. GTDB lineage: Bacteria > Planctomycetota > B15-G4 > B15-G4 > CAYZWU01 > CAZIUL01. The sequence continues at coordinate 63,801 of CAZIUL010000010.1, read as the reverse complement.
GGGGTGGATATCTTCGGTCACCAGGATTGTGTTCCAGCCCTGCACCTTGCGGGGCTGAGTCGCATCGAAGTATTCCAGCTCGTTCATGCGCTCGAAGTTGAACGCGATGCTGCCCTTTTCACCGTTGATCTCGAAACGGTTGTGGTTTTTCCTTCCCTGCGCGAAACGCGTTGCTTCGAACGAGCCAAGAGCGCCCGAGCTGAACCGCGCAAGAAACAGTGTTGCATCGTCCACGGTCACTCTGCCCCGTTTTTTGCCCTTCCTGCCCTTCAGCCCTGCCCCGGCTTCTCCGCTTTCCAGCGGCCTCTCCTTGATGAATGTGGTGTCCATTCCAACGACATCCTTGATGTTGCCCACGAGGTGGTTGGCAATATCGATTATGTGGGCGTTCAGGTCGCCGTGCGGGCCAGACCCTGCCAGCTTCTTCCGGAGCCTCCAGACCAGCGGGAACTCGGGATCTATTATCCAGTCCTGGAGATAGGTCGCCCTGAAGTGGAAGATCCGCCCGAGCCGTTTCTTCTCCAGCATCTCCCTGGCGAGCGCCACCGCCGGCACGCGGCGGTAGTTAAAACCCACCATGTTTTTCACACGGGCTTTCACAACAGCATCGCGCATCTCCTTCGCCTCTTTCAGCGTGTTGGCCAGAGGTTTTTCGCAGAAGATGTGTTTTCCAGCCCCGGCGGCTGCCAGGGCGATGGGGAGGTGCAGGTTGCCCGGTGCGGCGATGTCTATCATGTCGATATCGTCTCTTGCCACTACCTCTCTCCAGGAATCCGTGCTTTCCTCCCACCCGAAGCGGTCGGCCGCCTCACGGGCCTCGTCCTTGTAAAGCCCGCAGATCACCTTCATCACGGGTTTTATTTTCGGTGACATGAACCTGGAGACCTGCCGGTATGCGTTGCTGTGGGCCTTGCCCATGAATGCGTAGCCGATCATGCCGATTCTGATCTCTTTCAATGCTAGTTCCTCCAACAGAGGTAAAAACGAACCCGGATATGATAGTCAGCCGAAAAACAGATGGCAAGGGCCGGCCTCTGTACTGCGTGTTTGACACGAGATTTTCTTTTTCATATAAATAATCTTTTGGGCGGATGCCCTGCATCTGTGTGCCCGGATTCGAGCGGCTCTGTTGTCGTATTTGTCATGCTTGAAAAGCGAGGTATGAAATGAAGGAATGTAAAAAGAACATTGGTTCCGGCGGAAAAACCCGCCGCGATTTTTTCAAATCCACGGCCGCGACAGCAGCGGGTGCAATGATGGGTTCCTACGCGGTTGGCTCAAAAGCCCGGGCCCAGGAGGGCGGCGAAATCAAAAAAGCCCCCGGAGGTCCGAACGAAAGAGTGAACCTCGGGCTGATCGGCACCGGCGGCATGGGCAGCGCGCACCTTCGCGCTTTCATGGGGTTGGCTGAAAAAGGGATTGAGAACGTGAGGATCACTGCTGTGTGTGATGTGGCGGTTCCCAAACTCGAAAGCAATCAGGCGGCCTGTGCGGAAAGGCAGGGCTGCGAGGTCAAGGCGTACAAGAACTACAGAGAGCTTCTCGATGACAAGGGAATCGACTGTGTACTCATCGCATCGCCCGAGCACTGGCACGCACAGATGGCGATCGATGCGCTCGATGCAGGCAAGGATGTGTACGTTGAAAAGCCGATGACCCTGAGGCTCGACGAATCGTTCAGGCTTTACCGGGCCAGCATGAAGAGCAAGAACTTCGTGCAGGTGGGCACCCAGTACATGACCTATCCCAGGTACGTGGCTGCCCAAAAGCTGATCGCTGACGGCGGGATTGGCCATCCGACCTTCAGCCAGACATCTTACTGTAGAAACTCCAGGGACGGCGAGTGGCTCTACTACGGGATCGATCCGGACATCGTGCCCGGGCCCGCGCTCGACTGGGAAGCGTGGTGCGGCCCTCTCGGGCTCCAGCCCTGGAATCCCCAGGTCTACTTCCGCTGGCGAAGGTACAAGAAGTTCTCCACCGGCATCATCGGCGATCTTCTGGTTCACATGATGACTCCGCTGATGATGGCTGTGGACGCGGGATGGCCTGTCAGGGTGACCGCGACCGGCGGGCACTACATAGACAAGGCCATGGAGAACCACGACCAGGTAAACATCACCGCGCAGTTCGAAAAAGGGCACACCATGATCGTTGCGGGCTCAACGTGCAACGAGCAGGGCATCGAGCCGATGATCCGCGGGCACAAGGGCACGATCTACTTGAGCTCCTCAGACATGATCATGCGCCCCGAAGCGCTTTTTGTGGACGAGGTGGACGAGGCCAGGGAGAGGTTCGAGGGCATGGATCCTCACAACGCGATACGCTCCGATTTCCTGGACTGCGTGCGCACGAGAAACGAGCCTGTGTCACCTGTGAAGCACGCTGCAAAGGTTATGGTAATCGTTGATCTTGCCACCCGCTCGATGTGGGAAGGGAGCGCTTTTGATTTCGATCCGGTGAACTGGACCGCGCGGGCGATCTAGACGGTTTAGACGGCTTTGTCACCGCGTGCCCGGACCGATGGATGGTCTGTAAAGTAAAACCGCCCGAACTGACACGGGAGGAGCGATCGTTTGAGCCCGAAGCATTGCCAAGAGCATCATGTGCTGCGTCTGGCAGCCTACGCCATGGGCACGCGGTTCGAAGCAATGCTCGTCGGTGGAAATGAAACGGAGCTTCGTTCCGCCGGAGAAGCGGCGCTGGGCGAGATCGAACAGCTCGATTCCATGCTGGATCTGTTCGTGCGGCACAGCTTTCTTTCGTACCTGAACCGACGGGCGTTTTCCAAGCCGGTACCGGTCGATCCCGACCTGTTCGATCTCTTTGTTCTTTGCCGCGAGGTGAGCTCAAAAAGCGGGGGGGCTTTTGACGTGACCGTGGGGCCGCTGATGCGAGCCTGGGGTTTTCGCGGCGATGCGCCTGACGATGTAGGCAATGCGGCACTCGTTCCGAAGGATGAAAAGGAGGTCGTGGGATTTGAACTTCTCGATCTCGATGAGCGTAAGCTAACGGTCAGGTTTGCAAAACCGGGAATGCATCTCGATTTCGGAGCCGTTGCAAAGGGCTTTGCCCTGGACAGGGCGTGTGCGGTCCTGCAAGAGGCAGGGGTGGAGGCCGCCCTGATCCACGGCGGAACCAGCACCGTTGCCGCGTTCGGATCGATGCCGGACGGGCGGGGGTGGAGGGTTGCCGTGAGGAGCCCTGCAGGGGCCGGCGGGGTTCTCAAGACTGTTGAACTCGACGGATGCGCTTTGTCGGTGTCCGCTCCCCACGGCCGCTCTTTCGTGCAAGACGGTGTAACCATCGGGCATGTCATGGATCCCCGCACCGGGGAGCCCGCACAAGGAGCCGCGCTTACAGCCGTGGTGAGCAATAAAGCCGTGCTCGCCGATGCATGGTCGAGCGCGATGCTGGTGGCGGGTCTTGACAGGTTCGAAGAGCTTGCCGACAAAGCCGGGTGCATGGCAGCGCTTTTGTGCACCGAGGATGGAGACGGTTACGCCTGCGAAGTGAGGGGCGGCAAGCCGGGTCTTTATACAGAACCGGGCCGAGAGGAGCCCGATCTACCCACAGGAGGATGATGATAATGATGATGAAAGATAGTGATCTCGACCGCAGGGACTTTGTCAAGATGGGCGCGGGCATGGTTTCCGCTATCGCTCTCGCGCCGGGGGCATCCGGCATCGCAAGGTCGTTTGCTGGCGCGGATCCGCTTCCTGTGGCTGTCATCGGGATCGGCAGGCAGGGCCGTCACCTGCTTGCCGAGCTCGGTAAATTTGACTTTGTCGAGACAAAAGCGATCTGCGATGTGGATGACCGGCGCCTGAGCTCCGCGGGCCGCCGTGCGCCCGAAGCAGCACCTTACAAGGATCACCGCTCTCTTCTGGAGAAGGAAAAGGGCATCAGGGCGGTGTTCCTGGCAACGCCCTCTCACCTGCACACAGCGATTGCCACGGAGGTGCTGGGCGCGGGCCTGAACCTGTACTGCGAAGCGCCCATGGCAACGACTGTTGAGGACGCGAAAAAGATCGCAGCGGCGGCATCGGGCGCGAAAGGGATCTTTCACGTGGGGCTCCAGCTACGAGCCAACCCGATCTACAATCTGGCAAGGTCGTTTTTGAGATCAGGAGCCATACGGGATGTGGTCAAGCTTCGAGCGCAGTACAACAAGAAAACATCGTGGAGGGTTCCAGGCGGGGATAGTGTCCGCCAGAAGGAGCTGAACTGGGCGCTCGACGAGGAGGTCTCAATAGGGCTTCCGGGCGAGATGGGGATTCACTCATTCGATGCGGTTAACTGGTTCACTAAAAAGAGACCCCTTTCCGTGGAGGGATGGGGGGATGTGATGGTGTACAGGGACGGCCGAAAGGTGCCGGATACCGTGCAGTGCACGCTTACCTATCCGAACGGCGTGCGGATGACGTATGACGCTTCGCTCGCCAGCTCCTTCAACGGGGAGTACCAGCTTTTCGTGGGAAACATGGGAGCGATCAAGCTGATCGGCACGCTCGGGTGGATGTTCAAGGAGGCTGACGCGCCAACCCAGGGGTGGGAGGTCTACGCGGTGCGGCAGAGCTTTCACAAGGAAGAGGGCATCACCCTGATAGCGGACGCGACAAAGCTCGCCAAGCAGGGAAAGCTCAAGGAGGGCGTGGGCCTGCCCCATCCGCCTCTTTACTACGGTGTCGAGGACTTCTTGTCGGCGATCGTGGACAAGGAGAGTGCCACTGCCTGCCCCGCGACTGTGGGGCTGGAATCCGCTGTGATCGCGATAAAGGCGCACGAGGCGGTGATGAAAGGCGAAAAGATCGAGCTGAAGGACGAGTGGTTTGAAATATAGGGCAAGAGAGTGTTCGGTGTTCAGGGAAGCGGCGGCAACAGAGTGCCGCCCTCCGGAAGAAAAGGAATATGTCGATTGAACAATGGGGGGCGGCTGCTCCGTCGGCACCGCAGAAGAAATCGAATCGTTTCGAAATCGAAATCTCGGCCCCGAACCCGATAAAGGAAACGGTTAATGGAACTTGATAACATTCGCCTGCACAGGCTCGGCCTGTGCCTGAAGATCGCTGTGACCTGCCTCATACTCGTGATATCCGGCGGGCTGGCCGCCTCGGTCTTCCACATGCACGGTCACTACAGGAACAAGGACGAGCAGAAGGCTCTTTCCATGGATGACATCACGGGCAGCTTTCACGGGGTGAACCAGCCCGCGCGCATGCTCGATGCGCTCCATGGCTCCATGGGAGAACATCTCTCGTTGGACGAAGAGCGCCAAGAAGAGAACGAAGAAGAGTATAGAGAAGAGTACTACGCCCTGATCAAGTGGCTCAAGGGAAACCGCATCAGCGAGAGCTACGACTCGATCGAGCTCGGGGATTTCGCGCCTGCGGAGATCATCGCGATCAACTGCCTGGGCTGCCACTCGAGGAACGCGAGCGATGGGGGGGGCATCGGAGAGCGCGTGCCGCTCGATTCCTGGGACGATGTGAAAAAGGTGGCGTTTTCCAAGAATCTTGATCCGGTACCGGTCTCGATCCTCGTCACCTCCACGCACACGCACGCCTTGACAATGCCGCTGATAGGGATCGTTGCCTCCCTGCTGTTCCTGGCCACCGGATGGCCTGTAAAGTTCAAGCGCACCGTGGTGATGCTAGTGTTCATTGCTCTGCTCGCCGACATCGGGAGCTGGTGGCTCGCGCGCGAGTGGGCGGGTTTCTGCGGTGTCATCGTTGTGTCCGGGGGGCTGTTCGGCGGGCTGGTGGGGCTTCAGCTCTTCCTGTCCTTTCTTTCGACCTGGTTCGGGTCGTTTACCAGGGGGTCTTGAAAATGCACAAAAACGTGAGTGCCCGGCTTTCGGTGATGATGTTTCTCCAGTTCTTCGTGTGGGGCGCGTGGGGCGTGACTGTGGGCAACTACATGAAAGAGATCGGCATGGGGGATGCGATCTACTGGGCATACACGGTCGGCCCCATCGCTGCCATGATTTCGCCGATCTTTCTGGGCATGATAGCGGACCGTTTTTTTGCAACCGAGAAGGTGCTCGGGGTAATGCACATCCTGGGCGGAACCGCTATCTTTGTTGCGCCGTTTTTCGCTGAAGGCGAGGCAGGATCCGAGACCATCTTCATCCTGGTTTTGCAGGTACACATGCTGTTCTACATGCCCACGCTCGGGCTAAGCAACACGCTGGCCTTTCACAACCTGACGAACCAGGAGAAGCAGTTCCCCCTGATCCGTGTGTTCGGGACCATCGGATGGATCGTTGCGAACATTGTCGTCAGCAAGTGGCTTCACGCGGATTTTACAGGCCTCCCGCTTCAGATCGCGGGCTGCGCGGGAGTGCTTCTGGGGCTTTACAGCTTCACCCTGCCGCACACGCCTCCGCCCGCGCGCGGCAAAAAGGTGACTCTCAGGGAGGTTCTTTGCCTGGACGCATTGGTCCTTCTCAAGCAGCCCTCCTTTTTTGTGTTTCTCGCGAGCTCCGTTCTGATCTGCATTCCGCTTGCGGCTTACTACGCCTATACCCAGGTATTTTTAGGTGATTCAGGATTTTCGGATCCCGCGTTCAACCAGTCGTTCGGCCAGATGTCCGAGGTCCTGTTCATGCTTCTCATGCCGTTCTTTTTCATCCGCCTCGGAGTCAAGCGGATGCTGCTCGTGGGCATGTTTGCCTGGGTGCTGCGTTACCTGCTGTTCGCGGGTGCCGCTGGCGATGGGATCGCGTGGATGATCATGGCAGGCATCATCCTGCACGGGATCTGCTACGACTTCTTTTTCGTCACAGGCCAGATATACGTGGACAAGAAGGCCCCGAAGGAGATCCGCGGCGCTGCACAGGGCTTTTTAGTACAGATGACGCTCGGGTTCGGAATGTTCATCGGCGCACTTGTTTCCGGCAAGATCTTCAACGGGTACACTGTGGAAGACGCCACCGACTGGCGGATGGTCTGGCTGATCCCGGCGGTCTTTGCCGGAGCGGTCATGCTGCTTTTCGCAGTGTTTTTCAAGGATAGGGCGAAGAGTTCTTAAAGCTCTTTCACCTTGATGTTCCTGAACCGCAGGATCGAGTTTACGTCGTGGTTCTGGAGCCCGACGTACCCCTCGCGGCCGCGGTCGCCCTTGTCGTACACGGTGATCTCCTCGTTGTTGAGGCTCACGCGGTACTGCTGCCCTTTCACGGTGATCTCCATCAAGTTCCACTCGCCCACCGGTTTTGCGGGGATCTTCTTTGGCCCCTCGAATCCGTAGACCGATCCGGTGCTGTGCAGGCCAGGGACTGAGGCGCCGATCTGGATCTCGTATCCCGCGTGGACCGGCTCCCACTCGTCGGCAGGCATCTCCGGGAAACGCACGTAGATTCCCGAGTTGTCCTGCTTGCGCGCGGTCTTGTACTCGAGCGATAGTGTGAAGTCGCGAAAGCTTCGGCGATCGAACCACAGAAGCCCCATGCCTCCCTCGCTCTTGAGCGCGCCGTTCTCTACCACGAACCTGCCCGGCCCGCAGTGTGTCCACCCTGCCAGGTCCACACCGTTGAAAAGGTTGATCCAGCCGTCCTCGCCTTTTACACCGACCTCGGGCGCAACCGCCCAAAGCACGGCCCTGTACAGGAGCCTGTCGAACCCCTTGTTCTGGAACGACTCGGCCGAGTGTCCGAGGATTGTGTAGAAGACCTTGCCTTTTCCGTAGCGCCTTGTCCACGCGACCGGCCGGGTCTTGCCGTCCATGGGGCTGACTCCTGCGAGAAGGATGTTTTTGCCCTCCAGCGAACAGTCGGTCATGTGGTAGAACTCATCCATGGTGTCGAAGTCCTCGATCCCCTCCAGAATGAAGTGGTTGCCGTCCATTCTTTGGATGTGCAGCTTCTGGTACGGCGGGTGTGTCTTGAACTTCCCGCCGACCATGCGCACGTAGTCGGGACAGGCTTTCAAAAAATCCCCTGCCGAGTGGATCCCGACCCAGCTCCCCCCGGAGCGCACATAATGCAGGTACCCGTCACGCTGCTTGTGCGTGAGGTTGGTGAAGTCCTCCTGGTTGTACGCCAGGATGAGGTCGTACTTTTTCCGAAGCCCCTTGTCCTCGAGAACCTCCTGCCTGGGCGGGAGGGTGGCCTTCTCCGCCCTCGGCTTCCCCTTTGGCGGACGGTCGATGCGCACGAAATCGAATTCGATCGACATCTTCTCGGATAGGGATTTCGCCAGGATCCTCGAGTTCTGCTCGTAGCAGTGGTACTCGCCCCCCAGGATGAAAAGCGCTTTCAAGGGCTTTGACTTTTCCTCTTTCGCGCATGTGTACGATGTTGTTATGAAACAGAAAAGCGAGCATACAAGGATGAACCGGATAACCGTTGACATGACGTTTCTCCTTTTGAGCATGTCGGCCGATTTCTATATCGACAGCGATTTTGGAACGGAGGGCCTGTATGGCTGGCCGGCCGGTCGCACCTACATGAAGCTTTTCATGAACTCCACTAGCTTTTCGATCTCCTCGACGCTGATGGCGTTGTACATGGACACGCGTATCCCGCCCACGGAGCGGTGGCCCTTGAGGCCCCCGAAACCGGCGGCGAGCCCGTCCGAGATGAACTTCGCCTCGAGCTCCTCGGTGGGCAGCCTCATCGTGATGTTCATGACGGAGCGGCTTTCCTTTTCAGTGGTACCTCGGTAGTAGTCCGCGTTTTCATCCATGAACCCGTAGAGAACCCCGGCCTTCTTTTCGTTTCTCTTTTCCACGGCATCCATGCCGCCTACCTCGTCGATCCATTCCATGTACTTGTTCACAACGTAGATCGGAAAAGTGGGCGGGGTGTTGAAAAGCGAGTTCTTTTCCACGAACGTGTTGTACCTGAACATCGTGGGAAGCCCCTCGTCGCACGCTGTTGCCAGGAACTCCTTTTTGATGAGAACAACGGTCACACCTGATGGGCCCAGGTTCTTCTGGGCTCCGGCGTAAACCATGCCGATTCCGGACATGTCGACCTTGCGGCAGAGGATGTCGGATGACATGTCCACCACTATTGGTACGCCGCCCGTATCCGGAAAGCTCTTCCACTGTGTGCCCGCGATCGTGTTGTTGGATGTGAGGTGCACGTAAGCGGCGTCCTTGGAGAGCTTGAGCTCCTCCTGTGCGGGGATGCGGGTGAAGCTGTCATCCTCGGTGCTCGCGGCGATGTTGGGGCTGCCGATGATCTTGGCCTCCTTTATCGCCTTCTTTGCCCAGGTGCCCGTGTTGATGTAGTCCGCGGTGCGCTCCCTGCCCATGAAGTTCATTGGGATGAGCGCGAACTGTGTGCTTGCGCCTGCGCCCATGAAAAGCACGTGGTATTCGTCGCCCACGCCGAAGTGTTTCCTGATCAGCGACTGCGTGCTGCTGATGATCGCGTCGAACTGCTTCGAGCGGTGGCTTAACTCCATGACGGACATGCCGGTGCCGTCGTAATCGAGAAGCTCGCCTTTGATCTTTTCGAGAACCTGCAGCGGAAGCGCGGACGGTCCCGGGTTGAAGTTGATTATACGGTTGCTGCTCATGACTATATCTCCAATCTGTGTTGAGCGGCGCCGCGTGGGTCGCGGCCCCGCATCCTGACGGTTACTTGTTTTTTTCGCAGAACTCCCCGATGATTTCGACGATGATGTCGCCGATGCGAAGCAGGTTTTCCCCGCTGCTCGCGCCGATGTGCGGCAACAGAACAGCGTTTGAAGCGTTGATGAGCGGCGAACTCTCGGGCGGGTCGCTGTACCAGACATCGTTTCCATAACCCGCGATCTTGCCGCTCTCGAGAGCCTCGGCCACGTCCTCTTCGACCACGCACTTGCCTCGCCCTGTGTTGATGATGTAGACGCCGTCCTTCATCTTCGCTATGAGATCCTTGTTCACCATGCCTTTTGTCTCGTCGGTGAGCGGCGTGTGCAGCGAGATGTAGTCGGCGCAGGCAAGCAGCTCGTCGAGGCTGTCCACGTACCTGGCCGCGTCCTGCTCGACGCGGATGACGTCGTAAGCGATGACCTCCATGCCGAACGCCTTGGCCCGCTTTGCAACCTCGATCCCGATCCTGCCGAGACCGATCAGTCCGAGCGTCTTTTTGTAGAGCTCCGTCCGCTTGCACTTCTTTTTCAGCCACTCTCCTTTTATCATCCCGTTGTGGCCTTTAACCACGTGGTTGGGAAGCGACAGCATGAGAGCCATGGCGAGTTCGGCCACGGCAATGCTGGAGGCGGCCGGCGTGTTCCTGACCTCGATCCCTTTTTCCTTGGCGTAATCTACATCGATGTTGTCGATGCCCACTCCGCCGCGGATGATCAGCTTCAGGTTCGGTGCGTTGTCGATGTACTCTTTCGTACACTTGGTCTTGCTTCGAACCAGCGCGACATCAGCATCGCCTACCCGGCCCTTGTCGGTTGTCACCTCGCCGAACTTTGCGAGCCGGTCAGCCAGAGAAGGATCGAATGCGTCCGATATGAGTATCTTCATGATTCCATCTCCCGATGAAGAGCGACCAACAGAGGCAGAGAAGCTGAAACAGGTTTACTTTTCGATCTCTGCTGGACAATCCTGTGTTTATAAAACAAACTTCCATGCTGAATCAAAACCCATATATTAACAATAAACAAGCGCTTTTGAAAATGGAAAAAATGGAGAAATGACAGTTAAAAAACAATGGCTGTTTATAAACGCTCGGGGCCGCCTGTTCCGTAACCTTTTACGATTTTCAGACATACAATCGTGCTCCCAGGCAGCCCGGTGCGCATGGAGCTTCCGCTTCGTTTCTTTGCCTGTCCTGGCCGGGCTTTGTCTTGTCATTGCATGCTCTACAGCCAATCGAGGCATGGGGCAGCTTTCATCGAGCGCGGCGCTCGACCGGTACGATCGAAGGCTGTTCTCCCGATCGGATGAAAGCTTTGTCAACTGCTTCGTAAGCCTCCCTCCTTCTGATGAACCCGCGCCGCTCGTTTTTTTCTGCCAGAGCTCCGGCTGCGCATCCATGTTCGAGGAGCGGCCGTATGGCGGTTTCCTGGACAGGTGCGGCTGGGTCTGGGAGAAGAGCGCGTACAGCAGCGTTGTACGCCTCGCATTCGTTGAGAAAAGAGGCGTCATGCTGGGCTCCATGAGGCGGGATCCCGGGGAAGCCTCGCTTCCGCCGGAGTTTCTTGATCACGACAGGAGGGAGGAAAGGATCGAGGACGTGGTCATGGCGATCGAAGAGCTGGTAAAGGATCCCATGGTGGATGTAACTCGGGTCGCTCTGCTGGGACACGGTGAAGGCGCGGCCATCGCAGCAGGGGCAGCGCTTCAACTCCCCTGCGTGACACACCTCGGGTACCTGTCGAGAGGCGGAGATTCCCGCGTTCGAGAGTTAATAACGCTCAAGAGGATGGAGCTATCAGGCGCGCTGAACGAGAACCCCGGATCGGAAGCGGAGATGGACGTATTCTTCCACAAGGTCGAAGCAGCCCTGAACGACCCTGATCGTGTAGACGAGTTCTGTTTGGGATACACCACGGCCCATATCACTTCGTACTGGCTGTGCTCCCCGATCGACGATCTGTCCAGGCTGAAGATCCCGATCTTTGTCGCGGCAGGCGGGGATGATTCACATGTTCCGGTCTCCTCGGTTGACATGATACGCATGAGGTTTCTGATGGAGGGGAAGGGCAACCTGACGTACAGGATCTACCCCGGGCTCGATCACTGGTTCTATAAAACAAGCCCGCTTGAATCCGCAGACGAGGATCCGTTCAGGTTTCCATTTGTTTTCGACGAGTTCTGCCGCTTCTTCCTCGAAGGCCGGCAGCCTCCCGGATCTCGTTGAATATCTCCCCGTCCTTTCGCACGGCCTTTTTCTTTTCGAGGCGCCTGGCATTCATGGCGGGCCCGAGACGCTTGAGCGCGCCGAGGAAAGCGGCGTAGAAATCGAAATCTAGCGCTGCCCACTTCACAATCAGTCTGAAGAACAGCGGCCCGAGGTGCGCGAAAAAAAACAGTCCGGGCGAGTGAAGGTTTTTCCAGAGCAACAGCAGCCTGTTTCTTTCCTGGATGCGTTGCGTGTGCCTTTTGTCGTATTGTGCGAGAATAGATCCTTTGTGCATGTGGATAACCGCGCTCCCGGGCACGAACAGAACGCGGAAGCCCCGTTTCCACGCCCTGTAACACAGGTCAGCGTCTTCGTAGTAGAAAGGCTCGAACAGCTCGTCGAAGCCGCCGAACTCGAAGAAGAGCGACCTCTTCAAAGCCATGAACCCTCCTGTGGCAAAGAACGTTGGAACGGGACCGGGAATCAGGGCCCGGCACTCGCGAAGCGTCACGTGCCTCAGCTTATCGAACTTCAGCTTGCCGGAACCGAGGAACGGAACCTTGATGTTCTCGCCCGCCTCCTTTCCGTCCTCGGCCAAGGCCAGGCATCCCGCGGCAAAGACATCCTTCTCTTCGAGGGCACTGACCAGGGGTGTGATGAAATCCTCGCTGACCTCGACATCCGTGTTCAGCAGAATGACGCATTCATCAGCCGCTTCCCGGATCCCTCTCGTGCAGGCGGCTTGAAAACCCAGGTTTTCGCTGTGCGTGATAACCGCTGCTCCGCGTATCTCCCTTTCGAGCCAGGAAACACTTCCATCGGAAGATGCGTCATCCACCACCAGCAGGTCGCCCCCGGGAGAGTACGCTGCGAGAGCCTGTTGCACCGATGGGATGTTTTTTTCCATCAGGGCTCGTCCGTTGTGGTTGGGAATGACAATGCTGACCCGGCTGTTCAACTTACCAATGACCTTTCAGGCGTGATGGGATAGGGTGAGGGTCTTCGAGACCTTCGTTCTTGGACCTGGCGCGCTTCCTTTTCATCCGGAGCAAAACTCCTTCATTCACCTTTCGCATGATCGAGCGCCATTCGTGCCCGTGCGTCTTTCCGAGGTACTGCTTGATGAAGTACGCCTTGGCAAGCACGTTGATATCATCGGGCATATGGCCGAGCTGAATCAGGTTTCTTACCCGGTCCTTTCTTCCCAGCCTCGTTTTGAACGTTACGGTGTCGCAGTCTATCAGCAGGTATACCCGGCGGCCGTTCCTCTCCTCCACTATGATGTTTTTTTCCGAGAGGTCGCGGTGCCTGATCCCGGTGTCGTGGATTTTTTTTACGAAAGCCGCGAGCTCTGTTGCAACAACCCTCTGTTGCCTGGCCGCTTTCCGCGGTGACAGGTTTGAACAGATCGATTCCAGGTACTTGTGCAGGCGCTGACCCTTCGTGAACCTTGTGATCAGAAACTCGCGTCCGCGACCCCGTACCCATGCCACAGTATCAGGGGTTTCTATCCTGCGCACCTCCAGGCCCCTGCCCGCGATCCAGGCGCGTTTAGCCTCGGAAGTCGGAATGATGTGGCGTTTCGCCCATGTTCTCCGCCGGTACTCTTTTACGCATAGTTTGTATAAACCATTCGGATCGTGCACTTCAACGCCGGTCACTTTGTTCTTGATGAACGGATGGAGTAGGCGCGGGTCATCCTCGCTTGTCACCGAATCGTGCGCGTTCAGCGCTTCCATGATCACGTCCTTGGTGTAGGAACGCCTGTGGTTCAGCTTGAATCCGTTCAATACCGATGGCGTGAAACCGGAGCTTCGCATCAGGCAGCGGCGTGTGCGGCTTTTTGCGCGGCGCCGAAGGAGTTTACCCGTGATACTTTCCACTTCCTGTCGGAGCGCGGCAAGAGATGGAGCGAGCTCAGGGAGGTGCTGAAGATACCTGCCGAGGAACAGGTTCAGCTCCCTGTCCTTGCCGGCTTTTATGATGACTTCGGCGATCCTGGCAAGGTTCAGCAGCCTGGTCTTGCGGGAGAGACTTTTCGGGAAGGATACCGAATGCAGGTCGATCAGGTGGATTTCGGGCACACGGTCATCGGGGACGCTTGCCAGTATGTTGCCGGTATGGTAGTCCCCATGGCTGATCCCGGCCTTGTGAAGGTCTGCCGTGAGACGGCTGAGCACCTCGAACAGCTCGAACCTTCGCTTCTCGATCCAGTCGCTTCGTTTCCGCTGCCTGGCCAGGTACAAACCGAACTTCTGCACGTTTTCTATCTCGGTCGCGGCAAAAAAGGAACTCTTCAGGAAGCCTGCGCGACGCTGTTCACCGAAAAACACAGGCCGAGCCGTTGGTATGCCGGCCTCTCTCATCCGGAGCATCGCGTTCCATTCCGAAGAGGCCCTGGACGGAAGGACAAACGATTTCAGCGCTTCGATCAGGCCTGAACTGTGGTACTTCTTCACGATCAGGGGAACCCCTTCGATTTCGATGCAGAGTACTGTTCGGACCATATTCCTTTTGATGACACGGACCCCGCCGTCTTGATCCAGAGAATCCAGAACATCGATCAACGCCCTGCCGGTTCCGGCAAAACTGTTGTTGATCATGAAAAGGAAACCGTCTTCACGTTTTATGGTTTGAAACGAGATTTTTCGAACCTCCTAACCCGCATATTTCATCCTCTTCTGCTGCGGCACCGTAAACTGCACTGTGGCTGCGTTTCATGTCAGGAGACGATCCTCAACCTGTAAGAACAGGCCTGCGGTCGTCTCCTGACATGCGCCTTGTCACATCACAGTTTACGGCACCTCGCGACGAAGAGTATGAAATAAGCGGGCTAATGACCGCTTGGCAGTATCCACGGGAGCATAGCCGTACTTCGATGTGATTGCAAGGGTCGTGTTAACACGCATGTTTCATCCTCATCTGCTTCGGCACCTCGCGACGAAAAGCATGAAATAAGCGGCAAGAGGGTGATGTGTGTTCAGGGCTGTTTGTTGTCATCCGCCGGCACGCGGTCTTTATCCAGGTTCTTCTTGAATGCCGAAGGCAGGATGTTCCAAGGCAGGCTTTTTGCGAGAATCGGCAGAAGCAGCGCTCCACCCGGCAGCGTGAAGATGGTGAGTGCAGGGATTGTTTTTGCCAGGTCCGCGAGCTGCTCTTTCAGTTTGCGCTGTTCATCTTCCGTGATCCGGATACCCGACGCCATCTTCCACAGCAGCCTGACAGCCTCGCGCGACTCCCTGATTTCTGTGAGGACTGCCGCCCCGTTTTTTCTGATGATCTTTTCATAGGCGGTCTTGGGATCCATGTATTCACCGATACCCCCGGGGAGTTTTTTTCTGAAGACATGCCACGATTCCATGAGCGCCTTGTCGAAACCTTTGGATCCGTCAGCCATCATCGCCCTCTTGGAATGTCGGTTTCCTGCTTCTGTTCCAGCATGGACTCTATACGATTAGACAACAACATGTTCGGAATTGGAAGGCTGGTTTCCAGCGATTTCAGCTTTTCGGCGCCACGCATTCGCCTTGTCCAAAAGACCCATATGTTCGAGAATGTCACCCCCGCTGCGCAGAGCCGGCACGTTGCCCGGATCGATTTCGAGCAGGCGGTTCAGCTCCCGGATCGCTGATTCCGGGTCATTGGTCTTCCACGAGATTTCCGCCAGCCCGGCATATGGGTTCACCTGTTTCGGGTGTTTTCTTATGGATCGACTTAGCATGCGTTTCGCCTTTTCCAGGTGGCCGAGCTCGATGAGGCAGAGCCCTATCCCTGTGAGCGGCTTCCAGGTTGTGGTTCCTTCGCTGACAGGGACCATCAGGCTCCGCCCTGCAAGCGCGAGGCAGCGCCTGTAGGAACGGATGGCATCCTGGAAACGCCGCAGATGCATCTCCAGGCCTGCCTTGGCATGGAAAAGGTGTGGCGTTGGAGAGAACCTTGCCGCGCTTTTCTCGAGGATCGACAGTCCCTGTTCAGCGGCTCCTTCGTTTTCGTAAAGCCCGAGCGCAAGCGCGGCCGCCACCTCGCCGGCAAACGGAAACGAGCCGGCTGCTGAGCCCGGGGATTCTTCCAGAAGAGCGTAGCTCCTTTTCAAGGCGCCAAGCACCTCATGGGATTCTGCGCCGGACAGAATGAGGAAGTCCGAAAACTTGTACCAGGAATAGGTATCGCGCGGATAGAGATCGAGCTGCCTGCCGAATATTTTTCTGTTCCTCTCGATCTTACCGCGCTCTTTCATTACCTGTGGAAGGTATCCCTTGTGCTGGATTTTGGCGCTAAGCACGCCGATCGGTTTGTTGCTTTGCCTGGCATAATGGGTGAGATCGGGAAGCATCTGTTCGTGAATCAGGTAGCGGTACCTGATCTCGGGGCGGTTGACGAAGAGGCGGACCATCAGGCATTCGATACTTTTGTTTTCGCCCGCCCGGCTGATGACCGGCAGAAAGAAACCCGAGTGTTTTCCTTCGGCGGTTGCCTTTCTTACTAAACCGGCCCCGCCGTCTTCCAGAAGCTCATCGGCATCGAGCACAAGCGCCCAATCGCCTGATGCCTTTCGAAGCGATTCGTTGCGAGGAGCGGAAAAATCGTCCCTCCAGGGCGACCTGTAAACCTTTGCGCCGAAGCTGCGTGCGATCTCGATTGTTCCGTCCGTGGAACCCGTATCCACAACGATGATCTCGTCCACGGCCGGCTTTGCCGCGCGAAGACAGCCGCTGATGAACGCCTCTTCGTTTCTGGTGATCATGCAGAGTGAGATCATTGTCTCCATCCTTTGAACCGTAGATCATGAGGGTTCGCTATAAGCTTGTTATCGCCATATCCTGCCCCTGCAGCGAACGACAATTTTTCCTTCAGACGTTTATTTAAAGGAAAATATTGCTCCTGCCGATAAGGAAACCGTGCTTGAAAATGTGTGCTTGCTCTCTCATCAGCACACCGAATAAGTGAAAAAGTGCTGTCACTCTCATCAGCACATCGAATAAGTGATGCTCGGGCTCGCTGCATCCGGTTCCCTGTCAAGGGAAGGGGTATCATTGAACGGTGTTTCTGAAGAGAGGATCCGTGTTAAGTTCATTGTACGGTGAAGAACAATGAGTCCAAAACGTGATGAACAGTTCAACATGTTCGTTGATGAAGCCATCTTTGAGGAAGACGCACCTGAAGAGGTGATGCCGGAGGCTTCCTCCGAACAGGAAAAAACGGAGAAGCCGGAAATCGTTCCGGAAGCTTCCCCTGAACCGGCAGAGCACGCCGAATCGGAAAAGCCTGCTGAACCGGCAGAGCCTGCAGAACAAGCCGCTTCCAGAGAAGCCGCTGCGAAGGAGAAACCCGGCCCCTCCTCTCCTCCTGATGATGACTTCGATATCGACTCGTTTTTCGATGATGACGGGAATTTAGGCGTCGACAAGAGCGATCTCGATGATGATCCTCTTTTCGATGACATGGAAGAAGCGCTCGGCACCCTCGATAGCACAGATATGATGGATGCGGAAACAGGCAGCGAACCGCTCAAGGACGAGGGTGGTGAAACGGAAAAAATCATCGAGAAAGGGGCTTCGGAACAGGGTAAACCGAAAACAGCTCCGGGACATTATCAGGTCCCCGCCTCTGGATCGGCTCCTCAGTCCGAGGATGCCCTGGTTCTGATGAATGGCCGGACCTACAAGGTTGCCGCCTTGTTTACGGCTTTCGGGGCCATGCTGATTCTTTCGGTCATGGGCGTTCTGTCACTTATCTCTCCATCCAGGGAGCGAGAGGTTATAAGAGAGGTTCAGGTTCCCGCTGCCGCGCAACCCGTTACAGTGGCATCGCCCGAACCGCAGCCTACGGATGTGCCCGGCCCTCTGCTGTCGGAGGAAAGCGGCGCAACAGGGATAGATGGCGGTGCAACCGAACCGGCTGTCGAGACGACCGCAACAGGTGGTAACACCGCCGAGACCACGGCAGCGCCCGAGGAGGTTCCCGGAGATCATTTCGCAGGCGGAATGGCCCTGTTCAGGGATGGCAGTTATGTGGAGGCCATCGAGGAGTTCGAATCGGATATCACCAGCGCAAATCTGTACATCGCCAGGTGTTATCAGATTCTCGGCGAGGATCGAGAGGCCCTGAAGCGTTATCAGCACGTGCTCAGGGAGTGCCCTGAAAGGAGTGCGTTCATCGAGGTCTACTCTCTGGCCGAGGAGTTTTTCGCGAACAGGAAATACGAGGAAGCGAGAAAGCTATACTACGCCTTTATCGCCCAGATGGACAGAATGCCTGATTCGGTGGAAGGGAGCGTGCCTGAAGCCTATTTCAAGATTTCACGCTGCATGCAGGAAGAAGCGCTGGCCATGCTGAACCGGGAAGACGGTCACAGTGCCGAGGAGGAACCGGGAGCAGGCAAAGAAGAAGGGGCGTTGTCGCGAAAACCGCGTGGAGAAGCCATGGCCGGGTTCGACAGGCCCTCCTCCCGGGTTTCTTCCGACCGCATCCATGTCGAGCCCCGGCAGGTTAACGGTTTCATTACCGTGTATACCGTTGAGTTCTTCTGCGTACCCTGCCTCCAGGCGCTCGAGAGCATAGCGGACAGGGCAGGGTGCGTGCTGGACATCGATGCAGAAGCAAAGAAGCGGCTTGCAAGCGAGTTGGTTTCAGTATCCCTTGTTGACAGGCAGCTCGAAGAGGTGTTCGAGTATCTCACAGGCCAGATCGGGTACACATTTGACCTGTCAGACAACCGTCTTTCGGTTGCAGCGCTCGAGGATCGTTTGGAAGGCGACTGGATCGCCATGAAAGAAGAGGCCATCAAGGGATTTCGCCGCAGCCTCTACCGTTTTATAGGACACAAGGACGCGCCAAAGGTCTACTACGAGATCAGCAGGCTTCACTACCTGTCCGGGGATTATGATTCGGCCATTTCGCCCGCCAGGACGCTGATAGTGGAGTACCCGGAGTTCAGCCAGATTCCCCTGGCCCTTCTCAACATCAGCCAATGTTACAGCGAGTTGGGCGATTTCACGAAGGCCACGGAGTTCTTGACGGAGCTGATCAACAAGTACGCCAATCATCCGGCGGCGCAGGAGGGAAGCGTGCTCCTCGCCAGGAGCATATGGAAACAGGGGGATCCGGATACGGCGCAGCACACACTGCGTTCC
Organism: uncultured Phycisphaerales bacterium; assembly: GCA_964542475.1. GTDB lineage: Bacteria > Planctomycetota > B15-G4 > B15-G4 > CAYZWU01 > CAZIUL01. The sequence goes on along the minus strand of CAZIUL010000010.1, from coordinate 44,877 downwards.
ATGATCCAGCGGTTTCCGGATTCGGAAATGAAGAACGAGGCCGAGAGCCTGTCCGCCAGGATCTTTTTCTCGCAAGGGCGTCTGGCCGATGCGATCGAGATTCTGGACCGCATCCCCATCTGGGAGATTGAAAGAGGGGATAGCGCGGCAGAGATCATGCTCCTGAAAGCGCAGGCCCTGCTCGACATGGGGAAACCCGGCGTTGCTGCTGAAACCTTACAATCGCTGCTGGACAGCCTTCCTGAAGAGCTGAAGAAGAGGAAAAAAGAAGCCCTCTTTCTTCTGGCCGAATCCTACCTCAGCCAAAAGGAGTTGCTTGCCTGCTTCAGCGTGTGCAAGGAGCTCCGCAGCGGTTTCGACGAGTGCAGATCCGATCCTTCCCTCTACCTGGCAGCAGGCCGGGTTCTCGAAGAGATGAACCTTCGTCACAGGGCTCTCGAGTGGCTGGACCAGGGGTTGGAGCACTGCTCTGTGGAGGATGAAACGACTCTTCAGATGTACATGTTTCTTGGGGATCTCCTCTTCGATATGGAGAAGTATGAGAAGGCGAAGGTTGTTTATCGAATGCTGAGCACGGACGAGTCATGGGGAAAGGAAGCCGGTTTCAAGATTCTACAGGCCCAGGTGAAGCAGCAGGATTTTAACGGCGCCTTGAAAACCGCGCGCGAGTTCCTGGATAAGACGGAGGACGATCCTGCACGCGAAGCGGAGCTTTTCAGGATTGCGGGCGACTGCTATCAGGCGCTCGGCGACCTCGACGGCGCTGTCAACGCTTACAAGGGTTTGCTGAAGAGTGAGGGTGGAGAATAGGAATGATCGCGTCCGTGCTAAGAAAAACAGGCTTGGGTCCGGCGCTGTTGAGAAACCATGAGATGGTTTTTCGTTGGAGTGTGAAAGCGATGCATAAAGGGATTAACACGTTTTTCCTCCGCTTGATTTTTGCCGCATGCACGGTCCTGGCCGCAACCGGGCCGCTGAATGCGCAGCAGGATCAGCCGGCAGGCCCCTCAGGGGAAGAGCAAACAGATTCTTCTGATGTGAAGCGGTCGATGGAGGAGAGGCTGAAATCTCTGGAGCAGCAGGAGATCGCATTGAACGAGATTCTGAAAGGTCTTGAGTCAGGGGAGGATGTCGAGCTGTCGACTTTGATGGCTGCCTGGCTTCCTCCTGCGGTGTACCTGCTCGATGTTCCGCAACCGTTGGAAGGCATCGGGATTACAGGAAAAGCCCATGAGCTTGCCACGGTAATGCTGGAGGAGCGGGAAAAGAGGATCCAGAACCTCATGAACGTGAAATCCAGGATAGAAAACGGTGAGGATGTCACCTTGAAGGAGCTTGCCGGTCCCTCCGGAATGGGAATGGAGAGCCGGATCAACGCCTTGGAAAAGTGCGAGAAAGACGTGAAAAAGCTCAGCGACCGTCTTGAAGAGCTTCGCCTGATCGACAGGTTCCGCAAGGTTGCAAAAATGGATGCTTCCTCTTCCGGAGGGGATGAGAAAGAGAATGGCGGCACAAGCGCCGCCTCTTCTCCCGCGGGTGACGGCACCGCCCCGGATGCGCAGAACCCGCCCGCGGATGCCACGGGAAAGCAAAAAAACGGGGAGGTCGTCGAGGCCGAAGAGGGCTTGGCGGACCAGCCGCTCAAGGCCGTGAGTTACCTGGCCCTGGCGGACACCTGGTACAAATCCGGAAAGTACATGAAGGCCAAGGAAGCGTACGAAGCGATAGACGTGGCGGCTCATGCAGAGGGAGACCGCGTTTTGTTCATGATCGCCCGCTGCAGCGAGCGCGTTGATGACCTGGATGAAGCGGAAAAAGCGTTCAAGGAAGTGGCCAAGGTCTACAAGGATTCGTTCTGGGCAAAAGAGTCGGAGTTTGCGCTCAACGTCCTGGCCTGGAAAAGATCGATCGGACCAGTGAAGGGGATTCCGCCCGAGGCATACAGAGTGCTTGGGGATGAGTTCGGGCAACAAAAAGAAGCCAAAAGCAATGGCCGGGGAAAGGAATCGAATGATAGCTGAACCGGAAGTTAAAAAAACAGCCGGCCGCGAAGAAGAAAGCCACGAGATGATCAACAAGCTGAACAACTCCTTTGAGATGTTCATCGGGATCACCGAGGACCTGCGAGAAGCTTATGACAGCCTCAGGGAACGTGCCGACGCGATGGACCTCAAGCTCGAGGACGCAAACCACTCGCTTTCCGAGAAGGTGCGGGAGTTGGACGGCATGACACGGCGCCTCAACGGGCTCTTGCAGAGCCTGCCGAGCGCGGTCGTGGCAGTGGACAGGCATGACCGTGTAATCCACTTCAACAGGGCGGCGGAGATGATGCTGAATATGCGCTCTGAGGACCTGTTCGGCAAAAAGCTGGAGAGTGTCGAAGGCATCGAAGACCTGCTCCTCCTCTGCAGGGATCCGAAAGACGGCACGTGTGGAGATGTGGAGAACGAGCGGACGATAATGACCCGTGGCAACCGCCGCCTGGTGGTTACCTCCAGGATTTCACAGTTTAAGGACGCTGCCGGAAACCATGCCGGGCGGATCGAAATTCTGACCGATCTGACCGAAACCGACAGGCTGCGGCGCGAGGTGCACCACCTCGATACGCTGGCTGCCATGGGCGAGATGGCAGCGGAAGTGGCGCACCAGATCCGGAACCCACTGAACGGCGTGGAGGGCTTTGCCAGCCTTCTCAAGCGCTCCATCGTTCGCAAAGATGCGGGAGGTAAAGATCCAGCCGGATATGCAGGCAAAGTGGTCGAAGGCGTCAGGGAGGTGAACGCGATAATCAACAGCATGCTGCTGCTGGCCAGGAAGGGAAGGATTGAGCCCGAGCCTGTGGACCTGAACGCGATCGCAAAAGACACAGTGGAAGAGCTGCGCAGTGCGGCGCAGAGCCGGGGGATCGATGCGGACATCAGGTGGAAAAAAGAAAACAGGGCCGAATGGGTGGCAGGTGACGCGCTGAAGCTCAAACAGGCATGCCTGAACATCGGTTTTAACGCCCTGGAATCGCTGACGCCTGAGAAGTGTAGCTCGATTCGGATATCGGTGAACCGCTCCGGGAACAAGGTTCGTTTTCGTGTTACCGACAGCGGGGTTGGAATGGACAAGGAGACCGCTTCAAAGGTTTTCCGTCCGTTTTTCACCACGCGGAACAGGGGAACAGGGCTCGGCCTGCCTGTGGCAGCCAAGATAGTTGATCTGCACAACGGCTGCCTATCGGTGAGGAGCATCTCCTCAGTCGGCACGGCTTTCAAGATGGAACTAAACAGGTTGGATAGGAGAGAAGAATGATATATACCGCGCTCGTTGCGGATGACGATGCGTTGAGCCGCGAGTTTCTCGAAGAGGCGCTCGATAGTCTCGGCCTGGATGTGACTGCTGTCAAGGACGGGAAAGAGGCGCTGAAAACCGCGAAAAAGAACAAAAACTTCGACCTGGTCGTGACCGACCTCCGAATGCCCGGCCTTGATGGAACCGGGCTTCTGAAAGAGCTTCGACGAAACGGTATGGAGATGCCTGTTGTCGTGGTTACAGCATACGGCACGGTTGAATCCGCTGTGGAAGCCATGCGGGAAGGGGCGGACGATTTCCTGCTCAAGCCTATCTCGGTGGAGCAGATCGAGATAGTGCTCGAAAAACTCATCCGACACCGGCGCCTGGAGGAGGAGAACCGTTACCTGAGAAGCAGGGAGTCCGCGGAATCGGCCGGCGGGGATCTTGTTTATGTCAGCCCGGTTATGGAGGAGCTCGTGGAGGTGGCGCGCAGGGCCGCAAACAGCAAGGCCACAGCGCTGGTCACGGGAGAAAGCGGAACCGGAAAGGAGGTCATCAGCCGGTTCATCCATCAGAGCTCGCCCCGCAGAAGGCATCCATACGTCAAGGTGAACTGCGCGGCCCTTTCCGAGAACCTGTTGGAGAGCGAACTGTTCGGCCATGAAGAGGGCGCATTTACGGGCGCGATCAGCAAACGCAAGGGCCGGTTCGAACTCGCTGACAAGGGCACGCTGCTCCTGGACGAGATCGGCGAGATATCCCCGTCGCTCCAGGCCAAGCTGCTCCGCGTCCTCGAGGAAGAGGAGTTCGAACGGGTAGGCGGAAGCCGCCCGATAGAGGTTGACGTGAGGGTTATTGCCACGACCAACCGCAACCTTGCCGAGGAGATGGAGGCAGGCCGGTTCAGGCGCGACCTTTTCTACAGGCTGAACGTTGTTCCCATCAACATCCCGTCCTTGAGGGAGAGGCGCGAGGAGATACCGGTGCTTGCTGAGCATTTCCTGCGCATCTTTGCACGTGACAGGGGAAAGAAGGAGATGTGCTTGTCCGAGTCTGCAAGGGACAGGCTCCTGTCCTACGAATGGCCCGGGAACGTGCGTGAGCTTCGCAACGTGCTGCAGAGGATGGCGATCCTTGGATCGGTACAAGTCATGGAAGCGGAGCACATCGATCAAATCGTAAGCCTGACCTCGGGCAGCGACTCTGACAGGGATACAGGAGTGCGGGCGGCTGTCGGCAAGACAATCGAGGAAGTGGAGAAAGAGATGATCCTGGGAACCCTCCGGGTCACGGGAGGAAACCGTAAAGAGACGTCCCGCATGCTCGGGATTACCACGAGAACCTTATCGAACAAGATAAAAACGTACAGGCTCATGGGAATCTCCGTGCCGGCGAAGCGTTCGGTGTTGTGATTTCAGGGGAGAACATGGAGGTGTGATATGGATGATTTATCCAGCGAACTTTCGATGCTCAGCAGGCTGATGGACGCAACTTCGATAAGGACGCGCGTTATTGCGCACAACCTGGCGAACGTTAACACGCCCGGTTTCACCCGTTCCAAGGTGGTCTTCGAGGAGGAGTTCAGCAACGCCTTGCAAAGAGGTGACAAGGCCCAAGCGCGGGATGTCCGCCCGGAGGTGACACTGGACAAGGGAGGGGATGTCAAGCCGGACGGCAACAACGTTCACATGGAGAAGGAGATGGCGGAGCTGGTGAAGACGACCATTCTCTACAACATCGTTGAGAAGATCATCAGCGGGAGAATCAAAGGGCTGAGAACGGCAATACAAGGCCGTTAAGCGGAGAACAAGAAAAATGGGACTCGATGCGTTTTTTAACTGTCTGGATGTGAGCTCTTCGGGGCTGAAGGCGGAGCGTGCGCGGATGGAGGTTGTGGCCCGCAACATCGCGAACGCAAACGTGACGCGCGGCGAGGGAGGCAACCCTTACCGACGCAGAGAGGTGCTTTTCGAGACCGTGATGGATGGTGTGGGCATGTCCGGGGTCAAGGTCGCGGGCATCGTGGAGGACAGGTCGCCGTTCATCGAGGTCGCCGATCCCGGTCACCCCGATGCGGACGAAAACGGCATTGTGCGAATGCCCAATGTCAAGATTCCGTTTGAGATGGTGGATATGATCACCGCGTCGCGCGCTTACGAAGCCAATCTGAACCTCATCAAGACGTTCAGGGATATGGTGGAGCGCGCGCTTAATATGGGGAGGTAGGTTATGGATCCGATTCAGGAATATGCGCTGAGGAAAGCCGCTGATTCAGCATTCAACAGCGGCAACAGCAAAGCCGGTATCGATGAGGTTGGAAAGGGGTTTGCAGAGATGTTCGAAAACCTCGTGGGGGGCACGAACGAGATGCAGACCGAGGCCGGGAAAGCGGTGGACGGTTTGCTTTCCGGAGAGGTCAAGGATATCCACGAGGTCATGGTGGCTGTGAACAAGGCGGAGCTTTCGTTCAAGTTCCTGGTGGAAGTCAGGAACAAGCTGATCGATGCATACAAGGATTTGATGTCTCAAGCCAAGTAATACCCCGGGTTCCCGCTTCGAGCGTGTGAAGGGTCTTACTTTTGCGTGTTATAGGACTTGAAGGAAGATGGCGAACTTTTTAACAGATTTGAACGGCCAGCTCTCATCGGTGTGGAAGAAGCTGAACACGGGCCAGAAGGTTCTTCTTGGCTTTGTAACGGCAGCCATGGTGTCTGGTGTTATCGGTGTTGTTTACTGGACAAGCATGCTCGAGATGGGGCTTCTGTTCGGTGGGCTGACCCCTGAGGACGCGGGCGCGATTCAGAGCAAGCTGTCGGACGAGGGAATTGCGCACGAGCTAAAGGACGGCGGCACCGCGATCTATGTGCCCAAGGACAGGCGCTACGAGCTGAGGAACAGGTTCCTGCAGGACGGGCTGGTGAGTGGCGATGGCCCGGGCATGGAGCTTTTCGATAAGGCGCAGATCGGCATGACCGAGTTTTTGCAGGAAGTGAACCTCACGCGAGGCATCGAGGGAGAGCTCGCCAGGACGATCTCCTGGCTCGAGCCGGTTGCAGCGGCCAAGGTGCGCGTGACCAGGCCCAAGCAGACGATCTTCACCGAGCTCCAGCGCAAGCCCACGGCTTCGGTCGTGGTGAAGTTAGTGCCGGGGCGCACGCTTTCATCCCGCCAAGTCTCGGGAATAAGCCAGATAGTGTCGTTCTCGGTGGAAGGGCTCAGTCCTGAGAACGTGTTGATAACCGACAGCAGCGGGAAGCCGCTTTCACGGCCATCCACAGGTGATGACGACCAGATGGCTGCCGACCAGCTCACGCTCAAGCAGGGCTACGAGAAAAACCTGACCGAAAAGGTACAGAAGCAGCTCGATGCCGTGGTGGGAAAAAACAAGGTCAGCGTGATGCTGAACGTGGATTTCGACTTCAAGAGGGAAACCACGAAAAGCAAGGAGTACACCTACCCGGCCGAGGGCAAGGTCATGAAAGAGGACAAGAGCAAGACCGAGGAGACGACCAAGACGATGCCCCTTGGCGGCGGGGCTACAGGCACGGGCGCCAAGATCGGAGGGCAGCAGGGCGGCAGGGAAACCATGGAAACCGAAAGCATGACCAGCGAGGACACGGATGTCACATACGCTGTGAACGAGACCGACGTCGAAGCCGTCGAAGGCGGGGCAACGGTCAAGCGGCTCTCACTCGCCATCATGGTCGACAACTCGCTTCAGGACCAGAGCGACTCGATAGAGGGGATCATCAAAGAGGCTGTGGGTTACGACGAGACGCGGGGCGACACCTTCAGGGTGGCATACATCGAGTTTACCCCGCTTGAGGAGGTCGAGGGGCTTGAGGAGGAGATGGCGAGCTACGAGCAGAAAGAGTTCATCATCACGCTCATGAAGCACGGGATCCAGGGTTTGTCCGTTGTGGGCGTGATCCTCATCCTTTTTCTGGTTCTGAAGCGTGCGGAGAAAAAGGCGAAAGCAGCGGCCGAGGCACCCGGGGAAAGCGCTTTGGCGCAGTCCCTGAGCGAGGAGCGGTCAATGAAGGAGCGCAAGAAGACCAGGGAGGAGGTCATGTCCGCCGTGCAGGCGGATCCGGTCATGGCCTCCGAGATACTGCACGAGTGGCTGAAAGAGGAGGTAAACTCATAGATGGCTCTCGAAGGAAAACAGAAGATCGCGGCTTTGCTCTTGAACCTCGACCGTAACGCTGCCGCACAGGTGCTCAAAAATTTCTCAGAGGACGAGATCATAGCCATCGGGCAGGCAATGAAGGCTATCAGCGGAAAGGACATCCCGGCGGAAGAGCTGATCCGGATCTACGAGGAGTTCGGGATGGCGATGAAGGAGCGCTCATGGATCTTCAGGCCAAGAGGTGAGGATGTGGAGAACCTGTTCGCGGCATCGCTCGGGCCGGAGAAGAGCGAGCCGATAATCAACGAGCTGATGAAGCTCCAAAAATCCGGATCTGTTTTCACAAGGCTCAAGACATATCCGAACGAGGTGCTTTCGAATGCGTTGAAGGAGGAGCACCCGCAGACCATTGCGCTTGTACTTTCCAACATAGAATCGGGCAAGGCGGCAAAGGTGATCACGGAGCTCGATGAGGACAAGCGTTTGGATATCCTTACACGAATCGCAAAGATGAAGAACCCTCCTGACGAGATCTTGAAAAACATCGCGGAAAAAATCAATGAAAAGGCGGCGCTGGCAATGACCCAGGACAACCCGGAAGAGGCCAGGGGACGTCTCAGAACCGTTGCGGATGTGCTCAACCAGGTGGACAAGGACACGGGGAATAACGTGCTGACCAAGATATCCGAGGACGATTCGGAAATGGCGGAGGAGATCAAGGACCTGATGTTCACCTTTGATGACCTCCTTCTCGTGGACAAGCGGGCCATGCAAAAGCTGTTGAGCGGCATCAATGTCCAGGTCCTGGCCATGGGCCTGAAAGGCGCGAAAAGCGAGGTGGAGGAGTTTATCCTGGGCAACATTTCGAAGCGCGTGCAGAAGCTGATCCTGGAGGAGAAGGAGCTGATGGGCCCTAAATCCCAGGAAGAGGTGACCGCGGCCCAGAAGGAGATAGTTGCCGTGGTACGCGCCCTGATGGAGAGCGGCGAGATCACGATCAACCGAAGCACAGAGGAGGAGCTCCTTGCCTGATCTGGTGCATGTTCGGCTTGCAAAGCCTTTGAAGGCCGTGAAGGTCAAGGGAGCTGTCCCCGGTACGGACAGCCCTGAGATCGGCGGAGGCGGAGACGGTGATGACATTCGCGCCGATGCAGCGTACGAGCAAGGGTACAAGGCCGCAACAAAGCAGTGGAGCGAGCGTTTTTCCGAGGTGTGCAGGAGTCTGGACAACGAGGCAGCGCTCATGAACACGTGCCGCTGCGAATTTCTGAAGGCGCTGGAGAAGAGCGTTGTGGATCTGGGCATGGCTGTGGCAGAAAAATTCCTGATCAGCGGCAGGGAGCGCCGGGAGTACGCCATACCGGCGATCGTCCATTCGGTGCTGGAGAAGATCGACAACAAGGAGGGTAATCTGACCATCGCTCTAAATCCGGTTGACCTGGAGGCGCTCGATGAGGATGTCTGCCTGTTCGAAGACGCCTCGTTCAAGACGGTGCGGATCACGGGCGATCAAACTGTGCCGCAGGCGGGATGCCGCCTGGACACCGGCCTCGGAAGCGTGGCTTACGACCTTGAAGAGCAGATGAAGGAGATCAAGCGGATTTTATCGGAAACGGAGGTGCCGGCAGATGAAACCGTCGGTGATTGATGTCAGCCGGTTCAAGCAGACGCTGAGCAGGCACAAGCCTCTCAAGTACACGGGCCGCATTACGCGCGTGGTGGGTGTGACCGTGGAGTGCACCGGCATCACCCCAATCCTGGGTGAGCTCTGCGAGATCCGTGCGCAGGCCGGGACAGAGACGGTTCTTGCGGAGGCGGTCGGATTCAAGGAGGACATCTCGGTTCTTATGCCGCTCGACGAGCCGGGCGGGATCCGCCAGGGGAGCGAGGTTGTCACGCTTGGGCGCTGTCTGGGTGTCAAGGCCGGGGAGTTTCTGCTCGGCCGAGTACTGGACGGGCTCGGCCGTCCCATAGACGGCAGAGGCGCTTTGCCCGGAGTCCCGGAGGTGCTTGTGACGAGACCGGCGCCCCTGCCCATGAGCAGGTCGCCGATTGTGGAACCGATGGGCACCGGGATCCGCGCGATCGACGGGTTCGCCACGCTCGGCAAGGGCCAGCGGGTCGGTATATTTTCAGGATCGGGCGTTGGCAAGAGCACGCTTCTTGGAAAGATCGCAAGGGAGTCACGCGCCGACGTTAACGTGATAGCTCTCGTGGGTGAACGCGGCCGCGAGGTGAGGGCGTTCATTGAAGACAACCTGGGTGCAAAAGGGCTCGAACATTCCGTTGTGGTGGCTGCAACCTCAGACAGGTCGCCGCTCATGCGGTTCAAGGGAGCGTTCGTTGCGACAGCGATAGCGGAGTACTTTCGTGACCAGGGCAAAGACGTGATGTTCATGATGGACTCCATCACACGTTTTGCGATGTCCTGCAGGGAGATCGGGCTTGCCATGGGCGAACCGCCAACAGCTAAAAGCTATCCCCCGTCGCTTTTCTCCCTGCTTCCCCGCCTATTCGAGAGGCTGGGGAACACGGGAGAGGGGAGCATCACCGGCATATACACGGTGCTCGTGGAAGGGGATGACCTGAACGATCCTGTTGCTGATTCGGCCAGGTCGCTGCTCGACGGTCACCTGGTGCTGGACCGCGGGCTGGCGAACCGGCATCACTACCCGGCACTGGACATCCTGGGTTCCGTATCGAGGATCATGGAACGCGTTGTGGATGCCGGGCACATCGAGGCCGCGGGCAGGCTGAGGGAGCTGCTGGCCACGTATGAGTCAAACGAGGACCTGATAAACATCGGCGCTTACAAGAAGGGCACGAATCCAATGGTGGACAAGGCGCTTGAAATGATCGGACCGCTGAGAAGCTATCTGAAACAGGATATTTCCGAAGGGTGCGGATTTGAGGATGCCGTGTCGAAGCTGCTGGAACTCGGAGGAGTTGAAAACGGGAACAAATCGGATGGTAAAGATTGATGATACGGTTTCGTTTCAGTTTGGAAAAGATCCTGAACCTCAGGGCATTGGAAGAGGAGCAGGTGCGGCGAGAGCTGAAAGAGGCCCTGGCTGTTGTTGCGGAAATCGAGGAGGAACTCGCATGGTTGACGCGCATTCGCAACTCGGGCGAGGAGGCTCTTTTCGTTGTTTTGAACCGCACTCCCTTCGATGCGAGCCGAGTGCTGTTCATGCAGGATGGGCTTGCCGGTGTCGAAAGGGAGCGAGTCAAAACCGCATCAAGGCTGAAAGAAGCCGTGCGCGTTATGGAGGAGGTCCAAGACAGGTACAAGGAAGCAAGGAAGGAACGTAAGGTGCTGGAGAAGATACGGGAGAAACAGCAGGAACGCCACAACGCCGTGGTGAAGGCTGAAGAGATCAAGCGGCTGAACGAAGTGGCTGTAGATCGTTTTTTTCAGCGGAGTGCCAGGTGAGGACAGGCCATAAAGGGAGATCGAGAGAATGAAAACGGCAATCATGGTGATAGGAATGGTAGTCGGCGGATCCGCCCTGTTCATTGGATCTTCGCTCGCGATACTTTCGTTCCAGGGAAGGCTGGAAGGAGAGGATCTAGTGTTTTTGAACAAAAATCCGGTGCTGAAGGCGTTTTTGCCTGCCCCGGATCCGGCGATACTGAAAAAAGACGCGGGCGGAGATGGAGCGGGAAAGGAAGCGGAGTCGTCAGAGTCGGAGCAGGGAGGGGGTGGAGGAGGCCGCTCCCGTAATAAGCCCGGCACGCAGGATCGATTCAATAAGTCTTCAGGAGCGCTCCCTGAAGGGTTCAGTATAAACGAGTTCATGGATCTCATGGATGAGGCGCGTGAAACCAGGGAAAAAACTGAGAAGCAGAAAGCGGCTTTGGAGGTTGAAAAGGGCGGCCTTGGCCGGCTCAGGGACGATCTGGCAGAGCGCAAGACAGAGCTCGAAAAGATAATGACCAGCATTGCCACTGCCAAGTCTGAGCTGGATGCGGCGCGCGAGGAGTTCAGGAGAGAGGTCGTGACCATAGAGGAAAACGAGGAGGTGATGATCCGCAAGCTTGCCGAGATTTTTTCGAGCATGAAATCGGATGAAGCAGCAAAGCAGTTCGACGAAATGGATATTCAGCAGGCTGTGAAGATCATGGTGAAGATGGACGCGGCGGATGCGGGAAAGATATTACCCAGCATGGATGCGTCCAAGGTCAGGGAGCTCACCGAGAAGCTCGCCAAGTTCCAGGAACAGAAGAAGAAATCCGACACGGGCAAGTGAAGGAACATCCCGTGCATCAGGTGTAGTTTGAAGGGTCTGTCATGGATATAGCAACTTTAGTCGGAATCGTTTCCGGTGTGGGGCTCATCTTGATATCTATCTTGATGGGCGGGTCGCTGGATATGTTTATCCACGTTCCCTCATTCATGGTCACGGGCGGAGGGACCATCGCTTCCACGCTGATCAACTTTCCTATCAAAAAGGTGGTCGGCGTGTTCAAGGTGCTCAAGAACGTCTTCCTTTTCAAGCTTCCGGAAACCGGCGCCGTGATCAATCAGATAGTCGGGTTCGCCACTCTTTCAAGGCGCGAGGGGCTTCTTGCGCTCGAGAGCAAGCTCGAAGAGATGGAAGACCCTTTCATGTCGAAGGGGCTTCGCCTGATCATCGACGGATACCCGTCGGAAACCATCCGGGACATAATGCAGGTTGATGTCGACCAGACCTCCTCGCGCCACATCGCAGGCAAGAGCATCCTGGATTCGATGGGCGCTGCTGCGCCGGCCTTCGGCATGATCGGAACCCTTATCGGGCTCGTTCAGATGTTGCAGAACCTGGACGACCCGTCGAAGATCGGCGGTGGTATGGCCGTGGCCCTGCTCACCACCTTTTACGGGGCGATCATGGCCAACCTCGTTTTTCTTCCTCTTGCCGGCAAGCTGGGCCAGCGCGAGAAGGAAGAGGTTTTGTTGAGGGACATCGTCATCGAGGGGGTGATATCGATCCAGTCCGGAGATCAGCCCCAGCTTGTTGAAGAGAAGCTGAAGTCGTTCATACCGCCGCGGGAAAGGGCAAAGATGGAAGAAAAGGCAGCCTGATGGCGGGAAGAAAAAAACCGGAAGAAGAGGTGCGGAGAGGGTGTCCCGTGTGGATCATCACGTTCAGCGACGTGATATCGCTTCTCGTGACCTTTTTCGTGCTCATTCTCACCTTCTCCACGCTTGAAGAGCAGGAGTTCAAAAGGATCGCCGGCTCCCTGCAGGGAGCGTTCGGTATCCTGGGCCCGGATTTTATGCTGAACCGCACATCTTTCATCCTGAAGGATATCTCAAGGGCTGACCAGCTCAGAGTGGGAGGCGCTTCATCACCGTTTTACCGCGACCTGGAGAAGCTCGAAAGAGAGCTCGAAGACCTCGCAAGCACCATGCGCAAAGGCGAGGAACTGAAAATGGACCGGATCGATGAGGGAATGAGGATACGGCTCGAAGCGGATCGCCTTTTCAACCCGGGTTCCGACACTATAAGGAAGGGGTTCATGCCGGTGTTGGAGAAGCTTGGAAGCACGCTCGCATACTACCCGAACAGGATGGTTCTGGAGGGTCATCTGGATTCCGCATTCAACGGTTCTTACAGCTTTCCAACGCCTCATGAGCTGACAGGCGCCATGGCAAGGAGCGTGGCCATGGTTTTCACGGACAAGTGCGGTGTGCTTCCGAAACAGATCGGAATTGCATCTTACGGCGCTTGCAAACCGGTGGCCAACAACTCGACCGCGGTTGGCAGGGCCCTGAACCGCCGCGTGGAGATAATCGTGAAAGATGTACAAGGGGGTCGCTGATCATGGGCAAAGTCCGCAAGAAGCCAAAAGAAGAAAAGCGTATCATCCCCCAGCATTTTGCCACGTTCGGGGACATAATGCTCAACCTTCTGACGCTCTTCATCCTGCTTTGTACATTTGCCAGGGAAAAGAGAGCCGAGCTTTTTGCGGCCGGCGTAGGTTCATTCATCGAAGCGCTTGAAACAAAAGGCCTTCCGGGCCTGTTGAATGCAGACACAAAAACCATTGTCCTGGGACAGTTTGAAAGAAAGTTCTTGTGTCCCCCTCCGGACGAGGACGCTGAGGACGGAAAGGAAAGCTCCTATGATATGGTTGAAAAGATTGAACTCGAAATGATGGAGGAGCGCGGAGAGGCGTGGATTCCTGGCGCGGTTCAGTTCAGGAGGGGCTCGACACGTTTGGATAGCGAGGCTGTTGTGTGGCTCCGTGAACAGGCTGTGCTGCTGAGGGAGAGAGAAAGCGATGTCGAGATCGCCGGGTACGCCTGGTCTGAGTGCATGGGGAATGAACAGGCGGCATGGGACCTGTCGCTCAAGAGGGCATATCGAGTGATGAGCTACCTGAACGAGGCGGAGGGCATTCCGATTGAGAGGATGCACGCTGTTGGATACGGGAATTTCAGGCCCATTGCGGAGGGTGATCGGGATCCGGTATTGAACAGACGGGTGAATATTAAGCTGACAAAATCCGATAAATAATACATACGCGCAGAGTGCTGCTCTGTTCATCTTTCTTGTCCTGCGCGAACCGAAAGCATTTGATCGAAAGGAGAGAGGTATGGCTGGCGAAGAAAAAATTGAAACGCCCGAAGAAAATGTTGAAAAAGGCGGGGGCAAGAAAAAGGTTATGATCTTTTCTTCGGCAGGTCTTTTCATGGTCATCGGAGCGGCTTTCCTGTTCACAACTTTTGCCGTCCCCTCCAGCGATGGAAGCGGAAATGGAGATGTGTCGGTTCAGGATGGTGAGGCATCCGAAGACAAAGGTGCGGTCAGCAGAGACGATCTCTTGAACTATTCGGTGCCTGAAATATTGGTCAACCTTAAGGGAACCAGCAAGAAACGGATTCTCAAGATCAAGCTTAATGTCATGTATGAAACCGATCAATCGAAAGGAGCGGCTGATCCGTTCGCAAGAAGGGAAGTAGAGCTTAAGGATGCCTTGACCACGCTGCTAACGGAGAAAACCATGGAGGACCTCGAATCAAGGGAGGACCTGAACAGGCTTCGCTTTGAGCTCATCGATGAACTTAACAAAGTGGTTTTCCCCGATAATATGGGCGGGATCAGCGAAATATACTACGAGCAGTTTCTGGTCCAGTAGGGCGCGGGATGTCGTGTTATTTTGTTAGAATGACGGAGAACAGCAGGTGTTGAGCAAAGAACAGATCGAAGCTTTTCTCGAGAGGAAGAAGGAACGCGCCGGAAGTGGGGAGAAAGGCCGGAATGCCCCTGTTGCCGATGCGAAGGAGATCACTCCATTTGATCCAAGAAAGCCGAACCGTCTGACCTTGAACCAGATGGACAGCATAAATGGTTTTTTTGAAATGATGTCGGAGGATCTGGCGAAGAGGTTTACAGGCGTTCTTAATCAAGACGTTGGGATTGAGGTGCAGAGCGTTTTCCAGGAGAGATACACTGCGTTTATGGAGTCGCTGTCGAATCCGAGCTGTATTTTCAGTGTAGGGTTCGAGCCGATGAAGGAGCCTGCCTTGATGGTGTTCGACCACAGGCTCGTGTTCTGGATGGTTGACAGGGTGTTGGGAGGCAGCGGGAAAGTAGAAATCGATCCGAGAGAGCTGACCCAGGTCGAATGGGGTATTACCGATCAGATGGCCGGTGCTGTGATCGAATATGTTGCCGTAGCCTGGGAGAGCGTTGTGAAGCTGACGCCGAAACTCCTGGACAGGACAAGCGATCCGAAGCGGGTGGAAGCCGCTAACCCCAAGGATGTGCTGCTCGTTGTCCCTCTCGTTTTTTCCGGGACCGGGAAGGAAGAGGAGGAAGAAAAGAACCAAGGCTACGGAAGCCTTACCGTTTGTTTCCCGTTCGCATCATTAGAGAAGTATATCGGACGGATAGGAGGGCTTGAGGAGCGGGATGGACAGGATCCCGGCAAGCTCGAGGAGTGGAAAGGGCACCTGGAAAAAAAACTGTTCAAGGTGGAGGTCGGTCTTCCTCTCGTTCTCGGAGAGGCCGAAATTTCTGTTGGCGATTTTCTGAATTTGAAGCTGGAAGATGTAATTGTAATGGACAAAAAGATCAACGATACAGTGGAGATGCCGATAGGGTCTGATGCGATTATTAAGGGCAATGTCGGTATGTATAACAAGAGACTGGCAATGAAGGTGTTGGAGATCCGCAAATCCGAGCACTGCGCGGGAAACGAGAAAGAAGCTGCCAATGGTTGAAAACAAAGACGAACAAGTCGGGACCGCTGAAGAGAAAAACGAAAAGGCTGCTGGAGCCGGCCCGGAAGGCGATGTCAAGGAAAACCAGGAGATAGAGGGACAGGACGCTGCCGGAGATGCCTCGGACGTGAACAAGGCGGAGTTCTCCGACCTTGGATCGCCTTCCCCGGGGGGCGGCATCGTCAATAATTTTGATCTTCTGCTGGATGTTACGGTTCCGCTGACCGTGGAACTCGGTCATTCCGTGATGAAGATCGAAGATGTTCTTCAACTGTCTCCGGGATCGGTTATTGATCTCGATAGAAACGCGGATGAACCGGTTGATTTGAAGATCAACGGCAAGTTGGTTGCCAGGGGCGAGATTGTTGTTGTCGGCAACTGTTTCGGAATACGCGTGAGCGAGATCCTGGAGACAGGAAAGAACATTTTGTGACCTTACGATCGGAAGTGAAGATAATAAACGGGGCTGAAAAGCCCCGTTTTTTTTGCGTGATTGACTGTGATTTATACCGTCTGTCATGACCCCTTGGGATTGATTGATATGATCACAAAAAAACAAATAAATGCTCTGGTAATGTGTGATCCAGGTGTTAGTGTTTCTTGTTTAGCGATTAACCATTAGTTGTATTGAATAGGAGACATGACATGGTCAATTGGATTACACTTGAACAAGCTGCTGAAAAGGTCGGTGTCCGGAAAGGCACACTGTGCATGTGGCGGAACCGAAAGAAGTTCCCCTTCAAGACGAGCGGAAAGGGAAGAAGCCTCCTTGTCAACGAAACTTCCGTAGATGATTGGATTGAAGCGAACAAGGACAATATGCCCAAGGGCAGGAGTAAAGCAAGGAAGCCGCTTGGTAAGAAGGGACCGGGTAGGCCTCCGAAAAAAGCGAAAAGCAAAGCCACGGCAAGGCCTTCTTCCCGGGGGGCGTGCGAGATCGTGGTCAAGGGAGATCTTGATCTGGGAGCCATTCAAGGCTTTGTTGCCGATATTAAGGCGGGCTGCAAGCTCCAGGTCGCCAAGGATAAGGGCGGGTACATATTGACAACGATTAAGTAGCCGCGTTTACCCTGACTTTGCATACAGGATTCTTGACGGCCCTCCGTGTAGGAGGGCCGTGTCCTTGACATAGGCTGATATGCCACTGCCTGCTTCAATGAAAAGTTTCATACTATCAATCGTAACGTTCGTGCTCTTAGCATCTCCCTGGCTTCACGCCGCCGGGAGGGCGAAAATCGCCTTGCTGGAGTTCAAGGACAACCATACAAGGTTCACCGGCCTGGAAGAGCAGTTGAAGCGGATCGGGTTCAAGGGGGTCGCCGCCGTCCCGAAAATCACGGGCAAGGGGTTTCGGCCCTCCAGGTGTGATGTGCTGCTGGTGGGTTCGTTCGCCCTGAACAACCCGATAATAAGGGCGTGGTTCCGGGATGAAGCGGCATCACTCCGCAGCTTTGTGGCCCAAGGCGGTGTCGTGCTGGTGTTTGCCCAGGAAGCAGACAGGTGGGACATCGAGCCCTGGCTGCCTGAGAAAGCGTTTCTACTGCGCGGCCGCGGGAGCTACGGCGAGCTCGGTTTCGTCGAAGCAAGCCACCCCATCTTCAGCATGCCCAACCCGATATCCCGAGATCGCCTGAAGAAGGAATGGAGGGGCGACGGGAAATGGCCGGGGCACACCTTATCCTGGTGGACCTTCCGCAAATCCAGGTGTTCCCAGGTGCTTGCCGGCCAGGATGAGAGGCGCGAGGAGGCCTGGTGCGTTGAGATGGGGTGGGGAGACGGCCGCGTCGTCTTTTTTGCATGCACGCCCGACAAGATCCCCGGAAACCAACCCGAGGTGACCCAAAAGCTATGCGATGACCTGCTTCAAAACGCGCTCACCTATGCACAATCCGTAATCAACGGAAAAGCGCATCCTTTGCCGGAGGATGTGCTGATCAAGGACGAGGAGATCGACACTCCGCTTTACGCGCGCCGGTTGAGCCGCGAGGAGGAGATCGAGTTCGACAGGAAGGTGAACGAGACCGTGGACAAGGGAGTGGGCTGGCTGAGAAAGATGCAGAAAGAAGACGGTTCCTGGGGCAGCTACAAGATGATAGACCGCCTTTACGAGGCCGCGCTGACTTCCCTGTCTCTGTTGTCCATGCTGAACTCCGGGGTCAGCAAGCATGATCCTGCCGTCGGGAAAGGGTTCGAGTTCCTTTACGACCACCCCCCGAAGTACACCTACGAGATCGGGTTCACACTAATGGCCATGGATGCGAAGGCCGCACCCATGTACGAGCGGTTCGAGCTGGCGGGGATGCCACTGGAGAAGCGGGAGAAACACGAGTGGTCAAGGGAGCTGAGCGGGGACGAGCGGCTTTACATGGAGGATCTGACGGAACTAATACTCAGCCACCACGGTAAGGGCGGATCCTGGCGGTACGACCTGGAAACAAGCGCCATGGACATCTCGAATGGTCAGTTCGGCATCCTCGGTCTCAAGGCCGCGTCAAGATGCGGGATCAAGGTTCCGCAGGGGATCTGGGAAAAGGTACTGAAGTACTATCTTACCTACCAGTCACCCAACGGCCCGAGGGTAAAGCTGCTGGAGTTCAAAAATTTCAAGGAGAACGGCCTACCTGAGTTTTATGTCACACCAGCCAAGGCACGTGGATGGGGCTACAATCACGGTTTTCCTCCGGAGCCCTCCGGTTTAAGGGGAAGCAGGGCGAACATCGGTATCAGCTGCCTTGTTCTCTGCTACGAGGAGCTGGTTAAGCTGCGATCGCCGGTACCGGTAGCTTCGAAAAACAGGGCCGAACTGGGGGAGGCTATCCGCGACAGCCTGGCCTGGCTTACGGATTACTGGGCCATAGAGACCAATCCGAACGGCGAAAAGCATTACTACTATTACTACATTTACAGCCTGGAGCGAGTGGGATCGCTTTTGAACAGGCGTTTCATCGGTTCCCATGACTGGTACCGCGAGGGAGCCGCATACCTGATGGACAAGCAGCAGCCCGACGGAAGCTGGTCCACACAGGCCAACGAATGGGGGTCGAACATTTCGAACACGAGCTTCGCCCTTCTTTTCTTGAAGCGCTCAACTCCGCCGCCGGTGGTTACTATAGGGAGGTAGGCTTTGCTATATAGCCCGCTGATCGATCTCGATACCGAACTATTTTCCCCCGTTCACACCGTCCATAGTGGCCTTGTACGCTTCAGCCAGCTTTTCCTTGAGCTGCATGCACGAGCGAAAATTGCCGTCCGCCTCGCGAAGCGCAGCCTGAAGATCCTTGGGCCTGTGGATTTCCCGCCTTATTGATATGTTCTCTGCACCATCAGTGGATAGGGGGGCCGCGGTTTTTCCATGAGATGCCTTGCCTTTAAGGTTCTCGACCTTGCGCGCCATGTCAGCGAGCAGGACATCGAACTCTACGGATTTCTGTCTCCCCTGTCCGCGGCGGTGGGCTCTCTCCGGCCCAACAGGCTGACTTCTTAGAAGCTCCTGAGCATTAACGGGTTTCACGGACTCGATCGGTTCACGGTTCATCATCGTTTCCCCTGTTCATCTGCACGGAATGAAATAATATCTGCATACTCCGTGTTAACTTTGTCCATTCGCTTGCCTGGTTAGCCGTACAGGCTGGGGGTGGCTGACTGAAGGATTTTACTCGTGACTGCCTGTATCAGCATCAGCATCTGGTTGTTCTGTTCGAGATTCATTATCGCTTCGGTGATATCCGCGTCTTCCACACTTGATTTGAGCCCTGTAAGGTTCAGCTCGAAATCGTCCAGCCTGCTCCTGGTCATCTCCAGGCGTAGGGAACGGCCACCGAACTCCGCAAGCCCTGACAGCACGTTTTCGTGCGATGTTTCGAGCTCTTTCAGCCTTGATGTGATGCTTTCCACCTGTTTGTCAACGGTGAGGTTTCGCGTGTTCAGAAGGTCGTCACGGAGCGCTCCCAGCATTTCGAAAAGGCTGAATGTTCCTGTGTATGTGAGGTACTCGTCTCCGGTCCTTGTGATGTTTGTCGAATCAACGTTGGTGACAGTGCCTGAAGGATCGTACACGGTCTGGTTGGCTGAAAAATCGATATCAACCGTTGTGACCCCCCCGTCGATTGACATCGTTCCGGTGGACGTGATGTCCACGATGCCTGAATAGCCCGCGCTCAAGCCTGTGAGATCCAGATACACCTTATCGCCCGATGCGCCTGTCAACATGAAATCGGCTGGATCCGGGTCCGCTGTGATGTCGAAGGAGACAGTTTCACCGTCGTCAAGGGAAACGGTTCCTGTCGTGGGGGGGGTGCCCACGTTCAATGTAAGAGTATGAGCGCCTGAAGCGCCGATGATCGTGTCTCCGGACGCCGAGGAAGTTCCCGCGGATACGCCGCTTGCCCCGGCATAGGATGTCGCGCCGTGCAGAACGGAGAGTGTGGTGTTTCCCTTTCCGTTGTCGGCTCCTGTTCCTGCCGTGGCTCCTGTTTCACCTTCGAATACGGTTTCGCCCCGGTCGGTCTTATGGAATATTTCCGAACCCGGAATGTTGCCGGCGATCTTTGTGCCGGAGCTGATCAACACGTAGTTTACTTTTGAATCCCCGTTGTAGTTCACGGTTCCTGAACCGGTGCTTGAGTAGGGAGGTTCAGTTGTTTTGGTGCCGCCGAAAAGATACCTTCCGCCGAAGTGGCTGTTCGCAAGGCTGATCGCCTCGTCGAGGATCTGGTCGATCTGCGATGCCAGGCTGTTGCGGTCCGCCTGGTTCATGGCGGCGTCCGCTCCCTGGATCCCGATGGCCTTGGTCTCTGTGAGCAGGCTGGAAAGCGATTGAAGCGTTGTCGCTCCGGAGTCGAGCTGGCCTTCGATCACATCGAGGTTTGCCTGGTAGTTTTTCAACCCTCCGAGCTCCTCCCGGTACTTCAACGCCCGGACCGTTCCGAACGGATCATCTGAAGGATTGTTGATGCGCTTGCCGGTCAGCAGCGGTATCTGGCTTTTTTCCACAAGGTTCAGGCTTTTCTGGAGGTAGAAAAGCGAGTTCTTGTAGAGGATGTCCTGTGTGATTCTTATGCTCATTTATCCGTTCCCCATTGGATGCTATGGATGCTAATGCCCGATGTTCATGAGAATGTCGTTCATCTCGTTTACGATCTCCAGATACCTGGTGGCGGCTGTCAGCATCTGTTGGTACTTTTCCAGGTTCATCAGCTCCTCGTCGATCGACACGCCTGACACCGAGGAGCGCTGGTTTTCCAGGTTGGTCATGATCAGTTCCTGGACATCATACATTTCCTCGGCCCATTCCTTGTCAAGGCCGACCTCGCCGATCACCGATGAGTAGTAGTCGATCAAGCTGTAGGAGTTCAATCCCTCAATGGGTGCTGCTTCCAGCTCCAGGAATTTGTGTATGTTCGAGTTGTCCCCTTCAACAGGTGTGAGCGACCCTGATATGAGGATTGGAGAGTCCTGTATCGCTTGACGGACCGAAATGTCGGATGCCGTGGAACCCGTAAAAAAGGTGTTCAAGCCGAGCGAGGCCAGGATCCCGGATGTGTCCGAGTCGGCTATCACGTCGGCGCAGAAAAAATCACCCGCTGTCTGGTTGATGTCGCCCGGGCTGAACGATACCTTGACACCGTCCGCGATTTCGATCATGTCTCCCGGAGAATAACCCTCTCCAACATCCAGGACGGTTATTGTTTCCCCTGCTTCATCGTACACGGTCACGGTGAGCCCGTTGGTGACGCCGATGGTGCCTGATCCGGAGGCTTCAAACCGCCAGGAAGCATTGGATGCTCCGGAATAACTCCCTTCCAGCTCGACTGAAACGCCCAGCTCCGCCCCGGTTTCCAGCGCTGTGCTCAGCCCAAGGGTTGTGGAAGGTGTGCCGGAAAGGTCCGTGATCAGGATCGAGCTCGAACTCCCCTGCGTCTGCGACTGAAGCACGAGTTCGTTGTCAGCTACTGATGCTATGTTTGTGCCTGTCTGGGTGTTTATCAGCGCTGCTATGTCTGACGCGGTGTATGTCCCGCCTGCGGGAAATGTGACGGTGTGTGTGCTTGTTCCGTCCAACGTGATCTGGAACGAGTCGCCCGCGCTCATTGTTGCGGGCCACGATCCTGAACCCGTTATCATGGCTGAGCTGTTTCCGAACGTTTCGTTGCTGTTCGGCGCGGCATTAAGCTGCGGCGAAAAATCGAAGGCGTATCCGTCCGATGCGTGCAGGGTGAGGCGACCGCTGGAATCCGCATAAGCGTTGATGTGCGGCACCGAATTGAGTTCGCCCGCCAGGTAGGCCAGGCTTTGTGATGACGGATCGATTTCGATTTCGGTCTGCATCACTTCTCCCGTGTTCTCGTTCGTGACCGTGATGAAGAGCGAACCTTCCTCCGGCGCGAAGGAAAGCCCGGCCGAGTTCAGGTTGTCGTTGAGCAGGTCCCCGTCGGCATTCATGTCCTGGACAGGGTTTTCAGCTTTCATTGAGGTGAACGATCCGCTCAAAGGGATGCCTGTCGAGTGGATCCTGTTGAACTCGTATGCAAGCTGGCCGGCGAGCTTGTCGAGCTTTGACATGAGCTCCGGAATGACGTTCCTTTGCTGGTTGATCAGCTCCTTGATCTCTCCGCTGAATACATTCATTTCCGTGTTATTGTTTTTCAAATGGATGTAGACATCGCCGGACTGGCTTGTGCTCGTTTCGAGTTCGGTGCTGTACCCGTTGGATGCGATGAGCCTTCCGTCCACGAGCATGGAAACGGTTCCTTTCGAGTCAGGGACCGCATCGATATCGATGATGTAGTTTAGCTCCTCAATAATCGCATCCCGCTTGTCGAGAAGCTCGTTTGCCTGCATGTTCGAGCTGTAGGAAGCAGTGATCATCTTGTTGAGTTCGGCGATTTCCTTGACCAGCTGGTTGACCTTGTTGATTTTGTTGCTTACCTGGGTTTCGATGTCGTTGGAGAGTGAATCCAGCTTGCCCGCGAGTGTTTTGAAGCCGTCCGACACGATCTGGCCTGTGATGACAACGTCCGACCGGAGCGTCGGGTCCACGGGATCGACGGACATGTCGTTCAGTGAACCGAAGAACTTTGTAAAATAGGCTGCCAGCCCTCCGTCCGATGGTTCGTTCAGGATGGCTTCTATTTGGGACAGCAGCATGTTTTCTGTTTTCAGGCAGCCAAGCGACTGGTTCTGCACCTGGATGCGGTTCTGCAGGAGCTCGTCGACCGTGCGGACAATCCCGGTGCTCTTGACCCCGGTTCCTATGTAACCGACGCCTGGAACGACAAGGGAGTAGTCGGTTGCGAGCTGCACGGATTGGCGCGAGTACCCCTTTACATTGGCGTTTGCGATGTTGTTGCCCGCGGTCTGGAGGGAAAGCTGGGCGGCAAAGATCGCCTTCATGCCTGTTGTGAGTCCTATCGACATTGTCGTCTCCCTGTTCCGTTTCCCGAATGGCCTGCTTTTCCTTGTTCAAGAAAAGAGATGTGCTCTAACCTGTCACGCCCTGGCATCCACCATGTCCACAGAGGAGCGGGCCAACAGTTCGCCGCTGTTTCCGTATGTGGAAACCCGCTCTCTGTCCGTCCCAAAGGCCTTGTTCATCAGCTCCGTGTTCAGATCAAGGGAGTGCCTGATCAGAACCTGGTTTTTTCTGCTCTGGGATCTGATCTTTTTCACGGTCCGGATGAGCTTGTCCCTGTGCCTGGACAGGGCCTTGTCAGCTTTTTCGTCGCCTGTACAGGCGATCTCCGACAGTGTGGGAACGGTTTTCAAGCCGCCCTTGTGCTTTGCGCCGGTGCCCAGGTTCTGCTGCAGAGCTATGCGTTTTTCAAAGATGGCTTTCGCTTCGCATCTCCACTTCTCGAGCTCTTCCAGGTTTTCTTCCAGCTTCTCTGTGGCGAGCTTGACGAGCACCGCCTGCTGCTCCTCCAGCTTTTCAAGGATCTTCTGTTGAACGCCGACCTCTTTCTCGATGATCTCCAAAAGCTTTTTCATGGAACCTCTCATCATTTCCTCCCGGATATTCCTGTGTTTGGCCGTTTCAGCGGTTCAAATGGTTTATAGGCATTGCACTCATCAGCTTTAATCTATTGATGTTTTTTCATTGTCCGCGGGTGCAATGTTATTTGCATCAAGCGGTTCTTTATTGCATGTTTTATCGGCCCCAGCCTCGGCGTTCTGGCGCTCATACGCATCGGCCGCATTTTTGAGCTGTGCTGTCATGTTCTTGGCAATGCCGATCCCTCCGTTTTCAGCCAGAAAGTCGGACAGCATGGTCGTGAAGAAGCCGTCATAGATCTGCTTGCCCGGGCCATCCGGCAGAAGCCCCGATCGCTCAACCGACTCCCACATCTGTTTGATGAGGAAGTTGAGGAAGATCGATTCGAACCTGGTGGAGATCTCCTCGATGTTTTTCGCGCCCCCCCTTGAAAGGGCTTCGAGCTCTTTCACCTCGTTTTGCCCGCTGAAAGCGAGCGCCGCGTCGGCAGCTATCTTCGGATCGATCGGATCAATGCTCATGGTTTACCCTCTTTTTCGAAACCGGTACCTACATGAGTTCGAGGTCCGCGTGAAGCGCACCCGCCTTCTTGATGAGCTGGAAGATCACCACGAGGTCGCGGGGCGTTGCTCCAATCGCGTTCAGCGCCTGGGCCAGGTCTCCGGCCGATGCGGTGCCTTTTAAAAGCACGATGTTGCCCGGTTGTTCGTTCACGCTGATTTCGGTGCGGTCCACGGTGGTTGTTTCCCCGTCCGAAAAGGGAAGGGGCTGTGAAACCTCGGGGGTTTCCGCGATCATTATTGTCAGGTTCGAATGTGCAATGGCCACCGTGCTGATCTTGACGCTCGTACCCGCTACCAGTGTTCCCGTGCGCTCGCTGATGATCACCTTGGAAGGTGTATCAGGTTCCACGGTGAGAGAGTGAACCCGGGCCACGAAACCTACCAGGTCATTTTCGGAATATCCCTTGGGAATCTTTATCTCAACCGCCTTCATGTCACGGGCTTGGGCGGAATCCTTGAACTGCATGTTGATCGCTTCCGCCATTCGCGACGCTGTGGCGAAGTCCGGATTGTTGAGGGTCAGTACAATGGATTTACTCTTTTCATCGAAGATATTCATCGGCACCTCGCGCTCGATGATCGCCCCGTCTGGAATGGTGCCCACTGTCGTGTGGTTTTTCTGCACGGAGGCGGCCGCTCCCTTGGCGCCGAATCCCCCGATGGAAAGCGGTCCCTGGGCAACGGCGTACACATCTCCCGTTGCCGCTGTCAGCGGAGTTTGCACGAGCGTACCGCCGAACAGCGAGTTGGCATCCCCGATCGATGTCACGGTCACGTCGATCTCGTTTCCTGTTCGTATGAAGGGAGGAAGTGTGGCGGTCACAAGCACCAGCGCCACGTTTGCCGATGCCACATCGCCCGGGCTCACATTGATGTTGAGTTTGCGGAGCATGTTGACCACAGCCTGCTTGGTTGCCTCGGTCCCGTCACCGGTTCCGTTCAGGCCGGTGACAAGGCCCAAGCCCGTGAGCTGGTTGTCCCGCATGCCCTGGATATTGGTTATGTCCTTGATCCTGACCTGCTGCGCTGCTGCCTCTCCTGTCAGGAAGAGCGCGAGGGCCGCTACCGCGATCGACTGAAACACTGCTTTGGAACGCATGATCCACTCCTTGTGTGTACCGGCCCGTCAAAACGGCCAGATGACATCGAAAATCTTGTCGAGCCAGCTTTTTTCAGTTGACCTGCTGAGCTCTCCCTTACCGTCGTACATGACCCTGGCGTCAGAGACCTTTTCCGAGGGGACCGTGTTTTCCGAGGAAACGTCCAGCGGGCGGACAAGGCCCGTGATCTTTATGATCTTCTCCTCGTTGTCCATGAATATGTTCCGCCGGCCCTCGATGACAAGGTTGCCGTTGGGCATGACATCCATCACGTTCACCGAGATCCGCGCCTCGAAGCTGCCTTCCTTGCCGTAGTCCGATTTTCCCTCGAAATCCTTGGATGTCGTGGAATCGAAATCCGGCAGCGTGGAGAAGGCGTTAGGCTTGATGTTGAAGCTTTTGAGCACGGAGTTCAGCGAGCTCTCCTTTTCGAGCTTGACCTCCTGCTTGTCCTCCACCTTCTGGGATTCGTTGATGATTATGGTAAGGATGTCCCCTTTCTTTCTGGCGATGTTGTCCGCTATCAGGTTGGCTTTTGTGCCGCCTTCGTCCCAGAGCGACTGTGCTGCGGCGCCTTCGCAGAAGAGGGAGGCGGCGAGAAGAGCCGTAAAGGCCGGGGACATGATAAGCAATTTCTTGATTTTCATTTTTATCATCTCACAACAATTGGTTTCCGGTTCCAGCCGCTTCGCCCGCGAAGGCGCAGTGGTCTTGTTTTGATGCCGGCTACAGCCTGACCTCCACCATGTTCAGGCCGGTCACGACCGCCTTGAAAGCGCGGCCCGAATCCTCGTTGAGCACAACGACCGTATCGTTCAGGTGGCCGTTCTGTCTTGCGATGCCTTTGCCCTTGACAAGAAGCGCGCCCTTTTTGACCGTCACGGAAACGGGCCTGCCGCGCGATACCAGGATCTGTTCGAGCCCGTCCTCGATCCGGACGATCTGCCCGGCCGGGATATCCCTTTTTGCGAGAAGGAGGCGCATCTCTTCGATTCCTCTCGCCGGGTGTCCGTGCTGCCTCGTGGTCTCCACGCGCACAAGCGCGGTGTTTGTCCCTGTGAACGGCTCGCCGCTCTTTATCTTTCTCGATGCCATCAGCACCTTTTCGAAGACACTGATTTCGAACTGCAAGGGAACAGTGGTGAAGAGGTGTCCGTCCACAAGCACCTTTATATCTACCGCGGTCGGGCCCCTGGCTCCGGGGTTCATGCGCCATTTGATATCGAACGTGCTCAGGCCGCTGCCCACCGGCACGAGGATGTCGGCCGGGCTGCGGGGGCACTGGATTGTCCGCTCTCCTTCCAGCCCGGCGACCCGGCTTTCAAGGAACCTGGTGCCCATGGCTGTAAGCTCTCTCCCGCTGATCATCACGGACTTTGTGCTCACAAGCACGCCGCTCGGGCCGCCAAGGGTGACCTTGTCCATGTCGATGCCTTGCGTGCGGAGCCTGGCTTGGATCTGTTCCCTGGTGATGTAGCGGGTATACCCGGGATTGGGAGTGTACCCAAGGTCAACGGATTTGAGCCTGTCAGCGAGCTTCACATCCGTCTCCACGATGAGGGCCACTTCCGCGAGGTACACCTGGCAGCCCTTGACACTGGCCTCGGGCTTCAGGGTCACGGTTGCGCCTTGCAGATGCGCGCACTGGAAGATGAGCGCAGCCATGGCGAGCGCGGCTGAAAAGAAGCGGCATCCGTTGGTCGGAATCATGTTAAATCTCCTATGTGGACAGGTTGTTGGCGAGCGCCAGCATGTCGTCACCGGTTTTGATCGCCTTGGAGTTCACCTCGTAGGCGCGCTGGGCAATGATTAAAGCCACGAGCTCGTTTACTACTTCCACGTTCGATTTCTCGAGATACTTCTGCTGGAGCTCTCCCACTCCATCCAACCCAGCGGTCAGCCCCTTGGTGGGTGGGCCCGATGAGGTGGTTTCCATGTACAGGTTGTTCCCCGCGCTCTCGAGCCCTGCCGAGTTGAGGAATGTGGTTAGGGTGATCTCCCCGAGGTTCGTGATGGTCCCGTTGATATCGCCCTCCACCGTTCCGTCCGTTGAGATGGTCACATGAGTGTAAGGCCCACCGGAAAGCGACACGTTCGGCATGAGTTGGTGTCCGTCCGCTGTCACAAGGCGCTGGCTGTCATCGAGATGGAAGCTTCCGTCCCGCGTGTAAGCCAGCCTGCCGTCCGGGAGCTTGACCTCGAAAAAGCCCTGGCCCATGATTGCCACATCGTAGTTGCGGCCCGTCTGCTGGAGCACGCCCTGAGAGAACTGCTTGGCCGTGGAGACCAGGCGCGCCCCGCTTCCAACCTGCACCCCCGAGGACGATCCGATGCTGTTCGTGTTGAACCCGGGCCTGGTCTCGGTCACGTAGATCAGGTCCTCGAAGTTCGTGTGGCTTTTCTTGAAGCCGGTTGTGTTGACGTTAGCCAGATTGTTGGCGATGACATCCACGTTCTTCTGCTGGACCTTCATGCCTGTGGCTGCTGTGAAAAGCGCTTTCATCATTGTTTTGAACTCCTTTATCTGACTGCATTCCTTATCAGGTTCTGCATGCTCTTGTCGATCTGCTTGAGAACCTTCTGGGACGCTTCGTATGCCCGGTAGTTCGAAATCATGTCCACTAGTTCGTTCACCGGGTTTGCATTTGATGATTCTATGTATCCCTGCTTGACCTGCGCGATCCCGACAGCGGACTTTTCGCCGGCTGTTGGGCCGGGGGCGAAGAGGCCGTGCTCCGTTGGGAAGAGATCACCGGGGTTGGTGAAACCGGAGATCTTGAGCTGACCGAGGGAAGCCTCTCCCTGGGAGATCATTCCCCTGTCATCTATCATCGGCTCTCCGAATCCTGCGGTCAGCCGGATCTCGGCGTCGTTGGTGCCTGCCACGGGAAAGCCTGACGATGCATGGATCAGCTTTCCCTGGCTGTCCATGGCGAACCTTCCGTTTCTTGTGTACAGCGTCCGGCCGTCCGGAGCGGTTACCGCAATGAAGGTGGTTCCTTTGCTTCCAACAGGATCGATCAGCGCGATATCCATTTTGCTTCCGGTGTTGGTGATGTCACCGGGGGTAAAATCCACTGCCAATGAAAACCGCGGCAGGGATCCGTTCCCGGGAACCGAGTTGGCGTTGTTTGAGCCCATAGTCTCAAGAGTTTCAACACGGCGGCGGTAGCCTGGTGTGGATACATTGGCAAGGTTGGCTGCGATGATGTCCTGGCGTCTTTCGAGGGCATCCATGGAAGCAGCGCCTGAAAAGAACCCTGTCATCATTTTTCCGTACTCCTTTGGAAGCGGGGGCGAATGATTGATCTTAACCCGTTTTTGAAAGCACATGCCTGTATTGCAACTTCATTGCCTAAAGGCCGTGAAAATCCGGGAAAAATAAAAATTCTTAACCTTGGCTATATCAATCGGTTATAGGGTGCCGGCAAAACGGTGAAACCGTGTGCCGATTGGGGGAGTGCCGGGAAAGGAAAACCTTTCCCAAAGGCGGGTGAAAGTTTTTCTTACCAATGGACGGACCGAGCCCGGCTGCCCCGCGAAGGGGGTGGGGATCGATTCGCAAGGGCCGGAAGGGCGAATAATTATTCGCCCCTACATGCCCTCCTTTTTCCTAGCGCCTACTCTTCCTGATGCCTAGCCCGCATATTTCATCCTCTTCTGCTGCGGCACCGTAAACTGCAATCATGCTGCGTCTCATGCCAGGAGACGATCCTCAACCTGTAAGAACAGGCCTGCGGTCGTCTCCTGACATGCGCCTTGCCACATCACAGTTTACGGCACCTCGCGACGAAGTGTATGAAATAAGCGGACTAACGCCTTCTTCCCTACACCAGGTTCACCATCTCGGCCAGCACCTCATCGATGGTCGTGATGATCCTGGCGTTTGCCTGGAACCCTCTCTGTGCCTCGATTAGTGAGACGAATTCCTGGCCGATGTCCACGTTGCTGTGTTCGAGCGTTCCAGCCAGGATCCTTCCCGCGGCTCCGGTGTCAGGGAGGGACAGGATCCGGGTTCCGGAGTTGACGGACTCTGCAAAGAGCGAGTCCCCTTCCTTTTCGAGTCCGCTTGCGTTGCTGAACGTGGCCAGTCCGATCTGCCCGAGCGTCTGGAACTGGCCGTTGGAAAAGTGGCCTATGATGTTGCCGGTCGATTCGATGGACATGGAAGCAAGGCTTCCTGCCCCGTACCCGTCGTGGCTGCTGATCTGAACCGATCCCGTGTCTCCGACCTGTGTCAGCCCGTCGAACTTGGACTGGGTACCGAAGTCGAAGATGATGTTCTGGCTCGTGTTAAGGCCGGTGAACTGGATATCAATGGAGTTTCCACCTCCGAGCACCGCGGCAAAAGAGCCGTCCTCGTTGAACCTGACCGCATCGACCGTGTTGTTGACCACCACACCGTCTCCTTCCTGAAGCTCGGCCTGGATGTCCCAGGTGCGCTCAGAATCACCGTTTCGCACAAATGTGAGGGTCAGCGTGTGTGTTACACCCATGCTGTCGAACACTGACACGGATGTTGTCACCTGGTCACTGGCTGTTCCATCCGTTGTCACGGAGAAGTTTGGCCAGAGCGTGGTCCCCATTGAGGTCTCATGGTCGTGCACGAACAGGGACAGCGCGCTTTCTCCAGCGTTGTCCGCGGTGAGAACCAGGTTGCCGTTGGTGTCCAAGGTGCATGTCGCATCGTCATAGAGGCTCGATATGTGGTCCCTGAGCTCTCCCAAGGTCGTTCCGTCCGCGCCATAGGTGAAGTAGTCCTGTAAAACCAGTCCACTCGCATCTGTTCCCTGGATCGATATCATATCTCCGTTCTGGTAATCGGATGTGTTGGATACCAGGTCGTTGAGAACCGTGTTTTCGCCGGCGGCAGTCTGGGTACCGGAAACCATTGACAGGGAAAGGCCCAATGTCGAGGCCGGTGTCCCGGTGCCGTCATCGATGTCCAGGCTGGCGGCATCGCCGGTGTTCTCCGTTGTGAGCACAAGGGCGTTAGCGTTTGCCGACGCGGTGAAACCGGAAAGGCCGAGGTTGTTGATCACCGTCGCTATCTCGGCAGCTGTACAGTTGGTGATATCCGCTCCTATGGCGGTGAAATCCGCAGCCAGAAATTCGATTTCCTGGGCGGATCCGCTGTTGACGCGCAATGTCATTGTATCGCCGTCAGCAAGCGTGAACGATGCCGCGCTCGAACCGGATATCTGGGCGGCTGTACCCTCATACAGCGGTGAGTTTGGTGTTATGACCTCTGCAATCGGACCTGTGACCAGAGCGGGAAGGCTGCCTGAAAAGCCGATGTTGCCGGTGGCCATAGGGGCCAGCGAGATGTCTGAGTCGATCTGAATGTCCTGAAGCGTGTTCGATTGAACACGCATACCGTTTGATAGGTTTACAAGGTAGCTGTCTCCGTCTATACCCATGGCGCCGGAGCGAGTGTAGTAGTCTGTGGTCCCGTCAGAGAGCACGAAGAACCCTTCTCCCTGAATCCCCAGGTCGAACGGCCTGCCCGTTGAAAGCACGGCGCCCTGGGTCATTGCAACATCGATGGACCCCACCTTGGCACCCATTCCTATCTGGCTTGGGTTCTGCCCTCCGGTCGTTGACGTGGGCATTGTCGAGTTTTTGATGGTTTCTGAGAAAAGGTCCGCGAAGGTGATTCTCGACGACTTGAAACCGGGGGTGTTGGCGTTTGCCAGGTTGTTTCCGATGACGTCCAGGTAGGTCTGGTGTACCTTGAGGCCGGACAATCCTGATTGCAGCGAGTTCAGCATCTTATTCTCTCCGAGTTTAAATATGGTGTTAAAACGATTTTTATTTCTTGTAGCGGGAGCTTGACGGTGCACTGGAAAAAAGTGCTTATGCTCCCGTATTTCCGCTCACCTTCAACACTCCGGCAAGCAGGGTCTTTTGATCTCCAATGTTCAGTATGATCTGGCCGTTGATCAGCTCGACGGCATCGACCTTCCCCGATGAAATGCTCCCTGTCATGGGATCGTAGAATTCCACATCTTTTCCGATGAGGGCCGCTCCCTCGGACAGGTTGGTTAGCTTTAGCGACTCTTCCTGGAGTGCGGCAAGGTTGTTTATGCTGTCATTCGTGTTTTGCGACAGCTCCAGAGAGGAGAACTGTGCCAGCTGGGCAACGAACTCCGTGTTCTCTACGGGCTTGAAAGGATCCTGGTTTTGAAGCTGTGTTACCAGAAGGGTAAGGAAATCCTCTTTGCCCAGGGTTTCATTGGCCTTGCTGGTGCTGTCCATGCCGAGGGCGGATCCGTTCATGTTCAGAATCTCTGTAATGTCCATCCATCTTGTCCTTTCATGCTGTGTTCAGATGAACGTTTTGTTTCTATAAGCATTCTGTTTTCGCTGCTCATCAAGAGCGCTAAACCAGATAGTCAACTCCATCCGGGCTTTCGCTCAATCTTACCGGTCCCTGGTGTACCGGCGAATGATTGCTTTTTTCATCATCTTCTCCATCTTCCTCTCCAGGCCCTTCGAACTTGGAGCGTGAAGAATCAGCTCCCTTTTCCGCCTGCTGCCTGTTGTTCTTTGAACGGATATCGAACTCGTCGACTTCAATGCCGGCGCTTGAGAGCGTGTTTTTCAGCTGTTGGATGTCCTGCTCCAGCAGGTGGGAGACCAGCGCTTCCCTGGCCTCTATATGCACGGTCAACCGGTTGCCCTCCATGGACAGATTGATCTGGATGTGCCCGAGCTCAGGCGGATGCAAAAAGATTCTGGCCTGGTTGTTCGCTTTGTTCACATTGATGCGGATCTGGTCCATGATGTGTGTTTGGAGATCCTGAATGCAGTGTTTTTCGGAGATTTCTCTGGCAAACGAAGAGAGCCCCGGATCGACCCGGCTCGTTTCGCTTCCTGAAAGCGGGTTGTCAGCCCCCTTCGTTCCCGGCGCTTCCAGAAGCGAGGGGCTTCCTTCCGAGGATAGGGGCTCCGGTGTGTTAAGAACCGGAGAGATCTGTCGGCTGCTGTCAGCGGATGAGCTCGGCAGGGGCATGTTCAGGCTTGCAGAGCGTTCATTTAGATCGGCCAGGTTTTCTTTTGGCGTGCTGTTACCGAAGCCCTGAAGGAAGCTTGTGATGCCCTGTCCGTTTCTGTTTCCAGACCCTTCTCCTTCGAGAGAGAGTGCCGGTTGATTGGAGCTCCCGTTTTCAACAGGAGCCTGGTTTACCGGGTTTATCCCGGTTTTCATTGTTTTTGACAGGGCCGTATCCAAGAGGCCGGAGCCTTTGTCAGCATTACCTTTTCCGCTCAGGCCGACGATGGTTTCCAGCGGCACTTGCTGCTCGTTGGCAATTGATGCCGCGGTTTGCGAGGAGCCCGGGTTTTGTGTGTTCCCCGTTTTACCCGTGGTTTCCTGGATCGACAGCGGATGGACCTCCCCTCCGGCTGTCTTCTGGTTGTTCCCTAGTGTGCTTTTTATCACAGCCCCTTCTTCCTCAACAGGCGCTGTTGCTTCGCAGCCGACGGAACCTAGCATGGGGTACGCTGCTCCCTCAATGCTCGAGCCTTCTGCGGTCGTGCAGCCTTCAATAAACATCAATGGAGGCCCGTACCATTGAAGCGAACCCTGTTCAAGCGTGTAAAAGCCTACCAGACCGCTGGTGCCAAGCTGGCTGTTGATTAACTCGAGGATTTCGTTGCCAGGCAAAACGAGGTGAGGTGCTTCGGTTGGAGAGACGATATCTTCCATGACCTTTCCGAACTCCTGCCCTTCATGCATCTTTTGTATGTCCAGACTTTTTCCGTCCTGGATCTTTTTTTGAACGCCTTGCATGAGCAGATTTATTTCCATATATACCTCCTGGACTCCTGTTATGCGGTCCATTTCCAGGCTGCGTCTTTATGCAAAGGCCATTCCTTTGGGGGGAGGCAGTGTTTTTAAAAAAACAATGTTATTCGTAAGCCTTTGATTATAAATGCGATATATATGGCTGACCAAAGATGCGAGAGCGTGCTTGCACATCGGATCCTGAAAGGATAGTCATCAGGAAGGAAAAAAAGGAATCCCTGCGCGCAGCGGCTCTGAAAAAAATTCTTATTATTTCCGCCGTGGATCCCTAAAGTTGTTCCGAATAGTTCCTATAATGCAGATGACAGAAAAATAGGATAGAGCACAAGTTCCGTATACCAGGGGAACAAGTGGAGATGAAAAAATGTCCGTCGAGCACGTCAATGGACTTAACAAGCCATCTTATAAAGACTTAAACAAGTCTAAACCGCGAAATACCAATGCTGGTGAGGCTGAGGGATCCAAGAATAGTCTTCTTGATTTGGCCAAGGTTGAAGGTTCCAAAGAAGCAACCATGGCGGAAAAAGCTGACTTGGTAGAAGCTCTGATGGAGAAAAAGCAGGATCTGGTCGAGATTTCGTTGAACGAGTCCGAACTCAGGGAAAGAATCTCCGAACTGATCGATAAGATAAAAGAGCAGAAGGATGAGATCGGCAGGCGGATCGAGGCAGCCAGAATACTCATAATGAGAAGGGCTTACGACAACGACCAGGAGCTCGAGAAAACCGCGGAATCAATCCTTCTCAATGAAAGCATCGATGGCCTTGAAATCGACTAATCCCTCCCACCCCCGCTAACTCTTATCCAGAATCATTTAATCGGCCCCGTTTGTTAACGTAGGGGCGAAAAATTTTTCGCCTTCTTCGGAATTCACACAGGTGAAAGGTGGGAAAGAAAGGCATTATAATAACTATCCGTGCTCGTCCGTGGTTCCCTCTTCTTTCTGTCTGTCCTAAAGCCTACCCGTCTCCGGGTACATCGCTTTGATGATCCGGTGGCACGCATAATCGGCATACATGCTTGGCGAGCTCG
Source organism: uncultured Phycisphaerales bacterium (assembly GCA_964542475.1). Taxonomy (GTDB): domain Bacteria; phylum Planctomycetota; class B15-G4; order B15-G4; family CAYZWU01; genus CAZIUL01. The sequence continues at coordinate 10,762 of CAZIUL010000010.1, read as the reverse complement.
TGACCTTGTGCCATTCGAACAGGGAGTCGTCCTGAGAGCAGTGGGTTGAGTAGTAGAGTGAGATATCCCTTGCAACATTTTCCTTGCCTGCATCGAGAAGCCCGCTCACCGTCCGCAGGATTTCGCCGTTGTGTACGGCGATGAGGTCCGCCTTCAGGCTGATCATCGGAGGGGGATAGGGTTCATACATCCTCAAACATCCCAGGAGAACAGCGTCCACCTTGTAGTATTCGCCGAGCTCTATCAACACCGTCAACGAGAAGGTTCCCCTGCTTTGAGGGTTCAGGGCTTGCGCTAGCTTTTCATCCTCAGGAGGAAGGTTCACAACTTCGAAACAGCCTCGCTCGGTGAACTCCCGCGCAAAGGCTTCTTCCACTATTTCGCCCTGATTCTTGTAAGATGTTTCATTGGAAAACGGAAGAAAAAGGACCCGCTTCACAGCTGTGTATTCGTCTGCCGGATAGATGCGGGCATCGATGTCCAGCTTTGGAGGGGGCGTTGCTGAGAAGATGCCGCAGCAAGGGGATGTGATGAGAACCATCAGGAGAAGTAAGGCCGGACATGGAAGGAGGACGGGCTCGATGCGTAGTCCCGGTCTGTTGGATGATCGGTTCATTTTCGAAACTCCGTGTCTTGACTCAGGGCACAACATTCGGGGTTATTACATTCCGTCGGAGAAAGCGGCGATCTTGATCTTGAGCAGCTCTTTTTCGAGATTGGCTTTTTCAATCTGGAGGTTTACCAGTTTCTCCATGAGGTCTTTTTTTTCCCTGTATGCCATGGACAGACTGTTTTCCTGGCTGGAAAGGCTCATCTTCAAGGCCGCGATCTCTTCGCTCAAGCTGATGGACCGGTTTTTCGTCGCGTCAAGCTCTTCCTTCAGCCGGTCTCTCGCATCACGCGTGTTTACCAGTTCCTGTGCGAGAAGCGCGTTCTTTTCGCTTTCGGCGTCGAATTTTTCTGACAAGTTCTTCAGCCTTTCGAGAAGGCTTGGACCGCTGCCGTCATTTTCGCTGAAAAACGTATCATCCACAGAGATGGTTGATCCGTCGTCCAGATAGTGCGGTTTGCAGACAATCGGCGCTTCGCTTTCCCGGTCCGGTGCGGCGCATCCGAAAATGCAGCAGATCAGCATGACCGAGGCGCTCGCTTGTTTCATGGCTTTCCTTGTTCCGGCTTTTTCATTCAGGATGTTCTTCATTTGATTCTCCTATTTGCTGTTCCCGGAGGGCCCTTTTTTTTTTATCAAGGCAAACCGCCAGGGCTGTATAGCACGGGATAAAACATCAGGTTTGACCCGAACTCGAACTCTCTCCAAGCTCGCATTCGATAACAATCTTGTTTCCGCACGCGCATTCGACTTCTATGGTGGTTTGTCCGTTTTTATCCTTTGACAGGCGAGCCCTGGCCCTGTTTTTGTCTTTTGGAGCGGGTGCTGCCCCCCCTACGAGGACAGGGATACCTTTTACATTGCTACCCTGTCTGATTACACGCACCTTGCGCTTTTCCGAAGTCATTGCCGGTTTGTCCTTTTCGAAACAGATAGATGTTTTGCCGCCCGGACCAGGAACCTTGTGCTAAACATTCGCACAAGCTACACGATGATATCGATTTTTCCCTCTTCAGGGCCTTCAGTGGCAGGGGAGCTGTTCTCCTTGCCGGATACCGGTCCGGATCGTTTATTCTTTACCTTCCTTTTTTCGTCTTTATCCACGTTATCCAAAGAAAACTTCTTCCCCTTTCCTCCATTTTTCCTGTGTCCGTTCCTTGATGGATGGTCGTCGAGGCGCTTGATCCTGCCTATGCCGAGTTCATCAGGCATTTTTTAGCCTCCCATGTTTACGATTTCCTTGTTCAGAAGAAAGTGGGCCCTGCTCAGGACCTGACATATCCTGGATTCGCTGACATCGAGGACAGCGCCGATTTCTTTGAGCAGCATGTTCTTGTTGTAATAGAGGAAAACCACCTGGCGCTCTATTTCAGGCAGTCTGGAGATCGCAATTATCAGCAGCTCCTTTTGCTCGGATTTCTGAGCAACGGCTGCGGGGTCATTATCTTTCGTGTCTGTGAGAGAATCCAGGAAGCTGTGCGCACCGCCGGTTCCTTCGCGTTTTTCGTTGATGGAGAGCAGGGAAACCGTCCCGGAAGAAACCATCAGCGCATCTATCGATTTCAACGGGATTCCGGCTTCGTCCGCTATCTCTTCGGGCGTTGGGATGCAGCCGTTTTTTTCGATCAGCTTCTCGGTCGCCTCATCCATTTTTTTTATCTTGTCGCGCATCGAACGCGGTACAATGTCATGATGCCTGAGCTCGTCGAGGATCGCTCCTTTTATGTTGATATAGGCATAGGTCTTGAACGATGCGCCCATGTCGGGATCATATGTTTTTGCCGCATTCATGAGACCAAGGACACCAACACCGATCATGTCGTCGCGGTCCATGAAAGAGGGGAGCAGAACCGGGAGGCGACCCACAATATGCCTCACAAGCGGCAGGTAATCGGTGATCATCCTGTCGCTGCTTGCTTTGTCTCTTGATGATTGATAAAGGGTCTTTACAGCGCTCATGGCCCGGTTCATTTTCCCCTAACGTTTTTGTTTATAAAGCTGGACAGCTCATCGATCACCGCATCGAAGAACAGATGGCTGATGATACGAACCGATACGAATGTAGCGAAGGCCACAAGACCTCCCCTTAAGCACGCCCCGGCAACGCTGATTCCTCTTAACAGGCAGACCAGGAAAACAATGCTGAAAACAACAATGGCTGCCCTGCTTGCTGTTATCTTTCCTTCGTTCGACATGGTTGACATCCTGCGTCTTTCAGCCGCCCGGCCTGGTTCAGATCCGCGCCGAGTCCCTTGGTCGGCTTCTGCTGCCGGGAAAGACGGAGTACCTTGTTGCTGCCGGGTTTCTCATTACTAAAACACCGTTTTAGTTATCGGAATTTTCCTGCTTGTTAGGAAAGGGAAAACGGTACTTTCCTGTTCCCTTACAATTGTGGCCGGCGAACAGCTCCATGCGTTTCAGTTGTTCGAAGGTGCAGCCGCATGGACCGTTTCCTTTTCCTGAACCCGGACCACTCCGAGTGATTCCACCTTTCCAACATCCGTTATTTCGTTGAACGACAGCACTGCTAGGCGGGGAATGTTGCTCATGACCAGGTCCGCCAGAGTGCGCCTCAGCGGTGCCTTTACTAGCAGCACGGGCTCCTTGCCGGTTTTCAAGGCGGCCTGGAAAACCTCTGCAACACCGTCCACGACCTTTTGCAGGTACTGTGGAGTTACCACCTTAAGACTCTGCTGATCTCCCTGGTGCCCGCCCTCGAGAGTGCGCTCGACAGTGGGGTCGATGGTTAGAGCGTAAAGAGTCCTGTCCCCGGTCAGGTGGGGCTCGACAATGGCCCTTGACAGCCTTTTGCGAGCCTCTTCCGTGAGCAACGCGGGATCCTTTGTGCGGCTTCCGTGTTCGGCCAGCGCTTCCATGATCAGGGCGAGGTTGCGTATCGTGACTTTTTCTTTCAGAAGGTTCTTGAGCACTCGCTGCAGATCACTAATGTTCAGAATGTTCGGAATCAGGTCCTCCATGAGCGTTGGAGACCGTTCCTTCATGTGCTCTATCAGGGCGTGAACATCTTCGCGCGACAAGATTTCGTGGGCTTGACTGCGTATGATTTCGCTCAGGTGGGTCACCAGCACCGAGACCGCGTCGATGACGGTATATCCCATCATTTCAGCCTCCTGCTTCCGGCTTTCCTCGATCCATGTGGCAGGCAGGCCAAAGGTGGGCTCAGTGGTTTCGATCCCTTTCAGCTTTCCCTCAGCTCCTCCCGAGTCCATTGCAAGGTGCTGTCCGACCATCAGCTCGCCACATCCCACCTGTTGGCCGCTGATCAGGATGCGATAGCTGTTGGGTTCGAGCTGGATGTTGTCCTTTACCCTGATCGGCGGGACAATCAAGCCGAGCTCCGCTGCGAACTTGCGCCGGAGTATGGATATGTGTTCCAGGAGCCGACCGTCCTTTTGAGGGTCGACCAGGTAGATTAGCCTGTACCCGATCTCTATGCCCATACGGTCCACATGCAGTATTTTTTCCAGGGATACCGATTCCGAACTCGTGTGCTCGGTAGCATCTTGCTTGGTTTCATCGGTGACTTCTTCACCGCTTTTGGTGTTGCCCTTGATCATCAAGTAGAACAAGCCAAGGCCGGCGGAGATGATAAGGAAAGGCAGTGAGGGGAGGCCGGGAGTTGCAGCGAACAGAAGAAGGACCAGGGCAGACATGGCGATGGCCCTGGGTTTTGTAATGAACTGGACGGTCATCTCGCTGGAGAGGCGTTCATCGGAGGATGCTTTGGTTACGATGATACCGGCACCCGTGGCAATGATCAGGGCCGGGATCTGGGAGACCAGGCCGTCGCCAACCGTCAGCAGGGCGAATTTTTTCAGCGCTTCCTGAGCCTCGAGGCCGTTGAGCAGACCCACAACTACTCCGCCTGCCAGGTTGATACCGGTTATGATCAGGGCGGCTATGGCGTCACCGCGTACAAACTTCGATGCGCCGTCCATGGCGCCGTAGAAATCCGCCTCCTGTGTGATAAGCTCGCGCCTTTCCTGTGCGTCCTCGGATGTTATCAAGCCGGTGTTGAGGTCCGCATCGATGGACATCTGCTTTCCGGGCAGCGCGTCTAGAGTGAACCGTGCGGCGACTTCTGAGATGCGGTTCGATCCTTTTGTTATGACCACGAACTGGATCACCACCAGTATCAGAAAAATGACCATACCAACCACATAGTCTCCGCCCACAACGAAGTCGCCGAATGCCTGGATCACCTTTCCCGCGTTGGCCTTGCTCAAAATCAGCCTTGTGGAAGCCACGTTGAGAGCCAGTCTAAAAAGCGTGAGAAAAAGAAGGGTCGACGGAAAGGTGGAGAGCTCCAACGGCTCGTTGGTGCTGAGAATGATGAGCATGCACAGGATTGCAAGGGAAATATTGACCGTGATGAGGATGTCCAGTATCGATGGCGGCAGGGGAACTATCAGGACCACCAGGATTCCGACCACGAAAAAACCGAGCAAGGCATCGCTTGCGTTCACAAGCTTGCGTGATCTTGCGTTCAAAAACGTGTTTTTGAGCACCGACATCAGATCCTGTCCTTCAGCTTGTAGACATATGTGAGTACTTCAGCCATGGCACGGTAAAGCTTCTGAGGAACCTCGTCTCCGACACCGACCGTCCTGTACAATGTCTGGGCCAACGCCTTGTTTTCCACGAGCGGTATGTCGTTTTCTTTTGCCAGGGACTTGATTTTATCGGCGATCAGGTTCATTCCTTTGGCCACCACCAGCGGCGCGTTCATCTCGCCGCGTTCGTACTTGATCGCCACCGCGTATGTTGTAGGGTTCGTCACCACGACCGTCGACTCAGGCACCTGCTGCATCATGCGCTGTTTAAAGATGCCGAACTGTATCTGCCGGATGCGGCTCTTGATCTTGGGGTCGCCCATCATCTGTTTGCGTTCTTCTTTCACCTCCTGCTTGGTCATTCTGAGTTCCTTTTCGTGATTCCACTTCTGGTACATGTAGTCGATCAAGCCAAGGATGATCAGCACGACTCCTACCCTGAAAAGGATCAGGAAAAGAAGCGAGAAGCAGTAGCTGAGTATCTCCTCGAGATCACACCCGCCCAGCCCGCCGATCTCGTCAATCCTGTTCCTCAGGCTGAAGTAGACCACCAATGCCAGAACCGCAACCTTCAGGACGGAGGCGACGATCTTCACTAAGGATTTGAGGGAGAACAGCTTTTTGATTCCGTTTATAGGGTTGAGCTTGTCGATGCTGAGCTTGATCGTCTGGGTGCTTATCTTGATGCCAACCTGGGCGAAATTGATGGCAATCATGAACGTTATGATGGCCGCGAAAAACGGAAAGAGGAGGCTGAACGCCTTCAGGAGAGCGTTCTCGAACAGGAACATTGCGTATCTATCAGTCATCTCCATGGTAAGTTGGTTTCCGAGGTGCTCACGCAAACCGGAGGAGAATCCCTCGAAAAGGCGGTAGCCTGCCATATTAAAAACAACCAAGCAGATCATCATCTGGAAGGCACGGTTCAGGTCCTTGCTTACAGCCACCTGTCCCTTGTTACGGGCTTCGTTTTTGCGTTTTGCCGTTGCTTTTTCGGTTTTTTCGGTATCGCCGCCCGCCATCACTCTTTCCTCATATCGCCATTAAAAAACTCAGGAGGTTGTCGCCTACCGCCTTGAACACCCTGTGAAGCGACTGGCCCAGATAGGGCATGAATGTTAAGATGAAGATAAAACCAGCCCCGATGCGGATCGGAAAACCTATGTCGAAGACATTCAATCCCTCCACGAGTTTTACGAGCATTCCGATCCCGATTGTTATCATCATCATGAGCAAAAAAATCGGCGCAGCGAGCTGGACACCCATCAGGAATGTGCGCGTGAAAAGACCGGTGAGCCACTCTCCGAGCCCGACACTCAATGTGATCGAGCCGATGGGCGCTGTCCGGAAGCTCCGGGCAAGCACCTCCAGGATCCAGTAGTGGCCGTTTATTCCCAGGAAAAGCATGAAAGCGACGAGCCGGTAGAACTGGGTTATTGCCGGGGTTTGGGCACCCGTGATCGGGTCCATCTGCTTCGACATCATGAAGCCCATCTCCTGGCTGGTCATCTCTCCCGCAACCGAGATGATAGTGAAGGAGAGGCGCACAACGAACCCCATCATAAGCCCGGCAAACACTTCCTGCCCGATCAGGATCAGGTAGTAGAAGTCGAATGAGGGCGCGGTCACATCCATGGCAGCTCCAGGGAAGAGCATGAAGGCGAGAAAAACCGACATGACCCCTTTCAGCACAACCCCCACCCCCGGCCCCATAAAAGGGAGGGTCATCAGGCAGCTCAGGATCCTGAAAACGATCAGGAGATATATGAGAAGAGGTCCTGAATAAACCTCCATGGCTGTTTTGTACCTTTCTGCGCGCCTGCGCCGGGCGCTGATCGTTATTCGGCTTCATCAGCATATGAATCTGGGAAGGTCCCCGAGGAGCGCAACCGAGAACGACTTCAACACCTTCAGAAGCCACGGCATCAACAGGAGCAGTGTGGCGAACACGGTGACCATCTTGGTGATCATGCTCAGCGATTGTTCCTGGACGCTTGTGATCGACTGCAGGATGGACACTGTCAAGCCCATCACCAGTCCGGCCAGAAGCATGGGCCCGGCCAGCGTGAGCACTGTTACCAATGTCTGGCGCGCTATCGTGATTACAACCGCATCGTTCATTTTTATGTTCCCCCTATTCCGGGCCTTCAAGCCCCAAAGCTTCTCACAAGCGACGAGATGACCAGGGTCCATCCGTCAACCAGAACGAAGAGAATGATCTTGAAGGGCGTGGAAACAATTATTGGCGGCAGCATGAACATACCCATGGAGAGCAGCACGCTGGCGATTACGATATCTATTATCAGAAAGGGCAGAAAGATGATAAATCCCATCTGGAACGCTGTTTTGAGCTCGGAAAGAGCGAAAGATGGGAGCAGGATGTGGAACGGAACATCCTGTGGAGTGGCGGGCCTGTCCGCTTTGGCAATGTGCACCATGAGCGCCATATCGTCCGGGCGGGTGTGCTTGAGCAGGAAGCTCCGCATCACTTCCGAGCCCCTCTCGCCCGCTTCGGCAAACGTGATCTCCTTCTGCCTGTACGGTTTTATTGCCTTGTCGTTGATCTGCACGAAGACCGGCGACATGATGGCCAGGGTCAGAAAAATCGTGAACCCAACAAGTATCTGTTGAGGCGGCAGCCCCTGAACGCCCATCGCCCGTTTTACGAAACTCAAGATGATGATGATCCGCGTGAAAGAGGTCATTGTAAGCATGACCGCGGGCAAAAGCGTCAGGACCGACATGACCAGGACGATCTTGATGGCGAGCGTGAGGTCCTGGCTGCCGAAGAGTTGGGAGTCCGTGGGTATTTCAACGTCACCGATGTTTATGGTGTCGTTGCTCTCTTCGGCTCCGTCCTGGGCTTCGGACGGCCCGGCCCAGGCAAAGACCAGAAGCAGGACTATCAACGCCTTGAACAAGGTTTTTCCGCTCGGTTTCATCATTCCCTTTTTCTATTCTCCAATCCCTATCCCGGCTGTTTCTCTTTTCTTTTCCGCTTTTTTTTTCCGCCGTCCCAGGTGCAGGATGTCGCCGAACGCACATTTTGCCTTCTTTTCGTGCTGAGGCGGCGCATACTCCTCATCCCCGTACTCTTCCTCAGGCAGCTCGGTCAGGAGCTCTATCCGCTCGGGTGTCACGCCGATTACCAGGGTCCTGCCACAGACCTTGACGACCTGAACCATCTTCTTGGTACCCAGCGGCAGGGACTCGATCACCTGCAGCCTTCCGCTCGTTTTTCCGGAGGGTGAGATTTTCATGTAACGTCTCAGCAGCCAGGCTACGGCAAAAATCAGGAAGATAACGATCGCCAGCGCCAGGATAACGCGGTACATCATCGGATCCTGTGCCTGCTCTTGCGACCATTTCGCGAACAGATCGCTGACAGGCTCCTTCCCCGATCCAGCGGTTTGGGTAAGCGCATGGAAAACGCACGCGCCAAGTTTAAGAGAAAACATTGCCTTGACTCCATGGCCGGGTATATGAGTGAGAGCGGCTCATACCCGGTATCGAGCGGACGAAGGGACTCCGTACACGCTCTTCCTGCAAAACGTTAGAAATCGACCAAAGCACCAGTGATCCGTGAGGGATCAAGGTTTTTGATCGGAAACTCCTTCCCTTTTTCTTGATGAATTTATTTCCTATTCTTAAAACAGGTGGATTTTGTTTACATGTACACGAATCTATTGAAACCGTTGAACAGGAATCTCAGGAGCGGCTATGAAGATCAGAATATACTACGATGACACCGACAGCGGCGGCGTTGTTTACTATGCCAACTACCTGCGGTTTTGCGAACGTTCCCGCACCGAGTATCTCAGAGAGAGAGGCATCAATGTGGCAAACTACGCCGAGAATGGGACCATCTTCGTCGTGGCCCACGTTGATGTCTCTTACCGCTCTCCGGCGCGGTACAACGATCTTCTCGACATCGAGACAAGGATCACGGGTTACAGCCGGACGAGCTATACCTTCTTTCACCGGATCATTGACAGTGAAACCGGCAGGCTCGTTGTGGAGGCGGCGATAAAGCTCGTTTGCGTGAACGAAAAAGGCAGGCCTGACAAGCTGCCGGCAAGGGTCAGGCGTGTCGTTGAGGAAGCAGCGGGCAGGGCAGTGGAATTACGTAGAGATGAACAGTAGAAGAAAGCTAAGGAGAGTAAAAAATGAATAACCGGGTAACGCGCAGGAAGTTTCTTGAGGTTGGTTCGGCGGCGACCGCGGGTCTGGCCCTCGGACTTGAGGGAGGGCGCGGCGAAAAGAGCGGGAAGCCGGTCAGGATAGGTGTGGTGGGGACAGGGAACCGGGGCTGCTCCCTTCTCAACAACCTGCTCGGGATGGATGAGGTGGAGTTTCCCGCGCTCTGCGACATAAAGCCGGAAAACCTGGCGCGCGCAAAGGAGATGGTGAAGAGATCGGGCAGGCCGGAGCCGGACGGATATTCGGACTCGGAGCATTCTTTCGAAAAGCTGATGGCGCGCGACGACATCGACGCGGTGATAATTGCAACCTACTGGCAGTGGCACGCGCCAATGGCCGTATGCGGCATGAAAATGGGCAAGTACGTGGGAGTCGAGGTTCCAGCCGCGATCACGGTGGACGAGTGCTGGGACCTGGTGAACACGCACGAGGAGACGGGCATCCCATGCATGATGCTGGAGAACTGGAGCTTCCGCAGGGACAATCTGGCTGTTCTGAACATGGTGCGCCGGGGGCTCTTCGGCGAGATGGTGCACTGCCACTGCGCGCACTCCCACGACTGCATCGACCACTGGTTTTTCGATCCGCAGGGCAACATGAGGTGGGGCGGTGAGTTTCTCGTGAACCGCAACTGCGACCAGTACCCGACCCACAGCCAGGGCCCGGTGCTGAGCTGGCTGGACATCAACCGGGGGGACAGGTATGCCACCGTTACATCGACCGCCACCGCTTCGAAAGGGATCAACGCCTACTTCGCACGGAAGTTCGGGCCGGAGCATCCGAACGCCAAGCGCAAGTACAAGCAGGGCGACATAGTGACGAGCACTGTACGAACCGAAAAGGGAAGGTCGGTTGTCATCAACTACGACATGCAGCTTCCGCGCCCCTATGACAACCGCTGGATGCTCCAGGGCACGCTCGGTATCTACAACGAGCAGCGCGAATCCGTTTACATCGAGGGAAAAAGCCCCGCCTACCACCAGTGGGAGCCGTTCCCCCCGTACCAGGACAAGCACGATCACCCGTGGTACAAGGCCCTGGACGATCAGGGCGGCGGCGGGGGCCACGGCGGCACCGACTACCTGGAACTGAAGCTCTTCGTTGAGGCGGTGAGGAACAAGACGCAGACACCTATCGATGTGTACGACTCGGCCACCATGAGCTCGATAGTCGGTTTGAGCGAACAGTCGATCGCCGCGCGCGGCACACCGGTCGAATGCCCTGATTTTACCCGGGGCAAGTGGAAGACGCGGAAGCCGTATTTTGGGGTTTGCTGAGGGGAAGGCTTAAGAAAGAGGCAGAGAAGAGCGGAGGAGAGAACCTCGGATAAACACGGATAACTTTTATCCGGCGTTTGGAGGGCGGCACTCTGTTGCCG
>CAZIUL010000009.1:0-129904 GCA_964542475.1 uncultured Phycisphaerales bacterium | reverse complement strand
CGACCGCAGGCCTGTTCTTACAGGTTGAGGATCGTCTCCTGACATGAAACGCAGCATGAGTGCAGTTTACGGTGCCGCAGCAGAAGAGGATGAAATATGCGGGTTAAGATGAACAAATCCACCGCTTTCATTAACCAGATGACCGCCTTTGCAAGGGTCGCTTTTCTCGACACTGCCAGACGCCCGGGGTTCCTGATCTGTTCCGCGTTTTTTATCGTGCTCAGCTGCCTGAGTACAGTGCCGTTTTCCCCGGGGATCGCGGCTGACGCGCGCCATTACACGGATGCCGGAGTTTCCACGCTTTACACAGGGGGCTGCTTGAGCGCTCTGATTTTCGTTCCCCTTCTGCTGGTGCCTTCGAAAGGACGCCGGGCCAGCGAGGTTTTTTTCGCCCTTTCTCCTGGAAAGAACGCGGTTGTTACAGGCCTTTTTACCGGGTTTGCCCTGGCGCTTCTCATCTATTTCCTGCTTGGCGGCGTTTTCCTGTCCGTGGTCTGGGAAATTTGCGTTTCAAGGGCAGCCGTCCGGGCAGGACCCTTGACCGGGACAGTGTGCGCTTTTTTTTCCTGCCTGCCTGTGTGTGCGCTTGTCTTGATGATATCCAGGTTTTTTTCATATGCCCCGGCATGTGTGTGCGCCGCGCTTGTCCTTGTGCTGGGTTACGCCTCCGATTTCATCCCCCTCCCGCTGGCGCTTTTTACACCCGCGTTCAGCCGCCTCGATCCCATCACCCTGGCAGGCGGGTCAATCTCTAGCTGTGTACCCGCGGCCCTTCACCTGTTGGCGACTGTGACGCTTTTCCTTTACCTGGCCGGGGTGGGGATCGGGAGAAGAGAACCGCTATAAAATGATTTATCCGTGTTGATCCGTGGTTCTCTTCCTCTTCTTCTTCCTCCTTCCTCCTTCCTCCTTCCTTAATCTTCCAAAACTCCCCTGTTTTTATGCTTGAAAACAACTCGGCAGCACTGCAAAATTGACGTTCTTTGTTAAAGTCTCGGTTTTGCATTCATGTAAAGTAAGGCATTGTTGCATTAATCAATATTTGTTTGTTTAACAAGGAGCAGGAGTATGGGAACATTAAAAGAAAAGGTCAGAACCGCAATCCTCGCACAGGGAGAGGAGATCAAGTCGCTCATCAAGGAGCACGGCGATGACGTTATCCACGAAGTGACCCTGAAGCAGGCTTACGGCGGCATGCGCGGCATCAAGTGCATGTCGTGGGAGCTTTCCTATCTGGATCCGGAAGAGGGGATCAGGTTCAGGGGCTACACCATTCCGGAGCTCCAGGAGAAGCTGCCCAAGGCCAAGGGAGGAGCCGAGCCTCTGCCCGAAGGCCTGTTCTGGCTTCTCATGACAGGCGAGCTTCCCACGGCTGCCCAAGTCGCGGAGGTAACCGAAGAGTGGAGGAGCCGCGGCGCGCTTCCAGACTACACCGTGAAGATGCTCGATTCCCTGCCAACGGATATGCACCCCATGACCCAGTTTTCCCTGGGCATCCTTTCCATGCAGAAAGATTCGATCTTTGCCAAGCAGTACCGCGAGGGCATCAACAAGATGGAGTACTGGGATCCGACATATGAGGACGTCATGAACCTCCTCGCCAGGCTCCCAGCGCTTGCCGCGATGGTTTACAACCGTTCCTACAAGGGCGGCCAGAAGATCGAAGCCGATTCCAACCTGGACTGGGGCGGCAACTTCGCACAGATGATGGGTTACGACGACGAGAAGTTCAAAGAGCTCCTTCGCCTCTACCTGACCATTCATTCGGACCATGAAGGCGGCAACGCGAGCGCTCACACCACTCACCTGGTAGGCTCCACGCTTTCGGATCCGTACTACTCGCTGTCAGCCGGCATCAACGCGCTCGCCGGTCCGTTGCACGGGCTTGCGAACCAGGAGGTGCTGCGCTGGATCATGGATGTCAAGGAGAAGCTCGGCGGCGGTGTTCCCACCAAGGACCAGATCGTCAAGTTCCTCTGGGACACCCTGAACAGCGGACAGGTCATCCCCGGTTACGGACATGCCGTGCTGAGAAAGACCGATCCCAGGTATTCGGCGCAGAGAGAGTTCGCCCTGAAGCACCTGCCGGAAGACGAGATCTTCAAGGTCGTCAGCGGCATCTACGAGGTCGCGCCGGACATCCTCAGGGAGCAAGGCAAGGCCAAGAATCCGTGGCCCAATGTTGATGCCCATTCCGGCTGCCTGCTCGTACACTACGGCATGACCGAGTACGACTTCTACACGGTGCTGTTCGGCGTCTCAAGGGCGATGGGCGTGTGCGGAAACCTGGTCTGGGACCGCGGCCTGCTCCTCCCGCTCGAGCGGCCGAAAACATTCACCACCAAGTTCGCCAAGGAGAACTTTTTCAACTAAAAGCATTCAGGCGGAAATATATCGAAAAAATCAGGGGCGCTGAAAAGCGCCCCTTTTTTTTGTTTACGGTGCCGCAGCAGAAGAGGATGAAATATGCGGGTTAGAGGGCGGAAGGGTTTTCGCCCCTACGGGCGTTTTTTGAGGAGGACCCAGGCTGAGGCGAGGAGCAACAAGGCAACACTCGCCAGGCTCACAGCGATGCCCACCTTTACCTCGGGAGGTTCGAAAGAAAACACGACCTTTCGGCTTCCTCGCGGCACGCACACGCAGCGGAATGCGTGGTCAGCAGGCATGACCGGGTGTTCTTTCCCGTCGATCTCGGCCTTCCATCCGGGGTAGTATGTGTCGGTGAGCACCAGCAACCCGCCCGGCGCCGGGGTGTCAAAGGCGACCTCCACCTCCTCAGGGGAGCGGTAGATGACCCTGGCCTCCGGCAGCGGGCCTTCAGCGGGAAAGAAACCGAAAGGATCTCCTTCCACCACGGCTTGCGAGCGCAGGCCCTGTCCCGGACCGAGCTCAAGCACGGCTTTCAGCGATTCGGCCCGGGCATCCTGATCTTCCGCTTCGATGAACCGCGCCGATGGAACGAGGAAAGCGCGCGGGAACGCCTCCTTGTTTTCGTAGACATGGATTCCATTTGCGGCATGGACGCTCTCATATCCCATTCCATCGGGGATTTCGCGGGTTGTTAGCATGTACCTGACCCCGAGAAGATCGAGCAGCGGGGAATCGAGCGCTTCGGTTTTTGAGATCGGCAGCACCTTGGAGCCTATGGGCGCAACCGGGGGATCCGGCTGCACCGCGTTTAAGAGCTCGAAGTACCTTTTGAGCGGCTGTGCCACGTGGCCTTCCACATCCTCGATTTGGAAATGTGTCGTCATGTCAGGGGGGAGTGGAATCCGGGCGGCGGAGGCGGTCTCTTCGGTGTAGCGGTAGATCCTGAACGGGCCGTTGTCCGTGTCTTTGCACATGACAGCGATGCTCGGATCGGTTCCCAGGAAACCTTCTGGGTCCTGGGGCGGGTTTACACGCCAGGAAAGCGGCATAAGATCCACGGCCACGGCAAGAAGCACCAACGCGATGGCAAGGCGGCCCGGCCTGAACGACAGGCGCATCAGGGCCGCGCCCCCGAGCGCGGACGCGAGCGCGAGATGGAGCAGGGCCCAGCGGACCTGTCCGCCGTTTTCCATGATGATCTCATCCGTTAAACCTCCAGGCAGCTGTGATGCAGCTTCCGGGGAGCTCGCGACCAGGCATCCGTGAAAGAACTCCGCGATCGGCACGCATGCGAAAACCGCTCCTGCCGCGCATGCAACGGCAACTGCCACAAGAGCTAGGGCAGGCACGAGAGCGCGCGTTGTCCCTATTGCGCCCTTTCGGATACGTTCGAATCCGAAAGCTGCCAGAAGGCTCATCAGGAACGAGAAAACGAGCAGTGCCCGCCTGGGATCGCCGTACCTGAACGGCGGGGCTAACCAGTAGGGAAGAATGACCAAGGAGATCCCCAAGGCGATGCCCACGCAAACCAGACAGAGTGCAGCGATCAGAACCGCTTTGCCGCTGCCCTTGCCTTTGAACGCGCAAAAGGCGACAAGGACCAGGGGAAGCACTCCGATGTAGAGGCTGTTCTCCGTGTAGTTCAGCCCTTTAACCCCGCCCGCCAGCACCGTGCCCGCCAGGTTGAAGGAAGTGCTTGAAAGAGCCCAGACCGGGTCGTTCAGCAGGGTGGGCATGATGAGCCCGATCAATCCCGCGCCCGGAAGGTGCAGATCATTGATCATCGACATGGGAGCGATGGGAACCCGCATCGAAAGCGGCATCAAGGCCAGGACCGGCGCAAGCTGCACCGCTGCAAGGCCTACGCTCAGGCAGAGCGCGAACCCCACGGGCAGCGCGGCCGAGATCCACCGGAAAAACCCCTTGCCTACCGCGAAGAAGCATAGAACCGCCAGGGGCGCGCCGAATGTGTAGGCCATCCACGGATTCATGCCGGCGGCTGCAGCAGCGAGTCCGGCGGCCCCGACAGCTGCCACAGCGAGCAGGCCCGGCTTCACCCTGATCTCGTACCGGTCTCGGGCGCACCAGAACAGGCTGAAAACCATGACCAGGCAAAACAGGTAGGCAGCCACCTGCTGGAACCCGGTCAGAAGGGTGAGAGCGCTCACCGCGGCGAGTCCGCAAAGGCTCAGGATTGAGCGGTCCCTGTTGTATTTGTGCACGAGGTAGAGCATGAGCGGGGCCCAGGCCATGGGGTAGATCGTCATGTAGTAGTGGAACCTGGCGGTCATGTTCGCCGAGCACATGAAGATCAGTCCACCGGCAAGCGCGGCCGCGCCTGAAAGACCGAGACGTTTCAGCAAAAGATATGTAAAAAAACCGGCCATGAAGAAGTGCAAAGCCGCGAGCGGCGCGTACCACTTTTCCGGCGGGCCTGGAATGAACATGGGAAGGTTCAGCGGGTAAAAGACACCGTAGAGGCTCTGGCCAAGGTAGGGAAGCCCTGCCATCTGGTACGGATTCCAGAGCGGCAGGCGGCCGTCCTGAAAGGCGTCGCAGGCGACCTGGTTGTCCGGGTGAAACGAGAACTGCTTGTCCGTGACCTCGTGGTTCATGCGCTCCCTGACCGCAGCCAGGTGCTCCGGGCTTGAGCCGCTTCTCCATGGCAGGAAAGCGTCGGTGTGCGCCGGGAACGGAAGCCTTCCAGAAAACAGCAGCTCCGCAAAGAGAAGGAGGGCGGCAAGGCCGAGAATCACCATCGCCTGCAAGGTGCTGCTTCGCCCCGGAATCATCTTTTTTCCCCGGGTTCCGGTTTTACAGCGATCAGCACGATCGAGTGCCCTGCAGGGGAAGAGATTCTTGTCAGCAGGTGGCGTTCAAAAGAAAAGATGCATTTGAGAGCGCTTTGGAGCGGCCCCGGGTACCGGTACGAGAGGTTTGTCGCGCTTCCGGCTGTTTTGAAGAGCATCCTCGACAGCCCCTGCTTGGCTTTCAGCAGAAGCACCGCTGGGAGAATCAACGGAAACAGGAGCACGTTGAAGTAGGTTCCTTTTACAACATCCAGGCCCGATGAGCTCACAATCCGCTTCAGGTTGGAGAGCGTGTAACGGCGCTGGTGCTGGGCGATACGATCGTTGTCCGCGTAGAGGAACTGGTATGCAGGGGAGGTGATCATGAGATGCCCGCCGGGCTTTAGCGCTGCTGCGCACTGCCGGACAACCTTCCGGTCGTCTTTCATGTGCTCGAGAGTATCGAAAAGCGTTATCAGGTCGAGCGAGTTGTCCTTGAGCGGCAGGGAATATCCGGAACCAAGGCAGACGCCTTCGAATCCTCGCTGTTTGCAGCACCTCGCGGATTCCAGGTCGATCTCCAATCCCATGGGGTGGCCGAACCCGGCCAGGTTGTCGAGCATGCCGCCGAAGCCGCATCCCACATCCATTACACGGGCGTTCTTGTTCCGTTCGAGATACCGCTCGAGGATGGAGAAAACTGTGCGACGCCGCCCGATGAACCACCAGTGCGACTTCTCTAGCTTGAGAAACTGATGATATGCCAGATCGTGCATCTTTACCCGCGCCCGGTTTTTCGGGCAACCGCTATCATCTCATCGAAGAAGTTAAGGTACAGGTTACAGTTTCCAATGATTTTCAGCGGTGACAAGAGTTTTGTTAAGAGTGGATGCAGCTTTCCCACCCTCTCGACGATGAAGCTGATCGATACCTTTTTGCCGCCGTAGCGGGCCGTGTTTTCCACGATGTGAAATCCGGCGCTGGAAAGCAGCAGCCTGAGCGTCTGTGGAGAGAAGTGGTAGAGGTGCTCCTCGTACTTGTAGTGCTGCCACCTCGGCCCAAGAAGGTAGGCAAAGGCTGATTCGACGTTTTGCGTTTCCACGATTATTATTCCGTCGTCCTTGAGAAGACGGTGCGCGGCGCTGATCGCTGAAACCGGATCTTCGAGGTGTTCGACAACGTCCCAGAAGGTGATCACGTCGAACTCTTTTTCAGGCATGGCCTGCAGCGTTGACGTGTTTCCGGTGTGGACGTTTGAGAGGTTCAGTTGGGTCCTGGCGAACTCCGCCACCGTGTCCGACACCTCCACGCCGTGGGTTTCCCACCCCTTTTCGTCCATGACCTTCAGGAAGAAACCGGCGGCGCACCCGACATCCAGCACCTTGCCGGGCACGGGCTTGTACCTGTCGATGACGCGTGAGCGCATCCTGAAAGTCGACAGGTAGAGCTGTGAGTCGGCGAGGTAGTCGGTGTAGCCGTAGTCCTTGGCCCGGTCGGATTTCCAGTAGCTTTCGCTGTAGAGGTCGATTATCGCCCTGGAGGCCAGGCGCGGTGTTATGTACACCAGGCCGCATCCTTTGCACCGGACCGATTTGAACGGTTCTTTCCGGTGCTGCACGTTGTAGGCCCTGCCATTGCATAGCAGACAAGGGAACTCTTCCGTGTATGCCGGCTCGTTCATCATCTGAGCAATACCTTGTTTTACCCGAAATACTTCTTTTCGGAGGCGATTGTTCCATGCCCCTGTTTTTTTCCGGTCAGGATGGATTCCGCCACATCGAGCCCCATCTCGATCGAGTGATCCATGTTGTTGTATTTAAAGAGACCCTGGCGCCCTGCTGTGAGTATATTCTCGAATGAGTTGTGGTACCCGAGCAGGGTATCGAGGTTGTTCTTGTATTTCAGATCGTAAGTGGGGTACGCGTGAGAGGCCCTGTGGATGCGCGCCCGTCCCACATCACCCGGCTTGATCAACCCGAGCACCTGTAGATCCTTTGCAACGATGTTTTTGACTGTTGCATGGTCCGAGTTCCAGATCCTGTCGCCCTTGGAGCAGGTGATCTCCGCGCAGATCACGGTCTTGCCCGCAGGGGAGGATTGGTCCGAGAAGTTTTTGAACTCTGATATGCGATGGATCGTCAGGTGGTGCTCCGGCAGGTAGATCCAGTGATCGTCTGTCAGTTTGTCCAGCGCGAGGTCGAGTATTACGAACACTATCGAGATGTGCTTCAAGGCGCTGTTCGCCGCCCTGACCGGTTCCGGTGCGGCTGGATGAACGTAGTCGAGAAGCACGGTGCAGGGTATCGTAGAAACCAACCTTTCGATTTCCAACGTGCGGATGGCACCCTTGACCTCAAAGCTAATCGTTTGAGCTCTTGTTCCTTTGGTCTCGATCCCCTTGATCTTTGCCCCCAGTATGATCTCGCCTCCGTTTTTACATATCTCTTCGGCGTAGCGGTCGCAGATCGCGCGGATGCCGCCTTTGATCGGATAGATGAACTTGGAAACGTACGTTCTCGGCATGTTCTTGGGTTTGTACAACGTCTTTTTGACCGTGTCCCAGAGGTTAAGAAGGGTGATCCTCTGGGCGGCCCAGTCCGCTGAGATCTCCGTGCACGGCATGCCCCATGCCTTTTCCGTGTACATGCCGAAAAACGTCTCGTAAAGGGTTTTGCCAAACCTCTTCATTACCCAGTTTTCGAAGCAGTCGTCAGGTATCGGCCGTACGCTGTTCCTGATTCGGATCCCGATGTAATTCGCGAACGCCTTGGCCAGGAAGGGCATTGGCAGGTTTTTCAGCACGTTTGATGCTTTCAACGGGTAGTTGAAGAACCTGTCTCTCATGAAGATCCTGGAGAGTCGGTCGCGGTAGTGCCAGTTGTCGAGAAGCAGATCCTTCACATGATCGAGAACCTTGTCGTCGTGGGAGTGGAATCGGTGCGGGCCCAGGTCGTAGGTGAAATCGCCCGAGACGAAGCTGGTGGCGAGTCCGCCGATATAGTGCTCTTTTTCGATGATCCGGACAGCGACTCCGGCTTTCGCCAGAGCATACCCTGTGCTAAGCCCGGTCAGCCCCGCTCCAAGTATTGTTACTACTTTGTTCATCTCTGGTCATTCCGCCGGCGCTGTGAAAAGAAGTTCTCTGCCGCCAACTCTTCAGTATGTCCGAAGTTATGTGTTTTGATTGTCATCGAAATTCCGGGCCTATTCCTGTAGTGACGATTCCATGACCGCCACGGTTCTTTATCGGTCATCAGGCGCTCAAACTGCGGTGGAGCCTGCGCACCCTGAGCACCTCCAGAAAAGAACGTATTGTGTCTTTTACCAGGCGCACCTTGGTCCCGGGCCTGTCTTCCCAGGTTACGGGGACCTCGCACAAGTCAAGGCCGAGCTTGTGCGCGATGTAGAGGATCTCGACATCGAACGACCAGCCGTTTATCCGGGCTCTTTTGAAGATCAGGTCCGCGGCCTTTTCTGAAAACGCTTTGAAGCCGCACGTGTAGTCGGATACCTTCATGCCCATGACGAGGTTTACCATGCGGGTGTATCCCAATCCCATCAGAACGCGGTAGACGGGCTGGTACCTGTTGATCCGGGCATCGCGTGATTTGCGGTTGCCTATGACCACGCCGAAGCCCTTTTCGAGCTGCGGCAGAAACCTGTCGATTTCGGTCAGCGGCGTTGACAGGTCGGCATCGAAGAAAAAGCGGATCTCGCCTTTGGCCGCGAGCATTCCGTTCCGGATCGCCGCGCCTTTACCCATGTTGCTTCCGTTGGAAAGCACGGACAGGGGCATTTGTTCCGCCAGCCCGCCAAGTATCTCCAGGCTGTTGTCAGTGCTTCCGTCGTCAACACATATTATCTCGCTCTTGTCCGGGAAACGCTGCCCCAGGAAGGCGTTGACAGCCTCGATGTTACACTCGATGCAGGAGGACTCGTTGAATACCGGTATGATTACGCTTGTGAACATTTATATCAGCCTGGGGCCTTAGGATTAGTCCTTGTCCGGAACGGGCCGCTCGGGTTTATTCCGGGGTCGTTTTTCGTCCCCGGTAACACGCGTTTCCTGAGGGGAAAAGGGGCCTGTAAGCATTTTCCAGTATTGGTATAGGAGCAGTGTTTCATGAAACCACCCGAACAAAGGGTTCAGATAATCAAAAATCGAGGCGATTGTCCATACACCGGATGTTCGAAATTTAAGAAATAACTCTCGCAAAGCCGCGAAGGTCGCGGAGGAGGATGAAGAGGTTCAAGGTTCAGAGGTTCAAGGTTGTGGAAGGCGCGCGAACCCGGAGGGCAACCGCAGGAGACCGCCCCACAAGAAGAACGTATAGATTCATTTGATCGTGTAGAGGCGGTTCGCGAACCCCCCTTTTCCTGAACACCGAACAGATCCGCCGGAAGAGTACGGTCTTTTGTTTGTATTCCTGTCCGGAAAAGTATATCTTGCCTTGGCAGGTCATAAAAAGGTTCGCCTGGGGCGGTCATGAATGACAGCGGAAATTTCAAAACCATGAGAAAAGGTATTATTGCGGTACTCCTGTTCTTGTGTTTTGCCGCCTTTCTGGTTTCGGACGGGCTGTTCAGCTCAAGAGCCGGGATATGCATCGAACCTCTTTACTCGATCCAGCCGTGGGAAAACTCGGAACGCGACAGCTCAGCCGCGTTCAATCCGGCCCTTGATCATCAGGCGCTTGTCGTTCTCCCCTGGATGCAGCACACATGGAATGCTATTCGCCAGGGCAGAATCCCTTTGTGGACGCACCTGGCCGGCGGGGGTACGCCGTTCATGGGGAACATGTCCTGTGCATGTTTTTATCCCCTTAACTGGCTTGGGTTGGTTGTGCCGTTCGATCTGTTCTGGAGCCTGGCAGGAGGCTTGAAGCTCCTGGCCGGCGCTGTGTTCGCCTACATGCTTCTCCGTACCTATGGGCTTCGATTTTTGAGCTGCCTGGTAGGGGCAATAGCCTTCGGGTTCAGCGGATTCCAGGTATGCTGGATGAACCATCCCCATTCCAATGTTGCTCTTTTCCTGCCGGCGCTGTTTCTGGCAGTGGAGTTTTACCTGAAAAGAAGAACTGGTGTCACGATCGTTTTCAACGCTGTTCTCCTCGGACTGCAGTTCCTGGGAGGAAGCCCGGAAACTTCTTTTGTCCTGTTTTTGTCATGGGCGCTATATCTGCTGTATCGTATCAGGCAGGAGGCGGAGTTTTTCGGATCCGAAGGCCTGTCACTGCTTTTTTACGGCGCGCTAGCCGGTTTACTCGGCGCGGCCCTTGCCTCGTTTCAGCTGCTGCCCTTTTTCGAATACCTCAGGCACAGCTATGGCCTTGAGATGAGAATCGGAAACTGGAGCGAGTTTCTAAACGGGGGGGCGGGCAGGCTCCTGACATTTTTCGGTGTCTTCATGGGCCTGCTCTTTCCGGTCTTTGTGGGTGCGTCCATCGGTCTCCTGCAGCGGAAAAACACGATCTTTATCGGTGTATGGTCCGGCCTCCTCGGCGGTTTATGCCTCATCGTGGCGCTCAGGATCGGGTTCTGGCTGGGTGCGAAGCCGCATCTTTTGATGCAGGTGTTCCCGGAGCTGTACGGTGCAGCGAATGGGGGGTGCCGGACGGTTGGAGATATCTCGTATTCTGCACTGAACGGCGGTTATGTAGGGGTCATCACCGCCTTTTTGGCCCTGTATACATTTGTCGCTCCCTGTAAAAGACGGCCGCTGCAGTTCTTCATCTTTTTATTCATTTTTTCTTTTGGCGCGGTGCACAGCATACCCTGGCTCGTGCACATCCTGAAGGCCGTCCCTTTCCTGGGCTGGATCCACAACAGCTCACTCTTATGCGTCACCGCCTTTTCAATCGCGGTGATCGCGCCGTTCGGCTTGGAGGATCTCCTGTTCAGGGCCGCAAACATCAGGGGAAAAAGCGCTGCCGTCTGTGGTGTTGTAGTGGCATCTCTGGTCGTATTGTGGGCTGTCATTGTGTCAGGGTGGACTTTTTTCGAAACCGGAAAGGAGCTGATGGGAGAGGATAGCCCGGCAGAGGCCAAGATCCTCATCTCTTCCCCTGTCAAGGGCACCATTCAGAACGGGCTCGACGAGTTCGTGATCAGGGGAAGGGCTGCGCGGGATGTGGAGCACGTCCGCGCGACCCTGGACAACCTTTTCGCGGGCGACGTGCGCACGGTCGATGCCTCCGGCCTGGAGACAGAATCCGGCCGGGCCGCGGCCGTACAGGAAGGCACGGATCAACCCTCGGCATCGTTAGATAGGGCTACTCTCGAAAAGTACCCGAAAAGTTTTGAGCTATCGTATCCGTTGGACACATTGGATGAGGGCACTTATAAGCTACGGGTTATGCCGTCGAAGTCTGGCGGTGCGAACCAGGGTGATTCAGAAGCCGTTTACGGCGACTGGGTCGATGTGCGCCTTGTCCGGGAAAAGACCGTGACGCGGAAGGACCTTCTTGTTTTCTGCCTGTCGGTCGCGGTGTTTCTGTTTCTGCTCAGCAGGACCTTTCCCCCGGCTTTTCGTGCCGCCCTGGTGATTGTGGTGCTGGGCCTGGATCTTTGCTGTTTTGGACTGGGGTACAACAAGACATCAGCGACAGAGGACATCTATCCTCCCACCGATGTGACCGATTTTTTTGCAAGCCGGGAAAAACCGTTCAGGATCTTCGCGGAAGGAGGCATACTCCAGCCCAACACGAACTTTCCGTACGGAATAGAACACATGGAGTGGGATGATCGGTTGGGAATCGACGGGTACTGGAAAGTATGCAATCACATAAAAAGAGATCATCTTGCCAAGCCGCGCGAGTTGAATGTTTTGAACTTCAACCTGGAACACCCGTTGTTTGATTTCATGGGGATCAAGTATGTTCTTGTCAAAAACGAATTTGATTTGACGAAGATCGAGAAGTTCAAACTGGTTTTCGACGGAAAGGTCAGGATCTACGAAAACACCAACGCAAGAAAGCGGGCCTTTATCGTTGGTGATTGGATCAACCTGCAAGACCATCCGATAGAGGATGTTTTGAGGAGCGACCTGCGAAACAAACCGGTTCTTCATAATGAGCCTCCCATTGCCAAGGGCGGGAAAGGGTCGGTGGATATCCAGGTTTACGAAAGCGAGTATGTCCGTCTCTCGGCGAAAAACGAAGGCCCGGTGCTTCTTGTTTTGACAGACAACCATTTTCCCGGCTGGAAGGCGTTTGTGGATGGTGAAGAGGTCCAGATACTGAAAACAACCGCATGCTTTCGTGCTGTTCCGCTTGCGAAGGAGGGGCTGCACGAGGTTGAGTTCAGGTACTCTCCCTCATCCTTTTATGGCGGGATCTACATCGCTTTATCATCGCTTCTTTTGTGCCTCGCGTTCATTGTAGTGCCTGGCCTGACCAGGCTAATGCAAAAGCGGGAGACCCCGGCCTGACATGATCCACCTGCTAAATCAATGATTGACAACAGGTTCCCATGCTTACAGGCTGTATCCTTAAACCTAGAACTTTGAACCTCTGAACCTTTGCTATTGTTTTCTTCGGTTATCCTGGCGATGTATACGTTATAAACAGTGGTGAGCAGGCGGTATCGCTACCAGCAAACCGGTAAAAAAATAAAAAAGCTCCTTAGCGGAGGGAGGCAATGATGGAAAGCGGCAAAAGTGATTACATTTCAATCGTTAAGCAGCGTGTTGACCCTGCTGCATTCCAGGAGCTTCACTGGGAGGGCAGCTTCGAGGAGTACCTCGAAAAGGTCAGGGAAAATCCCTTGGTAATACGGAACGCGTTCCAGCGGCTTTACGAGATGATCATAAGCTACGGTTCGTTCGAGATAGGAGATCCCAAGGACAACCTGATTCGTTACAAGTTTTTCGACGATGTCCTTGGGGACGGGAAAGACGCTGTTTTCGGGTTGGTACGCCCCTTGATGCGTCTTGTATCTAACCTGAAATCGGCTGCCTACGGATACGGCGTGGAAAAACGCGTGCTGCTCCTGCACGGCCCAGTGGGGAGCTCCAAGTCAACCATAGTGAGGCTGATGAAACGCGGATTGGAGCATTACTCCCACTCGGAAAAGGGTCCGCAGTTCACCTTCTCATGGAGAATGTCGGAAGAGGAGGAGTGGACGCCATGCCCCATGAACGAGGAGCCGCTGCGAATTATCCCCGAGGAGGCGCGCCGGGAAATCGTCGATGATCTTAACCAGAAGCACAGCTCCGATTATCTGCTTTCAGTCGAAGGGTCTCTTTGTCCGCACTGCCGGTATTACTTCACCAGCTTGATGAACAAATACAACGGTGAGTGGGATAAGATCCTTGGCCATGTGAAGGCGAACCGGCTTCTTCTCTCGGAGGAGGACCGGAAGGGGATTGGAACGTTTCAGCCAAAGGATGAAAAAAACCAGGATTCAACCGAACTTACCGGAGATATCAACTACCGGAAGATAGCCCTTTACGGGTCCGACTCAGATCCCAGGGCGTTCAACTTCGACGGCGAGTTCAACATCGCAAACCGCGGTATCATCGAGTTCATCGAGGTGCTGAAGCTGGATGTTGCGTTTTTGTACGATCTGCTTGGCGCTTCCCAGGAACATTCAGTCAAGCCGAAAAAGTTCCCGCAGACGGATATCGACGAGGTGATCATCGGCCACACAAACGAGCCCGAATACCGCAAGCTCCAGAACAACGAGCTCATGGAGGCCTTCAGGGACAGGACAATCAAGATCGACATCCCCTACAACATCATGCTTGACGAAGAGATCAAGATATACCGCAAAGACTACAGCAACACCGTTATATCGGGCAAGCACATCGCGCCCCACACGGTAGAGATCGCCGCGATGTGGGCCATTCTGACGCGCCTGGAAGAGCCTAAAAACGCCAACCTGTCGGTGCTCCAGAAGCTCAAGCTCTACAACGGGAAGACTCTGCCCGGCTTTACCAAGGACAACATAAAAGAGCTTCAGATGGAGGCTGTCAGGGAAGGCATGGACGGTGTCTCTCCCCGCTACATTCAGGACAAGGTTTCCAACGCCCTGGTCACCGATACAGGCGAGCCGTGCGTCAATCCGTTCATGGTCATGAACGAGCTGGAGGAAGGGCTTTCCCATCACTCCCTCATCACATCTGAAGATGTGAAGAAGCGGTACAGGGATCTTCTGTCCATGGTAAAGGAAGAGTACGAGGATATCGTCAAGAACGAAGTCCAGCGCGCAATATCAGCGGATGAAGAGTCGGTCGCGAAGCTTTGCGGAAACTACCTGGACAACGTGAAAGCATATACCCAGAAGGAGAAGATCAAGAACAAGTACACCGGCCATGACGATGAGCCGGATGAGAGGTTGATGCGGTCCATTGAAGAGAAGATAGGTATTCCTGATTCCCGCAAGGACGATTTCAGGCGGGAGATAATGAACTACATAGGCGCCCTGGCGGTTGAGGGCAAGTCTTTTACATGGCAGTCGAACGAACGTCTCCAAAAGGCGCTGGAATTGAAGCTTTTCGAAGATCAGAAAGACACGATCAAGCTGACAAGCCTCATCTCCACCGTTGTGGACAAGGACACGCAGGAGAAGATTGATGTTGTCAAGTCGCGGCTGATAAGGAACCACGGTTACTGCGATATTTGTGCAACCGATGTGTTGAACTTCGTGGCGAGTATATTTGCCCGTGGTGATGTGAAGGATGATGAGCAATAGGTACAACCGGTCATCCGGCAAGGCGATTCGAAAAGGTTTTCTTACAGAACGGGGCCGCGAGGTATCATGGTTCGCAAGATAGACAAGGACAAGAGCCGCTTCGATCAGATAGTCAAGGGCAAGATCAAGAAGAACCTCAAGAAGTACATTTCCGGTCGTGAAATGATAGGGAGGAAGGGACGGAATATCGTAAGCATACCGATTCCACAGATCGATCTGCCGCGTTTTCATTACGGCGACAACAAAAAGGAAGGTGTGGGGAAGGGCGAAGGAGACGCGGGAACGCCGGTAGATGGGGATGATGGGCGGGGGGCTGCCGGAGATCAGCCGGGATCTCACATCCTGGAGGTTGAGGTGACGCTCGAGGAGCTGGCACAGATCCTTGGTGAAGAGCTGGAGCTGCCGAGAATAGAGCCGAGAGGGAAGGACAACATCACTTCGTCAGGAGGACGATACTCAGGTATCAGGCGCGTCGGCCCTGAGTCGCTGCGTCATTTCAAGCGAACCTTCAAGGAGGCGCTCAAGCGCGAGCTTTCCACCGGGAACTACGATCTGGAAGATCCGGTGATCATTCCTATTAGGGATGACAGACGGTATCGTTCCTGGACAGAGCGGCAAAACCCCGACAACAACGCCGTCATCATCTACATGATGGATGTTTCGGGTTCCATGGGCAATGAACAAAAGGATGTCGTCAGGCTGGAGACCTTCTGGATCGACACCTGGCTCAAATCGCAGTACAAGAGCATCGAAAGGCGCTTCATTGTCCACGACGCGGCCGCAAAGGAAGTGGATGAGCACACCTTTTTCCATCTGCGCGAATCAGGCGGCACAAAGATTTCATCAGCATTTGAGCTCTGTATCAAGATGATCGAGGATAAGTTTCATCCTTCTGAATGGAATATCTACCCGTTTCATTTTTCGGACGGCGACAACTGGAGCAGTAGGGACACGGAAAAGTGTATCGATTTTCTCAAGGACGACATCTTTCCCGCTGTCAATGTTTTTTGTTACGGTCAGGTAAAATCCGCTTACGGGTCCGGGCAGTTCAAGAAAGATTTGGACAAGGTTTTCGGGGACGACAACCGGTTGATAACGTCTGATATCCCGGATCGGGACGGTATTATGGATTCGATAAGGGAATTTCTGGGTAAGGGCAAATGAGCATCGAATCGGAACTTCGGAAGATACAAATCGAGATCGAAGGGTTTGCCAGGGGATACGGCCTGGACTTCTATGAAACCATCTTCGAGGTGCTCGATTTCGATGAGCTGAACGAGGTGGCCGCCTATGGAGGATTTCCCACCCGCTATCCTCACTGGCGCTTTGGCATGGAGTATAACCGCCTTTCCAAGGGATACGCATACGGCCTTCAGAAGATTTATGAGATGGTGATCAACAACGATCCTTGCTATGCCTATCTCTTGAAGTGTAACCATCTGGTGGATCAAAAGATCGTGATTGCCCATGTTTACGCTCATTGCGACTTCTTCAAGAACAACTACTGGTTCTCGAAGACGGACCGGAAGATGATGGACAACATGGCGAACCACGGGACCAAGATGAGGAAGTTCATCGAGAAACATGGCATCAGAGCAGTGGAGGGTTTCCTGGAGTGCTGTCTCTCTCTCGACAACCTCATCGATCCTCATGCTCCTTACATCGTGCGCGGCGCGGCCGACCGGTCTGGTCATGAAGGCGGTTCCCGAAGCCCGCGAGATGTGAAGAAACTGAAGGCCAAGCAGTACATGGACCGCTATATCAACCCGACCGAGCATGTCGCCAGGCAGAAGGAGAGCATCGAGAGAGAGATAAGGATGAAGAAACAGTTTCCGTCTGAGCCGCAGAAGGATGTTCTGCGGTTTTTGCTGGATCACGCACCATTGACAAGGTGGCAGCAGGAGGTGCTCTCCATAGTAAGGGAAGAAGCCTATTACTTTGCCCCGCAGGCTCAAACAAAGATCATGAACGAGGGATGGGCGAGTTACTGGCATTCGACCATGATGACCGAAAAGATCCTGCGGGATTCGGAAGTAGTGGAGTTTGCGGATCATCACTCGGGAACACTCGCATCTTCCCCGGGCAGGCTGAACCCTTACAAGCTCGGGATCGAGCTTTTCCGGGATATCGAGAACCGCTGGAACAAGGGGCGCTACGGAAGGGAGTACGATGAGTGCGATGATTTTTACGAAAAGGAGACGTGGGATAAACAGTTGAACGAAGGGCTCAAGAAGATTTTTGATGTTAGGAAAATCTACAACGATATCACTTTTATAGACACCTTCATGACGAAGGAGTTCTGCGAAGCCCAGAAGCTATTCGTCTACAAGCGAGACCCCCGGACAGGGCAGTATGAGATTGCTGACAGGGACCATAGGAAGGTGAAGGACAGCCTGCTTTTTTCGCTGACCAACTTTGGCCAACCCTTTATCTACGTCGGCGACGGAAACCATCAAAACAGGGGCGAGCTGCTTCTTATCCACAACTGGACCGGAATCGAGCTCCAGACGAATCATGCACTGGACACCCTGAAGAATGTCGGCAGGATTTGGAACAGACCCGTGCACATCCTGACAGCCATCGACGGAAAGGAAACGCTCTTAAGCTATGATGGGAAGGAGGTTACAGTTCGGCAGGTTGATGTTCAGGAAGAAGATGAAACGGATGGGCAGGAAGACGGCGCATAGTCGAAATGATCGCTGCAGATAAGTAAAGGGGCCGCAAGTTTTGCGGCCCCTTTCGGATTACGGTCACGAAGATGTTGCTCGATTAACGCTTCTTTGCTTTTTTCTTCGCTTTCTTTTTTGTCTTCTTCTTCTTAGCTACCTTTTTCTTTGCTTTCTTCTTTGTCTTCTTCTTGGTTGTCTTCTTCTTGGCGACTTTTTTCTTGGCTACCTTTTTCTTCGCCTTCTTCTTTGTTTTTTTCTTGGCTACCTTTTTCTTGACCACCTTCTTTTTCTTGGCGACTTTTTTCTTTTTCGCCACCTTCTTGGTCTTCTTCTTCGCTGCCATCTCCACTACTCCTTAAAAGAGTGAATTTTTCTCGAGAGTCTAAAGACCAAGAACTCTCGAGCGCGCCACTAAAAAGTTCCATATCCTGTTAGCAGGAACTTTGATCATCGGTTCGTTTTACACGACAAAATGCATGGTGCGGCGCTGTGTTTGAACGACAATTTTATGAAGAACAATTGTTGAAACAGTTCAACCTGAAAGGTTAGAAGCATTTCTTCAGTTTTTTGTTGGGAACTTTGAGATGGAAATGAACCCGACAAAAAGAAGAAACGAACAGAAACTGCCAACCAATTTTATAATCGGTGCTTTGATGTAAAAATTTAGAAAATTCTGTAAAATTTCTTACTATAGGTTGTTCGATAAACGGCCTTCTCAGATAGGAACAGTTTGCAGCTGTAAGTGCGGCTCTGTCGGCTTCGGTAACAATGCAATCCTTATCCATGCTGCATGCGGGATAAGGACATGTTTTTTTTGCCCTATTGTTGTGGTTCATGAGGCAAACGATTTTGGGTGAGGTGCAACATGACTGTGTCTGAAAGAGACAAAGGCTACATGAGAATCGCATTGCTCGAGGCCGAGGCAGCGGCTGATCAAGAAGAGATCCCTGTTGGCGCCGTGTTCGTTCATGGCGACAAGGTCATTGCACGGTCGAGAAATCAATGTGAGGGCCTTGGCGATCCCACCGCGCATGCGGAGATGATCGGAATCACTCAGGCTTGTGCCGTCATGGAAGCTCAAAGGCTTACTTCCGTGGAGGTTTTTGTCACCAAAGAACCTTGCTTGATGTGCATCGGTGCACTTGTTCACGCCAGAGTGCAACGCCTTGTCATAGGAACCCCTGATTTCAAAGTGGGCGCTTGCGGATCTGTCATCGATGTAGCGGGGCATCCCGCCTTGAACCATTCCCTTTCCATTGATTTTGGAGTGCTGGAGCATGACTGCCGGGCTCTTTTGCAGAGTTTTTTCAGGTCCAAGCGATAGTTGTCCTACAGGTTGAGGATCGTTTCCCGGCATGAAACGCAGCCGCAGCGCAGATTACGGTACCGCAGCAGAAGAGGATGAAATATGCGGGCTTGCCCTCTCGTATTTTTGTTTTTATTTCTGCAAAAAAACGGATAAAATCCCTGAAGATCCATGGAAAGGCTATTTGGCTTGCCTTTGCTGTTGCGCCTTCCCGGCCTCTTTGGATCTGTTTTTGTCCGATGGTACCCCGGTTAGCGGGTTTCTTCGGTTTGATTTTCCAGAAGCGGAGAGGTGCCGGAGCGGTCGATCGGGGCGGTCTCGAAAACCGTTGGCCCAGTAATGGGCCCGGGGGTTCGAATCCCTCCCTCTCCGCCACTTTTTTCACCGTCCCTTGAGGAGCGGGGATGCTGACAGGAGGGCCCGGGGATAACACAGCCCGCTTGATGCAGGGCTGAAAGAGATGTCGGCTGATATCGAAGCGTTCTTTTGTAATGTAACTGTTCTGGAGAGGTGTCTGAGTGGCCGAAAGAGCACGCTTGGAAAGCGTGTAGGCGGGTATTCCCTGCCTCGCGGGTTCGAATCCCGCCCTCTCCGCCAGCCATCAACCTGCTTGTACGATGTGTACCGGCAGAGAGGTTTTTAGCATATATAATTTGGCCGTGCAGCCGGGGCATTAGGGGTGCCTTGTACCCGAAATCCTCTATACGCGGGGGTGATGCCGTTTTGAGGGGATATCGGTGCTTTCCGGTTGCCCGATTGGAGTGTTGAGGAAAGAGTTCCTTTACGGTAAGAAGGTGTGAACCTGGTCAGGCCCTGACGGGAGCAGCCATAAGCATTTTGATCTTAGGTGTGAGGGAGTACTCGGACTGAGCTTCAGCGGGTTTTTCAGGAAGTGCGGATTCCTCGATAAACGGCGCACGGCCCTTTTCGTTGCGGTAGTCGTTTGGATGGGATCAAATGTCGTATACAGTTCTTGCAAGGAAGTACAGACCTGGCACATTCAAGGAGATAATCGGCCAGGAGTGGATTTCCAGGACACTCGAAAACGCCATAAAAAAGGAGCGTGTCGCACACGCTTTCCTGTTCTCCGGTCCGCGCGGAGTCGGAAAGACATCGATGGCGCGCATCCTGGCCAAGGCTCTGAACTGCGAGGAGGGACCAACCGCTGAGCCGTGCCTGAAGTGTGAGCGATGTGTCTCGATTGTAAGCGGTAATGATATGGATGTTGTGGAGATCGATGCCGCATCCAACAGGGGCATAGACCACATACGCGCTCTAAGGGAAAACGTCAGGTATGTTCCTGCCAACAGCCGTCACAAGATCTACATAATAGACGAAGTGCACATGCTTACCATGGAATCCTTCAACGCGCTTCTCAAGACGCTTGAGGAGCCGCCCGAGCATGTAAAGTTCATTTTTGCTACAACAGAACCGCAGAAGATGCCGGAGACGGTGCGCTCCCGGTGCCAGTGTTATGAGTTCCGGCGCATATCGAGTTCGGACATCGCAGCGAGGCTTGAAAACATCGCCGTGGCCGAGTCGATTGAATGCGATACCGGGGTTCTGCAGAGGATAGCCGCATTGTCCAGGGGGGGGTTGAGGGATGCCGAATCCCTCCTTGACCAGGTTGCCGCGCTGGGTGGAGGATGTGCGGACTTCGAGTCGTTGAACTCGCTTACCGGAAGGCTTTCACCGAGCGATATCGCTGATCTGATGGATGGTGTTCTGGATGAAGACCTTTCCATGGTTCTCGATTTTGTAGATCGCGTGTATGAATCCGGTACACAGGGGGAGGATCTGTTGAAAGACCTGCTTGATTACCTGCGGGCTTTGATGCTTGTTGCGGCAGGGGCGAGGGAGGACATCACAAACAGCCTGTCCGGACTTGAGGAGAGATGCAGGCAGCAGGCGGAGAGAACCGACCTGGATCGTATTCTGGGTTGCTTGCAGATTACATTGGAAGCCTTGCGAAAGACCCGCTGGTTCGATGATGAAAGAGTGCTTACGGAGATGTCCCTTCTGAAGATGGCCCGCTTTTCTTATTCGATGGCACTGTCCGATGCCATGCGGTCGCTGGGAGAAGGCGGCGGCAGAGAAGACCGCGGTGCAGGCGGGGCTGCCGCTGGGAAAGCGGGTCCGGTAGCTCCGTCGCCATCCGGCGCTGACCCTGAAACCGGCAAGGGATCCCCGCGAAACAAGCCCGCCGGAAGGAAACCCGTATCCGGGCATCCGTCCCAACCACCACCCGGGAGCGGAAAAAAGAGGGAGTCGCGTGGCAGCGCCTCTTCAGTCCCGGCGGGTTCGTCTCTAGAGGGAGAAACCCCTTCAGCCGTCTTTTCGAAGATCCTCGGTGAGGTCGAGAAGCGATCGAAAACCCTGGCAACATATCTCAGACGGCTGGAGATCATTTCCTTTGACGGTAAATCTTTTGAGCTGCTTGATCCAGAGGAGAAGGAGGGCGGAACTGTTTTTAGCCTGAACAGCAAAGAGAACATGAAAACGGTCGATAACGCCTCGAAGAGCGTTTTCGGAAGGCAGTTCGGTTTTTCTGTGAAAGCGGCGCCGCATTCGGGCAAAAAGGAAATACCTCCCATTGTCCGGAAGACAATAGACCATTTTGAAGGGGACCTCGTCTGACCGGGACCGGATGCTGAGTTGTGCGGTAAACCACGGATATGAGCAGGAGAGACACATGAGTGGATTAGGAGATTTTTCCAACCTTTTGAAGCAAGCCCAGAGAATGCAGAAAGATGTGACAAGGATCCAGGAAGAGTTGAAATCGAAGGTTATCGAAGGATCGGCTGGAGGCGGGACTGTCGTGTCCCGGGTAAACGGAAGCAGGGAACTCCTCTCGATCAAGATAGATCCAAGCGTTCTGGATCCTGAAGATGTCGAACTGCTGGAAGACATGGTCGTGGCTGCAGTGAAGCAGGGGCTCACCGCGGCAAAGGAGCTGCAGGAAAATGAGCTGTCCAAGCTGACGGGAGGATTGACGTTTCCAGGCATGTTTTAGCGGAGGTTCGAGGTTCAGAGGTTCAAGGTTGTCGGTGGAGATCGTTGAACTACGAATCGGCCTTGGTATCTAAACCCTCTGCTTGTTGTGCATTGATGAACCGGCGGCAACTGCCAATCCTCCTATCCTCGAATCACTCGATTTTCATCATCCCCCTCTACAACCTCTGAACCAAAAGAAATCCATCCTTCTCCCCACTAACTGGAAACCCCGGGTTTTTTCGAGTATAATCTATGCATGAAGGCGTAACCGGTCGCCGATAGTTGTTACCACAGGAGATTGTCACTTTTTTAGCGATGGTATGACATGTATCCCGAGTGTATTGACAGTTTGATAGGGGAGTTCAAAAAGCTCCCTGGAATAGGAGAGAAAACAGCGGAGCGGATGACGCTTTTCCTTCTGAGGAGCGGCAAGCTCAATGCTCTTGCGCTTGCCGATGCCGTTCGGATGGTTGCGGAAAAAAGCAGGTCCTGCTCCATCTGTTTCAATACCTCGGAAGACGATCCTTGTCCCATCTGCCGGTCCCCTGACCGGGACAGGGAGAGGATCCTTGTTGTTGAAGGGCTGGGCGATTTAACCGCCCTGGAGGATGCCGGCTGGAGGGGGCTGTATCACGTTTTGCAAGGGGCGCTGGATCCGATTGAGGGTGTGTTGCCGGAGCACCTGACGTTGGAGGCTCTTCTGAATCGAGCCAATGAAGGTGAGGCGAAGGAGATCATTATTGCAACAAATCCGGATTTCGAGGGAGATGGAACCGCCCTTTTGCTGGCCAGGAAACTGGAAGGAACCGGAATAATGATCACAAGGATAGCGCGCGGCATTGCCACGGGATCTAAGATCGAATACGCAAACCAGGCCATGCTGTCGGACGCGCTCGCTGACAGAATAGCGATGAAACTGTAGGGCTGGGCTGATCATGAAGCTGGAACTCATGCAGAACATGCGTCTTGAGCAGAAGCTCAAGATGTCTCCGCAGCTTATACAGCGGATCGAGATTCTGCAGCTGCAGTCCATGGATCTCAAGGAGCTCATAGAGAACGAGCTGATGGAAAACGAAGTTCTCGAGCAGGTTGAGCCGCTGGAAGAGATCAAGCAGACGGAAGGCTCTGACCGGAGCGATAGCATCGACGGAAACGGGGACGACGCTAGAGACGGTGACGATGACGATTCCTTCTCCTTGGATGAAGAGATGGAGCGTCTCAAAAACATGATCGAAATGAACAAGGATCGGACGAGAACCGGCTCCAGCCACAAAAGCGGCGAGGATGATCCAAAGTTCCGGGCGATGCAAAACACGATGTCACGGCCGATGACGCTGCAGGACCATTTGAAGAACCAACTGGGCCTGTCCGATTGTGATCAGGACATCAGGATTATTGCGGAGCAGATAATCTACAACATCAATGATCGCGGCTACCTGTTGTATCCTCTGGAAGAGATCCACATGCCATCAGCCGGAGATCATA
The DNA here is from genome assembly GCA_964542475.1 of uncultured Phycisphaerales bacterium. GTDB lineage: Bacteria > Planctomycetota > B15-G4 > B15-G4 > CAYZWU01 > CAZIUL01. The sequence goes on along the minus strand of CAZIUL010000009.1, from coordinate 106,598 downwards.
CTCAAGCCAAGAAAGAAGAGGCCCTGGTTCTGGTTCAGTCCTTCGAACCAACCGGGGTCGGTGCCAGAGACCTTCGGGAATGCCTTTTACTCCAGCTGGATGCGTCACACACAGACCATGAGTTGATGCGTAAGATCATTGTAGACCACATCGAAGATCTTTCGAAGAACCAGCTCCCCAAGATCGCGAAACGAACAAGCAGGTCAATAGAAGAGGTGCAGGATGCATTGGAGAACATAAGCCATCTGGATCCAATACCGGGACGCCTTTTCAGGACGGACCCGATCCCTTATGTCAATCCAGATGTTGTGTTGGAGCTTATTGACGGGGAGTACGAAATCCAGCTCCAGAACGACTACTACCCAAAACTGGGAATCAGCGAAGCATATCTCAAGATGTACATGGACAAGTCCCTGGATCCAAAGCTGCGAATGCACTTCCGCAAGAAGATCGAATCCGCCAAATGGCTCATCGAATCCATTGAGCAGAGGAGAAGCACGCTTTCAAGAGTGGTTGATGTGCTTGTGAAACATCAGCGTGATTTTCTTGACCGTGGTACAAAACACCTCAAACCCCTGAAAATGCAGGAGGTGGCTGACAAGCTTGGCCTCCACGTTTCAACGATCAGCCGTACGATATCGGACAAATATGTCCAGGCGCCCAGGGGGATATTTTCTTTGAAGAGCTTTTTTACCGGGGCTACAAAGTCTTCTGACGGTGAAGTAGAATCGCGCGTTGGAGTCAAGCAGAAGGTCAAGGACCTGATCGACAACGAAAACAAAACGAAACCGTTGTCAGACCAGGAAATAATGAAAATCCTGGAGATGGAAGGTCTCAGCATAGCCAGACGGACAGTTACCAAGTACAGAAAAGCGTTGAATGTGCCTTCCTCTCGGCAAAGAAGGGTGTACTGATGAAAAGAGACAAGCCTGCGCCGAACCGGGCGGGCTGAAGAATCGGTTCAATTCGATCTTTACGAGTCGAGTTTACCACCTGGGCGGATGAATGGCTTTGGATCTTTGCTTTAAGCTTATTTTTGCGTATGACGGTACGGGGTTCTGTGGATGGGAAAAACAGGCTCAGGGTGAAAGGACAGTGAGGGGGATTATCGAAGACGGGATCAGCCGGTTGACCGGGAGAGAGGTTTCCATCGCCGGCGCCGGACGCACCGATTCGGGAGTTCACGCCCTTGGCCAGGTTGCTTCGTTTCATCTGGACAAGGAGATCGCGGAAGAGACCCTGGTCAAGGGGCTGAACGCCATTCTGCCGGGCGATATCAGAGTTCTTCGCGCATCGAGGGTTCCCTTGGATTTCCATGCCAGGTTCTCTGTCCGCCACAAGACCTATTTTTATCAGATAGTCGAAGCTCCGTTTGACGATCCCTTCAGAAGCCGTTTCCTTCACCGTGTTCGTAAATTGCCTGGTGAGGCAGCCATCCGCGAAGCTGCTTCGCTGCTAGTGGGAGATCGGGACTTTGCCGCAATGAGGGCTTCGGGCGCCGATGTGAAGTCCAGCCGTCGCAGGATTCTGTCGATCAAGGTCAGGAGGCGAAAAGAATGTGTCAGAATTTTTTTCACAGGAGAAGGGTTCCTTTACCGAATGGTCCGTAATATGGTATCTTTCGTCATGGCAACGGCTGACGGAAGCATATCGCAAAAGAGAGCTGTAGAGATTCTCGATTCGGGGGACAGGACTCTTGCTCCGCCCACATATCCGGCAAAAGGACTTTTTTTGTGGAGAGTGAATTATTAATTCGGCTTACTTATGGAAAACCAGGGATCGTTTCCCGTATCGGTTGCTGATGCATGTCAGGATGAACTCCGGGCTATTGCTGTTTTCAACAGGGGTAGCGCGTTGTAGGTGAGAAAAGGACTCTTTTTAATATGCTGATTGCAAGGAGGGCCACTTGAAAATCGAAGTAATCGGGAGGCATGAAAACAAGTCTCAAGAGATTAAGGACTATGCTCGCGACAAGGCGAAAAAGCTGATCAAGTATTTTAACAACATCTCCAGGGTGCAAGTGATTCTCGACAATGAAAAAGATAAGCATGCGGTCGAGATGATCATTTCTGTTTCGCGGGGTCAGCAGCTGGTGGGGAGTATGGCTCATCAGGACGGACATGCTGCTATAGACTTGCTCATGGATAAAATGGAAAGACAGCTGGTGCGCTTCAAGGAGCGATTGAGGGGCCATAGGCATGTGAAAGGTGTACCTCCCGAACCTGAGTCAGATCAGGATGTGGATGATGAATTGAGTTACGAGGAAATTATCAGGAAAAAATACAAGGGGAAATCCTGAAATGTTTTCTATAATCAAGCGTTGGCGCATGCGTGAGCGCCTCTTTATCAGGCATGCTTAACTGTTGTTTTTCGAAGACGCGTTACTGAAGAGGTGAGCATAGATGTCTTATTTGCAATTGTTTAAGGAAAATAATATAATCGAAGACCTTGGGGCTGTTGAGAAAAAAATGGTGATCGAGGAGATGCTCGATTTCGCCGTGTCTCAAGGTGTCTTTCCGAAAAACAAGAAGAAAAGCACTTTTGAGGCTTTGCTCGATCGTGAAAAACTGGGATCCACCGGGTTGGGGCACGGGGTGGCCATACCGCATGTGAAGATCGACGGTTGCCAGGAGCGGCTCATGCTTATGGCTCGTTCGAAGGCGGGCGTGGATTTCAGCGCAGTTGATGGTGAACCGGTGTACATCCTTTTCCTCCTGGTTTCTTCCACCGGGCACGCAGAAGAGCATTTGAGCATTCTCCAGTGGATTTCCCGGATGGCGAGACATCAGGACTTCAGTCGTTTCGTCAGAAACGCTAAAAACGGGAAAGAGATATGCGGTATTCTCAAGGAACTCAGCGAGTGATACACGCGTTTGTTTTCAGAGGTTCAAGGTTGCTGTAGACATCGTTGAACTCCGCATCAGTCTCGGCATCAAACCCTCGGCCTGTTGTACATTGATGAACCGGTGCCGACTGCCAAGCCTCGAATTGTCCGATTATCATCATCGCTCTCCACAACCTCTCAACCTCTGACCCTTGTACCAAGGGTCAGCCAGAGTACGGAACGCCCATAAGTTGAGAAAGAAAGTGAAGATTACAAACCGCGCCGGGCTTCACGCGAGGCCTATTAGCAAATTCGTGGAGATTTCCACCCGGTTCCAGGCGAGTCTCACTGTTACATGCAATGGCTGCACGGTGGATGGAAAGTCGATTATTCAACTGATGACCTTGGCCTGTGCTTATGGCCATGAGATGGAACTCATCAGCGAAGGCGTTGATTCGGATGAGCTCATCTGTTCGCTTGTCGATCTCGTGACCAATGGCTTTTTCGAGTGATAATCGCTTTTTGCCCACGCCCTCTTTTTTCCCTTTCATATCGTTTGATGCCATAGCCCGCTTTACGGTGCCGCAGCAGAAGAGGATGAAATATGCGGGATAGCCCTTGACAGCCTCAGGGGTGGGTTGCCTGCGTACCAGCCGGCATTGCTCGACGCGCTAATTTTGCCTTGTGGGCGTGCGGATGGGGATTTGTTTAAAGTTAGGGAGGTTAATTTCCGAAGATTCGAGAGTACCGCCGATTGTGCCCTATCAGACATCGGCTGGGTTTAAAGGGAAAAGGGGTTCTATCATACACGTCGAACAGCATATATAAGGATCTCCGGAATGGTATTCTTGCGCAAAAGGAAGTCTATCGTAGGGTTGGATCTGGGATCGGAATGTATCAAGGCTATCGAGCTCTCATTTGACCGAGATGATTACATTATTACCGGTTACGGCCAGATAGATATTTCATCTGAAGATGCCAGGGCTGACGCCTTGAGCGAGCTGTTGCGCACCTGTCGCTTCAAAAGCAAACGTGTGGCCACGGCTGTTTCCGGCAGATCCGTCATTGTTCGCTTTCTCAACATCATCGAGATGCCCGACGATAACCTCAACAATGCGCTCCGGTACGAGGCTGACAAATACATACCGTTCGAGATCGATGACGTGCTGCTGGACAGCCAGAGGCTGAAGGAAGCGACCGGTTTGTCAAAAAACGAAATGAGGGTGATCCTGGTCGCGGTGATGAGAGAAGTTGTTGAAGATCAGTACCGGCTCCTGCAAGGCTGCGGCCTACAGCCCGCGATTACCGATGTTGATGTTTTTGCCCTGGCAAACGCCTTCGAGTTTTCGAACTCCGTGAACGCGGAAAACGACGTGGAAACCAAGGTTGTCGCCTTGTTGGACATAGGCGGAAACAAGACATGCATCAGCATCCTGCAGGGCATGGAGTTGTATTTTACACGCGAAATCTACATGGGTGGGAACGACTTCACCTCATATATAGCAAAGAAGCAGGGCCTGGAGCTGTTCGAAAGCGAGCAGATGAAGAGGTCTCCCGGTGATGAAGCGGACAAGGTTGCGGATGCCATAGCCCCCGGAATCGAGGAGATGGGAAGCGAAATCAACCTTTCTCTCGACTATTACGAAAACCAGTACGAGAGCAAGGTTGAGGCGATCTATCTTTCGGGCGGCGGGGGTCGCGCGCTTGGCCTGGACGAAGCCTTCGAAAAGATCTTTGAACGTAAAACGATCTACTGGAGCCCGGTGGCCGGGGTAGGCGTGGATCCGGACATGGTGGATTCGGAACTGCTCACGGAGAATGCGCTGTCCCTCGGGGTGGCGATGGGCTTGGCATCCAGAATCAAGGGTTGAACCTGAGGAGGTAAAAAAAGGAAAGATGCTGAAGATAAACCTGCTCCCCCAAGAATATCGGGAGTTCGAAAGAAGGACGGCCGGGACGTATCTGATGGTTGCCGCCGGAACGGTCCTATCCGTATCCTCACTCTGCATAGTCGCCTATTTATATTTCGTGATTCTCGCTGGCGCTGAGACAGAGCGGAACATAGTCAAGGAGGAGTTCGAGAATCTGAAACCGATGGCGGAATATGCGTCTGATCTTGAGGCGGAGAAAGCCGAGTTTATGCAGCGCAAGAACATCATCAGGGATATCGAGGCCACACGGATTCACTGGACCAGGAAACTGGATCAGCTGTGCCAGGTCGTAAGCAACCGAATGAATCCGGAACGGCATTGTGTCTGGCTGAAGGAGATGCATGCCCGCATGAACGATTCCCGTCAGAAAGGGATTGATCTGAAGGGGTATCTGTCAGGTGATCAGTACGAACAATTGTCCAATTTCAACGAAGATTTGAAAAACCATGATCTGTTCGTAGATGACTTCGATTCGATAACGAATCCCACCGGTACAACAGTAATAGACGACAAAATGTGCCCGCCGGAGGCGATCGAATACGCTTGGACATTGAACCTCAGGGATAAAAACACGGTTGCGGCGAAGAGACCGATTTTGAAAAAGAGCGCCGGTACGACGAGCGGGAGCGAAAACAACCATTGATCCCCAACTGGTTCTTAAAAAAGGTAGAGGAGCTGTAGCGTTGGCCAAGATGACACGGAAAAAATACCAGATTTTCATGGTTGCCTTCACTTTGTTGATTCTTCTGGGAAGCGGGGGCCTGTCTTACTGGATTTATGATGAGTATCAGAGGGTAGTGGAGGAGGAGGAGGCTTTGCGGGGTCAAGTGGCCGTTGCAAAGATCAAGTGCGGCAAGGTCGCTTCATTGGAGAAGGAAGTCATCATAATCCGTGAGAATGTAAACCGGTACGTTAAGATCCTGCCGAATACAAAGGAGGTAAACGAATTCGTCAAGGGTTTGAGCGATTTCGCGAACAAGTCCAATGTCGTGCTGACGAGCTTGAGGGACGACAGGCGGTCGATCCGACAGAGAAAGGGCCCGCAGATTTTCGATAAGGAATCTTTCAGACTCGACTTGCGATGCAATATTTTTCAATTCCTCGATTTTATCTCCATGATCGAAAACTACGAGCGGTTCTTGAAGATCACCGAAATCAGGATCAAGGCCGGAGAGTACGACGAGGACACGCTTCGGAGCGATGTGTCACATGGAATGGACATGCTCGTGGAGACATACGTGTATCATGGAAACGAGGGAAAAGCGGGTGCCACGAAAATACAAAATTATAACAAAAAACGGGACATGATCATCGACGAGATCATCACCTGGCGGGGTGATTTCAAGATCGACCACTACGAACATGTTGCTGACCCGACAATTCGCGACCCGTTTATCGACCCGAGAAGGTGGGCCGCCTCGGGAAAAGGCGGTTTCGGGCTGGATGTGGCCGATCAGGAAGAGTTCATTTCCGGCATGATGGACAAGATATTCGAGGTAAACGGGCTTTTAGAGTATATGAAGGACACGGTGAGTATGCCGTTCATTCGTGGGTTAGAGATCAGAAAAGAGGCCGCGGAGAAAATAATCGAGATTAACAACCGGGTCAACGAGGCGATCGAAAAGAGGTGGATCACGGATCCGGCATGCGTGAAAAAAATGGACCGCATAATTTTGCCCGGCCTGAAGGAAATCAACAAGATAAACACCGGGGATGAGGAGGTTATGCCTTCCGGTGTTTTGCTGGGTCACTTGACGGATATGCGGGACAAGCTCAAAACGATGCTCGACACCGGGGATTATGAAAGGTGCGTGAGAGATTACGAGCTGATGAAAGGGGACATAGGAGTCCAGGCATTGGCTGCTGCTGAGTTGGATGATGAGAGGGGATCGGTTATTAACCAGATCGAGAAGATATACATCAAGGCGCGCGCTGCCCGGGAGTTCTACAAGATTCCTATAAAGATCAGCGGTATTATCAGCAAAACGGAGCGATCCGTCATAATTGTAAACGGTCAGGTTCTCATGGAGGGGCAGTTTGTGCAGGAGGATCTGGTTGTCGAAAAAATCGAAACAGAAAGAGTCATGTTCCGGTACAAGAACCAGCCCTTCGAAATCAATCCATGAAGGATAAGATTATCATGAGGGGTTTTTGCCGGTTCCGGGGACCATTCAAAGGAAAAGGCACTGGTGGCGATGCGATGTGATAGTCGCCAGAGAAGTTTTGTGTAGCTAAGGAGGTGTTGTATGACGCCTGTTCCGGTATTCAAGCGTGGCATCGAGTGTTTGTTGGTGTGTGTTGCTGTTCTTTTGTTGAGTTCGTCATGGTCGGCTTCAAGCGCCCAGGTGCTTGGAGAAGGCGAGAAAGTGCCGGGCCTGATAAACGATGATGCGATGATTAGCATTGTTGCCAAGGAGCGGCCGTTGTCTGACGTGCTTGATCATATTATCAACGAGGTCGGCGTCAACATACTGCTTGAGCAGGGCAAGGATGCAATGATAAGCCTGACCCTAAACAATGTTCCGTGGCGCGATGCCCTTGACATCGTTGCGGAGAAGGCCGGCTGTATCGTGATAGAAAAATCCTCGAAGGTATTCAGGGTGGAAAAACCCGAGCGTGTGCAGTTCACCTTCGTCGATGAGGACATCAAACGTGTTATAACCGCAATAGCCTTGGCCGGCAACGCGGATGTAATCATAGCGCCTGATGTCGAGGGAACCGTGAACATGAACGTTGACGACATTCCCTGGAAAGACGCGATGGAGAATGTTGTCAAGACCCTGGGCTACCACATGGTCGAGGAGAACCGCGGCGTGTATCGTATCGTCACCTCCGAGTCTCTCGTGCAGCAGCTCGAAACGCGTGTTTTCGAGTTGAAGTACATAAGGCCGAGAAACATCTATGTTCCAAAGATCGCGAGCGAATACATCGAAGGCGAAAACCAGCCCGCACAGCACGAATCAAGGGTGGACTTTCCTCTCCTCAAGGCTATTGAAAGCCTGCTTTCGGATAACGGAAAGCTTGATTTTTTCCCGAAGGACAACGTTATTTTCGTGAAAGACATCAAGCCCATCCTGGACAGGATCGATGAGATACTGGAGAGGCTTGACCAGGAACCGCTACAGGTTCTGATCGATGTTCAGTTCATCAGTTTCGAAAAGAGGGACAACTTCGACGCATCTTTCGGGTTTACCGATCCGCTGAACGGGACAGGCATCGGCGCAAGCTGGGATGGTGCCAAGAGGGCGCTTGCTTTTCCTTTCAATCTGGGCAAGGGCGGGTTTAATGACACCGTCATGCCGGGCCCGACACCTAATATTGACATCAACAACTGGACACCGGTGCCCGGTGTTACCAACGGAACCCTGGACTTTTCCCCGATCAAGTTTCTGGTTCACCTGGTGGAGATCAGCTCCTCGAGCAGGGTTTTTCAGAACCCTCACGTTGTGACCCTGGACCATCACGAGGCCACGATCAATGTCGGAGACACGGTCAGGTGGGCCCAGATCGAGGCCAAGGCGGGCCAGGCCGGTGATCTGCAGTACACGATCAAGGAGGCCTCGAACTCGCCCATTCATCTGGGGTTTCAGCTTTTTGTCACGCCGCACGTCATTCCGGGCACGAACCGGATCGTCATGTCGATCATCCCTAAGGCCGAATCGCTCAGCGGCAAGAGCACGGACGCAAACATGGAGGGCTTCGACAAGTTCAGCATATACGCTGCAGGCTTTCTCAACGAGATGTACCTCCCGCGCGTAAGGAGTCAGACCGTGGTCACGAACCTGATGCTGGAGTCGGGACAGTTCGGGGTGATAGGAGGCCTCGTCAGCAACCGTGAAACAGAGGTTGTCACCAAAGTTCCCTGGCTGGGTGACATACCTTACCTCGGGTATCTGTTCAAGTCGAAATCGAGCATTAAGATCAAGGAAGACCTGATCGTCATGATCAGGCCAAGGATCATCGAGGGAGGGGCCAGCAAGGCAAAGATGGACCTCAGCGAGGAATTTTTAAGAATCTATGAAAGCGGTGGAGAAGAGTTCTCCGATCTCGTGGGCGACATGGGCGTGGGCGAGGTCGTTATCGAAGAGGAAAACTGATCGTCCAAAGGCAGGGCAGCCTGAATGCGCCTGACGCGGCGTGGAACACGAAGGACATCATAGGCGGTTGGAAGCCGGCGTATCCTGACAACAGGGCGCCGGCTTCCTTTTCCCCTCCCTGTTCCGGTCTGGCCCTTTATACATCCATGATATTTTCCTTGCCTGTTTTTGCTGACAGGTAGTATTTTGTCTGTTTGTTTCTTCAGGCTCCGGCAGGCGAATGTCGAATGCTGAATGTTGAACAGTCGAAGGCAAGAATGCCAGAGGGTCCTTTGTTTTCATTTATCTATACCAAGAGCGGTGATGCGGTTTTTTTCTCACACCTGGACACGATCAGGATCCTTGAAAGGGCCTTGAGGAGGACAGGCCTGCCTCTTTGCTTTACACAAGGATGTAATCCGCATATCCGGCTGTCCTCATTCAGGGCCGTTCCAGTTGGGGTCGAAACCGACGGTGAATGGATCTCCGTGAAACTGGCGGATGAGGTTAACCCAGGGGAACTTTGCAGTAGTCTCAACGCACAGCTGCCCGGAGGCTTTACAATCACCAAGGCTGTCAGGGGCGGGCCGGAAGGGTTGGATGCCGAAGAGATCGGGCTTACTCTTTGTTTTGACGGCCCTGCCGAGGATGTCGAATCAGCCGCTGGAAGATGGATCGCCATGGAAAAAATCGAAACAACCGTCACGCGAAAAGACCGTTGTTTTACCGTGGATGTTCGGCCTTTAATACGACGTTATGAGATGAGAGACGGGTTTGTGCTGTTTGAGCTGGAAGGCATGGGCGGCAGGCAGCCGCGGATTGGTGACTTGGCCAGGGCCCTTTACAAGCTGGCCTCGCAGGAACATGTAATGGTCAAAGCGCTCAGAATCATACATTCACCCGTTATCCATGGAAATCCTCAGAGCGGCCTTGAATCAAACAGATGATCCGGACCTTGGATTTTTATTTTTTTATCGAGCATAGCTGATTGTTAGCAACGAATATAGTAGAGCAGGAGTTGTATGTTTGTTCTTGATCTGGTGCCGTTAACGTTTTTTCGATTGTGGGAGACAGCATGCCGGGTTTGATTCGTACGGATGTAAAATGGTAAAAGTGATGCTGTTTAACGCCACCGAGGCGGAAGAGAGCCGGGTGGCGATACTCGAAGATAACAAGCTCGATGAGTTCTACATGGAGAGGTCATCGTTATGTTCGCGTATCGGGAACATTTACATGGGGAAGATCGTTAACATCGAGCCGAGCATAGATTCCGCATTTGTTGATTTCGGAGGCTCAAGGCATGGTTTTCTGCATGTTTCAGATCTGATGGAAAACGTAAAGGAGCAGAAAAAAGAGGGATCGGGTTCCGGCTCGGATGAAAACGACAAGAAAAAGAAAACCGGTAGGAAAAGTTCCAAAAAGAATGCCCAGTCCATCGGGAAGCTTCTATCCAAGGGTCAGGACCTTATCGTCCAGGTGACCAAGGACGGTATCGGGAACAAGGCCCCGGCTCTCACGACATACATCAGCTTGCCGGGGCGATATCTGGTATACATGCCAGGGACAGCGAAGCGGGGGATCTCACGCAAGATAGAGGATGATTCGGAACGTAACAAGCTGAAAGAGCTCATTGATAGCCTGGATATTCCGGAGAAGATGGGTCTGATCGTACGAACAGCGGGGGCGGGACAGACCAAGCAGGAGCTCAAGAAGGACATCAGATATCTGAACAACCTGTGGAAAGCAATACAGAAGCGAATCAAATCCCAGGCTGCTCCAGCCACACTTTACCTGGAAAACGATCTTGCCATACGGGCTCTCAGGGACCTTTATTCCTCGAACGTCGAGGAGGTTCTGGTGGATTCGGAAGATGTTTATAAGCGTATCAGCGATTTTATGAAGATCGTGATGCCCAGACAGGCGAATTCGGTGAAGCTGTACAAGGGTAAACATCCGCTTTTTGACCACTATAACGTCGAAAAAGAACTTGTGATGCTTCTTGACCGAGACATACCATTGAAATCAGGCGGCTCTCTTGTCATTGAGCAGACAGAGGCCTTGGTGGCCATAGATGTTAACTCTGGCAAGTTCAAGGGGGGAAAGCTGGAGGAGACCGCATTTCAGATCAATATTGAGGCTGCGAAGGAGATCGCACGCCAGCTCCGGCTTCGTGATCTTGGCGGTTTGATCATCTGTGATTTCATCGACATGCAGGAGGATGAACATAAACGTGCTGTTGAAAAGATGTTCCGAGACTCCCTCAAACCAGACCGGGCCAGGATCAAGCTTGCCCGCATGTCGCCATTTGGAATAATCGAGTTGACCAGGCAGCGTGTGCGCCCTAGTTTAAAACTTTCTGTGTTCGATCGGTGTGATAACTGCAATGGCACGGGTTACGTGGCTTCTCTTGAGACATCGACCCTGAACATCATTCGAAAAATCAGGTTGTGGGTTACAAACAAGCAAAAGGAACTGAACATTGTTGTGAACCCTAAGATAGCTGATTACATAAACAACCACAAAAGGCGTTTATTACTTGAGTTAGAGGATATCAGCAACAAAAAAGTCACCATTGTCGGTTCCTGGCGGGTTCCGTTAGGGGAGATCATAATCGAGAATGAAGCCGTTGATTTCCAGAACTCAGAGAATGGGCGCCCATAGAATCCTGAAAAAACAGAACCAACTCGAAAAAAAGATTGAACAAGGCTTCGGTTATGTATATGATTGCGGCCTTTTGTTTGCCGGGAATAGCCTTGTTTTCAGAGGACGATGCAACGGATAGTCCTTTGCGCGGTTGTTATCGGCTGGCAAGTAATCATCTCGTCCGGTCATGCGGAAGGAGTTAATAGTGGTGTTTGCAATTTTTCAGGACAGTGGCCAGCAGTTCAAGGTTAAAGAGGGCGATAGCGTTCTCATCGACTGGAAGCAGGCGGCTGAAGGCAGCGAGATCAGTTTTGACCGCGTGCTTCTCGTGGATGGAAAGATCGGTGAACCTTTTGTCGAAGGGGCAAAAGTCGTGGGGCTTGTAAAGGGGAAGGAGCTGGGGAAGAAGATTCGCGTACAAAAGTTCAAGAGGCGCAAGAAGTACCGTCGCCTCATAGGCCACCGCCAAAAGTATACCAGGATTGAAATCAAGTCCATTGAGGCATCATAGCGACTGTTTACGGCATCGTTTACGAAGCATGAAACTGAATCAGAGCCGGATGTGTTGAAAAGGGAAAGCATCAGCTCGACATATGATAACGAGGTGTTTTATGGCACATAAAAAAGGACAGGGATCTTCAAGAAACGGGAGGGACTCCAAAGCGCAGTTCCGTGGCATCAAACGGTATGCAGGGCAGTATGTGACTGCAGGAACCATACTGGTGCGACAGTGCGGTACACCATTCAAGCCCGCAAAGAATGTGGGTATGGGGCGCGACTTTACCTTGTATTCGCTGGTGGATGGGGTTGTTACATATCATCCGGGGAAAAAGATCTCCGTAGACGCGCAGTAATCTCATAGCGAAGAAGGCTTCCGGAAGAGTCCGACAGGTCAGGCAAGTCCGACAAGAGTTAAGAAACACGGTTTTTTTTACCGTGGCTGGTGAAAAGGGGCTTGATTGCGCTAACTCATTAATAATTAAACACCTCCGTTGTCTCAATTAATTCCTCATGGACATGACTTCCTTTTTTCGCCTGTCGCCTGAAGAAACGATATTCTGTACGGCATACCTTGGGGATAGATGGGTAGATGTTCAAGGATGAGGTTCTTATTCACGCTCGATCCGGAAGTGGTGGAAGCGGTTGCCTTTCTTTCCGCAAGGAAAAGTACATCCCCAAAGGCGGTCCGGACGGAGGGAATGGGGGCAATGGCGGAGACGTTGTCTTTATGGTGGAACCCGGCCTTGCAAGCCTTGGTAAATACCATAACAACCAGCGTTTCGCGGCTCAGAACGGAAAGCCCGGGGGGGGGAGCAACTGCACCGGCAAATCCGGGGAAGACCTGCTACTGAAGGTTCCGCCAGGCACCGTTTTCAAAGATGCTTCTCATGGTAATATTCTCAAGGATCTAACCGATTCTGAAAAACCTTTCGTTTTGCTGCGAGGAGGGCGTGGTGGTCGTGGGAACGCAGGCATGGCCACGTCAGTGGATCAGGTCCCGCGAAGGTTTGAGAAAGGCAAGCCGGGAGAGGAACGGTCGGTCATTCTGGAGCTGAAGATGATTGCCGATGTCGGCATCATCGGCCTGCCCAATGCAGGGAAGTCGACGTTTCTTTCGCGGATTTCAAAAGCAACTCCCCAGATCGCTGATTACCCGTTCACAACACTTGTGCCTCAGCTGGGTGTAGTGGATGTGGATTTTCACCGGATCGTTTTTGCGGACATTCCAGGCCTTATCGAAGGTGCGCATTCCGGCCACGGACTCGGGGACCGGTTTCTCCGACATGTGGAAAGAACCCGTATTCTGCTTCATCTCATCGATTGTCGCGAGGGTCTCGAATCTTCTTTCGAGAAGGCCTATGAAACCGTTTTCAGAGAGCTCGAAAGCTATTCATCTAAAATAGCATCCAAGCCGCAGCTGGTGGCTATCACAAAGGCGGACGTTTTCACAGGGCCTCCTTTGAACCTTGGCAAGATCTCAACAGCTATCGGCTGTCCTGTTTTCCTCATATCATCTCACAGCGGCCAAGGCCTGAACCGTCTTCTCGGTGCAATCCTTAGTGAACTCGACCTGAAAGCCCATTGAGTGATCATGTGACAGGTTGACCCGCTCCGGATTTTGCCTGCCGCCCCCTCTTTTCGTCGATTCTGTTTCTAGTACCCGGTTTTCCATTAAAGATGTCATACTCGAAGAACCGATAATTAACATGTTGGTCTATATGCGGTTACGGTAAACTAAGGGGGTCAGGTTTCCTGGCTCACAAGGAAAGCCACAGGCATCCTAGGGAAGAGAAATGAAACTAAACGATTTACTAAAGATCACGATGGAAGAGAACGCGTCCGACCTGATTTTGAAAACAGGGTGCAGACCCACTGTTCGGGGGAAAAGTGGTCTCAAGTTCATATCCGAGGATGAGATATCCCGGGATTTCGCAACCCTGATTCTTGCCCAGTTGCTCGAGGATCAGGGGATGGAGCGGTATGTCAAGGGTGAAGAGATAGACTTGTCATATGCCGTAGTCGGAGTAGGGAGGTTTCGTGTAAACATCTTCAAACAGATGGGTGAGCCCGGGTTGGTTTTCCGCTACATTCAATCCGAAGTGCCTTCCTTCAGAAAGCTCAACCTACCCGCTCCACAGCTGGAAAGGCTTTCCAGTTTGAGCCGTGGTCTTGTGCTGGTAACCGGGGTCACCGGAAGCGGCAAGTCCACCTGTATGGCTTCCATGATCGAGCACATCAACCTCAACATGCACCGCCATGTCATTACCATCGAAGATCCGGTAGAGTACGTGTTCACCGACAAGGGGAGCGTCATTACCCAGAGGGAAGTCGGCAGGGATTCCAAGGATTTCACAACAGCTCTCAAACATGCCGTTCGACAGGCCCCGGATGTGATTGTCATGGGCGAAATGCGCGACATGGATACAATGGAAGCGGCGATAAAAGCCGCTGAAACGGGGCATCTGGTGCTCTCCACTCTTCATACAGTAAACGCTGTTCAGACCGTTGAGCGGATTCTCGCACATTTTCCCCCTCACCAGCACGAACTCATCCGTCTCCAGCTTTCGCTGGTGCTTTCCGGAGTGGTCTCCCTGAGGCTCGTTAAAACTATAGATGGAACCGGACGCGTTCCGGCTTGCGAATTGTTGATTGATACTCCGACAGTAAAGGAGATCATAAAAGAGGGGAGAACCATCGAGCTCACAAAGGCGCTGAGGGAAGGGGAGTACTTTGGCACGGTCACGTTCAACCAGTCCCTGGCCCAGCTTTACAGCGAAGGGAAGATAGGGTACCACGAGGCGCTGGATGCAGCGGACAACCCCGACGAGTTGAAGCTCGTTATCAGCGGGATTTCGAGGGGCATCAGGCTCGCGGATATAAGATCTTGATACGGCACCAACTGTTTTTCCCGTGCTTGATGCCGGGAATTTTCCTGGACAAACGCCGGTCATAGAAGCATAGATCAACCTGACCCGACGCTTTGCACCGGCTTGGTCAGGAATGTTTTTGTTTTACATTCTTCATGGAAATGATACCGTTGTGGCGAAAAATTTTTCGCTCGTATACGCGAACAGGTGGTTTCCGCAGGGGCGAAAAACCTTACACCAGTACACATCGCCAATTTGGCCCATAGGTATTTGGAGCATACATCCATGCTTTTTCGAATGAACATCCGCCGGAGCAAGACCCTGATCTGGACGTTAAACATCCTGATCATCCTATGCATCGCGTTTACATTCATATTGATCTACCAAAAGAAGGCCGAAGGAAAATTCCAGCCCACGAGCGGAAAGGTTTTTCTGAACGACTATGAAAAGGGAGTCAAAAGGGGGGACATAAAGCGCGGCGAAACCGTAATCGACATCAACAATTATTCCGCTATTTGGAAGGCACCGATAAGCGGATTTAAAAGGGTGGAAGCCGCCGAGCTGGATAACGATACAATCGATGCACTTGAAGAAGGGCCGATTGAAGACATCCTGTCTGTAATCATAATTCTGAAATCCGCCGATCCCACGGAAAGCATGGCCAGAATTTACTATCCGGAACTGGAAGCGGAGGAGAGCGAGAAACCGTTCAAGCTGCAGATCTGGAGCAAGGAGGGCGATCCGCTCAAGCCGCCCTACGATGTTCATCCTTTCAACGGGAAGGTTCTCAAGATCGAAAAAGACCGGGTGATTTTTTCCTATTGCGGAAAGCAATCGGCTGTTTCCCTCGAGTTCCTGAATGCGGATGGATCCGGCTCCGATGCCAAGAATGCTGTAAGCCCGGAGGATTTCGAGGAGGTTCAGGAGTACCTCAAGAACCCTCCCGAACAGACCACCGAATTCAAACCGGATCACTTTTTCGTGTCCAAGAACGATCATGATCAGCTACGCACCGGCTATGAAAACGAGCTGGCGAAAATAACCTGGGCATCGATGACGAACCCCAAGACAGGGAAGACGGAACTGAAACTGACAGCCATGGAGAAGAGTTCGCTTGGAACCAGCTATGGTTTACAGGCAGGAGATATTCTTGTTTCAATCAACGGATTTCCGGTTCATAACAAGGCCGGAGCCATCAACTACTTCAAGGATCATCCGAACGAAGGGAAATACGTTGTGGTCATAAGCCGGCACGGCAAGCACATCACGAAAACCTTTTTTGTTCCCAATGATTAACGGAGTCGTTGCCTGTGGACAGCATAGAGCTCCCGCGCTTTTTCCAGGTGAACTTTGGCGTTGACCGGAAAACGGTTTTGATTGGTTGCAGGGAGTGCTCCCCTTGAGAGTGGCGGTTCTCAGCTTTGGAAATTCCTGGATATCATCCGCAATTCTGGACGACCTCGATGTGCTGACCAGAAAACGCTCGGCAGTTGCCGAGCGGGAGTCCTGGCCCGAATTGATGGATTGGCTGCTCCGAGAGCGTGGAAACGATGTTCCGATCCTTGCTTCCTCCGTGAACCCTCCTGTTTTTTCATCCTTCAGCGATCTGTTTCCCAAATCGATGCAGGTGCTGGGCCGTGACTTTGCATTACCGATCACGAACCTGACTGCTCTACCCGAACAAACAGGCCATGATCGCCTGTTGGATTGTCTGGCTGCCGAAAAAATATACGGTTCTCCTTTGATAGTGGTTGATTGTGGAACCGCTGTAACCTTCAACCGTATCGATGGAACAGGAGCTTTTATGGGAGGAGCGATTGCGCCTGGACTGGGCCTCATGGCGCGGTCTCTTGCTGTCGGCTGTGCTGGGCTTCCAAGCGTTGACATTGGAGCTGCAAAACAGCCTTCTTTGCTTGGCAGGGACACCGAATCAGCCATCCGTTCCGGTGTTGAAAACGGTTATCTGGCCATGGTCGAGTTGCTGGTCGAGAGGTTTCTTGCGGAAGCTGAAAAAGGGTGTCGCGTGGTTGTGACCGGAGGAGATGGGCCGCTATTCGTCTCAAGGACATCCTGCGTGGATTATCACGATCCGGACCTGGTCTTGAAGGGGCTCGCATTGGCCTTTTTTGCGGCGCACAAGTGATTCGGACGTGGTGGTGTTATTTGGCACCGGCCTCTTGAAGACCGTCTATACCCGTGCGGTACAGCAGCACACTTTTATCTACTTTTCGTGAAAAGATGATCGACATGCCTCTTGTTGCTCTCCTGACTCCGCGGTCGCCGTCAGGTGTTGCCGTCATTCTGCTGACAGGCATCGGATCCGAGGGGTTGCTGGCTCGTTTTTTCCGGCGGGCTCGAACCGACAGGCCACCGCTTCCAGCGGACAGCCGTGCAGCTTATGGTTTTATCGAGCGCGCCGGCAGGCTTCTGGATGAAGTGCTTGTTGTGTGCACGAGCACGGCTCCTCCCGCCTATGAAATCTGTTGTCACGGAGGTTCGGCTCCCGCCTCATCCATTTTGGAGCTGCTGACATCTTACGGAGCGCAAGCAACCTCCTGGGACCGGCTTTTACAGAAAAAAACATTGGACCACGACCTGTTGACCGACCTGCTTCGCGGTGAGGGCGGCAATCAGGCCGCTGTTATTGCCCACCTGCTAGGAGGTACTCTCAGGGAGAAGTTACAAAAGCTGGTCGGGGCACTACTGGTGCTTCGTTCCGAGGAGCATAAAACCGATGATGGGACGGTGCCATCGGCCTTGAAATCGGCGATTCGTCTCGAGGAGAGCTACAGCGTGGGGAGGTTTCTCCACAGCTCACCCAGGGTAGTTATCCATGGCCCTGCCAACGCTGGGAAGTCCACGCTTTTCAACGCCCTTCTTGACGAGCACCGGGCATTGACCTCAAAGACACCGGGAACCACCAGGGATCCTGTTGAGGCCGGACTGCTGCTCGATGGGTTTCCGGTACGCCTTTTCGATTTACCGGGCGAACAGAGCTGCAGCGGCTCCGAGCTGATGCGCAAAGCTTTTCAGGTGGCCGGGCACCTCAAGCGCGACGGTGATCTTTTCATTTTCGTGGTTGACTGCAGGGAAGCCGAATCATTCGCATCGTTCAGCAAGAGCCATGAGCGCCCGACAAACGAGAAGAAAAGGCTTATCATCGTTCATAACAAAGTGGACCTAATGAAGCGAGGGAAAGAAATCCAGCCGGCCTCCTTTTCTATGAGTCGAGGAGCAATGTCTGTAAATGTCTCAGCTTTAAATAGGGTCGGGCTCGAACCGCTTCTCGAAAAAATGGCCCTGTCTCTGGGATTAAGGAAGCTTGTTGTCCGGGAAGAACCAGTGTTGGTGAACCGAAGACAGCTTGCGATGGTTAGAAGAGCAAGAAAAGCCCTGGAGACGCTAACGCCCGATTCGAGGCTTTGCTCAAGGCTCGATAGCTACCTGTATCCATGTCCCATGACTCATCCCTGAACTAAGCCCGATTTTTTCATCCTATTCTGCTCGGGGACCTCGCGACGAAGAGTATGAAATAATCGGGTTAGATAGCCGGTTACTGTTTTGAGAGTTGTGAGTATATTACCACTGAAACAGAAGATGAGCGATTTGGCACTCATTGTGATACCAACCTGATCCCGAGCCAAAAGTTGTGTTTGTGTAATTCGTTGTACACTATGTGGTTGCAGGCAACCATTGTGTTCCGAGAGGGAATGGTAATTGCTTTAAGTGCTTTATCGGCTATGGAATGGAGGTTATTAGTTTGATTTAACCGATATTTCGATTAAAATTCATATTGGCTATATTGTTTCGAAAATCTTATTGTGTCTTTTCCGAGCCAAGGTTGCGAATCGACCAAAAAATCCCGGTAGGCGCTTTTTGTATATGATTTTACAAGGGCTCCAGGTTTTCTGATTGAAGGCTTGAGTTTTCAATTGTCGGTACTGGTTTTGTGTTGCAGCCAAGCTTAATTGGATTCTGAGGGTTTTATTGCTGAGGGTAAGTTACATGAGTGGGTCCACAGCAGTTAGATTCGGTAAGGTATGCTTTGGTTCTTTTCTTGTCGTCGCCGTGGTTCTTGGGGGATGCGGCGGCGGGGGCGGCGGGGGCGGCGGGGGTGGAGGAGGTGGTTCTTCCAATCCCGGTGGGCAACAAGGGGATAGCGAATTTTATCTGGAAGAGATATATTTCGGAAGGTCACTGCTTGATCCTGCGGGGAATGTTGCTGAAGTGGTCAGCCCGGAAACCATTATCGAGACGGACCCCATCACCGGACTCCTGGTGAGCGGTTACCCCAAATCGCTTTTCGATCCTGGCATGCCGCTTAACCAAGTGAAGAAGCTCGACCTTGGTTCTTTCGGTCTCACGGATCTCCCCAACTCGTCTTTCAAGGTACCGATTATTCCAAGAAACAGTGTGTTGATCCTGGATTTTTCGAAGGAGCTGGACAGCAAGTGCCTTAACCTAGACGGTAACGGTTTTTTAACGGCTCAGAGCCCGGTCCAGATCAGGACGGATATTGATAATTTGATTTCGGTTGAAGCGGTGCTGTTTGGCGACAGGTTGGTTTTGAATCCGGTTGTCGAGGGTGCGGTGGGTTTTCCAGCTAGCCCCCTCATATTCGACCAGGCAGGGAACCCAATAGCCTCTCAGGATGGATACCTGAGAATCAGGATTTACTCGGAAGGAACAGGAAACAACGTTCTCCAATCCGCTACCGGCACCTCATTGAGCGCGAGGGAAGATCTTCTGGGAACACCGGGCAAGCCGGTAGGCTTCAATCCCGGAAATACCTATCTCGATTTCATCAACTTCGGAGACATTTCTTTCAATGGTTTTCTCCCTGACCTGACACCGCCCAGGATCATACGGGAAGTAAGGTATCCTTCCGATCAGGACGAGGAGGGTTCCGTGGGCAACGGTTCCGGATTGACAGCGATAGTTGACCCGGATATGGGCCCGATCTGGGACCCCCAGAACCCGGAAAACAGCTTCAACGATGAAGCAAACGGAGGCGATGGGGAGTGGGCGGGAGCACTGTTGACGCTGCGCCAAAATACGGCGACAGAGGAGAAAGTACGCGTCGATCACAACACGCCGGACACACTTTATATAGTGGGACAGTTCAACGTCCCGCCTGATCCCGGTATTCCAGGCGTCCAGGATCCGGACGAGTACCACCTGCAGCGGGCCGAGTTTTTCGAACCGATCCCAGGAACCGGAGATCCTTTGGCCGCCGTAGACCCGGATAACTACCCTAAAGACGATGATGATCTTGAGGATGCCAAGAACTCCGATCTTTTCAATTTCGTGATCTGGGAGGAGTGGAACGAGAACGATGAGATCTGGGAGGAAGTTGACTACGATCCCGGCTCCAGCGGAACCAATTCTGTAGATTCCAACTGGCGGCTTTCTTTCCGGTTTTCAGAAGCCATGGATCCGGGTTCGTTCAGACCGTACGAAACTTTTTATGTTTGTAAAGGCTCCGTGAACATCGAAGATCCCGGTTTCGACTACATGAAAGTCGGTCGTACGGCAGCACGTAAAAGCAACAGCATTCTTTCATTCGAACCGATAGTTGACGACCAGTTCGGCCTTACCGGGGAACAGCTGGTAGGCTTCGGTGGTCAGCCCAAATCTCTTCGCATGACGATTCGCACGGTGCCCCCTGATCAGGTCTTGAATGATTTTTACGATTCTTTCGGCGATGACCTGCCCGAGGGCGTAGAAGAGGATCTGGAAAAGATCGGCGTGTTGGGGGTCATGAGCCTCGGGGGACAGGCTTTGGGGCTGCCCGCTTACTTTTTCGATAAAGGGAGCAAATGGTGCGTGGCGTATTCGGACAGCACGGGTTACGGGGCGTTTCCGCCCGCGGTGGATTTTAAGTACGAGTTCAACATTCAAGCAGCGCCTGACCCGGAGAGCCGTCCGGAGAACGGCGTTTTGGTGCACAGGTTCATGGGCTTGCCGGAAACAGGAACTGTGGGAAACCCGCCCATCTCGGGTGGTATCTTTTATGACCACCAGGTCGATGGCCAAGGCGATCCCATGGTCTATGGTCCACACATCGCTGACATCGCGTTAGGCCTGAACGGTTTTTTGAGCGGACATTCAGTGGAGTTCATTGAACATATTTTCGACGAATGGAATCCACCACCCCCGTCCTCGCCGCACTATCCGGATCCGTTGTTCGCACTCCCCTTCGGCACGGGTACGCCGGTTAACAGTTCATACGGGAGCCGGTTTCAACACACATACCGGCGGGGCGATTGTTCCCCGGATATACTTGCTTATGAGGATACGGTTCTGGATCTGATCGGCCTTTCCTGGGCTCCTATCGGCGGCTGGATAACGAACTCAGTGATTGAGAAGATGTCGATTCTCATTTCATTGACAAACATTGTACCTTTGTCAAACGACGATAATTGCGATGGGATCCCGGACCACCCCCAAAGCGGTCTCGTTCAGAATTTCAATCAAAACCGCCAGCCTTATGTCCATACAGTTGTGCTCGGGAAAAACAATGATGGTGTGCCCTATTCAATGGACTGGCATAACCTCTACGCGCCCAAAAACGCTGGGAGTCAGAATTTTTTTTACTACGTACCGTGGCCGGAGTTTGACAAACCGGTCGGAAATCCGGGCTTTGAATACGACTCGAACCAGTCCATGCTTATCGAGTACAGGACGGACCCGAACACGAAGGCCAGCGCATCAATAAGTAACGGTTTTACCTATCATGCAGCGATCTTGTCCAGCGCGCTGCCGAGGTTCAGGGTATACACACGCGGTGACGATCCTACCAGTCCAAACTCCGTCATTGGCCTTGTCTACGGTTGTACACAACCAGGCAAATATCCGAATGCCCAGGGCCCCTTGACAAATTTTACAGGTAAATACGGCGACAATTCGCGGTATTTCATGATCTTCGACTACGTAAAACGGAAATCTACAATAGTGTCGCCTTATCTCGGCACTGATATCCAAGGCGGTTATGACATGCAGTTCATTAACCCGATTATATTGCCGGATCTGGAAAATATCCCTGAAGGGACAGGCTTGGACCTCAGCTTTCAAACCACGGCCAATCCTTATATCCCGGGCAGTCAATCAGGGTGGGTTCAGCCTGGCGAGGTTATGGGTTTCAATGTGAATATGGCATATAAGAATTACAATTATATTCGTTTCAAGGCCCTGTTTACAGCAAATGTGGATGCTGGGGTGGTTCCCAGCATAGACTCGATTGTGATTCCTTATCTGATCGTTGAAGATTAGCAATGGCATCTGGAAGCTGATGCCGTAGTTTTTGTACAGGAAATGCGAGTTTTTATTGTATGGCTCGGTTTTCAATATAAAGGAATTGGAACCATGAAACGGTTTAAGGCATTTCATCCTGCTCGGTTTTCAGTGGTTTTGTTTTGCTCGTTCCTGTTTACGTTTGCCCTGTCGAGCTGCGGCGGCGGCGGCGGTGGCGGCGGCGGCGGACATGGAGGGGCCGGATACAAAGGCCAGACGCTGACATCCATAACCTTTCCCGAATACACCGACTTGTCAGGAGCTACGAAAACACCTCCTGCGAATGTGCCGTTGAGCCAGCAGGTCCTGTTCACCTTTTCCGATCCGGTAGCGGGTGATGTCCATTCAGGGAACATTCTCATCAATGCCAACCCCGGCTTGGATTATCAGGGCCCGGATGTTGCTCTCGATGGGACAAAGAACCTAATCGTTGCCAGGGGCACATACGAGATCATGGACAACGTAGTTGTTTTTACTCCCTATATACCCACGGGGGAGATCGATCTTTCGATAAATGCGGTGGCCCAAAACGTCCCGGGTCTTCTGCCGGGTTATACATACACCGTTTTTGTACCGACCGGAACATCGGGGAGTATCGAAGATCTGGTTGCCATTGATCCAGGTGTGGATTTTCCGATCGAGTTTACAACCTGGCCCGAAGAAATGCCTGCTTTTTTCTTCAAGAACCAGCCGGTCCTGCCACCCGGAGTGGTGACCACCGATCCTGTGGACGGCACCGTGGATTTCCCCATCAACAGTGTTTCAGGCGAGTTGCAGGGTTTTCCCGCGCCAAGGGACATCGAGATTCAGTTCGATCAGCCCCTTGATTTTGACAGCGATAACATCCAGGGCTCGGACCTTGATGGGGATACCGTCAGTGAGGAGAACATATTTCTCGCATACGATGATTCAGTCATGTACACGGCTGTTGACGAGACATTCTCCGAGCTTGGATATCTTGCGATGATGGAAGCAGGCTCGGATGAGTTCGAGTTTCTGGGGTATACGTTTTTCAACATGACCAAGGTAGGTGTCAAGTCGATTGTGGCAACGAAACAGCACATGATGCTGGTCTGCTCAGAGACCGCCCTTTATGACGCGGACTTCGAGAATATTTCAGGCACTCCGCCGTTTACGATCTGCGAGCTGTCCAACGAAAGGTTATTCAGCCCTTTGGGAGTCAAGGCAAGTTCGATCTGTATCCGTCTGGATACCGAGCTGCAGCGCAAGCTTTATGGTTTGAACGACCTTGGAACTTCCCTTTTGGAAATCGACGTGGACACCGGAGCTGTGGTCGTGCTCGGAACATTGGTAGCCGGCCTTGGAGACTTCGTGGATCTGACCATGGGCAGGGACGGTGCTCTTTACGGCCTTAGGGTATATGATCCCGGCACGCCGAACGCCATCTCATCCATCGAAAAGATCAACTCCAACCTGACCTGTGAGACCGTGGTGTCCGGCCTTTCAGGCGATTACTGCAGCTTGGATTTTTTTCATATCGACACAATGGTTCTTTATGAGGCCAACGCTATGGAGGTGGTCCATCTGGACCTGCAAACCGGGTCTGTGAAGGAAACCCATGCGATCGACGATGCACAGCTGACCTCCGATAGAAGGGTAGACTTCGCGCTCAGGCATTACGAGCTGGGTGGAACGGTTACTCTTTTGAACAACTCATATCACGGGGCTACGGTCAAGCTCGAACCTTCCGGAATTCTCCCGATAGGAAAGCGCATCGAGATGATGGTGCGTTTTTCATTGAAGAACCTGAGCGGTGGAAGCATGCACGAAAACTATGGCTTCGATCCGTACGGTGCCGAATTCGTTGGAAGCTTCGAAACCTATGATCCCGGTCCAGGTGATGCGGTTATCGAAGACTTCTTCATGGAAGAGTTCCTCGATAACGAGATGGAACAGACTAAGCACGAGCTCGCCAACGCCAGAGCTATCTGGAACGTTCAGGATTTGGATGGCCAACCTCCTGAGTACAAGCACCTTCTTGCCGGGCTCGGTCTCAGCGGTAGCGGGGAACTCGGAGATTTCCGCCCCGTGGTTGGTGTGGCATCGATCGTGATGCTGGATACTGATTACCAGCCGCTGCCTCTGAACAACGGTGCAACTCCTGACATAACAAAACCTGTTATTATCAAGACCGGTGAGTTCCATTTCAGGGAGATCAATATACCGTACGGTGTGACTGTGATGGCCATGGGATCAAAACCATTGGTTTTTACGGCTACAGGAGAAGTGACGATAGGGGGCACGATCGACGTTTCCGGGCAGAATGGAACAAATGACACCACTTTCAATTCTGCGTTCATGCCGACGCCTGGCGGCCCCCCGGGACCCGGCGGCGGCCGCGGCGGCATGGGTCAGCCTCCCATCCCCCCGAATTTCAAGAACCTGACAGACCTTCAATCCGTGCCGACCGGCGAGAGAGGCTATGGTCCAGGCAACATCAAGCAGACAGGAGGTTTTGGGGGTGAGAGCGGCGCAAAGGACAAGTTTGTTCCCTGGCAGGGTTCGAAAAATGATCCTGACAGCCGCGGCGCAGGCGGCGGAGGAGGCTCCTTTTACCAGGAAGGACATATAGGATATCCTGGGAAGGGGCAGTATGGTGTGGATGAAGATGGGGAGTTTTATATCAGGGACGTCTGGGAGTGGTGGGATGGATCTTACGAATACGATCCTACATGGCATGAAGGCGATCCTCTTGATGAACAGACGAAGATAAACGAGTTCGGAAACACCGGTGATGAGCACATTGATCATGCACCTCATCCCGGGGATATTGGAAACTTGGTTTTCAAGGATGGAGATGAGGACAACGATTTCATCGGTGAATACGGCGAGGTGAAAGAGCTTATCGGCGGACAGGGCGGGGGTGGCGGTGGTTCACGGCTGGACAGCATGCGCCCGGTTACAAAGGGTCAGGGCGCGGCGCAAAATCCTCCCAAGGCTGCAAGCTGTTACGATTCCAAGGGCGGCGGCGGCGGCGGCGGCAGCGGCTCCATCGCAATCCACAGCCTGGAGGGAATCAGCATAGAGAGCACCGGCTGTATATATGCTATGGGCGGGCGAGGAGGGGGCGGTGAAGTGATCGGCCATTCCAGTTTCGGAGGCGGTGCGGGAGGTGGCAGCGGAGGAGCCATCATCCTGAACTCCGCAAAGACCATCACAATCGAAGAAAACGGTTGTCTCAATGTGGCTGGGGGTTGGGGAGATGACGCCAAGGAAACCACTGGAGTGGGTTATGTTGGAATCCTGGAGCCATGCAAAATCCAACCAGGCAACGGGCTCCTGAATTATTCGGCTTTTTGTTCCTGGTCACGCGGAGACGGCGGGTATGGAGGATACGGCCTCATTCAACTTATGGTGCCTGATCCGGAGAACGACCTGGTCATGGTGGGGTGGCCTGATGGAGAGCCGAAAGAATGGACATCGGTTGAATGCGACATCTGCAAGATCCAATGGGAGCCTGACAAGATGAAGCATTATAATGCAGGCCAGCAAGTCTACTATTCCCGTTTTGAGGTCCGGGTCAAGGGCACTCCCAAGAACTACTATGGTGAGTTTCCCAGAACCACTGAATGCCTTGTGGATCCGTATAAGACCAAGTCCACCATAAGCTCGCATACGTATGCAGTGTCCAAGTGGATCGACATGGGGCGTATTATCGACAGGAACCCTATCAACGATGAAATCCCGCCGTATTTCTGGTTCGAAAACCCGGAACCGGGTACATTTCCTGACTTGCTGGACGGTTTCAGGGGGGTCAGGGAAACCACCATAGGCGGACAGTCGTGGGCTGAGGCATATACTATCGGTCATTATGTGTTGAACGGTGCAACTCCTCCCGATGATGAGGACTCCAACGACTTCAAGGTTGAAGCCCCGGATAGTAAGGTGGCCCAAATCGACTATATCCCGGAGGACAACCATGTGGCTTTTCAGTTCCAGGGAACCGATGCGCTGATCCCGGGATCAAAGGTTGCGAACGAAGACCCAGCTGTTGTTAACGAAGACACATGGACACACGACCTGACCGAGTTATCCGGGAAGCAGTTCATCCGTTTTCGTATCAGGCTCGATTCAGCTTGGATTGGCACCCTGAGTCCGGAAAGCAAAAAACCACAAATCGACTACGTGCGGATGAGGTTTAAGTATTAGCGACAGCACTGCCGACATGATTTAAAATGCAGGGGGACGGGTTTTGATACGTTACAAATCAAAACCTGTCCCCCTGCTTCGTGATGACGATTTGATACGGGCCCTGTTCATGAAAAAAGCTCTCTGTTTTTTGTGCCTGATTATGATTGGCTGCGGAAGAGCTTCCGACTTTTCACTTTTGAGTTTTATCCAGGAAGAGAAAAACGGTGTTTGTCTGAACGAAGCGCTGGTTTTCAAATTCAACAAAGAAGTCGACAGGTCATCAATCAACCCGGATACGGTGTCGATTTTGAACGCGGATGGAGAGGCAGCCCGGGGGCGCTGGATTGTCAACGGCAGCGAGGCCAGGTTTTTCCCCGCTCTTCCGCAAGCACAGGATTGCTCGGACTCAGGTCTCCTTCCAGGATGCGAATACAAGGTCTGCTTCAATGGGTTTCCATCATATATTGCTGTTTTATCAACAGGGGGGTTTCACCTTGACCGCTGTTATTCATCTTCTTTCAGTACCGTATCCGGCGAACCTGTAGGACTTTCTCATTTTGTTGATTGTGATCCCGGATCAGCCCCGGTGCTCGTGGCGGTGAACAGCAAGCCTGTGCAAGAAATAAACATTCGCGGCCTTGATGTGACTCCGGGGTCGCTTTTACGGCTGAAGTTTTCAGAGCCCTTGTTTCCCGGTTCCGTGCTGGGCCAAAGAGCGGGTATGCGTGTTTCGAATGAGGTAGTTAAAATTGGTGAAGAGCCAAAAGGCGGGAGCGGAGAGGTTGACAATGACTTTGGCGGATTGGACCTTGTCTGTTCGATCAGCACAGCAGGGACCGGCAGTTCGTTTGTTGATGTGAAGCCGTCAGGGGGTTTTCTGAAAGGGCGCCGCTACGAGCTTTGGAGGGATCTTCTGGGCTTTACCGATTTTGGCGGGAATAGGATAGAAAACACGTTCAGTCATATATGGATCAATTGCGACTGCCAATGATTACGGTTTTTTGTGCTGGATGGAGAAGCCATAGATGAGCTTTCCGATCTGTTTGTTTTCGGTTGTCGCGGGCGTTTTTGGGGCCATGGTCGGCAGCTTTCTCAATGTTCTCATCTACCGGCTTCCAAGGGAATCCCTTACAGTAACACGCCCAATGAGGTCGTTTTGCCCGGCTTGCGGAAAATCGATACCATGGTATGACAACATACCAGTGGTATCGTTCGTCCGCTTGCGCGGCCGATGCCGTTTTTGCGGCGGCTTGCTTTCGTGGCGATATCCTTTGGTCGAAGCCCTCACATCAATACTATTCGTGTGCCTGACCATCGGCCATGCACCCGACATCATCAACAGCGGGTCCGAACGTCTTCAACTTTTAGGAATCTACATCATCCAGATGTACATGCTAGCAACCGTGCTGGTGGTTACTTTCATCGACCTGGATTTCAAGATCATTCCGGATGAGATTACCTATTCCGGGATTGTGGCAGCACCGTTGGCATGCGCGCTCCTGCCGGGCTTGCAGGAGAACAGCAGCCTTTTCATCGAGGCTTTAAACGCCCATCTTGCGGGCCTCATCTCCTCGCTTGGCGGCGCTCTGGTAGGCGGGGGAACCCTCCTTGCCGTTGGGTGGATCGGAAAGGCCGCGCTGAAAAAGGAGGCCCTTGGCATGGGAGATGTCAAGTTCATGGCTTTTGTGGGTGGTATGTTCGGATGGGAAGGTGTTTTGATGGTATTTGTCGCGGGCTGTGCGGCAGGCAGCATAGTTGGCGTGCCGTACAGGCTAATCACCGGAAAGCATGAGGTCCCGTTTGGGCCTTTCCTTTCATTGGGGGTCGTGACCGTTATATTCTTCAGGGCGGAGATCATCGAGCTCTTGGAGGAATGGCCGCGATTTGCTTCATCCCTATGGAGATAAGGGGGTTACATGAATGGTTCGAAGTTTAAATAATGACCCAAGCGTTATCCCCCGATGCGGTTCTTGCGTAGAAACCGTTTAGCCCGCATATTTCATCCTCTTCTGCTGCGGCACAGTAACCTGCGCCGTGGCTGCGTTTCATGCCAGGAGACGATCCTCAACCTGTAGGAACAGGCCTGCGGTCGTCTCCTGACATGCGCCTTGCCACAACACAGTTTACGGCACCTCGCGACGAAGAGTATGAAATAAGCGGGTTAGATGTGAAATGTTAAAACCGGAGCTTGATTTATACAGGATCTGGAATTAGTATAGATCGTTTTTGTAAATAACCACGAGTGATACATAGCTTGTGGACCGGATCAATGTATATCCTGTCATGGCATTTGGCTTTACCATGATCAGGCTTATGCTCACGCTTAAAAACAAAGCAGGGAGATATCCATGGCTGACTATGAGGCAAAAGCTATAAGAAACATAGCCTTTATCGGTGGGGCGGACTCAGGGAAAACCTCTCTGGTCGATGCGCTTCTTTTCAAGGGAGGGGCTGTGACCAGGCTCGGCAAGATCGATGACAACACGTCCGTTTCGGATTACGATCCTGAAGAAAAGGACAAGAAACATTCGATCAACCTGTCAATCATGCACCTGAACCACAACGAGCACGAAATCAACCTGTTGGATACACCCGGATACCCCGATTTCATCGGTGAAGCCATATCATCGCTTTATGCCGCTGAAACAGCGTTGGTCAATATCAATGCTTTCAACGGTATCTTATACAATACACGCAAGCTGTGGGAGGAAGCCGGTAAGCTGGACCTTGCCAAGGTGATCATCATCAACAAGGTCGACATGGAAAACGTTGATTGGGACGGGCTCATAGGGAACCTCAGGGAGTTCTTCGGCAGCAACATTTATCCTGTCTTTATTCCGGATACGACCGGGGGCAAGGTTTCCACCCTGGTCGATTGCCTCAACGCTCCAGAAAAAGCGCCCGACTCCATGAAGGATCGGGTCGAACAAACAAGGTTGGATCTCATTGAAGCGCTGGTCGAAAACGACGAAGAGCTGATGGAGAGATATCTCGAGGGCGAAACCATCGAACCGGCGGATCTGAAAAAACTGCTAAGGATTGCCATCAACAACAAGAGCCTGGTGCCCGTGCTTTGCACGGCCGTGGAAAAGGATCTTGGAGTAGCGGAAGCGATGGAGTTCCTGGCTGAATACGCTCCTTCCCCATTGGATGGACCTTTTCGCTCCGCTTCCAAGGGAGACGAAGAAATCCGCCTTGATCCCAGGGAAAGCGATGACCCGGTTGGTTTCGTATTCAAATCGGTGACAGATCCTTATGTGGGCAAGATGAACTACATCAGGATGTACACCGGATCCATCAGTCCCGGCCTGATCATATACAATCCACGGACCGAGAAAAACGAGAAGATCGGTAACGTCTTCCGCCCCCAGGGAAAGGAGCTCGAGCCTGTTCAAGAGCAGACTGTGGCGGGTGACATACTGGTATTTTCGAAGATTGAAACGTTGGAGAACTCCGACACGGTAACCGATGAAAAGAGTAATGTCGTTGTGCCGGCCATGGACATGCCTGCGCCGATGGTTTCTCTTGCGGTTTCTCCCAAAAGCCGGAATGACGAACAAAAACTCGGTACAGCCCTGAAAAAATTGAACACCGAGGACTCTACATTCGAAGCCAAGCGGGATCCCCAGACCGCTGAAATGATCATTCTTGGGATAAGTATGCTTCACCTGGAAAACATCATCAAGAGGATGAAGTCGCGCTACAAGGTGGAAGTTGAGACGAAGCTGCCGAAGATTCCTCTTAAAGAAACAATACAGGGGACATCAGGGGGGCATCACAAGCACAAGAAACAGACGGGCGGTCACGGCCAGTACGGTGAAGTTGAGCTGATCCTTGAACCCGTTGAGAGAGGAGAGGGTTTCGTTTTTTCCGACGAGATCGTCGGCGGCGTTATACCCAGGCAGTACATACCAGCGGTCGAGAAGGGGATAAGGGAAGTGCTCGATGCCGGGGTGATTGCGGGTTATACAGTGGTCGATGTCAAGGCGAGATTGGTAGACGGTTCCTACCACGACGTTGACTCATCAGAGGCTTCTTTCAAGGTTGCTGCCACAAAAGCTTTCAAGGACGCGTTTATGAAGGCGCGGCCTGTTTTGCTTGAGCCGATCGCCAATATTGAAGTCTCGATTCCCGGGAAGTTCATGGGGGACATCACCTCTGACGTGAACGGACGAAGGGGAAGGATTCAAGGAATGGATTCCATCGGCGACATTCAGATCATCAAGGCTACGGTGCCGCTTCAGGAAATTCAGACATATTCAACGGATCTGAGGTCAATCACAGCCGGTGAGGGGTCCTATACCATAGAGTTTTCCCACTACGATCTGGTCCCATCCAAGATTGCAGAAGCAATCATCGCCAAGTATAACAAAGAAGAAGATGAGGGTTGACCGCTCCCTGTGCCCCAACACGAATAATGTCAATATTACGTTGATCGCGCAGGGGCGCGCCCGCGTGTGCACCCCTTGACGTGCCCTTCCCGACCCCGATCCCGAATGCCAACCCCAATTCCTGCCGAACTTTAGTAATACTGGAAATCATTCCTCTCAACTTGGGCTCGAAGAATCTCGATATATTCTATAAATCTTCTTTTGTGGAAGTCATCGCATGTTTCCGTGAAATGCGGGAATTTGTTCTGTAGAGAATGGGATTGGGGAGTTCAACATGTTGAGTATGCAAGAGCTGATTGAAGTGTTGACTCAAAGGGGAGGATCGGATCTTCATATTGCTGCCGGGTCACCACCAAAGCTGAGAATCAACGGAGTGCTTCAGAACACGGAGTACGATGTTCTGATGCCGGAGAACACGAAGTCGATTATCTATTCGATATTGACCTCCGATCAGATCGCAAAGTTCGAAAAGGAGCTGGAACTGGATTTTTCCTTCGGGCTGCAGCGGCTCGGCCGTTTCAGAACGAACGTTTTTGTGCAGCGCGGTGCCGTCGGAGCGGTTTTGCGGGTCATACCGTACAGGATCGATAACTTCGATGACCTTGGGCTGCCGCGCAAGGTTTGCGAAAACCTGTGCAACCTCCCAAAAGGCCTCATTCTCGTTACCGGGGCGACAGGTTCCGGTAAGTCCACGACGCTGGCTGCCATGTTGGATCAGATCAACGCGAAAAGGCGCTGTCACATAGTGACCATCGAGGACCCGATCGAGTTTTTGCACCAGAACAAGAACGCGCTGATAACCCAGAGGGAAGTGGGCTCGGACACGCATGCCTTCAAGAAGGCGCTGCGTTCGGTGCTTAGGCAGGATCCCGATGTTGTCATGGTCGGCGAGATGCGCGATCTCGAAACAATCGAAGCGGCTTTGACACTGTCGGAAACAGGGCACCTGACCCTGGCAACGCTTCATACTTCAGATGCCGTTCAGACAATCAACCGGATCGTGGATGTGTTCCCTGATTACCAGCAACAGCAAATAAGGACAATGCTTTCCTTTACGCTGGCAGGAGTATTTTGTCAGCAGCTTCTGCCCGCGGCCAATGCCAAGGGAAGAATTCTGTCAGCAGAGGTCCTGCTGACCAATCCTGCTGTCAAGGCGCTTATTCGTGACGACAAGGCCCACCAAATATACAGCATAATCCAGACCAACCACAGGTTTGGAATGGTAACGATGAATCAGTCTTTGGCGAACTTGTACAACAGCAACCAGATTACATACGAAGATGCCATGTCACATACAACGGAAACCGATGAGCTGGAACGGATGTTGACGCATCATTAAAAGCGTGTTTTTCGATATGAGGTAGACCTGCAGGCGAAATGTCCACTTTCAACAACAAAGTACGCTCGGTTCTGATCAAAGGAGCCAGCCTTTCAGAAGATGTGATTTCCGAAGCATTGGAAACCGCACAGGGCCAGGAAAAGTCCCTTGCCTCGGCCCTCGTTGATGCCGGGAAGATCGAAGAAAAGGAGCTGATAGGGATCCTGGCCAGCGAGAGCGGCTTCCCGCCGATCGACACGGAGCGTCTATCAGCGGACGACAGCCTTCTCAACCTCATTCCACAGAAGATGGCTGAGGAGTACGTGGTTTTTCCGGTAGCGAAGATAGGCAACTTCCTGACCCTCGCTGTGGCGAATCCGTTCGACATTCTCAAAATGGACAACATCTGCATCCTGACCCGCTGCGAGCTGCGCCCTGTTGTCGCCTCGGAAAGGTCGATCAACGAGATCATAAAAAAGGCTTTCAGTGATGACGAGGAGAGGATGGCCAGCATTCTCGACAACATCAATAATGTGGATGTCGAGATAAACGAGGAGCATGAGAAGGGCGATGAGCTGGATCTCGATATCTCCGAGAAAGGCTCTCCTGTAGTCCGTATTGTGAATCTGATAGTGGCAAACGCCATCCGTGACCGTGCGTCCGACATACACATCGAGCCGTTCGAGAAGAAGATAGTTGTGCGCTACCGCCAGGATGGTGTTTTGAAAGAGGTCATGAGCCCTCCGAGAGCGATGCAGAATTCGATCGTCTCGCGGCTCAAGATCATGGCTTCCCTGGATATTGCTGAAAAGCGGAGACCGCAGGACGGTAAGTTTCAGGTGAAGGTCGAGAATCGTCAGGTTGATTTTCGGGTATCGATACTTCCTGTCGTGCATGGAGAAAAGGTTGTACTAAGGCTTCTGGACGTTTCCAATCTTACCTTGAACCTCGAAAACCTCGGGTTCGAGAAGAAGGCCCTGGACAACTACAGATATTCCATAAAGCAGCCGTACGGCATGATACTGATCACCGGACCCACGGGATCCGGGAAATCCACAACGCTTTATTCGGCGGTAAAGGAGATATGGAACCCGGAGATAAACCTCGTTACGGTTGAAGACCCGGTCGAGTACCAGCTCGAAGGCATCAATCAGGTGCCTGTCAATGCCAAGCGGGGCATGACCTTTGCCGGAGCGCTGCGTTCAATACTGCGTCAGGATCCGGATGTGATCCTGGTCGGCGAGATCCGCGACTCGGAAACAGTGGAGATAGCCGTAAAGGCGGCTTTGACCGGCCACCTCGTGCTTTCCACTCTGCACACCAACGACGCGGCCTCAACCATTACACGAATGATAGACATGGGTCTTGATCCGTTCATGGTCGCATCTTCTGTGCTCCTCGTGGCTGCTCAGCGGCTGGCAAGGGTATTGTGCTCCTCGTGTAAGGAGCGGATTGATGTGCCCGCCGAGCGGCTGATATCCAACGGTTTGACGGAAGAAGAGGCAGAAGAGGGGACTGTTTACAGGGCCGTGGGCTGCAACCGGTGCAACGGGGGGTACAAGGGCCGCTTCGCACTGCTGGAAACGCTGCCGGTTACAGAACGGGTCAAGCGGCTGGTTATCGACGGTAAATCCGCCATCGATATCAAGCAGGCCGCACTCAAGGACGGCATGATGACCTTGAGGCGCTGCGGAATGCTCAATGTCATGCGCGGCAAAACATCGATGGAAGAGGTTCTCAGGGTGACCATGGGGGATGAAGTGCCTGCCGAGGATGAAATGGCTGCCAACAGTCATGACGGGAATGTGATACCGGCTCAAAAGGAGTAATGCATGGCCAGTTACAAGTACATTGCGAAGAATCCCGAAGGGAACACGGTCAAGGGAGTGATTGATGCCACAGGCGAGTCCGATGTTATCGGCGAACTTCGAAAAAAGAACCTGATGGCCATGAACATTTCCAAGGCTTCCACGAAGGGCGGGCAACTGGGTTCGAAAAGAAGAACCAGCAAGAAGCCCGGAAAACCGAGAAAGGACGAGCTCGTTGTTTTTACCCGGCAGCTTTCGACAATGATCACAGCCGGGATCACGCTCATGGATGCCCTGGATATCCTTGTGGGCCAGACGGAGAATCCGCGTTTTTCGAATGTTCTTGAGCGTGTTGCGGAGGATATCCGTACAGGCAGCGACCTGTCCAAGGCCTTGAGCAACTTTCCGAACTGTTTCTCGAACATCTACGTGAACATGGTTCGCGCCGGCGAAGTTTCGGGTCAGCTCGACGAGATCCTGGTGCGCCTGGCCGAGTATCTCGAAGCCGCTGCCAGGTTGAAGCGGGAGATCAAGTCGGCAATGACCTACCCGGTTGTTTCGCTTGTCCTTATCCTAGGGATCACGATGTTCTTGATGATCGGGGTTGTGCCTTCGTTCAAACCCGTTTTCGAGAACCTTGATATCGAGCTGCCGGGAATTACACAGGGAGTGCTCAACGTATCGGAAACCCTGAAGGACAACTGGTATATCTATTGCGGTGGCGCGCTTGCCGTGTTTTTTGTGCTTGGTGCTTTCAAACGGACAAAGAGAGGATCGCGCATGCTGGACTGGCTGTTTCTCAAGTCTCCGGTCTTTGGCCCTCTCTTCAGGAAGGTTGCCCTTTCCCGTTTCAGCAGAACGTTCTCAACCCTGATCAAAAGCGGAGTTCCGATACTGGGCTCGCTCGACATAGTGGCTGCCACATCAGGAAACAGCATCATATTCGATGCCGTATCCGAGGCGAAGGAGAGCGTGAGAAACGGAAACACGCTGTCGGATCCGCTTTCGAAGAGCTGGGTTTTTCCGCCCATGGTAACGCGCATGATCAGCATCGGTGAAAAGTCCGGCTCGCTGGAGGAACTGCTCGAGAAGATCTCCTGCTTTTACGACGAGCAGGTATCCGCCCAGGTGAAAAGCCTGACATCGTTGATCGAGCCATTGATGATCGGAGTCATGGGATTCATAGTGGGTGGAATCGTGCTTGCCGTGTTCCTGCCCATATTCAAGCTGCAGGAAACTCTCTCGAAAGGCGGTTGAGGATAAATGCGTCATGGATGATAAAAGAAACGGATTCTGGGGCCGATTTGTACTCTACACAGCGGGCGCAGCTGTTTGTGTCACCATTCTTATGGCTGGTTTTGTCTATGAACCCGCGCCTCAGATGAGCCTTGGGGATCTCGAGGCTTCGCTTGCCATCAACATGACCATCAAGAAGATCGGTGCTGCCGAAAAAAACATCGAGGAGATCCTCAGGCGTGATCCTGAGAACCTCTACGCTATTCTGATGAAGGCTTATATCCGGAGCGAATCCGGCAATGCAGGCGAGGCTCTTGCAGCTTACGAAAAGGCTTTTCCGCTGGCCGGGGGGCATCCTGAGATCGAAAGAGCTCTTCTCGATACAATAAGCAGGCTTGCGCTGAAGACCAGCCGATATTTCGATGCAAGACGCTATGCTCGGCTTAATCTCGAGTTTTTTGGTGAAAACGTCGCATCAAGATTAATTATTGCCTTAAGTTCACTCATGCTCGATGACGATAGGTGTTTTGAGGAAAACATGGATATAGCCTTGGAAACAGGGGTCTTTGGTCCGGCGTTTCAAGTTAATTGGGAAGATCTGTTCGATGACCAGACTACATTCCAAAAACTGTACGAGCGTATCCTCAGCTACAGAAGCGGGTACGAACTGAGGTTTTTGGAAAAGAAATGGATGTGAAGCCGTTCGCAGAACAGGGAACAATGAATCTGGCTGATGAATGCAACTGTGTATAGAAATATATTTCTGGGGAATTTAGTTAAGGAGAGTTACTGTGAGGAAGAATAGGGGTTTTACTTTGATTGAGTTGATGATTGTTGTGGCGATCATCGCGATTATTGCATCCATTGCCATTCCCAACCTTCTGTCAGCGCGGTTGAACACCAACGAATCCGCAGCGATTGCAACCCTGAGGAACGTGATTTCCGCACAATCACAGGTTCATTCCCAGGTGGCGATCGACGTGGACATGGACGGCATCGGTGAGTACGGCTATTTCGCTGAAATGGCGGGTACGGTTACCATCAGGTGCGACGCAGCCTCACCCGCTGTGCTGCTGAGCCCTGCCGTACTTTCATCCTCGCTGGGTATTGTCGATGGAAACGGCTACGTGAACAAGTCGGGTTACTACTTCCTGATGTACATTCCCGATAGCGCCTGTCTCCCTTATCCGGAGCAACCGAACGGTGGAGACGGCGGCGCTGCTCAAGGGTGGGCTGCGGTTCCAGGCGGCTGCGACCCGTCGGAGGACTTCTGGGCATGCTACGCATGGCCGATATCGCGCGGCAACAGCGGTAACAGGGCGTTCATGAGCAACCATCGCGGTGACGTGCTGCAGACGAGCAACCAGATCCAGCAGTACACCAGCTTGACCGCTGTTCCCGCCGGACTGGCTGCTTATGAAAACGGCGGTGCCGGACTAATGTCCGACAACCTGTCCATCAGCGGCAGCCCGAACCCGGCAATCGATACCGGAATCTGGACGTGCTGCAACTGATCCGCAGTATTTGAAAATTCAACACACACAAAGAAAACCCCGGACTCGGATCCGGGGTTTTTTTTTGTTCGTGGTTCTTAACCCGCTTATTTCATACTCTTCGTCGCGAGGTGCCGTAAACTGAGTTGTGGCAGAGAGGATGAAATATGCGGATTAACACTGTTGTCGGACTTGCCTGACCTGTCGGACTCTTCCTAAAGCCCTAAAGCCTGATCCCCTTAGTACTCGCCCAAGATATTCTTGATCTTCGCCCGGTTGGTGTTGTCCACCCTGCCTTCCTCGAGCAGCTTTTCAAGGAACGGGAGGCTTTTTTCACCCATAAGCTTGTGATAAGACTGGATAGCGCAGTTGACGACCCAAACCTGATCCTCACCGATGTAGATGATTTCTTCGAGCGCCTTGATCACTTCAGGATGGTCATAGCTGCCAAGGGCTTTCAGGCATGCGATACGATGCGGCTGTGGGTATTGAGGATTCCGTGCCCCTTCGATCAAGAGCTTCACCACTCGCTCGTGGAGATGATCCATGAACACGTTTTGAACAAGGCCCGTTTTTATTGTCATGAACTCTTCGGGATCCTCAAGATGCCGGGCAAAGGTATCGAGAAGCTCATCCTCTCTGCCCCCTGACTTGAGCGCGGAACCGGCTGCCAGGTTCCTGAGGTTGCTGGAAAACTCCCGGTCGATGAACAGCTCCATTAGCCCATCCACAGCTTCCGGCCCGAACCTCCAGAGAACGTCCCTGATTAGTGCGGCCCTGACATTCGGACCGCTGTTTAACTTGGTGCGGTCAAAGATCAGCGATAAGACCTCTTCACCCTCGGAATGCAGCTTTAAGAGCGCGTTGATAGTCTCCTCGATCTTGTCCTTGGCCACCTTTTCATTGTCGGGCTCCATAGCCGCATCCTTTTTCAGATGAATCCAGCGCTCAAGGTCCGTTAGAAGGAAGCCCGGTGTTTTAGGACCGCGCAGCTGCTTTCCGCTTCCTGTTTCTATTGCGGAGATCTGGTCGTAGATTCCGGAGATTGTATTGTTCGTGTCGCTGCGCAACACGGCAATTCTTTCTCTCAAGCCATCGATGTGTTCATCCACTTCCGTTGAGCTGAGCGTTTTCTTCAGGCGTTGATCCATCTTGTCGAGCTTCTGAAAGAACAACCAGACGCAACCCAACAATACAACCAGTATCAACAAGGTCGCGGCTTGAATCCATTTCATGGTCTGCTCCTGTTTTCAGCGGATCTTTTTTACGGTAGTCGGTTTTGTTCAAGGGTTTAGTATGATACTATCTAGTAGTAACATTGCTATATAGCTTAAACGGCTTAAAGAACCGATACTTCACCTCCCGAGCCATATGATAGTGTACGTTTTAACTCTTTGAAATTAAAGTCATTAAGGTTTTAATGTGGCTTGGGCCTTTCGAACCTGCAGGATCTGCCTTCAGGCTAAAACACTCTTAACAGGACGCCTTTACTTTTGATGGAATTAAGATACACTATTGTGCTCCATATGAAAACGTGAAGGCGTAAGTTCATAATATAGAGGCTTTACTATCCACTTGAGGCATTGCCAGAGGTATTCATGGACACGACCAAACTTGCTACCGGCTTAGGATTGTTGCTTCTTTTTTTGGGTTTCGCTTCCTGCGGAGGCGGTGGGGGTGGAGGCGGCAGTGGTGACAAAGATTTCGGATTCGAGGGGACGGGTTTCGGGTTTTCCGAGATTTTCGGGAACACCACCGGATCAGGCACATCGAACGAGTTCCCAATGCTGGATGGTGTGAACATTCCGGTAATACTCTATTTCAACGATGATATCGATCCCGCCTCCGTCAACCATAATTCAATCCAGGTGAGAACGATTACCGTGCCTGACGGTGATGACCCGGATAACCTTGTCCACTGGGGAGGAGGACACGGAGCCACGGTGGAGTTTGTAGTCAACAAGTCCACTCTTTATATAGTCCCTATTACAAGCTTTACTCCGGAGGGCAACCCTGATTTTGGTTTCCTGGACCATGCGGCTTATGAGATCAAGTTCACTCTTTCGCCGGATCAAAATGTTGTGAAATCAACCTCCGGCAAGAAGGTTTCCATACCCAAGGGCAAGCCGGTTGCTTTCATCACAACGGATACGATATATGATCTCTACACCAATCCTGAATGGCCCGAGCCAAAGTTTTACTTGATTGACAATGGTGGAGAGGTGCTGGTCAAGGAGGGCGAAATCCCTGAGATAGGAATCCAGGACCTGCCTGAGTCAGGGCCGATGTTCAGAATCAGATACAGCGAACCGGTTCTTCTCGCATGGGGAAGCATATACCTGATAAACTCAACGGATCATACATCGGATGCGCTGCATGTTGTTTACTACGATCAATACGGCGTACCCTTATCCATTCCGGGCGCATGGCTTTTCGTGAAGAACTCGGTAGATCCATACGAAACTTACCTGGAGTTCTGGCCGCACAATGAACTGCAGTCTCTTCCGGAACTCAATCAGGGCGAGTATCTCCACCTGATCGCCGACGGGACCGTGTCCGACCTTGCGGGCAACACCAAGGGTCTGTGTAACAATGATCCATACGGAATACATGACGAGCGTTTGTTCCAGATTGTCGGCAGTCCGGATTTAGATCCTATCGAGGAAGACTTCATTAATTCACACTACGAGGACACAAGCGCGACTTCCGCCAACTGGGACGCAGAAGGGAACGAAGGTTACCTGACCCTCGGCGGCGGGGGAGGAGACGGTTCGGACGGGAAGTTTTTCCCACCCGATGATTACCCGCAGGATGTTAACCTGGGTGTTGTTGTCGACGGCTCAAACAACATCGTATATCTGCCAACGTCCTGGGAGATCTTTCCTGGTAATGTATGGGAACCTTATACCTACAACTTCAGCTACTTCAAAGTGCCTTCGGGTTGGACGATCAAGCCGAAATCGCTTCCAGATGCAGCGAAAGTCGGCGACGCTTTCCCGGCCTTGAACATTCTGGTTACCGGTAATGTTGAGATCGATGGGACCGTGGAAGTGAACGGCGGCCAGGGCGGGAGCGATGATATAAGCTCGGGTCCGGATGGTACCACGGGTGGTGTGTGCTATGCCGGTGGTTATATGGGAGGACAGGGGGGATGTGTGCCTTCAGACAGCGATCCCGAGACCCTGGATCTTGAGTGGGATTTCGGCGGCGTGTTCAGCAGCCCCACGGACCCGGATCTCGAGGGAGTAAGCGGGCTCAGCACAGAGATAGGGGATTACTATCTCGTGGACACAAATGTGGATTTTTCCACGATAGAAACATTCATCGTCAACCAGATGCTCCAGCCGAACGTTGGAATGGGCGACGGCAACGATGTTTTCGTAACGAACCACAACACGTTCTACATCGAGAAGGTCGATGACGTGGATCCAAACAAG
Organism: uncultured Phycisphaerales bacterium; assembly: GCA_964542475.1. Taxonomy (GTDB): domain Bacteria; phylum Planctomycetota; class B15-G4; order B15-G4; family CAYZWU01; genus CAZIUL01. The sequence goes on along the minus strand of CAZIUL010000009.1, from coordinate 66,628 downwards.
ATTTGGGTTTATAGCGACACGGAACATGCGCTGTATCGCGGGATGCTCACGGATCAGTCCAAGAATCCGGGTTTTCCGCCTCCGCCCATTGTCAAGGCGGGCGACCCATACCTTGTGGGATATCTCAGGGGCAGCGATGGGGAGGACGGCACTGTTTTCGATCCGGGCGGGAAAGGCGGAGATCCTTTGTCGGTTGCCCAGACCATATTGACGCTTGCCGCTGCCGGTCGTGGCGGCGGAGGCGGTGGATCGGAAGCGGGTGTGGCCGGCGCCACCTACTGGGATGCCAGCATCAGCATGGGCGGCAACAGCTTTGACGAGACAGTCGGCGGACCAGGAGGCGACCCCGTCGTTTTGACCGGGACCGTGGTTTCAGTAACTCCTCCTGTACAGCTCCAGATCGATGCCGACCTGAGTTCGTGGGCACCTGACGGCCTCGTTGATTATCGAGTCAATCCCAACTATGATGATGCGGATCCGAATACAACCAACGACTGGATCTTCAGGATTACAGGCAACACCGCTGATACACTGACAGTTGAAGAGCTAAAGAACGGCCACGACCTCGTTACGGATGTTGTCGGTGCGGACATCGGTACGCTTTTCATCATCTATCCGCCTGAATCTATGGGTGGCGCCGGGGGAGGCGGTTCAGGCATCGAGCTCACAGGAACATACAAGACGACTTTCCAGCCGCCCTTTCAGCTGCCGCGTTGGCTGCATGGTGCGGGTGGCGGATCCGGCGGCGGAAAGATCATGATAGAGAGCGCACACACGATCAAGGTATCTTCCACCGGAAAAGTCCTTGCGAACGGCGGTAACGGCGGTGTTCTTACCGGAAGCCAGGTTACACTGCCAAGCGGAGGGGGCGGCAGCGGCGGCAGCATTATTTTGCGCTCCAAGGAGGATATCCAGGTCGCCTATGACGGGCTGATCTCCGCTGCCGGCGGTGAAAGCGATGATGTGGACGATGATCCCAACGACCCAAGCAACAATATTGCGGACGGCATCGGAGGAGACGGTATTGTGCGCCTGGAGAACGGAGCGAACGATCTGCTGGTAAGCGACTTCACGGATGATGTGCATGGTGCGTGGACAAAAACCGTTCCTCCCGTAGAAGAGAGGGATCTGGGGCTTTTTCTTCCATCCAGCAACGAATGCCTCGGCCAGTCCTTGTTTTACTCAGCAGGCCTGATCGTGCCCGTTTACGACAGCATCACTGTTTACTATGAAATGGATGTTGATGGTTTCACTTATACAGACCTTGTCTTCAAGCTGGATGGCGATGTTCTCGATCCATCAAGTGATTACGATGATCCGCCTTTTACAGGAGATTCCGGTCAGGGGTATGACAGCCTTCTGTTCAACGGCGCGGACGCTGATCCTGAAACAGGCAATGTCGACATGAATACGATAGATGAAAACTATGTCGCATGGCGGGATTTCAACGATAACAACCATTCGTTCGTGCGGTTCAAGATCAAGATGTTGACCACCAAGGATGGCAATCAAGGCAAATATACCAACCTGAAGATCGATAAAGTGGTCATCGTTGTTTCACAGTAATCGTTTTGCAGATATGGAACCCCGTAGCAGTGCGGGTATCGAACAAGGATATGACTTTTTTTTAATTTCGGGTGACGTATCGCGTGTTCGATAATAGGCGTGTAAGACGGGGAGCAGGGAAATCCGGGATGGCGGTCCCTGATTGAATCGATCAATATCGGCATGTACTCCAAGGTTTCACCATAAAGGAACTCTGATGTCGGGCAATGAGTTGCGACGGAAGATGGAAGAGGCTTTGGATGTTCTGAATAATGCCAGAAACATCGTTCTTCTGGGGCATATCAACGCGGACGGGGATGTGTTCGGTTCGATGACCGCGCTCCGGCACAGGATGGCTCAAAGGGGGAAAAATGTCTTTCCTATCCTGTTCGATCCGGTGCCTGACCGGTATAGCTACCTGGATTTCGGCCCCAATCTCAAGGTATATGATCCGGGTGATTCTGTCTTCAAGGATATCGTCTCAGATGCCGATCTTTTTGTTGTACTGGACCTTTCCGATGCTGACAGGTTGCACGAGTGGTCCGGTATTATTGACAAACAAAACGCTGCGGTTGTCTGCATCGACCATCATCCCGGTCCGGGGCCCCCTCCAGGGGATGTGAACGTCATTGATGCCGGGGCATGCGCCACAGGCGAGCTTCTGTATGAGCTTTTTCGTCTTGATGGCGGAGCGATTACCAGAGAAGAGGCCCTCGGCCTGTTCACCGCCATTGCAACCGATACCGGGTGGTTTCGGTATTCGAACACCAGCCCGAAGACCCTGGCGATCAGTTCGGAGCTCGCCCGGTGCGGCATTGACCTTTCGGAAATATACGGTTACATCTATCAATCGAACGATCTGTTTCATGTCCGGTTGGTGGGCAAAGCAGCCGGTGAAGTGCGTTTTGCCATGGGCGGGCGGCTTTTGTGGACAACGATTTCCAAGGATTCGCTGAAGGGAAGTGGAACCGGCGAGTTTCATACGGAAGACCTGCTTGATATTCTCAGGTCGGTGGAAAAATGCCGGTGTGTGGCCCTGTTCAGGGAAACGGAAGACGGTGAGGTGAAAGTAAACCTCAGGAGCAAAGGCAGCCTTGAAATCAACCGGCTGGCGGAACGGTTTGGCGGCGGGGGACACAAAAAAGCAGCCGGCATCACCATGAGCGGCCTTGAACTCGAGGATGCTGAAAAGAAAGTGATTGATGCTATTCTAGAGATGATGGCCTGCGGAAGAAGCGAAAGCGATGTTTGACCAGAAGGACAGGTTTGCAGTCATATCGGACATACACGGCAATCTGGAATCGATCGAGGCCGTTTTCGCGGAGATCGAGAAATGTGATGTTCACCACGTGATCTGCCTTGGTGATGTTGTGGGGTATGGAGCGGATTTCGAGACCTGCATTGATATCGTGTCTGATCGCTGCGAAGTGGTTCTTTGCGGGAACCATGACGAGGCCGTTATTACAGGCCCAACGGATTTTAACCCGGTAGCCCGCGAAGTGATCGAATACACGCGTTCTTCAATGAAGCCCGGCATTATCAGCTCTTCGCGCAAGCGGTTCCGCTGGAGTTTTCTGAGGGAGTTGAAAAAGGAGCATAAGGAAGGGGTCTTGAGCTACTATCACGGTTCCCCGCGGGATCCGGTCAAAGAGTACATCATGCGTACCGATGTCATATTCGCCCCTGATAAGCTCTATGAAACCTTTCAGCTGATCGACAAGGCATGCTTTATAGGCCACACTCATCAACCCGGCGTGATCGTGGAGGGGGCAAATTTCAGCTTCTATGATCCGGAAAAGCTGGGTAACAGGTTCGACTTTGGGTCGGGCAAAGCAATAATCAACGTGGGATCGGTGGGCCAACCGCGGGACGGCGATTCCAGGGCGAGTTTTGTCGTGGTCGAAGACGGCGCTGTCCTTTTCAAGCGAGTTGAATACGACTTTCACGCAGCCATGGCCAAGATTGAAGCCAACCCCGGCATTCACGACAACTGCGCGGCCCGCCTTGCTATCGGCAAATAGTGTGGCAGCCAGTCTCTCTTTTCCCCGAATCCATGGGCATCTTCTCTTATCAGCGCGCTTTACAACCCGAAAACGATGAACTCCCCGTCTTCCACGGGTTCTGCAATTTCGCCGAATGCCCCAAGCGATGCTTTGAATTTGTCGGCAAGCTTGCGCCGGACCACAAAGATTCCCGGACTGTTGATATAGCCGTATTTTTCCAGAATGGTGCGTCGAGCCTCCAGTGCGTCAGGAGTGGGAACGCCGTAAGGATAAACCGCTCCGCCTGAATAATAGATTACCTGGATAGGCTCGCCGCTGGGAGTGAAGACAACGGGATTGTTCTTTGAAGCGAGTGCTTTGTAAGCGAGGCCCCTTTGGTACAGCTCGCTGTTTCCCCTTCTTTCATCCATGATCGAGAACGTTCTGAACGCTCCAAAAACAGCCATTCCGGCAAAAAGAACCGCGGCAGCCGCCTTCCCCTTGAATGACGGCACGCTGTTTCCATGTAACAGTCGCGTTAGCTTTTCACCTGTCAGGGCAGCGCACCAGCAAATCGCAGGATATAGAAGCAGGATCCAGTACTCGTGTCTGGCGGCGTGCATCGCAAAGAAGACAATGTTGCAGGTTCCCCACGCGAGCAGGATCAGAACCGAGCGTGTTTCGGTTGAAACGGGCCTTGTTCTGATAAGGCCGTATAAAGCGACAACGATGCCCGCGGCTGCCGCCGTGAGAACCGGCCACGTTACGAGCTCCGTAAAGTGTCCGAACAGCTTTTGCGCGAACACCGGGAAGGAGAAGGCTCGATTGAAAAAGGTCGCGTCCAGGTAGTAACGGATCATGTTGGCGCCTTCCTCGGAAGGCGAACCGAAACGTGCGTGCTGGACCGCAAACCAGCCTTTGACCGCGGCAAAGACCAGGACTCCAACCACAAGGTAAAGCAATGGAGCCCAGCGTTTTCTTTCCTGTTTTGTTTCCGGTTCGGATTGCCGGTCATGGTGCATCGGGACGGAAGCTTTTTTCCCGAAAACAAAATTGTCCAGCACGATGAGCACACATGCGATGAGAGCGGTCCAGTCCATGAGCACGCCCGCTGCCATGAGTACAAGCGACCATCCCATGAGAGATCGTCCGCCTTGTTCGACCCATTTCGTGTACAGGCACAGCGAGATAAGCACTAAGGGAATGACAAAGGTCTCGAAGTTCAGAAAGGCTCCGTAATAGGCGCTCAATGGCACCGAAGCTGCAAGAGCAGCCGCGCAGAAAGCGGTGAACGTTCCTGAAACCCTCGAAATCCATACGAACAGCGTGATCAGCGTAACAAGGGAGAAGAGAACCGGCAGGAGTCTCGCGGCGGCCTCGTCCGTGCTGCCCGTGATCGCGAACACAGCCGCGGTAAGGGCCACGATTCCGGGAGGGTGGTGTTCGTAGTATACGAAGTGTTCCCTGTCCACATCTCTGGTGTTCAGCACTGGGACGAGACCCGTTGCAGCCGCTCCATAATGCAGATGGTTTTCAGCCATGAGAGCGTAGGCGGCGCCGCAGTTTCCACGGAGCCCGTTGTCGAAAGGGGCGCTGATGTCCTGAACCCTGATCCACACAGCCAGCGCAACGAGGAAAATGAATAAAACCGATTCTTTGATGTTCACTTGCCGATTCCGGATTAGGTATATTCATGAAACCCGAACTCCGTCCTGGAAGTTTAGAAGTGTGGGTTTCGAAATCAACCCAAATTAGTTGGAGGCGGTCTCATGCAGGAGATGATGCTGGTGCTGGTCACTGTGGGCAAGATCGATAATGCGGAACAGATCGCCGGGGCTCTCGTCGAGGAGCACCTGGCTGCTTGCGTCAATATCGTGCCGGGGATCAGATCCGTTTACCGGTGGGAGGGCAAGGTGACAGGCGACAACGAACTGCTGATGCTCATCAAGACCACCTCGGACCGGTTCGATGAGTTGAAGGAAAGGGTGCTTTCCCTTCACGCCTATGATCTTCCCGAGATCATCGGCTTCAGGATTTCGAAGGGGCTCGATGCCTATTTGAACTGGATCGGCGAGGAGACGGCAGGATCTGATTCTCAGTCAGCGGGCTAACCCGCATATTTCATCTTCTTCTGCTGCGGCACCGTAACCTGCGCTGTAGCTGCGTTTCATGCCAGGAGACGATCCTCAACCTGTAGGAACAGGCCTGCGGTCGTCTCCTGACATGCGCCTTGCCACAACACAGTTTACGGCACCTCGCGACGAAGAGTATGAAATAAGCGGGCTAACGATTTCATCCCTTCAGCCGCTCCCTGGTGAGCCGGGTTCAGCCGCAGCACCTCCCTGAACGCGGCCTCCGCCTTTTTTGTGCTGCCTCCTTCCATGTGAGCAAGCCCGGCGAGAAAGAGGGATCCCTCATCACCCGGCAGGCATTCGTACGCGGATTCGTACGCCTTTGCCGCTTCATCGAATTCATGCCGCTCCATGCGTATGCCGCCTTCTGTGGCCAGGATATCCGCCAGTTCCGCTGGATTAGCTGAAGGCAGCCCCTTTGCCTCATTGATGAGTTTCAGGGAGCTGTCGAGGTCCCTGTATGGCGTTCGCCTGGCGTAAAAGCCGGCAAGCGCGGACAGGCAGGGCGCGTAGCCCGGTGCCAGGCGCACGGCTTCTTCGAGATCGTTCATTGCTTCTTCAAAAGAGCGAAGCCTGATCCGGATCATCCCCCTTTCCTTGAGGATGAGTATCATGTCCTGTTTGACATCGAGGGCTTTTGTCAGGTACTTTTCAGCAGAAACAAAGTCAGCGTTCCGGGAGTATGCCTTGCCGATAGTCGCCAGGCCGTGGGCTTTCTGGCGGAGACAGAGGTCCCCCCTGGGTATGATGGAAGCGCAGAGCATGAAACAGATGACACAGTAACAGCACGCTGTGCGTCCCCACAGGCCGCTTCTGTGGTAGTACACGAGCTTCTTGATCCCCATAACCGCCAACAGGATCATGGCAGGCAAAGCGGTCATGCGGAACCTGGAGTAGTTGAAGAAAAGCAGAACCGATATCAGGTTTGCAAGAACAACGATCAGGACCGGATACCAATCGGCCCAACCGAAACCGGGCGGTCGGGGCGGTCGCCCGCTCTTTGTTTTTCCACACCCCCGCCCGAGCAAAAGGGCGATCAGGCCCAGGCAGGCGCCGGTGATGAACACACAGTACGGTAAAAAAGGCAGGCGAAGGCTCCTGGTAAGCTCCTTCTCCGCTGGTGGGGAATATATTATCGAGTACTCGAAGTTTTCGATGAACGATTTCAGCTTTTCAAAGAGCAGGACGAGATAGCGCCCGGGTTCGTCACTGATGAATGACAGCCCTTTCCCGAACCAGAAACCCGAAACCTCGGAAGGTTTCAAAAGCTTTCCCTCGGCCTCCTGGGCCAGCGCCTTGGCCATGATGTGCTGGGTTTCGATGTCCGCCCATGTCGGATCCACGTTGTGAAACGATCCCCGGGCCGACGGGTTGTTTCCGAGGTGGAAGTTTATGCCGCCGTTGTCTGACAGAAGGACGAAGTCCGATTCCGCGTAGAAGTTATGCATCGTGAACGGAAGTATTGGAGCGGCAGCGCCTGCCAGAAAAAGGAAGCACCTGAGAACAGCTTTGCGGCTTCTGAATGCGAAGAGGAACCACAACGCAAACAGCGGAACCAGGACGATGAAGTTGGGCCTCAAGGCCGATGTTATGCCTGTGAGGACGCCTGCGGCCAGGGCCATGTGGAACCGTGGAGTTCTGTGCTGGGCCAGGAGCAGCAAGACGCTTAGGTTCAGAAAAAAAACCGCGCTGGTGGCGATCAGCAGCTTTCCTTCAAAAAACGTGAATGGGTAGTACAAAAGCATTGATGCGGCCGCACACAATGCCCAGGGCCTGGAAAAAAAGAAGCGTGCGGCAAGGTACAGGATAAGCACGGATCCCGCCCCGATCAAAGCCTGGAAGAGGCGTGCCGCAAAAGGATCGGACGCGAATGCCTTGAAAACCGGGGCTAAAAGGTATGGATACAACGGCGCCGTATGAAAGACCTCGCCGCTTGAAAGCTCGCCGCCTGCGATCCGTTCCGCGGCTTGGATGTAGAGAAGCTCATCGGATACGGGATGCTTCGAAAGGGGGTTGTTGGCCTGGAAGTCGAGCTGGTACAGAATTTTGAATCCCACTGCCAGCAGCAGCAGCAAGGCCAGGGGGAGACCGCCTTCTGCGAGCATGGCGGAAAACGTTTTTCTACTGGAACCGTTTCCGCGGTTGTTCGATCGTTTCATTTTTAAACACAGAATACAGGTAATCCGTCTCGTACAGGCATGATCGGAAATTGTACGTTTAAAAGGAATAGGTTTTTTTTTGAAATTGTGTCGTTTATAAATGAGGAAATGTTCCTTGTTTCCGAGCCCCTGTTTCAGGCGGCTTGGCCGTTTATCTTGGAGGTTTGTCAGATGGGCATAATGCCTGATGAAGACAAAGAAGGCATCGGCAGGATCGTCCGCATGGAGATGAAGAACTTCCTGGAATCCGACCTGTCAAAGCCGCTGGAGGAGAAGGGTAAAGCGGAGCTGAAAAGCATTCTTCGCCTGTTTCTCGAGTGTATCTATATCTACCACGACAACACGCCAAAGGAGATGCATCCGTCCGAGCTCAGAGCAGTCGTTCTCGAAACTCTGCCACGGCGTTTTTCAGGGGATGAAAAGTACCTGTCCCGGGTTCCCGAGGTGGTAAGCGCCTACATGAACTATTTGATGGAAGAGGTCGGACTGGAGGATGAGTCGGCCTATGAAAAGATCTTGAAGGAGATGTCCAAGAAGTTCGTAAAGGCCGTAAAAAAGGTCAATGACAATGAAAGGCTCCCCGGCGAGGAGACCATCAAGATCACGAGGGAAAAAGGGAAGGTGGGACGCAACGATCCCTGTCCATGCGGCAGCGGCAAAAAACACAAGAAATGCTGCATGTAACAGCACTATCCGCCGCATGACAGATCGCAGCCGTGCTCCCGGCTCTTGCCCGCATATTTCATCCTCTTCTGCTGCGGCACCGTAAACTGCACTGTGGCTGCGTTTCATGCCAGGAGACGATCCTCAGCCTGTAAGAACAGGCCTGCGGTCGTCTCCTGACATGCGCCTTGCCACATCACAGATTACGGCACCTCGCGACGAAGAGTATGAAATAAGCGGGCTTGTCACGCCCGTGAAAGATGTTCGGTCACGATCTTGTATCCGCCCTTTCTCCTCACCAGCACAGAGGTGCAGATCCACGCCTGATTCTTGTTCCCGGCGTCTTCAAGGCTGAATGAATGCACGGCAGCGTTTGAATGTCCCGGAAACAAGCTCCGCTTCATGCTTTCCACATCCACTGTCATCCGGTTTGGAGCGTCCGGATCAAAGGAGAGCTGCTCCTTCAAAAGGGATGAGACATTGCCGTGCCCGCCCGCGATTCGCCCTTTGATGACAACGCACGGCTGTTGAACGGAGATGTAGTTATCCATCCATGTCTCGATATCCTGACGGTTCCACGCCATTGCTCTCATCTCGAGAATGTCGCTTATTTGCGCTTTTTCCCTCTCTCCGGTCCGGGTATGGCTTTGCGCGCGAACCTTACGGCCAGCTCAACCGCTTCACGTGCGGACTCGGCATGGTGATAGTATTGTTCGAGAGGCCGCATCTCCTTGCAGTCGAGCTTCCACGCTGAACACCCGATAACGTGAATGTCGTTTTTGAGGGCAAGCGCGATTTCACTCAGGGTGCCTGCTCCGCCTGCAAACGCGATGATCGCGTCGCTCGTCAGAACATTGATCACGTTTCTGGCGTTGCCCATGCCTGTGGCCACAACGATGTCCATGTACCGGTTGGCCTTGTCCGGGTCGGGCCCTGGGAGTATTGCAAGCGTCTGCCCGCTGGTAACGGACTTTGCGCCGCGCGCCGCAGCTTCCATGACTCCGCTTCTTCCGCCGCACAAAAGCACTGCCCCTGCTTCAGCGATGAGCCTTCCCGCCTCTTCCGCTTCTTTCATGGTTTTGTCCGGGGTATTGGGATCAGCTCCTCCCATGACACCTATCACCGCCCTGCGAGTGCATTCCTGCATGGTTCCATCTCCATCCAATCGTAAGAGGTACGTTTAACGCCTGATACTTGCCCGCATATTTCATCCTCATCTGCTGCGGCACCGTAAACCGTGCTGTGGCCGCGTTTCATGCCAGGAGACGTTCCTCAACCTGTAGGAACAGGCCTGCGGTCGTCTCCTGACATGCGTCTTGCCACAACACATTTACGGCACCTCGCGACGAAGGGTATGAAATAAGCGGACTTGTTGTGAGGGCGGTTCGCGAACCGCCCGAAAGAAAAAACAAGAGAACCACGGATGGACACGGATTAACACAGGTATTTTTTATCCGGCGTTTGGAGGGACGGCTTCCACGCCGTCCTCTTTCGAACCGGAAGGCAAGCACAGGGGGTTGCCCCTGCATCATCTTTCTGAAGACATTAACACTTCTCCCGGCTTTTCATCCGGTCGAAGATCCTGAACATGACCGCCTTCTCGACGTGCTTTCTTCCGATCGTTTCTTCCGCTTCCAGATCGGCAAGCGTCCTGGACACTTTGAGTAAACGTGTGTATCCCCTTGCAGAAATGGGGAACTTTTTCAGGATCCGGCTCAGGCAGTCGGCAGCGTCCGGGGACAGGACGCAGCATTCCTTTATCTGGTTCGGTGTCAGGAATGCATTCAATTGAAAGCCGTTCTTTTCGGTCCTGTGCGCCTGCATCCTGCGGGCGCGTGTAACCGCGTCAGCCATGAAATAGGAATCCATGCCTTTCTTGCCCTGTTTCGCTCTTTGAAGAAGCCGGACATCGATTGCCGGAACCTCGATCTGGAGATCCAGCCGGTCGAGAAGCGGGCCCGAGATCCGTTTAAGATATATTGATGCCTGGCGCGGTGTGCACACGCACTGGTTCCTTGGGTCGCCCCTGAAGCCGCACGGGCATGGGTTCATGGAAGCCACCAGCGAGATCTCCGCGGGAAGACAAACCGTTGCCCGCGCTCTTGCGATCGTGATGACCCCCTCTTCCAGGGGTTGCCGGAGCGCTTCCAAGGTGCTTCTGCCGAACTCGGGGAGCTCGTCCAGGAAGAGGATCCCTTTGTGTGCCAGAGACATTTCACCCGGCCCGGGCTGGCTTCCTCCTCCAACGAGCCCGGCATACGATACTGTGTGGTGGGGCGCCCTGAACGGAGGATCCTTCACAAGGTATTGCAGGCCGCGCATGGTGAACGAGTGTATCTTTGATACCTCCAGCGAATCGGCCATGCTCAGAGAGGGGAGGATCGACGGGAGACGCTTGGCCAGCATTGTTTTGCCCGAACCGGGAGGCCCGATCATCAGCAGGTTGTGGCCTCCTGCCGCTGCTGTCAGCATGGCCTCCTTGGCTGTTTCCTGGCCGATCACATCGCTGTAGTCCAGGGCATCCTGTGCCGGGAGGTCCGTGTCGTTGACAGAGGCTGTGCCTGCCGTTTCATCGAGCCTGACAGAATCGAAACCATCGGTATCAGGCCCTCCGAAAAGCGATGCGGTATGGCGAAGATGGGTGGTGGGGATGACCTCGAGCCCCTTCACCATCTCTGCTTCGTGGAAGTTTTCCCTTGCCACAACAATACCCTTTTGCCCCTCCTGGTTGGCCAGGATGGCTGCGGCCAGCGCGCCCGGGACCGGCTTGACACATCCGTCGAGCGCCAGCTCCCCAATCACGGTATATCCGCTGAGCGCCGCTGGATCGATGGCTTTAGAGGTGGCCAGGATTCCAAGCGCCAGGGGGAGGTCGAAAGACGGCCCCTCTTTTCTGAGATCCGCCGGAGCCAGGTTGATGACCAGTGCCGAGCGGGGGTAGTTGAATCCCGATGAGGTGATGGCAGCCCTTACCCGGTCCTTGCTTTCCTTTACCGCGCCGCTGGGGAGGCCGACTATGGCGACCTTTCCAAAGAGCCCGCTCGTTTTCTGGACCTCCACTTCCACGTGGACCGCTTCTATGCCTGTGAAGGCCACGCTCTTGAGCTTGACCGTTTTCATGTTCTGTTCCAATGAGCCCGTAGAGACTGTGTTTCTGTGCTACGAGGTGCGACAGGCCTATTGTGGGACGTGAATTTGGCGGGCAGGTTACGGTTTTGGCCCATTTGTTTCATACTTCCCGTTGCGGGCGGCCCCAGCATAAGAGGATGAAATATGCGGGTAAGCCGTGATATTTCGGTGCGCCGCGATGCAGCACTGAGCTATTCATCCTTGAAAAGAGCGCGCTTGAACATGGGAATGGAGGTTAGGCGGCTGTTTTTTTTTGAAGTAGCCACGCATATATAAGGAAGAAAACAGTAAACATGAGCAGTTGGCAGCTTCGAAGGGTGAGTTTCCTATGGACAAAAAAAAACCAAAAAAAATCCAACACTGATGATATCCGTGTACGTGTATGGTAAAAATTGCTGTAATATACATTGATAATAATGGTGTCCCATTTTCAGCTCTACCCACTTCTTCCTGCATGTGGGGCTGGAATGAACCAGCAGGACGTTCCTTTTTTTTTTGTGTTTTTTGAATCAAGAATGGTGCTTATATGGCAAGCGAAAAGAAGGAGATGCTCCGAGCGGATGGACTTTCCAGGTTCTATGGAGAGTTCGCTGCGATCCGGGATGTGAGCTTCTCGATTCCCAAAGGTCAGGTTGTGGCTTTCATAGGACCCAACGGAGCAGGCAAGACAACGACCATGAAGATCTTGACGGGTTTTCTTGCCCCATCCGAGGGCCGAGCCTTTATCGGTGGCAGGGATGTGTCCAAGGATCGTATCGGCACAGCCTCGCTCATCGGCTATCTTCCTGAAACAGGTCCCCTCTACCCGGACATGACCCCTCTGTCCACCCTCAAGTTCTTTGGGGAGGCCCGTGGCATGTCCGGGAGCCGTTTAACGAGCCGCATCGACGAGGTTGTCGCCTCCTGCGGTATTGAGGCGGTGATGTACAAGGCCGTCGGCAAGATCTCACACGGTTATCGACAGCGTGTTGGCCTGGCACAGGCCCTTCTTCACGAACCCGAGGTATTGATCCTTGATGAACCGACTTCAGGGCTTGATCCCAACCAGATCCGGCATGTCCGAAAGATGATCGGCAGCATGGCCAAAACAAGGACCGTGCTGCTCTCAACCCACCTGCTCCAGGAGGTGGAAGCCATGGCAACACGGCTCATCCTGATCCATGAAGGAAGGATCATCTTTGATGGGTCCCGCGAAGAGTTCCTGAAAAAGGGCCAGTCACTGGAAGATGTGTTCTGCACTCTCACCGGAAAACGTAACGGGTCAGTAGATCAGTAGTTAAATTAACCTTTTTTAGAGAGGGTAATATCGTGTCGGTTGTAAAAGCCGTTTTTAAACGAAATGTAACCAGCTTCTTCAACAACCCCGCCGGTTACGTATTTATCATTCTTTTTGTAGTGGCCACCGCCTGGCTTGCATTCGTGAGTGAAGCGTTTTGGGCGATCAACCAGGCGAACCTGAATGCGCTCACCGTGTGGATGCCCTTGATCCTCTTGCTTTTCATCCCGGCGGTGACAATGTCGACGTGGGCTGAAGAAAAGAAACTGGGCACAGAGGAGCTGCTCTTCACAATCCCCTGTACCGATTTTCAGGTTGTGCTCGGGAAGTTCCTGGCCAACCTGGCCGTGTTTACGGCAGCTCTTGCCTTCATTCTGACGCATGCCGGTTTTCTTCTTTACCTCGGCGATCCTGATCTGAAGCTCCTTTTCGCCACCTACCTGGGCTACTGGCTCATGGGGGCCGCCTATATTGCCACGGGAATGTTCGCCTCTTCCCTGACGAACAATATCACCGTGGGTTTTATCCTGGGAGCCCTCTTCTGCCTGATCTTTGCCTTTGCCCAGAACGTTGCGCTCATCTTTCCGGGCCGCCTCGGCCTTGGCATCAACGCCTTTGCCGCCAAGACCCATATGGAGAGCTTTACGCGCGGCATTGTGGCCTTCAAGGACATCGTCTACTTTGCCAGCGTGATACTGGGTATGCTTTACCTCAACGCAACCATCCTTGGAAAGCGGAGGTGGCCCGGCGGGCCCGTGGCCCTGGGCAAAAACCCATGGCTTCACACGACATTACGCCTTGTTTCCGTGGTTTTAATTCTTGTCAGCATCAATGTGCTGTCTTCCCGTTTCAGCGGCAGGATCGATGTAACCGAGGAAAAGCTTTCTTCCCTGTCAGAAGAGACCATCAATATCCTTGACGAGCTGTCCGCGGATAAGCCGGTATATATTCAAGCATGGATCAGTGAAGACGTCCCTCCGGCCTATGCGGAAACAAGGGACAACCTTCTCGGTACCCTCAAGGAATATGACGTGCAGGGCGGTGATGCGCTGCGGGTCAAGATCTACCGGCCGGAGCGGTTTTCCCAGGAAGCACGCGATGCCAAGGAACAGTTCAATATTCAGCCGTTGCCGGTCATGACGCAGGAGGACGGGGAGGCGTCAACAAATGAAATCTTCATGGGTGCCGCGTTTATCTGTGGTCTCGAGGAGGAGGTGATCCCCCGGTTCCATGGGGGCATCCCGGTGGAGTATGAGCTCACCCGCACGATCCGTGTCGTTTCCAAGGCGGAGCGGCCCAAGGTCGGGATCATTGACAACGAACTCAAGCTTTTCGGCGACTTCAACTTTCAGACCTACTCCAGGAAGCCTCCCTGGCAGATCGTTGAAGAGCTCCGTAAACAGTACGATGTGGAAAGCATCAAGGCGGACAGCGATATTCCGGAAGATGTGGATGTGGTTGTCGCAGCCCTGCCGTCCCTTTGCAAGGAAAACGAACTGGATAACCTGATCGAGAGCATCAAGTCGGGAAAACCTATGCTGATTCTCATGGATCCGCTTCCAGTTTCGAACATCGGCCTGTCCCCGCGGCTGCCCAGGCCCAGTCCTCAGCAGAACCAGTTCATGATGGCGGGGCGGCAGCCCCAGGGAGAGCCCAAGTGCGATCTGAACAGGCTGCTGGATCTTCTTGGGGTCCGGTGTGAAAACGACAGCATTGTCTGGGATGCGGTGAACCCTCATCCCCAGCTCAGGCACCTCTCTCCAGAGTTCGTTTTTATCACGGATACCGGAGAAAATGCAGCTCCGGAAACCGAGGATACAACAGAGACGAGGAGCGGCTTCAGCCAATCCGACAGTGTAACATCGGGCCTTCAGGAGCTGCTGTCCTTCTTTTCCGGCAAACTAAGCGTGTCGCCGTCCATGAATGAGAACCTGGTTTTCGAACCCCTGCTCCGCACCACCTCGGCGAACTCAGGAACGGTCCAATGGTCGCAGTGCGTTCAGCAGTCTTTTTTCGGACCCCAGCTGATCCCCCTTGAATCATTGAAACGTATGCCCCATCTGCCCACGGTACGGGATTATATCGTGGCTGCCCGCATCACAGGTGAGCTTCCCGTGGACGAGGAGGCTAACGAAGACGAAGGGGATGAAGACGCTGAGAAGCCCGAAGAAGAGGTCGCCGAGAAATCCATGAAAAAGGAGCCTGAGGCCGTCAAGATCAATGTGATCCTTGTGGCGGACCTGGACATGATATCGGACCAGTTTTTCGAGATCCGAAAGGGCAGGTGGATCAGCCTTGACAACGTCCCCTTTGTGCTCAACTGCGTGGATTCCCTTGCCGGAGAGGACAGTTACATTTCACTCCGCAAGCGGCGAAGTAAGTCGCGCACCCTGACCACTATCGAGAATATCGTGGCGAAGTTCGAGAGGACCAAGCTAGAAGAGGAAAACGAAGCGGAGGGAGAAGCGCAACTCAAGCTGGCCAAGGCACAGGCTGAATGCGATCGACAGATCCAGGAGGTCGAGAGCATGACCGACCTGGACGTACGGTCCAAACAGATCAAGATGTTATCGGTCCAAAAGGTTCAGCAGCAGCTTCTCTCGGCACAGAAAGCAAAGATAGAAGAGGAAAAGAACAGAAAGATCGAGGCCAGCCGTTTTGCCATGGAGCAGGCCAAGCGCAAGATTCGCGTCCAGAAGAAGGCATATGCCGTGATTATCCCGGTCATCCTTCCCATGCTGATTGCCGTCTTGCTTTATTTCTTCCGGCGGACCCGTGAAAACCGTGGAGCTGCTCAAACCAGGCTTTTGAGAGATTAGAGACAATGATGAAGACAAGCACAACACTCATGTTTGTAGGCGTTGCCGTGGTCCTTGGAATTGTGGCGCTTTTTGCGGTGCCTTCCAGCGTGGAACCGGAAGCGTACAGCGATCAGGGAGAGCTTTTTTTCCCTGAGTTCAACAACCCTGATGATTGCAGGGAACTGGTGATTTATGAGCCGAATCCGGACACCAATACGGTGGAAAGCTTCAATGTGAAGTTTGAGGACGGAATGTACCGGATCCCCTCCCATAACGGTTATCCCGCTGACGCCGAGGAACGCATGGCAACCGCCGCGGCCGGGTTGATCGGATTGAAAAAGGATATCATCCGCTCAGACCGGAAAGATGACCAGGCGACCTGTTCGGTGGAAGACCCGCTTGATGACGCCTCCTCGGTGGATGGTCGGGGCAAGCGCGTCGTTTTGAAGGACAGGTCCGGGCGAACCATCGCCGATATTATCGTGGGAAAACAGGTGGAGAGCAACAGCAGCGGCATGGGTGGCGGCGGCCGGTCTTCAAGCGACTGGGCTTACATGCGTGAGCCGGACAGCAAGCGCATCTATGCGGTGGACATGCGCCTGAACAAGGAAGGCGGGTACGGCGGCGACCTGATAAAGGATGTATCGACCAGGTTCAGCGAATGGATCGATACCGATCTGCTTCACCTGGAAAAGAGCAAGGTCAATGAGATCGTCATCCAGAACTACTCCGTGAATGAAATAAGCAACAGTGTGGATATCAAGGATAAGGTCTGCCTGTCGAAGAATGACGAAGACGGCTGGATTCTCGATGACCTGGCCGAGGGGGAGCAGGTCGACGAGGACGAATCCGGGACTCTGCTCAGAACACTGGATAGCCTTCTCATTGAAGGCGTGCGTCCCCGGCCGGAACAGCTGACTTCCGGTTCCTTGAACCGATATGGGTTCTTTGTCAACCAGGGCGGACAGCTCTTCGGCAATGAAGGACAGATGGAGATCTTCTGCGACGATGGAGTCATTTACCACCTATACTTCGGCGAGATTCTCTTTGGAGAAGGGGATGCCGTCACTTCCGGTGCTGAAGGCGAAGCGCCCGAGGAGGAAAAAAGCGCCGGCGGTATGGGAACGGAGAACCGCTACCTCTTCCTGTGGGCAACCCTTGATCCTGAGCTTGAGGAGAAAACCGGGGCGGCCGTTGCCGCTGCCGAGGAAGAAGCCGTAAAGAAAGCGGAAGAAGAGAAAGATAAAGATGAAGAAGAGGGTGAAGAGGGGGCAACAGCAAAAACCGGAGACAAATCCGACACACAGAAAGAGCGGGAGAAATGGGAGAAGAAGCTCGAAGATGCCGTGACACGGGTTGAAGAGCTGAACCTGCGTTTTGAGAAGTGGTTTTACGTGATAAGCGGCGAGAGCTTCAAAAAGCTACGCCTGGCCCGAGCGGAACTGGTGGAAGCGAAGCTGCCAGACACATCCAACATCGGTGAACAGCCCGAATCGGAAACCGAGCCGGTAAAGAAACCCTCAGGCCTGGCCTATATCGACATCGAGCGCGGGGCGGGCGCGGCTGCCATGAAAGGCGACACAGTCAAGGTCCTTTACACGGGCTGGCTCGATGACGGCATCCGTTTCGATGGCAACGAGGACACCGGCGAGCCCTTCGCCGTGATCCTCGGTGAAGGCCATGTGATCAAGGGCTGGGATGAAGGGCTTGAAGGTATGGCCAAAGGGGCAAGGCGCAAGCTGATCATTCCGCCGGATCTCGGGTACGGCGAGCAGGGGAGCGGGGACACGATACCCGCTGATGCCACGCTGGTGTTCGATGTCGAAGTTGTAGATATAGAGAAAAAGAACCAATAGCGAAGCTGTCATGGACTGATTTGAGGTGTCCTCCATGACATGCATCTTGCCACGCAGCCTATCCCGGCTAACCCGCATATTTCATAATCTTCTGCTGCGGCACCGTAACCTGAGCTGTGGCTGCGTTTCATGCCAGGAGACGATCCTCAGCCTGTAAGAACAGGCCTGCGGTCGTCTCCTGACATGCGCCTTGCCACATCACAGTTTACAGCTACCTCGCGACGAAGAGTATGAAATAAGCGGGCTAAGAATATGAAATAAGCGGGCTACTCCTCCTCGTAGCGGTGCTTGATCCGATTGAGCACCTCAGGATCGGCCAGCGTGGTGGTATCACCCAGCACTTTTCCGGTGGCGATGTCCCGCAGCAGGCGCCTCATGATCTTTCCCGAGCGGGTCTTGGGCAGGTCTGTAACCGCAAGTATCCTGTCGGGTTTGGCGATGGCGCCGATTTTCCGGCCCACGAAATCCCTCAGGCCCGAGATCAACCGCTCGGTGAAGTCGACTCCTATGGCCGGTGTGACGAATGCGGCCATGCACTCCCCCTTGATCTCGTGAGGGATTCCCACCACTGCCGCTTCTGTGACATCCCGGTGTTCCACCAGTGCTGATTCCACCTCCATTGTGGAGATCCTGTGCCCTGCCGTGTTTATCACGTCGTCGATGCGCCCCAGGATCCAGAAATATTTCTTTTTGTCTATCTTGGCGCCGTCGCCCGGAAAATAGATGTTCTTCCACTTGGACCAGTAGGTCTCCACGTACCGCTTCCGGTCCCCCCAGATGCCGCGGAGCATCCCCGGCCAGGGCTTGGTAATGGCCAGGTAGCCGCCCCCCTCCTTGATCTCGTTGCCGTCATCGTCTAGGATGGCGGCATCGATTCCGGGGAAGGGGCGGGTTGCCGAACCGGGCTTGGTCTCGGTCAGCCCGGGAAGGGGGGTGATCAAGATGTGCCCTGTCTCTGTCTGCCACCACGTGTCCACGATGGGGCAGCTCTTGCGGCCGATCACGTTGTGGTACCACATCCAGGCCTCGGGGTTGATGGGCTCGCCCACGGTGCCCAGGAGGCGCAGCGACCGCAGATCGTGCCGGTCGGGCCACTCCCTGCCCCAGTTCATAAAGGCCCGGATGGCCGTGGGCGCGGTGTAGAACACCGACACGCCGTAGTCCTCCACGATCTGCCAGAAGCGGTTCCGGTCCGGCCAGTCGGGCGTGCCCTCGTACATCACCTGGGTGGCGCCGTTGGCCATGGGCCCGTAGACGATGTATGAGTGACCGGTCACCCACCCGATATCCGCCGTGCACCAGAACACGTCGTCGTTCTTGAGGTCGAAGACATACTTCGTTGTGGCGTAAGTGCCGGTGAGGTAGCCGCCGCATGTGTGCACGATGCCCTTTGGCTTGCCCGTGGTGCCGGAGGTGTAGAGGATGAACAGGGGATCTTCGCTGTCCATGTAGACCGGCGGGCAATAGCCGGCAGCGTCCTGCATGTGGCGGTGATACCAGTGGTCCCTTCCCTCCTTGATCCGGAGCAGGAAATCACCCCGCTTGACGATGATCACGTTTTCAACGGTGGGGCATTCGGCGATGGCCACATCGGCGTCGTGCTTCAGCGGGATGATCTGGCCGCGGCGGTAGCCGCCGTCCGCGGTGATGAGGAGCTTGGCTTGTGCGTCGTTGATGCGGTCGCGGAGCGACTCGGGGGAGAAACCACCGAAAACCACCGAATGGACGGCACCGATCCGCGCACAGGCAAGGAGGGCGACAATCAGCTCGGGGATCATGGGCAGGTATATGGCCACCCGATCCCCCTTCCGGATGCCCAGTTTTTTCAGCACGTTGGCGAACTTGTTCACCAGCCGGTACATCTCGAAGTAGGTGAGCGTGCGCTTATCTCCCGGTTCGCCCTCCCAGATGAGCGCGGCTTTGTTGCGCATCTCGTTCTGTATGTGTTGATCGAGGCAGGACTCGGTCACATTGAGCTTGCCGCCGACAAACCACTTTGCATCAGGGGGGGACCAGCTTAGGCCTTTACGCCATTTCTTTTTCCAGACCAGTTCGGAAGCCTCCTTCTCCCAGAATCCCACCGGGTCGGATCGGGACCTGCTGTAGATCGATTTTGCCTTCGCGTTCGCCTGCTTTGAGAAACGTTTCTCGGGTTTGAAAACCCGTTTTTCGGTCAAGAGTGTGTCGATGGTTTTTTTGCTTTTGGATTTTTTGCGGCTTGGGCGTGCTTTTGCCATGGCGGTCTCCAAAATGGTAAGGTCAGCATAATTCCTACTTTTTTAGCGGACTAAACCTTTCCAGCGGGCTTGCACCCGTAAAAGTAGAAGCCGGCGGCGAGCTTTGCCACGGCCTCGCTGGTTAGTGTCTGGAACGGCCCCTTTTCCCCTTCCTCCTCGATAATGCGCATGACCTCCGCGATGGTCATGTTTTCGGCTTTTCTTTTCTGTTCGTGATCCGGCATGCCCGCGATGGTGCTTCTCAGCATGTTGTTCAGCATGACATAGGGCTGCTGGTGGGGGCCGCAGCCGGAGTCGATCTTTTCGAACTTTCTCATCAAGAGCTCGAGCCCTGAGATGGTCATGTTGAAATAGTGATGGGGGTAAGCGTGATACGGCTGGAGAAAAGCCGCATCCACCCTGATTTCGCCTCCGGGCTTGAGCACTCTGAAGAGCTCCTCTACGTATGCGGAAGGGTTCCGGACGTGTTCGAGCACAGCTTCGCTCACCACAGCGTCCATGCAGCCATCGGCGAACGGAAGGCGCTCTCCCGAGGCAACCACATCCACACCGGGGTACCGTACGATCTCGAGGTGAACCACGTTCGAAAATGTAACCGGCGGGTAGCCCGAGCCGCAGTCCAGGACAAGACCGCTGCTGAACTTGTTGATGAGGTTGAGCGTTTGCTGCCCGTATGGATTCTTGGAAACAGCCTGATCGCCCGGCTCCGGCTCCGGGTCAGGACCCGGGCCATTACCTTTTTCGAACAGGACAGGCACGCCGGAGCGTATCTCGTATGACACCTCGCACGACGTACAGCCGAGCTCTCCGTTCCCATCCGTGAGCTCGTCCCTGCACGCGGGACAGCGCAGGTGTTTTCTGAAACGGTTGTATTTTTCAGCGGGCTGCGCCTTGTCGATGCCCTGCCCGGTCTCTTGCGCATATCCTTTCCCCGGCGGCTTCTCTTCCCCGGTCTGCTGCAGCGTGTTGCTGCTGCTGAACGCGGTCTCCATGCCCGCGCCTCCGCTCGAATCGTACCCGGGCTCGAGAATTTCGAAACAGCCGTCCTTGTGGTTCAGCATTACCGAGGGACGGCCTGTTTCCATGTTGAAGAAGATCCTGCCGGGCTCATCACCAAGATCGAGCTCTGCGCGAGCCTGCTTCTCAGTCATCTTTTTTACGAAGTGCCGCCCCTGCTTATTTTCGCATCTCTTCCCCGTGCCGGTCGTGCGCGTCAGGATGTTGAGCTCCATCACCGGTGTGTGCCCCGTGTGTCCCAGAAGGTAATCAGCATGCTTCTCGATGACGCGTTTGAGAGCCCTGCCCGCTTCTGTCGCGGCCTCCTCGAACGACTCCGCCTTGGCGGCTCTTCTGATCACGAACTCTTTGAAAACGATCTCGAGGGAGAGGCAATGCTGCGCCCCGGCCTGAAGAGCGTCCGCACCCACGACCTGCGGCAGCAGAGCTTGTGCCAGGCCGGCGAGCTCCCGCCGCAGAACCGTCGCAACCGCGGAACGGACCCGTTCAGGAGGAGGCGGGGCTGTGAACCGTATCTCTATCGCGTGCATATCAGGCTCCCAAAGAGGCCATGGATCTCTGATGTCATCGGTTGTCCACAACAGGTATTACTATACAATATGGCCGTGTCGGTGCAAGCTCATGTGTGGGTACCGTCGAAGTTAAGGATATAATAAGGAGGACTGCAATGCTTCTGCTCGAGTTCAGCATGTCTCCCCTTGACAAGGGGGAAAGCCTTTCCAAATACGTGGCCGGTTCCTTGAAGATCGTGGATGAAAGCGGTCTTCCGTACAGGATCAACCCAATGGGCACTGTCCTGGAGGGTGAATGGGATGAAGTCATTGGTGTGGTCAAGGCGTGCTTCGAGAAGATGAACGCGGAATGCAACCGCATCTCATTGGCCGTGAAAGTGGACTACAGGAAAGGTCGCTCCGGAAGGCTGGACAGCAAGATAAAATCGGTCGAAGGCAGGCTGGGCAAGGAGCTGAAAAAATAAAACCGGATGCTGTCAGCGGTCCGCTATCTGTTCCTTGTTCTTGTCCCACCACCCTTTCCACAAGACATAGTCATCACCATAGTCCAGGCCGGTGATCCGGCTCAGGAGCCCTGCGATCATTGCCTGCTCGTCTTTGCTTATGTAGTTGTAATGCACAGAGCCCAGCACATTGACATCGAGAAGAGCGCCGTCCTGGATGAGAGATATCAGCGGTTTTGCTATGGCTGCGCTATTCGCCACGTTCGCATCAAAACCTGTGACCGCTGAGGTCACCTTGCCCACGTGTATGTGCCCCCTGTGCGAACCTGACCCAACCCCCTTCTGAGCTGCTCCCAGGTTAGATATCAGGGCAGCCACCGCCCTTTTGTCATTGAAAAGCGCAAGCGCCTGCATGGCGTTCAGGCGCAGCGACCGGATCTTTGACTTCAGGGCTTTCAGGTAGGGGTAGATTATGCCGTCGTGCTTGTAGTTGAGAAGCGCTTTACCGGCAGCGTCCCTCACATTTTCCCTGCTGCTCAACAGCGACAACCCGATCAGCGGCTTGATGGCCAGAGCAGGTGTCTGCCTGGAGAGGAGCTCGATCGACAGAAACTGCACCGACTTTACCGGCGAGTTCAAGCCCCTCGAAAACACGCTTTCAACGATGTCATCGGGCTGGGAGAAGATGATGAACTCGCCGATACTTTTCAGGGTTGGGCCGCTGCGCGAGAGAGCTTTCAGTATCTTGTAGCACCCGTCCTCATCAAGCTGTACCCTGCCATCGAAGCACTGGTACTGGATTTTCGATGACATCTCCAGGACAAACGCCCGCATCTCGGTGTTTTCCGGGTCGAGAGTTACCAGCATGTCGTAGAAATCGAACATTTTCTCGAAAAGCCCCTGAAGACGGCACCACCTGGCGAGCACGGCGACGCACCTGGGTTTCTGCAGGTCGAGCCTCGATTGCAGCCGTTTGAGTTTCCCGTTGCTGTCCGCTGTGCTTTCCACGCTCTGAACATTTTCCCTGGGAAACTCAACAACCCCCTTCAGCGTTGCGATCCGGATCATGGAGCTGCCAACGCTCGAAAGAGTGGTTCCGGCTCTCACGGATCCGTTTTTGAGATGATAGACATCTGCCTTTGAATCCGGCGGGCAGAGAAATGAAAAGAGACAAGCAACGCAGAGGAAGAGAATGCATTCACGCATGACAGGCGTTCCTTTGCTGGCTAATGGATTTATACTACACCCGCTTCATCCTCTTCTGCTGCGACACCGTAACCTGCGCCTTGTCACTCACTGTTCGCGGCACTTCGCGACGAAGAGTATGAAATAAGCGGGCCACAGGCCTTTTGCCATATTTTATTGCTTCGCTGCGTTTTTGTAACCTTTCTTTGCTTTAACCGTTGAAAATCCCGGATTTCCGCTGAGCAACACGAGCAGGCATGCCATGCCTGCATAGATGAGGAGAACCAGCGCTCCGGGTATCGTGATGCGTGAAGACAGGTGTGGCAGCATGGCGCTGCATCTTTCCAACAGTCTGTAAAAAAGGGAGATACAAGCTTCCGCCGGCCAGGCGGTGATAAGGCTGAGGTGGAGGCCCGGCAGGATCATGCTCAGGTGGATGGCACCAGCTAAGAGTGCGGCCACGAAAGCGGGGAAGACAATAAAATTTATCAGGGGGGTTAAGAGGCAGAAATAGTTGAAATAGTAGAGTGTCAGGGGCAGTGTTCCAAGCCAGGCTGCACATGAGACTCCAAGAAACACGGCGGTTTTTCCGGCAACCGCCCTGGTTTTGCGAAGCAACGGCCGGGTTGCAGGACCGGCCGGCTTTCTGAGCCTGCAGAGGATGGTCAGTTTTTTCTGTGCCTTGAGAAAGAGAAGGATGGAGCTGTACCCGGCAAAGGACAGCTGGAAGGAGATCTCGAACAGAGCATATGGCTGGATCACCAGGATGATCATGCACGCGTTGAAAAGAGGGTTGAAAGCATCGATGTATCGGTTTTTTTTCAGCCCGCAGAGATGGAGAGCGCAGACAAGGTATGCCCTGAGCACCGGTATCCTCCCCCCGGTCAAAAGGCAGAAGGTTGTGAGCGATGCAAGGAGTGGCCAGAAGCGGCGCCTTTCCCCGAGCCCCAGCCGCACAAGGAGCGAAAGCAGCATGAACGACACAAGCCCTACATGAAGGCCGCTGATCGAGAGGAGGTGAGCTGTTCCTGTTCGTCGAAATGTATCCTTGATCTCACGCTTTACAGTGACCGGAAGCCCGATGAGCATGGCAGCGCAAAGCGATGCGGATCGAGGCTCAAGCGAGGACCTCAACCCTTCCCAGAGCATTTTGCGGACGATGTATACGCATCTTGCCGGATCGAATGCACCGGCCTCTTCCACAACACGGATCAGCTCCGTTCTGGTATCTATGTAACGCCGTTTTCCCCACGCACGGAGCCCTCCGCGCACGCGAACCTTGTCGCCGGCTTTCGCGCTCTTTACAGGTCCACCGGATGCAAGCACGCAGTAACACGCATTGCCCGCCTCCTTGCCTGTCATGAGCTTCATCTCGTACTTTTCCGAGTACCCCGATACAGGCCATGGCCCGTCCGTGATCCGGCCCACTATTGACACGGGCGTTTTGCCGCAGGGCAGGGGCTGGGCTGTGGCGTGGAATATCCCACCGGCTGCGGACATGACGATTGGAATGAGAGCCGCGGCAGCGGTACGCGGGTCCACGAACAGCCGCGCCCCTTGTCCGTGCAATGATGCGGCTGTCTTGAGAACCCATGCCACGTAGGCTGCGGGCCCCAGGACCAGGCCCGTTACATATGGAAAAAGGAGGAGCAGCGCCGGGTACCGGCTGTACAAAGGTTTTCTCCTGTCGAACGAAACAGCTGAATTCAAGACGCATGTCATGCAGCATAGTTACCTTTTTGGCACCGACCGCGGGCTCCCTGGATGCCGTGATTTTCCGGAACAACCCCTTTGACAGGTATTTGATTATCTGTTGAGATGTTTTAGGAGAGGCGGCATATGAGTTTGTTGCAAAGGTGAACGGTTATTACCTATGGACGAGATGCAGGGAAAGCTGATCGAAACCGAAGCACCGGTTATAAAAAAGAATGCGAAGCACCTTCCGCTTATTCATACTCTTTGTCGCGAGGCAGCGAAGCAGTGAGAAAGGAGTTTATAATGAGTGTGGAGTCAGTAGCGACAGCGGATGCACCCGCTGCCATCGGTCCCTATTCCCAGGCGGTCAAAAGCGGCGGCATGGTGTTCGTCTCGGGCCAGATACCCATGGATGCATCCTCCGGGGAGATCGTTGGCAATGAGATCAAGGAGCAGACGAAAAAAGCGCTCGAAAACCTGATGGTTGTCTTGAGGGCGGCCGGATCGTCTCCTGAGCAGGTGCTCAAGGTTACCGTGTACATGAAAGACCTCTCCGGGTTTCAGGCCATGAACGAGGTTTATGCCGGCTTTTTCGAGAGTTCTAAACCTGCGAGGGCGGCTGTGGAGGTGTCGAGACTGCCAAAGGATGTGATGGTCGAGGTCGATGCAGTTGCTATCGCGACCTGACGCGCTCCTTCGTGAGAAGCCCGTATCCGATTTGTTGCCGACGGCCAGTAACCTCGCAGCCTGTTCGTACTAAATGAATGAAGGCGCCCGAATCTCTTGAAAGGAACAACGTATGTCACTGGCAGGGTCTAAGACCTTCTTCATAAGGGCCGAGCTCCTGAACAGCCTGCTTACAGCCGTGATCGTGCTTGCCCCCTGTTTTGTACTGCCCGGCTGTTCCCGCGAGGAGCAGCCTGAGCCGGACGAGGCGGTCCAAACCGAGAAAGCCTTCGACGAAAGCAGCGCCAACCTGGATCGCGACAGCATGCTCGCGCCTGAGGAGAGAACCCGTGAGAAGGCCTTTGGAGGCGTTATTAACGTGCGCATGCCGTACGATCCTCCAACCCTTAACAACATGACGCGGCAGGACGGATACTCGCAATCGGTCTGCAAGTACATATACCCCAGGCTGCTGGAAATCGAGGCCGATTCACTTGAGCTGATCCCGTTCACGGCCGAGTCCCTTCCCGATGTTTCAGAGGATAAGCTCGTGTGCACATGGTGCCTGCGCAAGGGGCTCAGATGGCACGACTTCGAAGAAAGCGGGGCGTATGTCACGACCAGGGACGTGAGGTTCTCCTTCGACGTCATGAAGGATCCGGCATCCGGCGCAGCCAGGGTCGAGGCTGATTTCAAGCACCTGATCGACGTCCGTGTGATTGATGACCACAGGTTCCAGGCTGTTTACGACAAGCCCAGCGTTGATGCCGTGTACAAGATGGGGCATGATTTCAGGCTCCTGCCCGCGCACATACTCGACAGCGTACCTCACAAGGAGATAGCAAGCCATCCAATTGGGCGCAAACCCGTTGGGTACGGCCCGTTCAGCTTTCATCACTGGGAGAGCGACCAGGAGATCCTGCTGAACAGGAACGACATGAACCGCGATATTTTTCCGGAGAAATTCAGGCCCTATGTGGATGGGCTGCGCTGGCGCTCGGTGCCTGATGCCGACATGGTGACGACCCGTTTCATGCGCGGCGAGATCGATATCTGCGTGCTGGTGCCTGATGACTGGAAGCACAGGACTAGAACCCCGGAGTTCGAAAAGATCGCAACGCGGCACATGTACTTTTTGCCGTTCTGGACATACATCGCATGGAACAACGAGTCAGGGATTTTCCGTGATCCGCTGGTAAGGCGCGCCATGACCCACATGGTGAGGCGGAAGGAAATCCTGCAATCGCACATCCACGGTCTTGGCAAGGTCATCACGGGACCCCTTTTCTACTACTCCAGGGCATACGACAGGTCGGTGGAGCCGTTTTGCTTCGACGCGCGGGAGAGCGTCCGGCTTTTGGAGGAAGCGGGATGGGAAGATCATGACGGGGACGGGATACTCGACAAGAAGATCGATGACAAGCAGCGCAACTTCGAGTTCGAACTGTACAGCCTGCCGTTTCGTACCCAGTACCAGGAAGCGCTGGCCACCGCGCTGAAGGAGGACTTGAGAAAGATCGGCGTGAAGATGAACCTTCGCCAGATGGAACGGTCCGCTTTTGCGGACAAGCTCAACGAGTGCGCTTTTGAAGCGTTTACATGGGGGTTCAGGACCTATCATCTTTTCGAGGATCCGTACGGGATATGGCACTCATCCCAGGCCAGACAGGGTACGAACAACAGGGTTTTTTATAAGAACTCGCGTGCGGATAAGCTCCTCGAAGGGGCGCGGCTGGAGTTCGATGAAGAGAAGCGCTTTGCACTGCTTCGGGAATTCCACAGGATCATTCACAAGGACCAGCCTTTTACGTTCCTGTACTCTCTGGCTTCTTCGGTGGCCATCAACAAGCGCTGGTACAACGTGAAGATCCACAAGACCGGCGTTTTCTTTTACGAATGGTGGCTTCCCCCGGAGAACCGCAAGCCTTCTGACGAACTCCCGCGCTGAACGGACGGGCCATGTGGAAGTACATACTCAAACGGATCCTCATCGCGGTGCCCACGCTGTTCGGCATTACCGTGATTACATTCTGCCTGATTCACCTCGCGCCAGGCGATCCTGACGCGCTCGGAACCTCCGCAGCCGGAGCAGGCGCGGACGCCTATGCCACGCCGCTGACCAGGGATGCCATCCAGGAGATCCGAAAGCTATACGGCCTGGACAAGCCGCTGCTTCTGAACTTTGACGTGAAGGACCGCAGGCGCGCCGTTCTACACGCGTGGGAGGAGGTTTCCGGGCTTCTTGACGAGATCGCGGTTTTTGAGGAAAGGCGGAAAGCAGCCGGGGGAGCGGATGTACAGGAGAAGCTCGCTTGTACGCTCGAGGAGCTCGAAGAGGCATTGGGGCGAAAAGGACGAAAGCTGCAGGACTTCGGGATGCGTCTCGTTCCTTACCTCGCGCCTCTTGTATTGTCCATGCCGGATAGCGGCGGGGGCGCGCGCAAGCAAGCGCTTTTAAGGGCCCTTCATGTAGGCGCAGGCTTGTCAGCGGCTGTCAGCGTGGAGGAGCTTTCGTCCTGGTGGGCGCAAAACAGCGTTGTCTTCGAGCAGGACGCCCTCCGCGGTGTTCTTGATGATCTGAAGAGCTGCCCTGAAAGCGATGCCGCAGCCATGCTCGGGCGTGCTCGCGAAGAGCTCGGCGAGCTGCTGCTCCCTGTTCTGATGAAGCGCCTGGAGCACACGGAAGATCTTCAGGACAAGAGGAGGCTCATCACGTACGCAGCGCCGTACGCGGGGTATACAAAGGAGCTCATTTCGGCATCAGACGACAGCAGGTTCAACACAGCGCTCCGATTCATTGACTCGTGGTGGGATGATGACGGGCTCGCTTTCAGGGAGATAGGCGCGTTCGAGCGCGTTTTGAAAACCTTTACCGAGGCCCAGTACCCCATCTGGCTCTGCAGGATCCTTTGCCTGGACTTCGGTGAATCGTACATCGACCACGAACCGGTGGTCGAAAAGGTGTGGAAGGCGTTCAAGGTCACGTTCAGCTTTCAGATGGTTGTCATTTTCCTGATGTACATGATCTCTGTTCCGATCGGGATCCTGTCAGCGGTCAGGCAGGACACGTTCCTCGACCGGCTGACCACTTTTGTGCTGTTCGTGCTCTATTCCCTGCCCAGCTTCTGGGTGGCCTACATGCTCATTTACTTTCTAGGCGAGGGCAGGTTTGCCGAGCTCTTTCCTGTGCAGGGGCTGAACTCGGACGGGGCGCACGCGCTTTCCTTCTGGCCGTATCTCATGGACAGGCTATGGCACATGTGCCTGCCGGTCGCTTGCATGACCTACGGCGGCCTGGCTGTGCTGTCAAGGTACACGCGCTCAGGCATGCTCGATGTGATCCGCCAGGACTACATCCGGACCGCGCGCGCGAAAGGGCTCAGCGAGCGCGTTGTCATCATGAAGCACGCGTTCCGGAACGGGATCATACCGGTAGTGACCCTCATCGGAGGTTTGCTCCCCGCCCTGATCAGCGGCTCTGTGATCATCGAGTACATCTTCGGGATCCCCGGCATGGGCAGGCTGGGGTTCAACGCGGTGTACCAGCGGAACTACCCTGTGGTCATGGCCATCACTTTTTTTTCCGCTTTCCTGGTTCTGACAGGGATCCTGCTCTCGGACATCCTGTATGCGTTGGTGGATCCGAGGATCCGTTATGACGAGAGGAAGTGAGATGTTCAGGCAGCGGGCAAAAACGGGTGAAGACCGCAAAACAACAGCCGTCCCGGGGCCCGGCTCGGGCAGCGGCCCTGCACCCCATCGCTCGCCCCGCTTCTTCAGAAGCAGGCTTCCCGTGATCGGCCTTGGCGTGATCTGCTTCCTTTTCCTCCTTGCCGTGTTCGCTCCTTTTATCGCTGGAAACAAGCCTCTCGTGTTCAAGGGCGAAACCGGCGGGCTTTTGTTCCCTGTGTTCAAGGCGTTTACAGGGCAGGATTTTTTCTGGCTTGCAGGTTTCTGCATCTTTGTCGCCGCCTGGCTTCTGGGCGTCTTGAAGAGGCGCGCCGCAATCAGGCGAGGATCTAACGTCACGCATCGTGTCGCTCGCACACGCGCGCTTTTTGCCGTGCCAGCGGTCGTGGCTGTCGTTGTCATCGCGCTTATGTGGCCTGAGCAACTGGACCGTTCGGACTACACCTCGTACAGGGACAGCGGCAATAAAGCGGTGCTCTGCGTCATGCCTCTCATCCCGTACTCTCCGGCGGAGTTTGATTTTTCCAAGCTTCACGATCCGCCCGGTAAGGAACACTGGCTCGGGACCGATCAGATGGGCAGAGACGAGCTTTCCAGGCTGATCCACGGGGCTCGGGTCTCCATGCTCGTGGGCTTTGTGGCTGTGTCCATCTACGTGTTGATCGGGGTTGTCATCGGTGCCATGGCAGGTTACTTCGGAGGCATGGTCGACATTCTCTTGAGCCGGCTCATCGAGGTTGTGATCTGCTTCCCCGTGCTTTTCGCCATCCTTGCGGTGTTCTGTTTTCTGCCGCCGAACATGTTCCTGGTGATGGCACTCATCGGGCTTTTACGCTGGCCCGGCGTGGCCCGCCTTGTCAGGGGCGAGTTTCTGCGGCTCAAAAACGAGGAGTACGTTGCGGCGGGGAAGGCGCTCGGGCTGTCGAGTACGCGAATGATCTTCGTGCACATGCTGCCGAACGGGCTTGGGCCCGTGCTTGTTTCCGCGACCTTCGGAATCGCCGGAGCAATACTGATCGAGAGCGGGCTTTCGTTCCTGGGGTTCGGTGTGCAGCCGCCCATCCCGTCATGGGGACGGATGCTTGCGGACGGCAAGAGCTACATCGACATCGCCTGGGGGCTCACGGTTTTTCCCGGAGCGGCGATTTTTTTTGCGGTTACAGCGTTCAACCTTGTGGGTGAGGGACTGAGGGATGCTCTCGATCCCAGGATGCGGTAGCCCGCGAAGGTGTTTTAGGAATGTTTTATGGGCAATGAAAAAACAGTTGGACCGCTGTTGCCGGGGCCTCTTCTGGAGGTCATGGACCTCCACACGCAATTTTCAACCTGTGAGGGCGTGGTGATGGCAGTGGACGGGGTCAGCTTCGAGATCGGGCGAGGCGAGAGCCTGGCCCTGGTGGGCGAATCCGGGTGCGGAAAAACCGCCCTGGCCCTTTCCATCCTGCGTCTGCTTCCTTCGCCTCCCGGAGAGATAGTGAAGGGGAAGGTCATGTTTCAGGGGAACGATCTCCTTCGGCTGGCGCCGAAAGAGCTTCGCAAAATTCGCGGCAGCAGAATAGCCATGGTTTTCCAGGAGCCCATGAGTTCGCTCAACCCGGTCATGAAAGTCGGCGAACAGGTGGCCGAGGCTTTTCGCCTGCACAGGAATACAAGCCGGGCAGAGGCTCGCGATAAAACCGTGGAGATGTTCAGACGCGTGCGAATGCCTGACGCGGACGCGCGGTTCAGCGAATATCCGCACATGCTGTCAGGCGGGATGAAGCAGAGGGTAATGATAGCAATGGCGCTGATCTGCGGACCAAGCCTCCTGATCGCTGACGAACCCACCACGGCAGTTGATGTTACTGTGCAGGCACAGGTTCTGGATCTTTTGAAGGGAGTTCAGAAGGAATACGGCATGGGCATGCTCCTGATCTCACACGACCTTTCAGTGGTTGCCGGAGCTGCCGACAGTGTGAGCGTGATGTACGCGTCGAGAATCGTGGAGCAGGCAGGCAGCAAGGAGCTGTTGAGGCAGCCCGGGCATCCGTACACGAGCATGCTCATGCGCTCTCTTCCCGGGGCGGGCGCGGGAAATGACAGGCTTGACGAGATACCCGGCGTTGTTCCTGACCCGCTCGCGTTTCCTTCGGGGTGCAGGTTTCATCCCCGCTGTCCGATATCGCAGGCGCGGTGCATGGAGGATGTGCCCCTTTTGCGCGAAAAGGCTCCCGGAAGGAAGATCGCGTGCCACTTCCCTTTTGATATGTGTGCGGATCAGGCATAATGGGGATCAAATGCAAAAGAGATCGATAAAACCGAAAAAAGAGCTGGTGCAGGTCAGGGAGCTGGTAAAGCACTTTTACATGAAGAAGGGGGTATTTGGCAGGAAACGGGTCAATGTGCGGGCTGTGGACAATGTCAGCTTCAACATCGATGAGGGGACTGCCCTGGGGCTGGTGGGGGAGTCCGGGTGCGGAAAGACCACGCTTGGCAGGACGCTTTTGAACCTGGCACCGCCCACCGGGGGAGAGGTTCTGTTCGATGGACGCGATGTTTTTTCGCTTCCGCGAGAGGCGCTTCGAAAGCTGAGATCAAAGATGCAGATCATCTTCCAGGACCCGTACTCCTCGCTCAACCCGAGGATGACCGTTGGAGCCATAGTGAGCGAGGGGATCAAGGTGCACGGGCTTGCAAGAGGCGAAGAGGTGCGGGAGCGGACAAGGGAGCTGTTGAGGAGGGTCGGGCTTGATGAGGGGTGCATTCACCGCTACCCACACGAGTTTTCAGGAGGGCAGCGGCAGCGCATAGGCATCGCAAGAGCCTTGAGCGTGAGGCCGCGGTTCATTGTGTGCGACGAACCGGTTTCAGCGCTCGATGTCTCTGTCCAGGCCCAGATCATTAACCTGTTGGACGACCTGCGGGAAGAGCTGAACCTATCCTACCTTTTCATCTCACATGATCTTTCGGTTGTGAGGCATATTTCCGACCGGGTGGCAGTGATGTACCTCGGCCGGATCGTGGAGATGGGGGAGACGGATAAGGTTTTCAATGATCCGAAGCACCCGTACACGCGCGCGCTGATCTCAGCCGTGCCCGAAATCGATCCTGAAAGCAAAAAAAAGCGCATCATACTCGAGGGAGATGTTCCTTCCCCTTCGAACCCGCCCACGGGTTGCCCGTTTCATCCCCGCTGTCCTGAAGCGCTCGATCGATGCTCGATGGATAAACCTCCTGAAGTCCATTTGCATGACAACCGCTGGCACAGATGCTTTTTAGGGTGACCTACCCAACCCGGCACCGAACCGTTGGTCTTGGGGGATGAACCGGACTCAGTACCCGTTATTCATCCGGCACGCAACTTTGTGGCCGGCGCCCACCTTGTTCAGGGAAGGGATCCGCTCAAGACAGGTGTCCACGGCCTTTTCGCACCTTGGCGCAAAGGGGCATCCTAGCGCGGCTGTTTCCGATGGAAGCGGCGGACTGCCCGGGATCTCCTCGATACGGGTGTGTTTGCCCGGCTCAACCGTTGGATTCGAGCGAAGAAGCGCCTTCATGTAAGGGTGGGCCGGGGAGCGGAGCAGCGTATCTGTTGGGCCGTCCTCCACGATGCGGCCCGCGTACATCACGGCAGTACGGTCCGAGAGGCCCGCCACGACACCAAGGTCATGCGTGATCAGCAGCAAGGAAGAGCCCGATGAGCTTCTCAGGGCGTCGAGAAGCTCAAGAGTCTGGGCCTGGATGGTCACATCCAGGGCGCTCGTGGGCTCGTCCGCTATGATCAGTTCGGGCGAGGTCATCAAAGCCATTGCGATCATGATTCTCTGCAGCATTCCGCCTGAGAAGCTGTGAGGATAATCGTGGATCCTGTCGCCGGCATCGGGTATCCCCACATCATCGAGCAGGGCCGTTGCCTTACGGATGGCATCTTTTTCACTTGCGCCGGTGTGGTGCATGTACCCTTCTATGAGCTGCTCGGAAACCCTGAGGTAGGGATTCATGGCCAAGAAGGCGTCCTGGAAGATCATCGAGATCCTGCTTCCCCTGATCGACCTCAACGCGCGTTCGCTTTTACGCGTGAGCTCCTCTCCCTTGAACAGTATCCGTCCAGCTTCCCTCCTGGCCGAGCAGAAAGGCAGAAGACCCATGATTGCCATGGCGGTGACGGTTTTGCCGCACCCGGATTCGCCCACCAGGCTGAGGCATTCTCCCGGCTCGATGGAAAACGATACGCCGTTGAGAACCTTGACCCGTTTTTTTCGGGAAACGTGAAAAGAGACCTCGATGTCCCGGACCGAAAGAAGCGATGAAGAGCTTGAGCGCGTGCCTGCTGAAGAGTTCACTTCTTTTCCTTTCCGATTCTTGGGTCGAGCGTATCCCGCAGCCTGTCCCCTAAAATATTGAGGCTGAGAAGAGTCATGGCCAAGACCGATCCTGGGAAGACGATAAGCCACCAGTAGATCTTTATCGGGTTGATGACTCCTACCGAGTCCGAGGCCAGAAGCCCCCATGAAACATCGGGAGGTTCAACTCCAAGGCCAAGAAACGAAACAAACGCTTCGAAGAGCATGGCCCTTGGAATGGTCAGCGTCAGGTACACCAGCGCAACGCCGAGCACGTTCGGCACAATGTGACGGATGATGATCCTCGAAGGCCCGGCACCAAGCGCCCTCGCAGCCACAACGAACCCCCTTTCTTTCAGCGAAAGCACCTGGCCCCTGACGATCCTGGCCATTGTCAGCCAGTAGATCAATCCCACGAGAAGATAGAGCACCGAGATGCGGCTGACTCCCCATTCCCTCAATACGGTGTCGTACTCCTGGATCAGCGAGATCACGTAGATGACCACCATTACGAACGGCACCGAATACAGGATGTCCACGATCCTCATCATTACCTGGTCCGTCTTCCCGCCGGCATAGCCTGCAACGGCTCCCCACCCCACGCCAACCACCATGGAGATGAGCGCTGCGATCAGCCCGACCATCAAGGAGACTCGTCCTCCCCACAGGATGCGACTGAAAAGGTCCCTTCCCTTTGAATCCGTGCCCATGAGGTTCCAGAGCTCAGCCCTGCCGAAAAGCAGCTCCCTTACCTCGGCGAGGAGGCTGTCGCGGCCGCTTTCCTCCGCGGAACACGCGCGTTCACGAACCGCCGGCGACGGTGAAAGAAACTGCTCTTCAAGGTTCCCTTCCAGGTGGTCGGCAAGCGGGAGCATCGGCGCAAGCAGCGCCGCGCACGAGATGAACAGCAGAAAGGTCGCGGCAGCGCATGCGCTCGGCTTGGCAAAAAGCGCCAATATCCACGATGCAGGCCTTGTACCCGGTCGGCTTCCGCCGCATCCGTTTTTCTCGAGCACCGGTTTTTTGCCTATGCCGTTTTTTTTGTTTTCTGTCGCCACCTGTTGCGCCGATTCCTTTCAGGAGAGTTCGATTCTCGGATCGATCAGTGTGTATGCCAGGTCAACGATGAAGTTCAGAATGTACACGAGCCCCGTGTAGAGGATGATTATGCCCATGGTCATCGTGTGGTCCCTGCTCAGGACTGCGTCAACGAAAAGGTCTCCCATCCCGGGGATGGCGAAGATCTTTTCGATCACGAGCGAGCCGGTCAGGATTCCGGCGGTGGCCGGCCCCAGGAACGACACCACCGGCAGCATGGCACCCTTGCACGCGTGGCGCAGGACAACCAGATGCTCCGGAAGCCCCTTGGCACGCGCCGTCATTATGAAATCCTCGCCAAGGGTCTCAAGCATGCCCGAGCGTGTCAGCCGGGCGATGTTTGCCGCGAACGGCGCGCCGAGCGCCACAGCCGGAAGAACCAGGTTTTTAGCTGTTCCCCATCCGGCTGCCGGGAAGACGGCCCATATGAAGGCGAACAGCATTATCAAAATCAGGGCCAGCACGAAGTTTGGAATAGCGATGCCCATGGCTGCAATTGACATGATCATGCTGTCCGGCCACCTTCCCCGCCAGAGCGCTGCAAGCACACCGGCGCTGATACCAACGAACACGGCGAATATCAGCGCGAATACGCCCAGAAGCGCGGACCTGGGGAACGTCTCCATGATCACCCTGTTTACGCTGTAGTCCCTCAGCTTCATCGATGGACCGAAGTCGAAGCGGATAACGATCGATTCGAGGCAGGAGAGGTACTGTTCTATGAGAGGCTTGTCCATGTCGTACTTCGCGCGGATGTTTTGCTCGACCACAGGCGGCAGCTTTCTTTGACCGTCGAAAGGCCCTCCCTTGACGGATCGCGTCAGAACAAAGGCGATCGTGATGACGAGCCAGAGCGTCAGCAGCAGCCATAGCGCGCGTTTCAACAGGAAACCGGTCATCTCGTACTCCGCCTCAGGTGCTTTAACGGGTGCACATCCTGGATGTTGTCATGATATCCTTCCCAGCCCGGCTTGATCATGTTTGCGGTGGTCCGGAAGTAAAGGGGCGCTATCGGCATCTCCGCCAGAAGCAGCTGTTCAGCCCCTGCAAACAACGATGCCCGTTTCACAGGATCCATTTCCACAGCCGCCCGCTCCAGCAAGGTATCGTACTCAGGCTTTTTCCAGCCCGTGCGGTTGTTCCCGCTGCTGCCGATGAACACATCCAGGAATGTGCTCACGTCAAGGTAGTCACCGAGCCAGGAGCAGAGGCAGATCTGGTACGAGAGCGTGTTCTGCGACACGAAGTATCCCTTTCTTTCCTGTGCGAGAGGATGAATCCGGATGTTCAGGTTTTTCTTGAGCTGCATGGATATGACCTCCGTGAGGTCGCGGTTGGTTTCATCGGCGCTGTAAAGGATGTGTAGCTCTGGAAAGCCTGCTCCACCCGGGAAGCCGGCCGCGTCCAGGAGCGATCGCGCCTCGCGTGCGTCATGAACCTTGCACCTGGGAGGCGTGTAACCGGGTATACCCGGGGGAACGAACGAGTCCGCCGGCACCTGTCCGCCCTTCAGCACGTATTTGACGAGTGCTTCCTTGTCGATGGCCAGGCTGATCGCCCGGCGCACGCGCTCGTCATGGAGCGATGGTGTTTTTGTGTTGAACCGCAGAAAGTTGGTTCCCAGGTTCGGGGAAAGGGAGAAGTCCTTCCTGTCCCTGACAAACGGCAGGACAATGGGGGGAACCTTGTTTATCCAGTCGACTTCCCCGGTCAGGTACAGGTTCAGCGCTGTCATGGGGGAGGACACAGCCAGCGCGTCGATTGTGTTCAAAGCGACGTTTTCAGCATCCCAGTAGCACGGGTTTTTCACGAGCCTGATCCTGTCCTTCAGCAGCCGCTCCTTTACCTTGAAAGGGCCGTTTGTGATGATGCGCGAGCACCCGGTCCCGGTGCGCGATGCGTTTTCCCGCGAGGCAATGCACTCGCGGTTGACAGGGTAAAGCGGGTAGAAGGCGGTCAAGCTCTCGAAGTATGGGCAGGCGCGCTCGAGTTTCACGACGAAGGTGAAAGGGTCGGGTGCGGAGAGGCCGAGGCCAGCGTCTGTTCCTGCGCCCTTTGTGTGCTCTTTCGCTCCTTTTACATCCCAAAGCAGGTATGCGTATGGAGATGCCGTATCAGGATCGAGAAACCGTTTCCAGGAGTAAAGAAAATCCTCGGCTGTAAGTGAATCGCCGTTGGACCACCTTAAGCTCTTTCTCAGCTCGAAAACCACGGTTTTTCCGTTGTCTGTCCTTTTCCACGATTCGGCGCACGCGGGTGTGGGCTTCAGGGTGCGCGGGTGAAGCGAAGCAAGCCCCTCTGAAGTCGCCATCAGGATCCGGCCCTCGGGAATGCCGGTGGCAATAGCCGGATCGAGCGATGACACATCTCCCTGGTTGACAAAGACAAAATCGGCCCGCCCGGGTGCTGCTTTCATCCCGGTGTAGGCCGCAATGACAAATGGAAGCAGTATGGCAGCCGCGGCTGTGCAGGTTTTTA
This sequence comes from uncultured Phycisphaerales bacterium, assembly GCA_964542475.1. Classification (GTDB taxonomy): domain Bacteria; phylum Planctomycetota; class B15-G4; order B15-G4; family CAYZWU01; genus CAZIUL01. The sequence continues at coordinate 29,742 of CAZIUL010000009.1, read as the reverse complement.
TTCTATCGCGGATCAGCATTCGAGAAGTCGCGTCACATCATTTCAAAGACAGGCCGAAGTCGCGTTTCAATATAGCGAGAAGATCGTGAAAGTCCTGGATTTCGTAGTCCGGCTTGGTCTTTCCCTCGGTGAACCCGTACTGTTTTGCGCGCCGGTTGCGCACCGTTATCATGCCAAGGCTGTTTGGGGGATCGATGTCCATGATAGGGTTGTCGCCGATATACATCACCTTGGATGGATCCAGGCCGAGCGTCTGGCAGGCCTTCTGATAGAGCTTTACGTTCGGCTTGGAAATGCCTATCTGCTCCGAGATGAAAACAGCCCTGGGATCGAGGTACTTGTAGAGGTCCAGGCGGACGAGCTTCTCCGCCTGCTTGATTGTGAGGCCGGCTGAAATAATTCCAAGCACCAGCGGTGTTTCGCTCAATGCACCGAGCACTTCCACAACGTCCGGGTACGGCTTGAGCTCACAGAACTTGGTCTGGTGGTAACCTACCACGCCTGCGGCAACGATGATTGCCGGGTTCACCCCCTCGTAAGCTTCCGGGGGAAACCTGAGGAGCAGCTTGTCGAAGTGGTGTTGATAGTTCGATGTGAACTCGCTGATCACCTCTTTTAGCTCATAAAGGGAGTCCTTTTCAGAAACCTTCAAGCCGTACCTTATCATCTGTTCGATGGATTCCCTGCGAGCTTTCTCAGCGAAATCAGTGGTCGAGAACAGAGTGTCATCGATGTCAAAAAACAGGGCCTGGAGAATGGAGCGTTTCATGGTTCTGAACTCCCGGGGGCATATGACTGAGCGCACAACACGGTTTCGATACAACGGATTGCTGCCGGCACTCTATGATATTGGTTGTTTCGAGATTTCCATTCCAACAACGGGGCTAGCCCTCATATTTCATCCTCTCCTGCTGCGGCACCGTAAACTGCGCCGTGGCTGCGTTTCATGTCAGGAGGCGATCCTCAACCTGTAATAAACAGGCTTGCGGTCGCCTCCTGACATGCGCCTTGCCACAACACAGTTTACAGTGCCTCGCGACGAAGAGTATGAAATAAGCGGGCTGATGCGATGATAACCCGCGGCCGGCTTCGTGCACAAGGGGCGTGACGATAAAAAAAAGGCCCCGTTTCGTGCGGGACCTTTTTTGATTTTTCGTTCGGCTTTTGATCCAACCCGGACCTCAGTAGGAGAGCTTGGCTGCTTCCCGGATTGTGTTCATGTCCGAGATATGCGCCCGGGCAAGAATGATGAGGTTTTGCATCTCGTCATCGAGCTGCTTGGTTGAGAAGAAAAAGTTCACGATCGGAATCTTGTCCAGGATCGGAGTCCCTGCCTCGCGGCTGATGTAGCGGAGGCGTTTCAATCCGCCGAGTATCAGGCTGCCGCCGTCCGGCACAACAACCGTGGTTGCAGCCGTGGAAACCTCGAGTTCCGGAAGCTGGAAGTTGACCGGGGTTGAGGCGCCGGCAAGCGGCGTTGAACGCTGGCGCATCGGCCGCTTGAGATCCGCCACCGTGGTTTGCAGTTCGAGTGTGATGTATTTGCGGTCGTAAGAGACTGTGGGTTTCACATCCAGCACGATTCCTTCCTGGATGACGCCCACGTTCGGGTTTGCAATAAAAGCGCTCGTGGCAACGTCAACGTCGAAACCTTGAATGAAAGAGACCTGGTTGATGACCGTTATGTAGGAGCGCTGCGTGTTGAAGACTGTCAGGTAGGGGGCGGTGATCTCGGTGGCGTTGTACGATTTCTCGACCGCCCTGACAACGAGGTTGAACATGGTGTCGTCGATCAGGGAAAACTGGAAGGCGCCGCCGCCTATCGTGCTCAGCACGTCGCCGAGTGCGGATCCGAACATTGCCTCGTTCCTGAAACGGAGGTCACCGTCGGTGTTATCGTTGAAAAAGATACCGGCCGAGGGATTGGCCCCTTCTCCACCGTCTCCCTGGTTGTCCATGCCCTTGCTAGCGGCGTCCTCAAATCCGTTTGTCACGTCCATTATCGGCTCAGGGGTTTTGCCGTCGTTTCCGAGGCCCCTGAAGTCAGCACCGATTTCCTGTATGAAGGAGTCGTTGATCTCGATGAAACGGCTTTCGATCGTGACGCAGGCGCTGGAAAAACGCCTCAGGTCATCCAGGAAATCAGCCACCTTTTTTTGTATTTCAGGAGTATGAATGACGAGCAGGCTTCCGTAGTCCTGGGTGATGTCGATGTTGAACATGTCCATGTCCCAGGTTTCCCGGGCAATGTTTTCGCGGATCAGGTTCAGAACATCTTCCGGCGGAAGGGGCTGCTGTTTTTCGAGCTCGCCTCCGAATATGGATGTTTCCGCGTCTTCTCCTGTTCCATCAGGAGGAGTGATCTGCCCGATCACCGGGCCGCGGAACGTTGTGAGACCGAAGGTGATGTCCTTGATGGGATGAAGGCGGATTTGGATGTTGTCCACCAGCTTTTCCTGCCTGGTGATTACAACTACGCCTTTTTGAAGTGTCCAGGTGAGGCCTTCACCTATCTGTTCACAGATGATGTTCAACAGCGACTCAACGCTGACGCCTGTCAGGCTCGGCAGGGTGATGGTCTGCGCGTTGTCTTCGAGCTCCATGCTTACTTCGGAATCCACAACAATAGGGATGCCGGTGAAGTTGTGAACAACGTTGGCCACCGTGGTGATTTCGTCTTCCTCGAAGTTGAAGTCAGAGCGGGTGTTCTTGAGCCTTGCCGCAAGCGCCCTGTTTTCCGGAGTGTTGACATCGGTGATGCCCAGAACTTTTTCGGATGTTCTAAGCTGTGTGAGGCGTGCCCACTCTTCTTCCGGTGCCTCCGTGAGAACGCCGAAGTAAGGGATGCGGGTTTCTTCGAGGTCTTCCTTCATCTTGAGGTAGGCTTCGTGGCGCTTGCTCAGGTAGTCCATGGCATTGATCTGGTGCCTGGCTTCTTCCACATCATCGAGAAGTCCGAGTGCATCCAGGTTCTTGGGATCGAGCTGGATCACCTTTTCGGCAAGCTCCTGCGCGCCATCGAAATCCTGGTGCAGCATCTTGTCGATAGCTCCGTCCATGAGCATGGAGATCTGCTTCTCGAACTCGGCCTCTTGTGCCTTCTCTTCGCCGCGTATCTTTTCAAAGGCTTCCCTTTCCTGCTGGCGGCGGATTTCGGTTTCTTTCCGCACTTTCAGCTGTTTTGCTTCCACGAGTTTGGCTTCCGTGTCTTCCTTCAGGGAGCCCCAGTCCACGGAGTATGAGGACCAGTTGATCTGGTTGATCACGTTTTCGAGGTACATGATCGCCCGTGCGTACTCTTCTCGGTCGATGTATAGCTTGGCCTTCTGGAAGGTGTCGAGCGCGTTGTGCTTCAGCTGTTGCTTCCTCACCTCATACCGCTCTGCGGCAAGGCGTTTTATCTCGCCGATCTCGCCGGCCTTCTTGCCGAGAAGAGACTGGACCTCGTTGAGGTTTTTGGTCACTTCGCTGCTGGAAGGATCGATATCGAGGGCTTTGAGGAGCTGGGCCTCCGCCTTCTCGTACTTCAGCTGATCCTTGAGGTTTTTTGCGTTCTCCAGGTATCGCTCCACAAGAACCAGGTTCTTCTGCTGCTCAAGATCCTGACTCAGCTCTTCATCATCCAGGGGTGACTCCTCTTCCTGTGGAGACATCAAGGCGGTATCAACACCAGGGTCTCCAAATGCGAGCACTACCGGGTCCCCGGCATCGCTTTCGGAGGAGGTAAAGGAGGAACAGGAGAAAGCAGAAATGAAAACGAAAAGACAGATCGAAACAACTGTGATGCTTCTTATGTGTTTCAACATATTCTCCACCCAAAGTTTTAGAAAAAACTAACCCAAGTTTCCGAATGAAACAGTGGGCTTTTGTCCGGTTGGCAGGTGAACTAAGTATTTAAATTGTAACAAGTTAAATTCCAAAAAAACATCCGGGTATAATAGCAGTGTAAAAAAAGCGCGTCAAGCAAAGTTTGAAAAAAACTGCAGGCTAAACCATGGATTTGTTTCTCGGAGATCAGTACCTTTTTGCTTTGCTCGAATTATCTGTATTTCGACCCCGTCCGGAGCAGTTTGATCTGCTGAAAATGGTGCACGAATATGGAATCTATTTCCTGTTTACGGGGCGAATTTTTCGTAGCTGCTCCTCGTACATCTTTTGCAGATCAGCCTTGTTCTGTTTTTTACACAACTGTACCAGTTTTTGTAACAGGTGCGGGTTGTTTCTTTTCGCATTTAGCGCGCGGTCGAAGCAGGTGAATCCCTTTTCGATGTCGAAGCATGGATTGCTCATTCCGCCTGACCGGTGCGACGAGTAGAGATAACCGTAAAGTTCCCAAGTCGTTGCAAGAGGTTCGTTTTTCTGTGCCCAGATGTCCAGGGAGCTTTTTGCCATTTCGAAGGACCCGGTCTGCAACAGGCACCACACGCTCATGTGGAAGGCATCGAGGTTTTCAGGATCGATTTCGAGGACCTTGCCGAAGACAGCGTGGGCTCTTTTGATAAGAGACGGGTCACCCTCGATCTCTCCGGTCTCTCTCAGAACCCGTCCCATCCAGTAAAGCGCTGTCGGGTTGTCGGGGTTTTCCTCGATAAGCTTGTTCAGGATGAGGCGTGCCTGGTTGATGGAACCCGAATCGCTCAGCGCCACAGCGCGGAGAAGATCGTTTATGAACCCGCTGCGGTCCGTGGGGTGGGCAAGGCGCCGGTTGAGCCGTTCTTCGAGGAAGAGCCTGCTGTTTTTCAGGGTTCCTCCGAAGTATCCGGGAAGGTCCAGGTGAAACCGGTCCCCACGTGCAAATATGCTTTTTGCGTCAAGTTTAACCCTGTCCATTACCCGGACGAACTCGGGCGGTGAGAGCCTTCCTCTTTCTTCTTCCGAAAAAGGCGGGACGGTCCAGGTCCCGGGCGGGGCCGGTTCCATCTCTCCGGGATCCGAATAGGGGTTAAAAAATTCGTCTCTTGCTCCGCGGATCAGCTTGAGATCATCCGTTCTCAACGAGCTCATCTGTGCCCATTGGAAGTTTCGGAAACAGTAGAGCGATTCCGAGAATGCGGGCGCGGATCGCAGGCGCGTGCCACTGGAAAGCAGGAAGGAAAGGAGTTTGGCCGCTTCGGTAGAGACCGAAGGCGCCGTCTCTGCCTCGAGCGTGACCAGGCCGAGCAGGGCTCCTCCAAGATCCATGGATCGTACCTGTGATTTACACCGCCTGTTTCCCTTGATGCCCGGCCCCTTGATGATCAAAGGCACCTTGAGGGTCGAGTCGAAAAGGAAAAAGGCGTGTGTGGGCTCGCCGTGCTCTCCGAGCCCCTCCCCGTGATCGGAGGTGACAACGAGCACTGTGCGCTCCAAGTGCCCCATTTTTTCGAGCCCCGAAAGGAGCTTTCCGATCTGCTCATCCACAAACGCGACCTCGCCGTCGTATGGATCTTCGAACCGGTTCCTGATCCGCTCGGGCGGTTCGTAGGGGATGTGGGGGTCGAAATAGTGCACCCACATGAAAAACGGCTGCGCTGCGTTGACCTGTTTTGCGGCACCGAGCGCCTGTGCCGTGGCCGAGTCGGCCGGTGTTTCCTCGAGCAGAGTCTTTCCTTTACGTGGGAGCGGTTGGTAGATGTACCGGTCGAACCCTTGCTCCAGGCCGCAGCCCGGCGCAACTGTTTCAGCGGATACAACCGCGCACGTTTCGTATCCGCGCCTGCCAAGCTTTTCGGCCAGCGTTTCGGCATCTCCTGAAAGGCTGAAAGGCTGGTTGTCCCTGACACCCATTTCGTGGGGGAGCAGGCCCGTCATGATCGTGGAGTGTGAAGGCAGGGTGATGGGGGCCGAGACGATGCAGCAGTCGAAAAGAACGCCTTCAGACGCAAGGGAATCCATGATTGGCGTGCATGCCTTTGTACGGCCTGTGCAGCCCAGGCGGTCAGCCCTGAGCGTGTCGATGGTGATCAGGAGCAGGTTTGGTTGTGAAGATGGCCGGGGGTGCTTCGAGCAGCAGGGCAGAAGCGCCAGGGCTGCCAGGACAAGGGGGAGGAAGCGAAGGGGGCGTTTTTTCGCGGATTTAATTCGGATTATCGTGTGTTTTTGAGACATATGCTCAACTCCACCTGTCAGGACGGGGGCGAAAAAAGGCCTGTATGACCGCAACATGGCAGCGCATACAGGCCTGTATCTGATCGGTTGTTTACTCGCCCATCGGCGTTCCGCCGAACGTGATCTGCGTGAGCTCGGCTCTGAGGCATTCGTTAACGGTCCTTACAACCTGGCCGTACATGATCCCTTCCTGCGGGTAGATCGTGCTCTTCAGCTCAGGCGCTCTCTGGTGCAGATCCTTGACCTCGAGATAGAACTGGGTCATGTTCCTCATCCTCTTGTTGTTGACTTTTATGTAGAAGCCGAACGTGTGGTTTTTGTCAACGTAAAGGTTGATGTCGATCTTTTCGAGCTCAACGTCGAGCGGCGTCGCGTTCACGCCCACATCACGCGGAAGATAGGTCTGCATCTTGCCGTCGAGCAGTTTGAATTTGATGGAACAGAGAAAAAAGATGAGAAGAAGAAAGGTGACGTCGATCATAGGCGTCATCTGCATTTCGATCTCTTCGGTCGCCTGTTCCTTAACGGTTCGCGAAACCATCTGTATCGCTCCTTTTCAACCGATCAGCCCGCGGGCAAAATGGCCCGGGGCCTTGCGGTTTGTTATTCATCGTCTGCTTTATCAACGGAGCAAGCAAGCTCCACCTTGTAGATCTTGATCCCCTCCTCGCCGCAGACCTGGAGCACCTTCTGAATGTACTTGAACAGGGTCTTCCTGTCGGCGCGGATCAGGATCGGCTGCTTGGAGCAGCCATCGTCTTCTCTTGGGAAAAACTCCACCATGGAATAGAGGTGGCCCTTGATCTGGTCGATGCAGTTGTCCACTATGCCCAGGTCGTTTCGTCTGTAAACGTAGTGACCGGGCCTCGTGATGTTGATGATCATCCTTTTTTCAGGCGGGTTCTCGTCCTTTGCGGCCTGGTCGGCCTTTGGCAGCACCAGGTCTTCGAGCTCCTGCTGGGTGAGGTCCGTCACGATCATGAAGAAAATGATGAGGAGGAACACGACATCGATCATGGGTGTCATGTTCATCTTCATCTCGTAGTCCTGCTGTTTTCCTGTGCCCCCTATGGCAGCCATTTGTCACCTCCTGAACCACAAAAAGTCATCTTGGGTTTCGGCCTTCCTTGGGGTTATTTGCCCGGACGGAACCGTTCGAACAGGTCAGCCACGATGGCAGCGATCTCGATCGATTGCTTTACCACCCTGTTTCGCAGAAACACGAAAGCGGCTGTCATGGGGATTGCCACCATCAGCCCGAACATTGTGGTGATCAGTGCCGAGGAGATACCTGCGGAAAGCTGGGACGGGTCGGCCTGGCCCTTGGTCGCGGCGATAACGTTAAAAGCCTGGATCATACCCATCACGGTACCGAGCAGCCCGCACATGGGGGCCACGTTGGCGATCAGAGAGATCCAGGATAGCTTCTGGTGGCATTTGATCGCTTCCTCCTCGCTCATCTCTTCGAGCGATTTTTCCATGGCTGTAAAGGATGCGCTGAGCTTGGGGAGCCCGGAAGCCACAACATTGGTGAAATAGGTGGGTTCGGCTTCGCAGAGCTCGATTGCTTCCTGGTACTCACCGGCTTCGAAGAGCGCTTCGATCTCTTCGATCACGTCCGGCGGAGCGAGTTTTTCGCGCCTCATCTCGACGAAGTTGCTGATGATGAGCGCCAGCCCCACAACGGACAGGCCAACGATCGCCCAGCCGATCGCACCGCCGTCTTTGAAGATTTTGCCCAGTGTTACCGTGGTTTCGCCTGGATCGAGAGCCTTTTCCTCGTCTCCCGCATCCTGGCAGAAGATGAAGCAAGAACCGCTCATGACAATTAGTACGCTAGTCACAACGAGTAAGAGTTTGAGTTTGGACATTCGTTGATGCTCCTTTTCTGAAATCGAGATGCTTTGATATATTCTATGTCAAATCAATAATCCTCAGTCGATTTTTGTCCTGGCCTGTTTGGCCCAGTCCGTGCCCGGATACCACTCGATGAGCTCTTTGAAGTAGCTCTGGGCTTTTTTCTTGCTGTTTGGCTCATCCTCTTTCATCTCGAGACACAGCAATCCGAGATAGTAGGTCGCCTGCGCCCCGGCATCTGTGATATCACCGTAAAGCACTTTGGCCCTTGCAAACTGAATTTGGGCTTCCTTCAGGTTTTTGTCCGCCATGAGACATTTTCCGAGCCCGCACTCGGCACCGGCCTTGATATCGCGGCCGCTTGTTTCGTCTTTTATGATCCCTTCGAAGAAGTTTTGCGCTTCCCTAAGGTTGTTTTTTTCGATCATGATCGAACCCTGGATAATAGTTGCTTTCCCGCACATTTTCAACAGCTCATCCGAAAGCTCTTTTTCGGCTGATTTTGCCTGGTCGGATGCAAACTTCTTTGCGGAACTGAACCCTCTTCCCGCTTCGTCCAGGGATTTGCATTTAAGCTGGGCGTTGGCCTTTTCGAACCGGGCTTTCGCTTCCCAGATTGTGCCGAGTTTCTTGTCATAGGCCTCCTGGGCAAGACGGTCGAGTGTTTCAATAGCACCTGCCAGATCACCGTTGTCCGCCTGGCTTATCCCCATGTTCAGCAGAACCTCGGGGTAAAACCTGGTTTCCGGGTTGCCTTCAAGAAGCTTTTCGTAGGTTTTTACAGCTTCTACGAGCTTGTCCTTGGAAGAAAGGCCCCATTGCTGGTAGAGCTTTCCGATCTCGATGAGGCTGTAGGTCTTGATCCAGCTCCGCACCCCCTTGTCTTCCATCGCGAGTTTGAAGGAGTTCAGAGCGTTTTCGAACTCCCCTTTCCCTGCCAAAGACAGTCCGTTTTGATAAGCCTCCGGCACGTCGTAATAGTTGATATGTGAGACTTTATCGGAGCTGATCTTGTTTTCTCGCGAACCCTTCTTGTACTTCACCTCCGTGTAGGTTTCCGAGATGACCTTGTCCACCGAGAGCGGCTTGCTGCTGTCTTTGCGAAAGATGAGATCCTGTTTCTGGGCGAAAGCGCCCGGAACGAGAAAAAGGATCCAAGCTCCCGCGATGAACATTGCCTGTACAGCTCGTTTTTTGGGGATGCTCATTAACCAAGGCTCCAGATTTTAACGTATAGTAATAAGTCAGTGATTTTAATTGATCCCGGATCTATGTCAAGCATCATTGTGTATCCTTAAACGGCTGACAACGACCCCGGTTCTATTTTTTCCGTCTTGCCTGATCAACCGCGTTTTCGAGGTACCGGAACATGGGTCGGAATTCGGGTCCGCCAAGCTCGGGTTTGAAGATTTTCTGGTTCGTGATCAAAAGCTTTGCCTGGTCCAGGTACCCTGGGAACTCCGCACCGGCCCTGTAACGGGCATAAGTCGTGTAGAACTTTGCCTGCCACCAGTCAGGGCTGTACTTTTCACCCCTGTCCTCGATCCCCTTGAGCAGATAAGTCCAGATCTCCTGGGCGTTTGTAAGGCTGATTTTAGCGGTTCTCTCAGCGGGATCAGCTGCATAGTCGCCTGACCCCGGGATCTCGATGTATGTGTCCCCGTCTTTTTCCATCCAGCCTCCAAGGCAAAACGCCGTGTTCCTGAGGATGTGGGGGTTTTTCGTGTTCTTGCTCAAAAGCTTCATCCAGATCGGCTTGGCGGTCTGGAAGTCGTGCAGGCGGTTCAAGACCATGGCGTAGCTTCTATAAACCGAGCTCTCGATCTCGTCCTTGTAAACCTTGTCTTTCCCGAACTTATCTAGCAGCTTTTTATAGTTGGCCCGCGATTTTTCCAGTGCGCCTTCCTCTCCCAGTTCGCCCAGCTCCTTCTGCCATTCACACACGTTTTTCAGGTTTGTGAACGAGTCATACCCTGAGAGCTCGCAGTAGAGCTTCATGTACTCGGTGCTTTTCTTCAGGAATTTAATATAGTTGGGTGGTGGAGCTGATTCGCTGTCTCCCCTTTCATCCTGGGCTTTTTCAAACGCGGCGTTTGCAATGTAGTATGCTGCCAGGGGGACACGGTTCGATTCGGGGAACTCCTTTTTCAGCCCCTCGTAAAACGATTCGGCTTCTTCGAACTCGCCTATGCCGATCTTGGCCAAAATCCTGTTGTAGATCACGGGAGCGACAAAGTCGGGCTGGCCGCTGTACTTCTCCTCGAAACCTTCGAGCGTTTTCAGCACTTCCTTGTGCATTTTGAGCTTCAGGTAGGCTTCCGTGCGCCAGAACGAATCCTGGGCCAAAGCGATCAAGCGGTAGGTTCTTTGTTTTTTCGTTCCCGGGGGTGCAGCCTCGCCCACATATTTTTTGAACTCTTTGAACTGGTCCAGAGCTTCCTCGTATTTCTCGATCTCCAGGTAACAGCGCGCGATGTAAATGAGGGATCTCTCGTAGAAGGAGCTCTCTTTTTCCATGTCCCTGAACTCCTGCATTGCCTCCATCATTGTCGCTTCCCGCCCTTCGCCGTCTATGGCGGTAGCCTGTGCAAACTTGTCGCGTGCGATGACGAACTGCAGGTCGGTGCTGATCCCCATGCTGACGAGTTTCCTGATCGCCGTTTTTTTCCTTTTTTCGTCGAAGGCGTCCTTGGTTTCCCTGTGCCTCCGCATCAGGGCCGAATACCAGTTCTGCGCGTTCGACTCGAAGATCTTCTGGTCAGAACCGCGATCAGGGTCTGTAAAACCCTGCTCGAAAGCCGTCGCGGCTTCCAGGTATCTTTTCAGGCTCAGGTAGCACTGGCCGATGCAGTACCATGCCTGTGCATTGAATTTCTCTTTCTGCTGCACTGTCTGTGATGCCGCAAGAACCTTCATGTAGTTCCTTATGGCTTCGTAGTAGCTCTTCTCCGAGCGGGAGCCATCAGCCGCGGACATGAGAACATCCGGGGAGATGGAGGTGACATTGCTCTTCTCGATTATCTCCTTGAGCATTATCTCCGCGTCCTTGCCCACGTTGTTGTCAGGATTTTGATCCGCCACATCCTTGCATATCTGCGAGGCTTTTTCGGTCTTGGCGGCATCGTTCATCGCCAGCAGGGATTTGGCCTGTTCGAGGCGCGCCATGTGTCCGAGAGGGCTAAGCTCGAAGCCGTGTTCTTCGAACTTTGTCATGAGCAGATCGACCGTGTCGATCGATTTCTGGTAATCGCCCGTTCTGTAATTGATCTGGGCGACCAGGAGAAAGGCGTTCTCCGTGAGATCGGTGATGAACTTTGCGTACTCCGGAGCCAGGTCGACGGCCTGGCTCAGATCGATCCCTGTGTGCGGATCGTACACCTGCCCGGCAAGGTCGAGCGCATCAACAAAGTTGCCGAGCTCCATGTAGGACCTGGCCTGGTAGAGGTATGCCCACAACACATAGAAGTCATCCGGGGGAGAGTCCCAGATGTAATCGTCGAGTGAGTTGATGCACCGGTTCAGGTAGTCTTCCCTGTTGAACTCGCCAACGGAATACGCCAGGCCCCAGAAGTAGTACGCCATGCCTTTCTTGTAGTCGCACTGCCTCGCCTGGTTGAACTTTACACTCGACGACTCGATGTCCCCGATGTCCTCGAGTGCTTCGGATTCCTTGCGCAGATCGCTCGCTGTTTCGTTGTATAGCTGTACGCACTCCCTGAACGCTGAAATCGCATCTTCCTTGAACTTCTTCTTGGTCTGGTCATCCTCCTTGGATCTCTTCCCTTTTTCGCAGAGAAACTTACCGAGGTTCATGTGGACTTCGGCTTTTTCCATGCGCATCTCGTTATAGTCCGGGTGGGCTGTGCTGTAATCCACGAACTCTTTGTAAAGCTGGATGGCCTGGTTGTAGAAGTCGAGCCGCTCGTCTTCATCTAGGGAATGTTCGGAAGCGATCTTCAGGATCTGCGCGCTCGTCTTCAGAAGCGTGTCCTGCTCCTTGCTGGAGAGCTTGCCGCTTTTGATTTTTTCCACGAATTCATCGGCAATATCAAAATACCGGTACCTGGCCAGATTTACCGCGAACTCCAGATCGTCCTGCACCTGGGACTTCTTCTGACTTTCATCCTGAGGGAGGGAGAAGGACAAGGCGAACGAAACGGGGATCAAAAGAAAAAGCGAGAGGGTCAAGGTTCTGCATATGACACTCATTATTAAGCCACTCCTTTTTTTTCATCGAAGGAAATCACCTTTTCAGTTGCCGGGTGAGCTACATAACGTCGTAGTATCTTAATATATAGCTGTTCAAGAAAAGGTGACACTGCAATTCCTGTATTTAGCAGCAATTCCAATAGTTTGTATGTCAAGGGGTTGCCCTGCGTCCCCTGTGGAAATCAAGAATGAGAGCGGATAGAGGATGACCAATCTTCACCGTTTACAGTTGCCGACGAACCTACATATATCTACGAGCGGAGCGGGCGGTTTCCCGCTCCGCTCGTGTGTGTTGCGCTTGTTACTTGTTGATGCCGATCTTAGGTTCTATTTCTTCGGGTATTACGATTGACCCCGTCACCAGGATCAGCAGCTTTCTCTTGCTTTTGTATTCAGCTTTTCTGGAAAAAAAGAACGACACGACCGGAATGTGTTTGAAAAACGGCAGGCCGGTATCGAATTTCTCCTCGTTGGATATTTTCATTCCGCCGAGAAGCAATGTGGCGCCGTCCGGCATCGTGACTGTTGTTCTAAGACGCTTGATCTCCAGCTCGGGAAGTTCGATCGTGACCGACTCGCCGACCCCGAGTCCTGTTGTGAACTGGGTGAGAGAGCCGGATTCATCACGCTTCAGTGTGGCGACCGTGGGCCTGAGCTCCACCGTGATGAAACGGCGGTCTGAGCTGACAACAGGGCGCACGTCGAGGATGATGCCATCCTGAATGACCGAGATTATCGGTTCGGCGATGACCGACGACTGGGCGATCTCCGGCTCGAAGTCCTTCACGTAGGAAAAGTGGTTCATCATCTGGATGTGCGACCGTTCGCCGTTGTACACTGTCAGCGAAGGCGCCTGAATGATGTTGGCGATGGAACTCTTTGATACGGCCCTCAGCACCGCCTGAAGCTGCACATCGTCGAGGAAGGTGAACTGCACTGTAGAGCCGCCCGAGTTTTGGAGAACATCTGTTTCGCCAAGCTGGATGTCCAGGAGGTTCTCCAGCCGGCCCATGAGATCTCCATTGTCTCCGTCATCGTAGTACACGCCTGCATCATTACCGCTTCCAATCCCGTCCTGCATTGACTCAGAACCGTAACCGTTGGGCACGGAGCCGTCACCGAAGTCGTCAAGGAGCACGTTGGGAACGCTTGCCATCGTGTTGGCGGAGTCGTTTACGTTTCCGTCGAGCCCCCTGAAGTCGATCCCGATATCCTCGAGGAAATTGTCTTCGACCGATATAAACCGTGTCTCGATGTTCACGAGCACGCCCACACTCGCACGCAGGTCCGTTAGAAGCTGGTTGATCTTGCTGTGTACCCTTTTGCTCTGCCTGACCACGAGGAAGTGTCCGATTGAGGAGATTGTGTTCTCCATGTCATCCCAGGTTGTGGGCTCGATGTTGGCCATGATGATGTCGACCAGAATGTCCGCGGCGATCACGTCCGGGCTGTCCTCGCTCTCCTCATCCCAGAACTCCTCGAACGCCTGGGAGGGCGTGAGGTTGAAGTCCTTCGAGGGGAAGTTGTTGATGATCTTCGAGAGGTCCCTTATATCGTACACGTCGAGAATGTACTCCCCGGTCGGTTCCTCTTCGGAAAGGATGGTAACAACACCGTGCTGGATTTTGTATTTCAGCGGAGGCATGGCCAGGTTCAGGAGAAGTTCCAACTGGTCCAGGGCGGGTCTGGGCGGGGTGATAAGGTCGAAAAGCGGCTCTTCGCCCGACTCGATAATTATTGGCGAGATCAGGATATTCACACCTGTTGTGGCCTTGAAGTAGTCCACGACCTCCTCGAGGGATGCCTGCTCGAAGTTTGCGGCAACCGGTGTCGAAGCAAGGGTCTCATAGACAGCATCGTCTTCCGGTGTGAGGGCCTCGTCAGCCCTTGCAAGCTCCATCCGTCCCCGCCTGGATATCTTTTCCCACTCCGCATCAGAGGGGAACTGAAGGAGAGTCGTCTGGGGAAGGTCGTCGTACTCAAGATCGTCGAACGTCACCTTCCACTGCTTCTTGTAATCGTTTCTCAGCTGGTTCTTTACTGCTGAATGGCGAGCGCGCTTCGATAGCTCCTTCAGGTTGATCGCCATCTCGTTTGTGGGATCGATCTTGAGAAGCTCGTCGAGATAAAGCTCAGATTCCTTGAAGCGGTCGTTTGAGAATGCGCTGTCCGCGTTGTCGAAAAGCCTCTTTATCTTTGTTTTGATCCTTTCTTTTTCTTCCTTCTCGCGTTTCTGTTTTTCCTCGAAGATTCTGTTCTGAAGCTCGGCATCCTGCTTCCGCTCCATGCGATCACGCTCTTCCCGTGCCGTTTCGAGAAGCCCTTGCACAGTGCCCTCGTCCATGTCGCCATCGTCCAGGTAGGGATTCCAGCGAATGATGAGCAGCGCATCCTCGAAGCTCTTGATGGCTTTGCCGAAATCGGACGCATCCATGGCGGCGTTGCCCGCCTTGATTAGCGACTGTGCCTTGATCCGGTTCTGAACCCTCCTCACAACCATCCTGTCCCGGACATCTTCGGCAATGACAGCGACCGACTCCGATCTCTGGCCCAGCATGGCGCTTGCCTGGTTGAAGAGGGTGTGCGCCTCCATGTTGCCTGGATCGAGTTCCAACGCGTGAGCGAATTGCTCCTGAGCGGATTTGATCAGGCTTTTTTCAAGTTCTTTTTTTCCTTCCCGGATGAAGTTCTGCACAAGCGCTTGAGCACGCTGTTCCCGGAGGCTGATCCTGTCCTCGATGTCGTCGAGAGATATTTCAGCCTCCGCTTCCGCGACTTCTTCGATCTCTTCCACCAACGGCTCCTCTTCCTGAGGCACCGGTTGCGCGAGCACATCACCTTCTGAAGGCGCATATAAAACGTCACTTTCCGTAGGCGTAGAGACTTTTGGGCCGGTGCTGAACGCAGAACAGCCTGTCAAAAGAAAGATCGCAACCATCGTTGTTACGAATCCGAGGTAGGCTCCGTTTCTAGTCATTATTTAAACTCCGCTAAGAATTACACTATTCCCGAGTTAAAAAACACCCAGCCCAGCAGATCCCTGCAGATGTAAACAGCAAGCTGAGGCAGAAAATAATATAATAGATTTTATTGAGGAAAAAACAAAAACCAAATATTAGCACCAAAAGTTTATGGGGAAAAATCAAGATTCCTTGACTGTTCGCCTGTTTCCAGCAAGATCCTCGCATTCAATATACAGCTTTTCAATTGTCCGGATTTCCTTAAGATTCCTGAAAACCGGTTCATTGGTGATCGTGTCCAAACTCCTTGATCCGTTCGAGTTAAACGCCGGGTGGGGTACCTGTACCTCCTTTTTTTCCTCGCTTGTTTTGATGGCCGTAACAGTCAGGAACGTCGAGAAATCCATCGGATTACCGCCTGAGATCTCGACCAATCCTCCTATTTGCCCACCCTTTGTCACTGAAAAAATCCGTGAGTGCGGGGCGCCTTTTTTCCGGATGGAGACCTTGATCTCGACCTTGTCCGTGTCGCCTCCTGTGATTTCTAGCTCGAACCTGTCGTTGCTGACGATCGATTTGACCTCGCTGCGTTCGCTTTCAATGAGCGTCCTCTGCTGCTCCACAACTCCTTCGTAAGCCAGAAGTACACTATAGAAATACCGGTTGGAAGCAGGGCTTATCTTAACGTCAATAAAACTGTTATGTGAATAGGGAACCGATTTAATCACTTCAGGTTGGGCAACGCCCTCAGAAGTCCACCTATATATTTTGCAGCTTAACCTTAGTAACGGATTGCCTGCCAGCTTTTGAATGAGCGACTCGTTTTGCGGATTAGGAGACCAAGCCAGTTTCACGCCGTCACCGACATTTGTCAGTGTCAGGCCGAGCGGCGGATAAACCTTCAGGAGTTCATCCTCGCCTTGGAGCTTTTTCAAGAGAAAACCGTCGATCTCGTGGATCTCGAAAAAACAGGTGCCTGCAAACATCTGCTTGGAAGGATCAAGCCTGTCCTTTTCCGCTGTGGATTCGATCTTTTCCAAGAAGATCTCATCCGCTGCAAAAGCTCTGTTTTCAACCTCTCTGATTCCATTCTCCAGATTCGCGATTTTCAAAGAGAGGCTGGTGTCGCTGCTGTTTCTCCGGAAATATTCAAAAGGTAAAAATATACACAACAGCAAAACGGATGTCAATATCAGTTTTTTTCCGTTAATTACTTTCAAAGCTAGCCTTTATCGATCGGGTAAATAATCCTTGCTTTAAGCACTGTTTTTATCATGGGGCCTGAATACTCCTCGATATCCTCTTCCCAAAGCACTGGATCAATCCTGCTGAGCGTTGTCTGCGTTGGCTGGATCAGCACACGCCCGTCAGATGAAAAAAACCACTCCTCTATGAACCGGATCGTTTCCACGACACCGGCCTTGAACTCGATTTCAGCGCCCACGGTGCCGAGATCATCCCACGGCGGTGTATCGCCCGCATGGACAGGTATCAGGACGATCCTTTCCAGCCTTCCAATGCCTGATGCGCAGAGCTTTAGCGCCAGGGTTCCGGAAATGGCGCGCGCCCTCTTTTCGCTTCCAGCGCCGAAGAGTTCCAATACCTGTTCCTCGAAGTGTTCGATGGCGGGGAACGAGGGGTGGTTCACGGTGTAACCCCATTCTTCGAAGACCGAAAGCAGGTCTTTTCCGTGCTCGTTCTCAGGCGTTTGCGGCGCCACCATTCCTTCAAGTGCTGCCTCGAACGCGTTTTCCAGGCCGGCCAGGCCTGACAGCGTTGTTGCGAAGGGAAGCATTCCTTTGGAGAAGAGGCAGGCTTCGTGTTCGTGAATCGTTGAAGCGATTTTGTCGTGTTTCTGTTCGTTTTCCATGCGCTTGGGGCGGACATGGCCCATGTACAGCCCGATGCTCGCTATCAACATGAAGAGGGCGTAAGCGAAGTGCCTCATCATGCCCCGGCCTCGAGTCCGTTTTCCCATGATTTTAGTTCTCCGGTCAACGGCGCCTGTCCGCGACCTGGAAGTTCACCAGCGGTGCCATCCCTTCGGGTGGTGTTTCTTCCTTGCCGGGCGAAGGGCCTGTTATGTGCACCGAGGGGCATATCGAAGCGAACAACGATGCAAGCTCTTTTTTAACATCCTCGCCGCTTCCCCTGCGGGTGGCTACCAGGGATTCCACGGTCATCCCATCTTCGAAATTCAGGTTCAGGTTAAGTATGTGAAAACCGCCGGATGCGTCTGATACCGGCACCTTTTCCACGCGCGCCAAAAGCTTTGAAAGAGCCCTTAACCATCCCCTTGCTACATGCGCTTTTTCGAGCACCTCGAGCTCGGACCGCAGGTGCTCGGTCCTGTCCAAGAGTTTATCAAGCTCCTCGATGGAGCGTTTGGGCCCGATCGCATCGACCCAGGATGCGAGCTCCTCCAGTCTTGACGACCGTATGATCTCCAGAAAGGCGCATCCCAGGACCAGAACGAAAAGCAGGGTGCAGGCAGCGCTGACAACGGGCAGCTTCCGTCTCAGTGTCCTGACCGGTTGGGGTCCGCAGAGCACGCAGGCGGCCCGGGACTCTTCCAGGGCTCCTTTTGCCAGGCCTATGGCCTTGCCCATGGAATAGATCTCTTCTTTCGTTGCCGGCAGGCTGTTGCCTGATGGAACCGCAAGCAGCGATCCCGTCGGCCTGAGCACCTGGACCGGTGCAGGCATGACAGCATCCAGCGAGTTGACAAACGCAGGAACACGGCTCCCTTCGCCCGAAACCAGTATCTTCGAGGGTTTGAAGCTCTGGTCGGGAAATATCCTGTCAGCCAGAGTTTTGAGGGTGCTTGCCAGGGAGTCGCACAGCACGGACATTTTTTCACCGGCCATGTTCATTGCTTCGCCGGGGGCCACGGGCAGGCCGGCCGGCAGTGTTTTTGTCCAGAAGTCACTGCCGCGCATGAGAACGATATCAGTGGAGTTGAAACCCGGTGAGAGAACAACGTAATCGCTGGTGAAATTGAAACATAGGCGGGCCATGTCCACGAGTGCGGCAGGGGAAGAGACGATCCTGTCGTAGGGAATTCCGGATTCGTCGATATAATGGAGAAAAGTCTTGAACTCCTGCTTTTTTGCCGCATGAACCAGAGCGATCTCCATGTCCGTGGACCTGAGGCGGTGATGACAATGGGTGATCTTCAGGTCCGCCAGGGGCAGAATGATATGGCTGGAAAGCTCGTACCGGATCATCTCGTCCCGCTTGTCCTTCTCGATTCTTGGAAGGTCGATGATTCCCTCGAACGCGTGAAAGGAAGAAAAACCCACGGCTACCTTGTCTTGGTAGTGGATCCGGGTTGTGCTGCCCAGCTGATACAGGGCTGCTATGGCACGCCGGTCGAGGCAGGAAGGCGCAGATTTTTTTTCGAGGAACGGGTCAAGATATGGGATCTCGATCGCCTGGACCACGCAGAGGCTTTTACTTTTCGCCTTTAGGCGGATCGCCTTGAGTGTGCCATCCCCGACATCTATACCCCATGCGTATCGCGACATTTCAGATCCGATAAGAGGTTCAAGGTTCCTGTCTGAATATCCAGGTGCCGTTTAGTCCGCTTCTTTCATACTCTTCGTCGCGAGGTGCCGTAAACTGTGTTGTGGCAAGGCGCATGTCAGGAGACGACCGCAGGCCCGTTCTTACAGGTTGAGGATCGTCTCCTGGCATGCAACACAGCCACAGCGCATGTTACGGTGCCGCAGCAGAAGAGTATGAAAGAAGCGGGCTAGTTTGTAACAGGAAGGTATTCAAAGATCAAGGACATGCAGAAGAGTTCAGAGTTCAGGGAAAAGAGGAGACGGCATGGAGGGCGTCGCTTTGTCGACGCCGTATACGAAGAGGCGGCAAGAGACTGCCGCCCTCCACGCGCCGTAAACGAACCCACGCCGAATGGATCACCCCCCTCGAGTGGCAGCCACCGATATCGAAATCGGGATCGAAAAACATCTACAAGGCGCCAAGCGGTTTTTTCCCCTATTTCAATCCAGGATCTTCATGGCGATCTGCAGATCGTTCCATGCCTTGCCTTTTTCTGATTCATACCTTAGGAGATACGCCGGATGGAAGGTGGGCACAACAACGATTTCATCATCAGCAGGGAAACTGTAGCTCTTTCCCCTGAGCGTATTGATCCCTTTGTTTGTGTCGAGAAGCCTCTTTGCCGCGGGTGCGCCTAGAGCCACGATTACCCGGGGTGATACGGTCCTTATCTGTGTGTCGAGAAAGCCGCGGCATGCCTCGGCCTCTTCAGGGGTTGGTGTGCGGTTGTCAGGAGGTCTGCACTTGAGCACGTTGGCGATGTAGACGTCTTCCCGCGTGAGCCCCATGGCTTGTATCATCCGGTTTAGCAGCCTGCCGGCTTTGCCGACGAACGGCCTGCCCTCCCTGTCCTCATCCTCCCCTGGCGCTTCACCCACGAACATCAGGGAGGCGGTAATATCGCCTTCACCGAACACGACCCGGTTTCTGTGCCCGGCGAGAGGGCATGCGGTGCAGGTGCCGGCTTTTTCCTTGCAATCGGCAAGAGGGTCTCCGGTTGCGCCCGCGGGTTTATTCGTCGGGCTCAGCCGCAGGGCGTCGAGGCCGAAACCCGCTTCGATCTCCAGTGCGATAAGAAGATGTTCCGTCTGGCTCGGAGGGGTGTGTTTATCCTGTTTTTTCATTAAAAACCCCGTCTTCGTATTTGTCGAGGCGCGCGACAACAAAGCTGTTGATCCCGCATCCCGGGCGCCCGCACAGTATAACCTGCTGATACCTTGATGTAAGGCCCTTGAAACGGTCCGTTGCCCTTTTTTCTTCAGATTCTATCAGAACCCTGGCTTTCTTGCCCACGAACCCCGTGTCATACGCCTTTTTCAGTCGTTTTGCGGTTTCAGCCGCCTTTTCCACGCGGTACTTCTTATCACGGTCGTGGACAGCCGGCAGGGCGGCGGCCTCTGTGCCGTCCCGTTTGCTGTACGGAAAGACATGCACCCTGGATACGCCGGCTTTTTCGAGAAGAGTTAAGCTTGCTTCAAAAGCCCTTTCATCCTCTCCAGGGAAGCCGACCATGAGATCCGTGGAGATGGCCGGGTCTTCGAGGGCGGCATGCACCTCTTCAGCCTTGCTCAGAAACTGATCCGGAGTATACGGCCGTCTCATGGCTTTGAGGATCCCGGCATCCCCGCTTTGAAGGGGCAGGTGCAGATGCCGCGCCGCTCTGGGATCGTTGCCCATCACTTCGAGGAGCGCAGGAGTCGCCTCAGCCGGATTCAGCGAGCTCAGGCGGACGCGGAAATCGCGTTGGTGGTCGTCAAGGACCTTCCGGAGAAGACCGTCGAGGCGCAGCTTTCCGCTTTTGTACCCCCCGAGCCGGATGCCGCAAAAGACGATCTCCTTGTATCCGTTATCGAGCAGGCGGCCCGCCTCTGCGGAGACATCATCAGGCGGGCGCGAGCATTCGATTCCCCGGATCGAGGGGATGATGCAGAAGGCGCACCTCATGTTGCATCCGTCCTGGACCTTCAAGAAAGCACGGGTGTGCGCTTCTAGCCCGTCAACACGGCAGAATCCGTTTTTTCCGGCAGGCACGGGTATGAGCCCTTGCGCAAGGCCCTTTTGTTCCTCCCGGCCCGGCAGAATTACATCAGGCACGGCTTCCAGCACGCGTTCGCGTTCCTGGGAGGGCACGCATCCGGCGGCAATGATCCGGGCGCCCGGTTTTTTTCCCGCGAGGCTTTTGAGAACTCTTCTGCTTCTGGATGCCGCACGCGCTGTGATGACGCAGAAGTTCACTATTACCAGGTCAGCTTTCACCGGTGACAGTGTTTCACTGAGACCCGATCCAAGCAGGCGCTCGCGCAGAACCTGCGCGTCGTACTGGTTCACCTTGCATCCGAACGATTTCAGGTAGAAACGCTTCATCACGCATTTCCCGGCTGTTTTGTCCCTGTTACTCTGATTTTCTTGTCGGACAAGTCGGACAGTTCTGGCACGTCCGACAAGCTATAATATAATGCCCGGTTGTTGAAGCCGAGCTGAAATGTACAATGGGATGGTTCTTTTTTCCTGCACGGCTTCAGCCCGCTTATTTAATACTCTTTGTCGCGAGGTGCCGGGCAGCCCGAGAGTTTTGGATCGAAGAGACGAATTGGAACCAGATCATGGCTTTAACGGATGTTGTTACCGGGGGGCGTTTTCTCCTCTCGAGAGCGCTTTACTCCTTGTTATTCACGGGATTGTTGCCGGCGGTCATGTCGGGCGGCTGTTCGAATGGGGGGCGCGCACACCTTCCCGGACCGGATGAGTTCCCGACCGGGCAGTGCGCAAAGGTGGAGGAGCTGCTGGACCAAGGCGGAACGGACGTGGCTGCTGCTTTTCTCGACGCGCTCGAGCCCGCGGAGAAGGAAGAGCCGTGGGCTGTTTTCTGCAGAGGCCTGGTAGCGCTCGAAAAGGCCTCCGCCTCCCAGAACCCTGCCGAGCACCCGGGGCTCGAAGAGGCCCTCGACTGTTTTTCAACCACCCTGAAAGCCCGGCCCGAGCACTACATGGCCAGGGTCAAGATCGGCAAGACGCTCGGGCTTTTGGGGAGGCTCGTGGACGGGGTGAAAGCTCTCGAGGGAGCCTGCTACATGTCTCCGGACAGGGCGGACGCCTTTTTCGAAATCGGCAGGCTTTACGTTTACTCAGGCGAGGTCGAGGCTGGTATGCGGTTTGTGGAAGCCGGGATTTCCAAGGAGCCGGACCGGGCGGACGGGGTCATGCTGCGCGGGGAGATCCGTGTCTTGTATCGTTACCAGCCGGACGAGGGTTTGAATGATATGCGGAATGCCCTGAAGATGGATCCCGATCTTCCCGGGGGCGCGCAAATGCTCGCCAAGATCCTCAATCGCTATGCGGTTCAGGCGTTGAACAAGGGAAAACTCGATGATGTGCTCGAGATAACCGGTGAGATGCTGGAGTACCTGCCTGACAGCGTGCAGGCTTTGAAGCTGAGGGGGCAGGTTCACGAAAAGAGCGGAGATGCGGAAAAAGCGCTTGCGGATTTTCAAAAGTGCTTTGAGCTGGATCCATCGGACGATGAGGCTGTAAGCCTGCTTGCCCGCGCCAGGATATCGAGGGGGTACCGGCTTCTGTTCCTGAAACGAAGGGAAGATGCTTTGGAGTTTTTCAGGAAAGCGGTCGAGCTGGGAGCCGCGGATGTGGATGTCACCGTGGTTTCCCGCATACTCGAGGAGAACGAGAAAAACAGCGGGACCGTTTCCCAGGTCACCCCAGGCGATATGGACGCCAAAGAGGCCCGTTCTCTTTTCGAGAACGCCACCGCATTGATCGAAGCAGGAGAGCCCGAGAAGGCGTTCGATATGCTCGTGCGGTCGCTTGAAATATTTCCGGAGAACCCGTACACACATCATCAAGCCGGCATCGCGCTCGATATGATGGGTAAAACAGACGAGGCGGTCGAACAGCTTCTGCTGGCCCTGGAACAGGCTGAAAAACTGGATGTCAGGATACCGTCCACTTACGTCAAGCTGGCTGATATTGAGTGGAGGATGGAGCGATACGATCAGGTTGAAAAATACCTCGACATGCACGCCGAGCAGTTTCCAGGGCTTGTGTCCGACCCTGTAGTCAAGAGGCTGAGGCGCCTTCTTATCTTGAAGTAATAGGATTCGGAGGTCAGGCAGGTCCGACAAGAGAAGTCCGACAAGAAGAATTGAAGAAGGAAAATGGAACCCATAATAAAAATCAAGGGGCTGACCAAGGAGTACGGCTCGAAAACGGTTTTGAATGGCATCGATCTCGATGTGGACCGCGGTCGGATTCTGGGTTACATCGGGCCGAACGGGGCCGGCAAAACCACGACGGTAAAGATACTCGTCGGCATGCTCGGCGGCTTTCTCGGCAAGGTGGAGGTGTGCGGTTTCAACGTGGCGCTTTCCCCGCTGGAGGTGAAGCAGCGCATCGGGTACGTGCCTGAGAGCGCGGCCCTTTACAACACGCTTTCCCCCATGGAGTTTCTGCGCTTCGTGGGCACGATTCACGGTCTGGAAAAAGGGGAGAGCGAAGCCCGGGCCGAAGAGATGCTCGGTCTTTTCGATCTTTCTTCCGTGATTGACCGGCGCATTTCGACCTTCTCCAAGGGCATGCAGCAGAAGGTTCTCATAGTGTCCAGCCTCATTCATGACCCTGACCTGATCGTGCTGGATGAGCCGCTCTCCGGCCTCGACGCGAACTCGGCGGTGATGGTCAAGGAGATCCTGGCCGGGTTGGCAGGAGAGGGGAAAACCGTTTTCTACTGCTCCCATGTCATGGATGTGGTGGAGCGCATCTGCGATAGGATAGTGATCCTGTCCGATGGTAAGATCATTGCCGACGGTTCTTTCGACGAGCTCAAATCGATGAACAAGGCCGCGTCCCTGGAGCGGCTGTTCACCCAGCTTACCAGCAGCGGCAGGCACGAGCTAGCGGCTACACGGTTCATTCGTGCGTTCAGCGCTGATAAGGACGGCGTGAACGGCACGGATAACTCGGAGGGCGCAGGGGATGGTTAGGATGATCCTCAGGATCTTCGCCTCTTTTGCATGGATTCTTACGCGGCTTGGTGTGGATGTGGACACATTCCTGGCCGTGCTCGAAGTCAAGCTCACGCAGGATCAGCGCCGAACTATCAGTGGCGTTCACGCCAAGTCCGCCAAGATGCCTAGCCGCGCGTTCATGATGAGACTCGTTACATTCACGATCTTCGGCGCTTTCATGGGGCTGATTCTTGTTTTCGTGGAGTCGCCTCTCGTGGGCCTGACCGTGGTGAACGGTTTCGTCATGGCCATGATGGGGCTCATGCTTGTCGGTGATTTCACGAACGTGCTCATGGACACCACGGACAACACCGTGCTCCTGCCCAGGCCGGTCAGCGACAGGACGCTGCTCGCGGCGCGCACCGCGCACATCGTCGCCTACATGGGCATGCTGTCTTTAGCGCTCAGCGCCGGCACCATCGTGACCGGAGCCGTTGTGATTCACCCGCTCTTTCCAGCGGTCTACCTGGTTGTTCTCGTTCTTTCGCTGATGCTCGTTGTTTTCGTGGTGTACCTGTTCTATCTGTTCGCCATGAAAAGAACGAACATGGATATGTTCAGGGACATCGTTCTTTACTTCCAGATCGGCATGACGGTTTTCTTCTTCGCCGCGTACCAGATAATCCCCAGGGTAATGGATATGAAGGAGATCAAGCACCTCTCGATCCGGGACGAGTGGTGGATTTATCTCTGTCCGCCCGCGTGGCTGGCCGCGCCCGTTGATCTTTTGGCAGGCAACACCGGGATGCCGCAGCTCATTCTGACTGCCCTGGCGCTCCTTGTTCCTCCGCTCTGCTTGTACTTCATCATACGGGTGCTTGCGCCGGGATTCACCAGCGCGTTGGCCGGCCTGGAGACAAGCGGCTCCGGCGGCAAAAGCGGAGGAAAGAAGGGGAGGGGCGCGGGACAAAGCGTGTATGCGCGCACGTGCTCGATGCTGTTTTCCGGCGGTCCTGAAGAGAGAGCATCGTTTGATCTGATCTGGACCCTCGCATCGAGGGACCGTCCTTTCAAGCTGGCAACCTATCCGTCCATGGCGTTCGTGCTGATTATGACCGTTGTCATATTCATGGGCGAGGCCGATGGAGGAGTGAAAGATGACTATCAAGGGCTTGTTCAGGGCAGGATGTATCTGTTTATTCTCTACTTTGCCGGCTTCGTGGCGCCGATCGCGCTTTTGAACCTGCGCTACAGCTCCCAGCACGGGGCGTCGTGGCTTTTTCTTGCCATGCCTCTTTCGAGGCCAGGGCCGGTGTTTTCAGCCGGGCTCAAGGTTGTGCTGGCCCGGTTTTCCCTGCCGCTTTTTTTCATAGTAGCCGCCTCTGTTACTGCGGTCTGGGGAGCACGCGTGGTGTTCGATGTTCTGCTGGCCGGTTCTGTTCTCACGTCTTTCTCTCTTTTGACCGCGTTTATGCAAACCCATGCTTTCCCCTTTTCCAAGGCCCGCACAGCACAGGCTTCGGGCCAGGGTGCCGGGTTTGTGCTATTCATGCTGTTTATGGCAGGGGCGGGCGCCGCGCATTTCGGGCTGACCTATGTTCCCTTCGGAGTGCAAGCGGCGTTTGTATGCCTGGTAGTATTGAACGTCATCGGCTTCCGTAGGTACAAGCGGACCACATGGAACCGGTTGGAGATGTAGCCCGCATATTTTATACTCATCTGCTGCGGCACCTCGCGACGAAGAGTACGAAATAAGCGGGCAAGGGGCGGTTCGCGAACCGTTTCGATCCCGTGCCCTTATCAGGAAACCTCCACAATCCCGAGCGGCTCCGTTTTTTCCCATTCACCCCTTGTGAAGTCCGGATACTCGACAGATTTGCTCTGATTGGCAACGGAGATCTCGCTGAGCTCGGACACCGCGCTCCAGGTTGCAGCGTCGTAAACATTCTGGTCCAGGGGAAGGCCTTTGCGCAGGCAGTATATGAGGCGGTAGTCCATGATGAAATCCATACCACCGTGCCCGCCTACCCGCTTGGCAAGCTCGCCCACCTGCTTCCAGAGCGGATGCGCGTACTTCTCCCTGCATTCCGCAAGCTTTTCCTCGTCCCATTTGTGTGCATGCGGCTCGATCGCGATCCGCGCCGGGTAGTCCGCAAAGGTGCCGAGAGTTCCCGAGATCAGGTTGAGACGGTTGTAGGGCCTGGGGCTGGTTGTGTCGTGCTGCACCATGACGGTTCGGCCGTTGACCGAATGTATCAGGCTCGTGTTCATGTCCCCGAGCGCGTACTGTTCCCCTGCTCTTTTGTCGTCCTTGCCGTACCTCTTCTCCGCGTAAGCGGTAAGACCCCGCTGTGCCGAGCTCATGGAGACCATGTAGTCGAACCTGTCCCCCCTGTTTATGCTCATGTACTGGCACACCGGCCCGAGCCCGTGCGTGGGGTAGACATTGCCGTCGCGATTCTTGGAGTGCTGGAGGCGCCACATGCCCTGGTACCCGTTCTCGTGGAACTTCAATCCCCTGAGATCGTGGATGTACGCGGCCTCACCGTGCGTGAGCTCGCCGAACACACCTTGGCGGCACATGTTGAGCACCATGAGCTCGTTCGATCCGTAGCAGCAGTTCTCCAGCATCATGCAGTGTTTTCGCGTCTTTTCGCAGGTATTCACGAGCTGCCAGCATTCGTCCAGCGTTACCGCTGCAGGCACCTCTATTGCAGCGTGCTTTCCGGATTTCATGGCTTGCACCGCCATGGGGGTGTGCCACCGCCAAGGCGTGCAGATGTAGACCAGGTCGAGATCCATGTCGCAGAGACGTTTGTAGTCCTCGTCCCCATCCGTGAACCATTTGGGTTTTTCCCTGCCGGCCTCGACCACCTTTTTCGAGGCGGCGGAGACCTTGTTTTCGCGTATGTCGCAGAGAGCTGCGATCTCCACGCCTTCGATCTTCATGAGCCGGTTCACAGCCCCGCTTCCGCGCATACCGATTCCAACCAGGCCGACACGCACGCGCTCGATCGGATCAGCGGTCATTCCTGCCGCGCTCTCGCCCGCTCTCGGCATTGCCGCATAACCTTTTGAGCCCATCACACTGATCGCTGCTCCCGCGCCCATCACAGTTTTTATGAAATCTCTGCGGCCAAGTTCGCTCATCGGTTTTCTCCAGAAGGTGGTTTCTTTTGATCATCTGTTTGCCGGGATATAATCGCTTGATTGATGATGCTTCTAGCGGTTCGGTATTTCAAGTTATTATTGAATCTCCCGATCGGAAAGGGCACCTACCGGGGGGTTCTGCCTCAATCCCACCTGGCCCGGATAACAGCCGCGGCTGCCAGGGCGGCGGTTTCGATCCTGAGGACCAGTTTTCCGAGGGAAGCGGACACGAAGCCTTGCTTTTTGGCAAGGCTCTCCTCTTCAGGAGTGTACCCGCCTTCCGGGCCGACCAGGACAAGGACCGATTCAGGGGGTGCCTGCAAGCTGTCGAGCACGTTCTGCATGTACGCGGCGTGTTCCATTGGAACGAGAATTATCTTGAGGCCGTAGCTTTCGAGCCTCGGCGAAAGGTCTCTGAATAGTGCCGGTCTCTCCACATCAAGCAGGATGTTCCGGCCGCACTGCTTTGCGGACTCCATGGCGGTTCTGCGCCAGCGGGCGAGCTTTCCGGTGTGTTCCACAACCCCGGCGTCAATGCTCCGGCTGAACACGACCGGGATCAGGCTGCTTGCGTTTAGCTCGGAGAGCTTCTCAACGAGGAGCTTCATCCTGTCCCCTTTGGGGGGGGATGATGCGATCGTGAGCTCGCACTCGGGGGGTGGGCGGTATCTGACCGGTTCAATAAAAACGACATGGAGCGTGCCCCGGGCCGCGGACTGGATTGTACCGCACCTCGCCGAACCGCTGCCGTTGAACAGCTCCACAACGTCCCCGGGTACGAGCCTTTTCGATTTTGCAGCGTGCGCGGCTTCCGTGCCCGAAAGGGTTGCTTCCCGCCCTGCAAGATCTCCTTCCACGTAAAAGCGCCCTTTCGCTTTTTTTTCATTGCTCGACAAGCGGAGCCTCTCCTTACATCTTTTGAACTTGCCCGCATATTTCATCCTCTTCTGGTGCGTTACCGTAAACTGCGCTGTGACTGCGTTTCATGCCAGGAGACGATCCTCAACCTGTAGGAACAGGCCTGCGGTCGTCTCCTGACATGCGCCTTGTCACAACACATTTTACGGCACCTCGCGACGAAGAGTATGAAATAAGCGAGCTTGACCTGCGGCCGCTTCTTGAATGTGCGGCGACACCGGTTATTATAACCGCTTCTTTACTACTTAGGAGCACGAAGTATGGTCAAAATCAAGCATATCGAGGTCAGCCCTTTTATGACCAACTGCTATCTGGTAATCGACGAAGCGAGCTCAACAGCGGCACTCGTGGACCCTGGCGACGACCCGGACTTGATCACGGGATTTATCGAGGATCAGGGAGTGAAGGTCGTGCACCTCATGGCTACCCACTGTCATGTCGACCACGTGGGTGCTGCGGCCGAGATGGCGAAAAGGCTAGATCTCGGTTTCATGGCATGCGAGGAGGACCGTTTCCTTCTCGATTCGCTGCCTGAAACATGCAGGATGTACGGGTTGAAGAGCGCTGAGGTGCCGAAGATAGAAAGGGCTTTGAGGGGCGGGGATGAGCTGACCCTGGGCGATGAGAAGCTCATCCTCTGGCACGCGCCGGGTCATTCGCCTGGCAGCCTTATCGTTCAGGCCGGAGAGAAGGACCTCATTGTGGGGGATGTTCTGTTCGCTGGAAGCATAGGAAGAACAGATCTGCCCGGGGGAGACATGGAGGTTTTGCGGAACTCGGTGATGAACGTGCTTCTTCCCCTCGGAGACGACATGAGACTGCACACAGGCCACGGTCCGGCCACAACCGTAGAGTGGGAGAAATCCTCGAACATGTTCATTCTCCAGTGGTCATGATCCGAACGAACAGCTATCTGAGGGATCGACAAAGGTGAGCGGTAAACAGCACAAAGGACCCGGCAGCAATCTGATCGGTGCCCATGTCTCCATAGCCGGCGGCGTGTCGGGAGCCCCTGGAAGGGGAGCGGCTCATGGATGCACGGCAATCCAGATCTTTACAAAGGCCCCCGGCAAGTGGTCCGCGCCCGCGTTGAGCAATGCGGAATGCACAGCCTTTCAAAGCGAAGTCGAAAAGCACGGCATCCGTTCGGTCGTGGTGCACGACGCCTACCTCATCAACCTGGCATCTCCGGACAAAAAAGCGCGGCATCGCTCCATGAAGGCGTTTCTTGACGAGATGAACAGGTGCGCCTTGCTTGGGATAGATTCGCTCGTGGCTCACCCGGGGTCGCACATGGGCACAAGCGAGGATGAAGGGATCCAGCGAATAGCGGGTGCGTTGAAGGAGCTCCTTGCCGCTCCCGAGACGGCTGGTGTGAGGGTGCTTCTGGAGACAACAGCAGGCCAGGGGAACTGCCTCGGCTGGAGGTTCGAGCACCTTGCCCGGATCATTTCGCTTCTGGACAACGACCCGAGGCTTGCCGTTTGTTTCGACACCTGCCATGTATTTGCCGCCGGGTACGACATCAGAACCGCTTCCTCTCTCGCTGCGGTCTTTCGCGAGTTCGACCGGATCATCGGCCTTGACCTGCTCGCTCTTTTTCATCTCAACGATTCCCGCGGCGGGCTCGGCTCCAGAAAGGACAGGCACGAGCACATCGGGCGGGGCGAAATAGGCGAGAAACCGTTCAGAAAGATCATCCGTGCAAGGCGTTTCAAGAAGGTCCCAAAAATAATCGAGACACCCGGCGGGGTCGACGGCGGCCCGGATGACATGAAGAACCTTGAGCTCCTTTTTTCTTATGCCAATGCCCGACAGCCGCGTTAGCAGCCATGCGTGCGGGCTCTTTCCTTAATTCCCCGCTACCGCCCGGTTTTTGTCAAACATGATCCCTTGACACCGGGGCCCGTTTTGTTATTTTTTGTCAGTTCGAAACAAGTTCACGAACATCGAAGTTCAGGAGGCGGCATAGCCAAGCGGCTAAGGCAACGGATTGCAAATCCGTCACCCCCGGTTCGAGTCCGGGTGCCGCCTCC
>CAZIUL010000008.1:0-130345 GCA_964542475.1 uncultured Phycisphaerales bacterium | reverse complement strand
CGTCGGACTCTTCTATCTTGGGCTCTTCTGTCTTTTCGGGCTCGTCAGACACGTCGGACTCTTCTATCTTGGGCTCTTCTGTCTTTTCGGGCTCGTCAGACACGTCGGACTCTTCTATCTTGGGCTCTTCTGTCTTTTCGGGCTCGTCAGACACGTCAGACTCTTCTATCTTGGACTCCTCTGTCTTTTCGGGCTCGTCGGACACGTCGGACTCTTCTATTTTTGATTCTTCTATCTTTAACTCTTCAACACCGGCTTCCTGCTCCGGCTGTTCAACATCGATCATCGAGAGGCCGATCTTACGCTCTTCCGAATCTACCTTTATGACCCTCACCTCCACACGAAAGCCTACCTTGACAACTTCATTAGGTGAATGTACTTTCCTGTCTGACAGCTCTGAAATGTGAAGCAGTCCTTCCAGGCCCTCTTCGAGTTCCACAAATACGCCGAAGTTCGTGATCTTTGTAACGGTCCCTGAAACAACTTCATCGGTGCTGTATTTGCCTGGTATCTCGTCGGTCCACGGGTCAGGGCGCAGCTGCTTGATACCCAGGGCAACTCTTTTTCTCTGGGTGTCAACTGTCAGAACGACAGCCTTGACGCGATCACCCTTTTTCAGAAGCTCTGATGGGTGGTTTACCTTCTTGGTCCAGGACATGTCCGAGACGTGAAGCAGGCCGTCGATGCCCTCTTCGATCTCCACAAACGCACCATAAGATGTAATGTTCCTGACCGTGCCCTCAATGATGGTCCCGGCCGGATAACGTTGTTCCATTAGTTCCCAGGGGTTGAGTTCTGTTTGCTTGACACCCAGGGATATCTCCTGTTTATCAACATTGATGTCGAGAACCATGACCTCCACCTCGTCATCGACATTGAACATGTCCGAAGGATGGTTGATCCGTTTCGTCCACGACATTTCTGAAATATGAACGAGCCCCTCGATTCCGTCTTCGAGCTTGACGAAGGCGCCGTACGGCATGATGTTGACCACGGTACCCGTGGCCTTGTGTCCAATGGGATACCTCTCCTTCACGGTCAGCCAAGGTGACTGGTTCTTCTGTTTCAACCCCAGGGCGATCCGTCCCTTTTCCTTGTCGAACTTGAGCACCATCACCTCGATCTCATCGTCGATTGAGACCACCTCAGAAGGATGGTTGATCCGACCCCATGACATATCGGTGATATGGAGCAGGCCGTCGATGCCTCCAAGGTCCACGAACGCGCCGAAATCAGCGATGTTCTTTACAGCGCCCTTGCGGAGCTGGCCTTCCTCCAGTTCTGACATGAGCTCTTCCCTCTGACGCTCCCGCTTCTCCTCGATAAGCCTACGCCTGGAAACCACGATGTTCATGCGGGCCTCGTCGATCTTGATTATCTTGCACTCGAGTTCCTTGTCTATGTAGTCGGCAATATCTCGCGACCTCCGGATCGACACCTGTGACGCGGGAAGGAATACGGGTACGCCGATATCCACAAGCAGGCCGCCCTTGATTTTTCTGATGGCCTTGCCTGTTACAATGTCTCCCTCCGTGTGTGTGCTGATGATCCTTTCCCATCCCCTGATCCTGTCTGCCTTGCGCTTGGACAGAACTATCGATCCCGATTCGTCTTCTATGGACTCCAGGAGGATTTCCAGCTCGTCACCGATCTGGACCTCGTCCATGTGTTCGAATTCGGTGGCAGGGATCACTCCTTCTGATTTATACCCGATGTCCACAAGAACCTCGCTGCCCAGAACCTTGAGGACTTTTCCTTTGATGATCGTGTCCACATTGAAGTGTTTGATCGATTCTTCATAAAGCACCGACAGATCTTCCAGGCTTTCTTCTGAAAGAGATTCCTCTATCGCAGCTTCCAATTCTTCCGGTTTGATTTCAAATTTTTTGAGTAACTTCTTTTTGACCATGTAAACAAATCCTAAAAAACATTACCTAGTAAACAACAGTGTCTCATGCGCTTTGGATGCGCACGTCAAAATCTTATCCGATGGCGGAATATCCGGTTAATAAGCCCTCATTGCCTTTTACCGGATGCCTCGCCTTTGATCAGGCTCAGCATACAGCCGACCACCTCGTCAACGATCATGCCGGTGCTGTCTATTCTGATCATATCCTCCGACAGCACAAGGGGCGAGAGATCCCTTTCGGAATCAATACGGTCTCGCCTCTTCTGGTCATTGAAAACCTTTTGAAGGGAAATGTTGTCATGCGTTCCCATGTCCTGCTGCCGGGCTCTCCTTTGAGCCCTTTCTCCGGCATCCGCATCCAGGTAGAATTTGAATCCGGCATCAGGAAAAACAACGTTTCCAAGATCACGTCCCTCAGCCACTACCTTTCCGCCTTCAGCAAAGCGGCGCTGAAGCCCAACAAGATGAGTTCTGACAATCTTCAGCGAGGCAACCGCTGATACGGCTCCTGTCACCTGTTCTCCGCGTAAAGAGCTTTCGATTTTTTTTCCGTCGAGGGCCACGGCTCCTTTTTCATCCAAGGAAAGTCGTATACCAGGCAGAAGATCAGCCGCTTTTTTTGTATCAATGGGATCGACACGGATTCCTGCCCGCAGGAAGGCAAGCGTTACCGCCCTGTATATCGCTCCTGTGTCAAGGTAACGATAACCCATCCGGATTGACAAGGCTTTTGCTACAGTGCTCTTGCCGGCTCCGGATGGCCCATCAATTGTAATAACATCCCTTCTTTTTAGCATTTTACGAAAATTCTAGAATTTACAGCTTTTTCCGTTTAGCAGCAAGGGAAAAGCGAAATTTATTGATTGCGTGTGCAACCGAAAAAAACGCGGGCCATGCGTCTAAGCCATGGGCGGCGGTTTATTCTTCATTCATCGAGAAACGCCTTAAGAACAGCTTCTTGTCCCTGTACTCCGCGTGCCAGCCCCCCTCATCGCTCCAATCGGAAAGAGTGACAAGCCTTCCGCCGCATGGAAACAGCCTATCCTCCGCCTTGTGAACATGCCCGCATATGACTGTGTCAACTCCCTCAGAAAATAGCTTTTCGATCTCCTTATCCTCCAGGGAAGTATAACTGGCTGGTTTTTTCTTCTTCACGCGTTCTGAATGCTGACGCAGTTTCCTGGCCATCCACATGGAAAAGCCGCCTGGCACCAGCTTTACGCCGAATCTGGTCAAAGGGAACCTCAAAAAGCGCTTCATCCTCTGATAGCTTCGATCGCGGGTGCAGAAGCAGTCTCCATGAGTTAGGACATACCGCCGGCTGTCAAGTGTAAGCTCCACCGATTCAATTGCGCCCGCAACCCCGAACCGAAGCGCCTCTCTTGGTGTCAAGAGAAAGTCCCTGTTTCCGTGAATCAGGTAAATTTCCGTTCCGGACCGTACCAGCGATCTGAGCGCTTCGAAGAGTGGAGCGAGAACCCTCTCGCCGTGCGCGTCCCTCCCGGTCCAGTAGTCGAAAAGATCGCCGAGAATGTAAAACGCCCCCGCCCCCAGAACCCTCTTCTCGATAAATGCGCAGATTACCGGAACGATCGGGGATTCCTTCTCAGGCGAGATATGAAAATCAGATGCAATAACGATTTCGGGCTTCATAGGACTGAA
This sequence comes from uncultured Phycisphaerales bacterium, assembly GCA_964542475.1. Taxonomy (GTDB): domain Bacteria; phylum Planctomycetota; class B15-G4; order B15-G4; family CAYZWU01; genus CAZIUL01. The sequence continues at coordinate 126,774 of CAZIUL010000008.1, read as the reverse complement.
AATCCGCCTGTGTCATCAGGGAACCGGATCAGGTAACATTTGTGTATAATTAGGCTGTAGGAATGCAAGGAGAGTTGTTTGCACAGGGCACGAGGAAAACACCTTTCAGGACATTCGACTTCTCGGTCCTATACGACCTCCAGCCTCCGGCCTCAAGCCTACAGCCTCCACTCTACGTTTCCACATTATAATCCCTCAGCTTCTCCCAAAGGCTTTTGCGGCTGATCCCCAGAATGTTTGCGGCCTGGGCCTTGTGTCCTCCCGTGGACCGAAGCACTTCCTTGATATGCGTGCGCTCGGCTTCCATAACCGCTTCTTTGAGTGTCAGGTGTTTTTCAGTAACCGAAGCGGCTGTCTTGAACTTATCCGAGGGCTTGACAAGATGCTCTTTTTTCAGATATTTCGACTGTCCCGCAAGAACCACGGCGCGTTCCACCGCGTTTTCAAGCTCCCTGACATTGCCCGGCCACGGATATCTGACCATCGCTTCCATTGTTTCGGGCTTCACTTCAAACTCTTTTCCGTCCACGCAATGGGCAGCCAGAAAATGATTCAGAAGAAGGGGAATATCTTCTGTTCTCTGTCTCAGCGGCGGCACCTCGAGAGGCACGACGCTTAAACGATAAAACAGATCCTCTCTGAACTTCCCTTCCCTCATCATATCAATCAGGTTCTTTTTTGTCGCCGCAACGAGCCTGAAATCCACCTTCATTGGTTTCTCGCCCCCCACCTTCACGATCTCTCGCTCCTGAAGAGTGCGAAGCAGCTTGACCTGTGTCTCAAACGGCATGTCATCGATGTCATCCAGAAAAACCGTGCCTCCCTCCCCCATTTCGAAGCGCCCTTTTCTTGTTCTGTGCGCGTCTGTGAAAGCGCCTTTTTCGTGGCCGAACAGCTCGCTCTCGAGAAGCGTTGCCGGAAGCGCTCCGCACGAGACCGCAACGAACTCGTTCTTTGACCTTGAAGAGTTCAGGTGGATCGTTCTGGCGATAACCTCCTTTCCGGTTCCGCTCTCACCATGGATGAGCACCGAGGCGGCAGACGGTGCAACAGTTCGGATGGTGTTGACGATCTCCTGCATCTTTTCGGAAGTTCCGATCAGGCCCTCTATGCCCGCGAGCTTGCCGAGCTGTTCCTTGAGCTGCCGGTTATCGTCCTCGAGTCTTTTTACCCTGGCTATCTTCTCGACACAGTAAAGAACGTCTTCGTTCAAAAAGGGCTTGAGAATATAGTGGTACGCACCCTGCCTCATCGCATTCACTGCTGATTCGATGGTTCCGAATCCGGTGATGACGATTACTGCCGTGTCCTGGTGAAGCTCCCTGGTTCTTTTCAGTATATCGTGCCCGCTGACACCCGGCATCCTGACATCCGTGATGACCAGATCGAAGCGCTTTTCCTCCACGAGGTCAAGCGCATCTGCTCCATGGCCGACATCCATCACCTCATGCCCCGCATCCCTCAACTCATCTCCCAAAGTAATACGGATGCTTTTCTCATCATCCGCCAGGAGTATCTTCAGTTTTTTTTTCGATATCATCGGTTTCGCCTCTTGCGTGCTGTGCCAATCGGGAAAAAAGTAAAGGCCTCGCCTGTCTGCAGGAAAATCGCGGTGCGTGGATCATCATCGAAAGATAATAGCCCTTTTCAAGGAAATTTTCTGTATCATGGAGTGCGATAAGCTGCGCTGCCCGGCATTATAGTACACATGCCGTATAATTAATTCAGGCGATCAGGAGGTTTCCATGGGACCCGTAGCAGAAGCGTTTCACGATCACATCAAACTCGCCGGATCAACCGTTGAACGGCTTGCCGGCAAAATAGAGGAAGCGGGCCGTATCATGACCGCATCTTTCAGCAGCGGCGGTAAGGCGGTTCTTTTCGGGAACGGCGGAAGCGCTGCCGATGCGCTGCACCTCGAAGGGGAACTCCTTGGCCGGTTCAAAATCGACAGGGAAGGGCTCCCTGCGGTTGCGCTTGGAGGAGGCCCCTGCGCCCTGACTGCCGTGGCAAACGACTACTCCTATGACACCGCGTTCAGCCGGCTCGCCAAGGCGCACCTGAAAAAAGGTGATGTGGCCATTCTCTTTTCCACGAGCGGAAACTCTTCGAACATAATCGAAACCGCAAAGACGGCAAGACAGCAAGGAGCAATAGTTATCTGTTTCACGGGCCTGGATGGAGGGAAACTGCGCGATCATGCGGATCTTCTTTTGGATGTGCCGAGCAGTGACGTGCCGCGAATACAGGAGATGCACCTGCTTATAAGTCACGCTCTCTGTGAAATAGTTGAGAAGGCTCTTTTTTAGGCCAATCCGCTTAAGCAGAAGAGGATGAAATACGCGGGTTAAAGCCTCATGGGATGTAACGGACCAATAGCGGACCTATCTTTCGCGAGAGAAAGATCGGCATCTTTTGCAATATCTTCTTGGGAGCATCCATCTTGGGGTTAGAGGGGTTCAATGTGGGCACCCGTTTTCCCTTCAGAAAATAGTACTGGTAGTTGAGCTGTTGCGAAGAAAAGCCCATGTTCTTCTTGAAGCTGAAAGCTCCTGTCTCTTTCCTGCTCCGCCCGAAATCATATAACCGGAGCCCCCGTTTCTGGGCCCATACCATTAGCTGCCAGTATTGAAAGTTGTTCGCGTTCAGACGGTTGGAATCGCTGGCCGATCCGGAGTAGTAGGGTAGTATCATCTCCTTGTGAATAAAACTCATCACGGCTGATACAATCCTGCCCTCGTGAAGGACACAGTGAATGAACACCCTTCCGTCGAAAATATCCATGAGCGACATGAAATATTTTTTGGAAAAAACAGGAGATCCCAGGTTTCTCTTGTTGATTACAAAAAGCTCGTATAACCGGTCCAGCCGGCTGTTATCCAGCACGAACTCAAGTCCGTATTTGTCCCGGCTCTGCCGTGTAGCGGCTCGCGCCTTTCTTGGAATCCTTTTCAGGCATTCCTCTTCCTCATCCGGTATATCGCATATGAAAGTGTGGTAAAGGTCGGTAGATTCCAGTTCAAATGTGTTTTCCCGGATGTTTCGGAACTCGATGTACTTTACGTTCAGACGCTCAGCAAGAGCTTTTGACTCTTCGAACAGCCGGATCTCATCCTCCTGCTCAAGGGCAAGAATGCCTCCATAAACCGCATACGGCGTGGAAACCAGCACGGACCCGAGAAAAGGCGATCTCACATGCACCAGAGGAAGGATTCCGCTTATTTCTCCGTTCCTTTCGCTGTACAAATAATACGGCCTGTGTTTGAAGTTGTTTACGATCAGATCCTGCCACCGTGTAAGGTGAAAAAACGTTCCATGCTCATGAATCATCACGAACCTGTCCCATTCATAAAACTTTTTCACATCGAGCTGTTTTATTTTTATGCTCATCCCTGTCCGCTCATCATGTCGCAAAGATAAATCTTCAGCACGTTGCTGTGATAATCGAAACGCTGCTTGTATATCACCTTTTTCAGCCTGCACCTGTTCTTTAAAAACATCTTGACGTCATCCGGATAAAATCCGCTCCCCTCGAGGCGCTTTTCCGGAACCACCACCCATACCCTGGAACAAGATCTGAGGAGATCATCCCGCCATTCGTGAATCTCGAACACTCTCCTCTTGAATACATCATCGTCAATATACGGCAGTTTTTTTAAATCGAAGTAATGGGAAAATATGGCGTGCGTGTGAGCAAAAATGCGGTCCCTGTCAGCGCATCGTTCTTTAACATAGTCGGCAGCGGCACGCATGTCGTGACGGTTTCCGTCTCTGAAGTATGAAGCAAGCGAGGGGAATCCCGGAATAAAAAGTACTACCAGCACAAAAGCGAAAACCGTTTTGCTCCTGCTGAAGAGCCCGTCGATCAGGACAGAGGCCCCATACCCCGCCAGGAAAAAAGCCGCGGGCATTACAACAATGGCATATCGCTGCCCTGTCTGCTTTCCGATGTATGCAAGTGCCGCGAGAACCAGCACCGGCAGGCCGAGAGCGACGATCATGTAAAAGGCGATGGCGCGGTTGCGGGTCCATAATATTATCATGCCGAGCGCGGCAAGCAATATCACGTGAATGCCAAGGTTGCTCACTATGCCGAAGAGCAGGTGTAAAACAGAGTAGGACCAGGCATGTTTCATAGAAAGGACGGCCAAAACCGTGCCCTTGACCGCCTCAAAATTCAGTGCAACGACCGGAAGCCCGGCCAGAACCAGCAGCAAAACAAGGTTCAAACCCCGCAAGCCGGACAGCCTCAGGCTGGGAACGACAAGGCGCGCCGAGAGAGAGAAAGCCAGGAAGACCACGAGCAAAATAGATGCGGATGGGTGGAAAAGCACAGCAGCCACAATTGAAAGGCAGCCCCACAACATCGATTTTTTGTCCCCTTCGGTAAGCCCCTTGTAAACCAGGAAAAGCGAAAGCATTCCAAACAAAAACACTCCCATGTAAAACCTGGTCATCTGGGAATGCATGATCATCCAGGGCGAGCAAGCGATGAAGGCGCCCCCGAACAGCGAAGCTTTTCTTCCGATAATACGAGAGGCAAGCGCGATGAACACTGGAACGGCAAAGATGCCGATGATGCATGGGAAGAGGCGAAGCGCGGTCTCGCTTTCACCGAACACGTACATGGCCAAGCGCGTCAGGAGATAGATGCCTGGGAACGCCTTGATCGAGGGCTTGATCTCTTCAAGCGGCACATCGCCTATTTCGCACGCATGCTCGTACGTATACCACTCATCACCATCCAGGCTCCACTCTCCAAGAAACGCAACCCGCAGCGCAGCTCCCCCCAGAACAACAGCCCAAAAGGCGGCCGACTGCGAGAAAAGAAGGCGCAAAGAACCGGTTACACGTTCGCTCAAGGATGGTTTTCTCCATCATCCCGGGATTCGAGTATGTCGGTTACTCGGTATTCCTTCAGGTTCTTCGCCTGTGTGAAAATGATTATCTCCCCAACCAGGCCGATGGAAAATATCTGGATTCCCAGAACAACCAGGGCCATGCCGAAGATCAACATCGGCTGGTTTCTCAATGGGGTCGGCTCCGAACCGAGTCCTGTAAATGTCATCAGGATGAGGTACAAAATCATGAGAAGGCCGGCGCATGTACAGAAACCGCCGGTTATTCCGAAAAACCGCAGAGGCTTCCTTGTGAACTTCGTCAGGAAAAGCAAGGCCACGACATCAAGAAAACGCCGGATGTAGACTCCTATCCCAAAGAAACCTGTTTTGCCTTGTTCGCTAAGATGCCGGACCTTTACTTCCCTCACATTGAATCCGGCTCTGTATGCCAGAACGGGTAGAAAACGGAACATGTCTCCTTGAATCGAGACCTCGTTCAGCACGTTCCTGCGCATGGCACGCACGATGCAGTTGAGGTCATGAAAGTTCACTTCAGCCAGCTTCCGGATGACCAGGTTAAAGATGGAGGATTGCATCCGGTTCAGGAACTGGTCAATCCTGGGAGCACGTCTGCCAGCCACCAGATCGCACCCCTCCTTGAACTGATCCAGGATCTTGTGAATGTCGACCGGGTCGATCTGGATATAAGGCGGAAGGCTGACAATGATGTCTCCCCGTGCCACCTTGAAACCAGCCGAGAGAGCGATCGACTCGCCGAAAGCCTGGTTGAAGTTGATCAGCTTGACATGGTGGCCCTTCGGTTTAATGTTATGGATACGCATAAAAACATGTTCAGGGACACCATCGAAAACAAAGATGAATTCGTAGTTTTCCTTTCTGGATCGAAGCTCCCTGCCGAAACGCTCGACGATTTCCGAAAAATCAGGGCACTCGTCAAACACCGGTATCACTATGGAAACATCAACATTCTTGACCTTGGAAATGCCGGGATCATCAACGGTCATTGTTTTCCCTCTCCAAGTGTTTCAACCGTGTAGAGCTGCTGGACCGATTCGTCGCAGGATTTGACGAACAGTTCGCACAGAAGACCGACCATCAGAAAATGAAAAGCCAGGAAGTAACACAAGATGGCCACCGCAGGAAATATGATCGTCGTGTAAGAAACCAACAGAACCTTGGAAGTGTCCACAAAAGCGACAAAGGTCATTATCAGGGCCAACAAAAAGATGGGAAGGCTGAACAGCCCAAAGTAGTTCAGGGGCTTTGCGGAGAAACGGGTCAGCATCCTGAGCACGATCATATCGCTGAGGACCTTGATGGCTCGTGAAATCCCGTACTTGGATTTTCCGTATCTGCGGGGGTGGTGCCTGACCACGATCTCCTTTACCCTGGCACCGAGCATTGTAGCCATGCCCGGAATGTACCGGTGCATGTCGGCATACAGCCTCAGGTGCTTCACGAAATCAGCCCTGTATCCCTTCAGCGTGCAGCCGAAGTCGTGTATCTTGACGTTGGTCACCCAGGATAGGATCCGGTTTGCCACAACAGATGGAATGTATCGGCTCAGAAAGCTATCTTTTCGGTTTTTTCGCCATCCGCTGACAACATCGTAACCCTCGTCCAAAAAACCGGTAATATGCGGAATATCCGCCGGATCGTTCTGAAGATCCCCATCCATGGTAATTATGTACTTTCCCCTGGCGCGATGAAAACCGGCAGCCAGGGCTGAGGTCTGACCGAAGTTGCGGCCGAACTTGAGAATGATCGTGTTCGGTTTCGTCCGTGTGATCTCCTTCAGTCGATCAATGGTTCCGTCGTCGCTACCATCGTCAACGAATATCAATTCGTACGAAACACCGAGCGGTTCAACCGCCTCATGAATCGCATCCGAAAGCAGAATGACCGACTTTTCCTCGTTGTACACGGGTACGACTATCGACAAATCTATGGAGGTTATTGACGGCAAGGGAACCTGCTCTCCTTCAACACCGTAAGGGCTTGTTTCAGGGATCACTTCCTGTCTCGAGGAGCAACGACAGCGAGTATATTTTTCGTCATGTTAAGTTACAAGCCTTTTCTATCTAATCGGATATCACATCCCGATTCCCAATGTCATTTCGCATATTCCAGGATCCTATCCAGATAAAGCGGTATTCGCCCCAACGCCCGGATTGCGAGACTTTTATATCAAGAAAGTTGATTATTAAACAAAAATTGATATAATAGCTGCAACAACAAGGGATTGCTGGTTGTTATTTAGTTATATCATTAAAGTTAGAGCTCGAAGCGAAGTCGTGCCGGATTGTTGGAGACCGGGTCTTCCGAGCCGTTTTTCCTGAGTATCATGCATTCTCTAGTACTTATAAGCAAAAACAATCAAACCGTCCGGTACCTCATGAAAGAGTGTACTGAATTGAACTGCCGTGTCCTTGTCTACTCTTCCATTCTCGACCTTTATCCCGAAATTCTGTCAGAAAATCCGGTCGTGCTACTGATCGACGGCAAGAGCATCGTGTTCAACGAACTAGGAGTCATCAAGGTATTGAAGGACACTTTTCCTGACTTGAAGGTCCTGCTTTTCTTCGGCCAGGAGAAACGGGAGCTTGCTGCAAAGGCAATGACATTCGGCGCTGATGCGTATATTCTCGAACCGTTTCACCTGGATGAGATGACAGCGTTTATCCGGAACGCCTGCGCATCCGCGCTGAAAGACACCGAGTTTTCAACTAAGATGCGGATGAAAGCGCTCTCCCTGTTCATTCAGGGGCTCGCACCGGAGATCAACAACAGGCTGACCCCCATCATGGGAGCGCTCCAGCTCCTTATGAACCGTGATGAACCGCCAATATCCGAAGAGGACCGGAAGGAATACTACAAATGCATGCTCAACGAATCGACCCTGATTGCCGAAGCGGTCACCGAGCTCGAAAACTTCGCAAAACCGAGACGCCCTAAAAAAAATTCGGTCTCGATAAAGGATACACTGGACGAAGCCATCGAGGAAACGGTAAAGGATGGCAACATCGAGATCCCTGTACAGCACGATTTCAACATGAGCACCGATAAAAGCGCTCTCATCGACCAGAGACAGATCAAGACCGCCCTGGGGGCCTTGATCAGATTTTTAAGCGACAATGCGGATCCGAAAAAGGGCAGGATCATGGTTGCCGCCGGCGCCCTTGGCGAGCATAGCCTCGAAGTAGCTGTGGAAGGCTTCGAGACCATCTCTTTAGGCATGGAGGTGGAAAACGCTTTTGTTCCGCTTCACATGAAAAGGCTAGTGCAGTTCAAGCACGAGCTCGGGCTGGCATCCGCTTACGGCCTGATAAGAGCCCATGAAGGATCGATAAAGGTCGAAAATACTCCACGAGGATCCAGATTTATTGTAAACATTCCACTTGATTGATCCGCGCATCAACCATATTTTTTCACTGTTTCAGGCTACAGTTTTGCTTTTTCAGCCGGTAAAGATAAAAGACATCGATGTAAAACGCGGTGCCTCAATTTCCTGTTGTGCGGATTTTTCCTTCCGATAAAAGGGTATATATGATGCAGTGGAAACACTCATCAACCTGATATAGTTGCTTGGCCGGAAAAAGGATTCCTGTGGACGTTTGTAGGAGTGATGAAAATGTTGAAATCGATCCTGCTTGGCATCGATGGATCCGATTACTGCGAGGTTGCGGTGAAAACATCCGTGGACATCGCTAAAGCCCTGGGCTGCAGGCTCTCCGGCCTGGGAATAGTTGACATCGACAGCATATTCGATTCATCGCCTGGGGTGGCAGGCTCCATGCATTTCAAAAAATCCGGTGACAAGGCCCAGTACAGAAGAGCTCTCGAACGGGTCAACAAATGTCTTGCCGGCTTTGAAAACAAGTGCAAAACCGCGGGTATTGAATACGATGCGCGGTACCACGAGGGATCTCCACCGCAGGAGTTCATCAAAGAGGCTGTTGGTTATGATGTCATAATGTTCGGCCAAAAAACCTACTTCCAAACTGAAAAACGCGAGGGGCCTTGTGACACGCTTGTGCAGGTGCTCAAGAACACACCGAGACCGGTGCTGGTGGCGCCCAGGAACATGAAACCGTACTCCGTGGACCGGCCCGCGGTAGTTGCTTTCGATGGATCATTGCCCTCTGCAAGGGCAATGCAGCTTTTCACACTTCTCTCCTATGATGATACATCAAGCAACATCCACGTTGTAACAGTTGCGGACAACGAAGAGGAAGGACATGGGCGCCAGAGCAAGGCTCTCGATTTTTTCGAGCGCTGGTACGGCCAAGCGCCCACAAGCGTGGTGCTCACAGGAAAACGGTCCCAATCGATCCTGGAGTATTCCAAGGACATCAACGCAAGGATAATCGTCATGGGTGCTTACGGGGTGAGCGGGCTGAAGTCGATCTTTTTCGGTTCTGTGACCAGGAGCATCCTCGAAAAATCGGAAAGCCTGCTCTTTCTTTACCACTGATCCGTTCGTTGTCAGCTCAGAGGCGGTAAGGGCTCGTACCCCTCCCCGCGCTCCTCCTCGTTTTCTCTGGAGTAATCACAGCATTCAAGGCTGCTGAAGAAGTAGGGGATCTCCGTGGCAGCGCTCTCGGGAGAGTCGGATCCGTGTACCGAGTTCTTCTCCACATCCGTGGCAAAAAGCGCCCTCAGCGTGCCGCGCTCGGCTTTCTTGGGATCTGTTGCACCCATGAGATCCCTCAGCCTTTCTATGACATCGTTTCCTTCAAGCACTGCCGGTATGCACGGTCCTGACGACATAAAATCGGTCAGTGAATCGAAAAAAGGCTTGTCCTCATGCACGTGGTAGAACCCCTCTGCCTCTTCCTTGCACATGTGCACCATCTTGAGTGACACAACCTTCAGCCCCTCCTCTTCCATGCGCGCAAGGATCTTTCCGGCCATACCCTTCAAAACCGCATCCGGTTTTATGATCGTCAACGTCTTCTGCATCTGGCTCTCCTGTATCATGATCAACAGTAATGTAAAACGGATGAAACCGGCTCCTGCGGGACCTGGATGTCCTTATTCGATTACATCCACAACCCCGCGAAAAAACAATGCCTGTTCCGTTGATTTTCTGTATCATCGGGCGCGTTCAGCGTGGTTTTTATCGAGGCGTAAACCGGTGTAACGCATATCATTCGATCGAACCCGGTGCTTGTACAAAAACCTAATATATTACCGTTCAGTCTATCAAAAGGAAAGCGGAAAATGGGCGTTTTCACGGAGTTCGCAGCGCATCAACCGTAATCGGGCCGGATCTCGCCATCCTGTCCATAAGAACCGGCATGCCCTTTTCCGCTGTTTTCTAGAGGCTCGAAAATGACTTTCACCATTGCTTTCTGTCTGTACACCCTGCTGATAGTCAGCGTTGGCATCTACTCGGCCCGTTATGCAAAGAGAAGCGACGAGGATTTTTTTCTGGCCGGCCGCTCCCTCGGCGGATGGGTTGCCGCGCTTTCCGCGTCAGCATCAAGCGAGTCCGGCTGGGTGACTCTAGGGCTCGTGGGTTGGGCGTTCACAAGCGGCGTATCAGCGTACTGGATAATTCCAGGCTGTCTCTTGGGATTCATCTTCAACTGGTTCTTCATCGCGGGCAGGATGCACGACCAATCGGTCAAACTCGGGGCCCTGACCCTGCCCGATTTCTTTTCGTTTTCTTTCAAGGAACGCATCCCGATACTCCGTATTCTCACCGTTATAGTCATCATCACAGCCATGTGGCTCTACGTCGCAGCACAGTTCGCAGCCGCGGGCAACGCTTTTTCAACCGCTTTCAGCGGCCTTCCCTACTGGGCCGGCGTGCTGATAGGAGCTGTAATCGTGCTTCTTTACACGGTGATCGGCGGGTTCCGCGCCGCCTGCTGGACCGATTTCCTTCAAGGCCTGATCATGCTCGGCACCCTGGTTGCTTTTCCTCTGTACCTTTTTTCGAAGTTCGGGGGTTACGATTTCATCAACAGCAGCCTGGCGCCTGTGGATGCCTCGCTTCTCGCCTTCTGGCCGCAAAAAACCGGCACCGCCCTTGTTGGCTTCCTGCTCGGAATCGGCGCACTGGGAATCAACTTCGGCTATCCGGGCCAACCCCACGTGCTGGTCCGATTCATGGCGTTGAAAAACCGCAGAGAAGCGGTCCTGGGTGGGATCGTTTCCGTGGCCTGGGCAGGTATGGTCTACTGGGGAGCGGTCACGATCGGGCTTCTTGTAAGGGCCATGACCGAAGCGGGCGAACTGTGGACCTCTCCGCTGGCTGCCGACCTGGCACAGGGGGTGAAATCAGCCGGGGAAAACGGGCTCGTGCTCGCGGCCATACACCTCATACCGGGAATTATGTCGGGAATGGTGCTAGCGGCGGTTCTGGCAGCGATCTGCTCCACAGCCGACAGCCAGCTCGTGGTCGCCGCGAGCAGCGGGGCCAACGACATCTACAGCAGGCTTTTCGACAGGAAAGGGAAGAAGGCTCACATGATCATAAACCGTACCGTGCTGTTCGTGCTGGGTGTGGCTGCCCTGCTCCTGGTAATCGATTCCGAGGTACAGGTTTTCAAATACGTGCTCACCTACGGCTGGGCTGTGCTAGGGGGCGCATTCGGACCGCAGGTGGCTATTTTGCTTCTCTGGAAAAAGGCCTCGTACGCGGGATGCATCGCCGGTATGTTTTCAGGTTTTTCAACGGCACTTATATGGCCTCAGGTTTGGGATCCTGCTGCTCACGGCGGAATCGAGATCTACAACCTGACGATCGCTTTTGCGGTTGCCTCTTTTGCCAACATCGTGTTCAGCCTGCTCTTTCCCTCAACAGGTGCGAGGTTGCAAAAAACATGAGCTCTCAGGCCGGACCTTGACAGCGTATGTGCTTTCATGACGAACGACATCAAACAGCCGTTACAACGTTAAAACAAAGGAAATACCGTGCTTTGAAGAACAATTTCTTTTCGAAAAGAGTTCTGACCATCGCAGGTTCCGACTCCGGCGGAGGAGCCGGCATTCAGGCCGATCTCAAAACATTTTGCGCATTCGGAGTCTACGGAGCCTCCGTGATAACGGCTGTGACAGCACAGAACACCAGAGACGTGAGATCGGTTCACCCGGTCCCGCCCGATGAGGTGGGCAATCAAGCCGAAGCTGTTCTGTGCGACATCGGGGCTGACAGCGTAAAGGTGGGCATGCTCCTGTCAGGCCCGGTTGCGTCCGCTGTTGCCCGGGCCATCAGGGATCATCGCCCTCCCCACCTTGTGGTGGATCCGGTCATGATCTCGGAAAGCGGGTTCGAGCTCCTCGATGGCGCGGGAAGGAAAGTGCTTGTCGATGAACTCTTCCCCTTATGCGATGTGCTCACACCAAACATCCCGGAAGCGGAAACGATACTGGGGCGCCCCATCGAAAACACGAAACAGGCGGAGGCCGCTGCAAGGGATCTGCACGGCATGGGACCGAAAAACGTGATGCTGAAAGGCGGACATCTCGATGGCAACCCGCAGGATCTGCTATTCGACGGGAGTCACATTGTTTCCCTTTGCAGACCCAGGATAAAATCGGCACACACGCACGGCACAGGCTGCACATTTTCAGCCGCTGTCGCCGCCTGCCTGGCCCTGGAAAAGACCGTGGAACAGGCTTTCCGTTCGGCCGGGGACTACGTGTCTCTGGCCATCGGATCCGCTCCGGGAATCGGACAAGGCCGAGGCCCGCTGAACCACGGCGTGAAACCGGCGCGCATTCCTGATGTGAAGGAGACAAGGTCGTGAAGGCGAAAACAGCGGGACAGATCCGCCTGAATGCGGCGGTCACGGCGCTTGTTGCATGTATCGCCGTTATCCTTTTAAATGGCTGCGGAAACGGCAACCCGCGCGTAAACATCCTGCTTGTGGTTGTGGATACTCTGCGCGCCGATCACCTCGGCTGCTACGGGTACGATCGGGATACAAGTCCGAACATCGATCGTCTCGCTGAAAAGAGCGTGCAGTTTACGCGCTACTATAGCGTGGTGCCGACCACCCTTGCCTCGTTCGCATCCTTGCTGACATCGCTTCATCCGAAGGACCACGGGGCGTTCAGGAACGGCTATGCTCCCGACGATTCCCTGCCGGTCCTTGGCAACGTTTTCAGACGGGCCGGGTACGACACAGCCGCTTTCGTGTCCAGCTACTGCCTGAGCAAAACCTTTGGCATGGACAGGGGGTTCGACCACTTCGATGAAGAGTTCACAAGCTCGACCATGCTTCGCGACAACAAGCTCGTACGGTCCGCGTGGAGCGTGACCCGCAGCTTTTCCGAATGGGTGAACAGGCGCCAAAAAAACAAGCCGTTTTTCGTGATGCTTCACTACTTCGATCCGCATTGGCCTTACGACCCGCCGTTGGAAACGATGAAGCTGTTTGGGGCCCGTGAACAGCCGGGAAATCCGGAAACTCCCGATTTCCCGATCGCTCAGAAAAACCTTGCGGCATCAGGCGGCTTACCGGGCAGCTTCGAAAAAAACCTTCACAACCTTTACTGCGCCGAGATACGGTACGTGGACCAGCAGTTCGGCAAGGTGATCGAGCTTATCAATGATTCAGGCCTAAGCGACGATACTGTTGTTGTGTTCACCTCGGACCACGGTGAAACGTTCTGGGAGCATGACGACCATTTCAATCACGGTAGATTCGTTTACGACACCACCATTCGTCTGCCTCTTTTGATCAGCTTCCCAAGCGGCCAGATCGCCGCTCCCCGCAGATGCGACGGACTGTTCTGCAACATCGACCTGGGCCCCACCCTGCTTGATATCGCTGAAATCGAGGCTCCTTCAGGTTTTCAGGGCCAAAGCTTTGCAGAGCTCTTGCTCGGCTCACCCAAGGCCGCACCTACGGATAACCCTCTCTTTTCCGAAGCGACCCAACCCATCGCTGCAGAAAGGGGTGCTGCGCGCCCAAACCTGTTGAAAGCGAAGTGCGTACGCCGCGGTCCCTGGAAATTCATAAGCTTTCCAGGATCCAAGGGCAGGAAAGAGCTTTACAACATGGAAGACGATCCTTTAGAGACAGAAAACCTGATAGACAGGCCTGAAACCGCTGACATCGCACTGAAGCTTGAAGCCATCCTTGAACAATGGGCAACCAGTTACAAAATCGACGTGAGGAGAGCCAATTCCGCGGATGACGACTCCATCGACAAACTGAACGAGCTCGGCTACTGACTCATCGCTCGTCCCTTGAACGGAGAACCAATATGTTTTTTACCATGATTCTCGTCTTTCTTTCTCTCCAACCCTGCCAGCCTGCCGAGGAGGTGCGCTTCAACGATTTTTTCGAAGACAAGGTGCTGAGGGTGGATCTCCACTTCTTCGGCACCCACGAAACCGAAAAAATATGCATTGACGAGCTGATCGAAGAGCCGTTCTATGCAGGACCGAAAAGAAGGCCGGTACGTTCGGATGGCCTTGGATCGTACCGTTTCAACCTGTACGACGCAAAAAGCGGAACACAGATCTTTTCCCGCGGTTTTTGCACGCTGTTCGGGGAGTGGAGAACAACCGAAGAGGCGCACAACAATGTTTTCAGGGTGTTCGAGCACGTGCTAATCATGCCTTATCCCAAAAAAGATGTTGTTCTTGCCGTCTCGAAATGTAACGGCATGACCGAGTCTGTCGAGATCTTCCGGCAAAAAATAGTGATGGACAAGAGCCTGATCAGGACCGACAGCCATTGGCAAGGCAGCAGAAAAAGCGTGAAGATCCTCAGCAACGGCAGCCCAAAGGACCATGTGGACCTGGTGATCCTCGGTGACGGATACACTGCCAGGGAGATGAAAAAGTTCGTGCGGGACGCACGCAAGATAGCAGACGAGCTGATGGCTGTGAGCCCGCTCAAAGAGAGCAAGAGCAGTTTCAACATCAACGCAATCGAATGTCCCTCCCTGGAATCGGGAGTGGACGAGCCGCGGAAAGAGGAGTTCAGGTCAACAGCTTTTGAGTTAAGCTTCAACACGTTCGGGCTGGCCCGTTATCCGCTGTCCATGGATATCAAATCGATTCACGACGCGGCCGCCTGCGTTCCCTACGACTACATCCTGATCATCTACAACTCGCCCAGGTACGGGGGCGGCGGGATCTACAACCTCTACGCGATCGTATCCGGGAAGCTCCCCGGGGTCATCGCGCACGAGTTCGGCCACCTCTTCGGCGGGCTCGCGGACGAGTACTTCACATCGCCGGTGACCTACATCGATTTTTACCCGGACGGAGTCGAGCCGTGGGAACCCAACATCACCGCACTTCTTAACCCTGAAGCGCCCAAGTGGAAAGCGCTGATAAAAAAAGGCACACCGGTTCCAACGCCGAATGATCCGCGCTACTTCGACCTGGTCGGTTGCTTCGAAGGAGCCGGGTACCGCGCCAAAGGGCTGTACAGGCCGTTCCACACCTGCATCATGCTCACGGGCGGCGGCGCGTTCTGCCCGGTCTGCAGGAAAGCCATCCTGTCAGGGATCCGCTTCCACCTGGATTGAGATTCCAGGCTTTACACCAACTTTGCATACAGAATCTTTACACGAGCGTTCAAGCGATTAGAATAACACCTGAACATCGGACAACCCCCGGCGGTACGGGGCGGCTACATCAGGTATTCACAGCTGTCTGCTTGCAGGCAAGGAGCAATTTAATGGCGAAACGGTTCGACGACATCGGGGTCTGCTTCATAGGCAACTACCTGCCGAGGCGGTGCGGCATCGCCACGTTTACCACGGATATCTGCGAAGCAGTTGCGCGCGAGATGAAAGAATCCCGCATGGTGTTTTCTGCAGCCATGAACGACAGGTCTGAAGGGTACGCTTATCCCGAGCGTGTCAGGCTGGAGATCGCGCAGAACTCGCAGGCCGATTATCTGAGAGCTGCGGACTTCATAAACTTCAGCAAGGTAAATGTTGTATGCCTGCAGCACGAGTTCGGGATTTTCGGAGGCGAGGAAGGCGGAAACATCCTTCTGACACTGCGGCAGCTCAGGGTGCCTGTTGTCACAACTTTCCACACGGTACTGGAAGAGCCCAACTCCGCGCAGAAAAAGATCGTTGATGAAATATGCAGGCTCTCGGCCAGGGTGGTTGTCATGAGCGAGAGGGCCCTGGGCATGCTGAAGGATGTCTATGGTGTAGATGACAAGAAAGCTGTCATGATACACCACGGGATCCCTGACATGCCTTTCATGGATCCCAACTACTACAAGGACAAGTTCAATGTCGAGGGCAAGCAGGTCATCCTGACATTCGGACTGCTCGGTCCGGACAAGGGCATAGAGTGCGCCATAAAGGCAATGGAAGGGGTGACGGCAAAACATCCCGACACCGTTTATGTCGTGCTAGGGGCCACGCACCCCAACATCCTTCAACACACCGGCGAGAAGTACCGTGTCGGGCTCCGCCGCATGGTGGATTCCCTCGGACTTTCGGACTCGATTATCTTCCAGAACCGCTTCGTTGAGCTCGAGGAGCTGTGCGAGTTCCTCGGCATGGCGGACATATACATCACCCCTTACCTGAAACGGGAACAGATCACGAGCGGCACGCTCGCATATTCGCTCGGCACGGGCAAAGCCGTGATCTCGACGCCTTACTGGTACGCGGAGGAGATGCTCGATAACGACCGCGGCATCCTTGTGCCGTTCAACGATCCCGGGGCGATCGAAAACGCGGTCATCGGTCTTCTCGACGACAAGGTGAAAATCCACAGCATACGCAAGAAGGCCTACGACTACTGCAGGTCAATGACCTGGAAGGAGGTTTCGAGGCGCTACACGGAGCTGTTTCACCACGTGCTGCAGGAGGTAAAGAAGCAAAAGCTTCAGAAGCCTGTTTTCCGCTCGAAAATGATCTCGTCCACCAACGTGCCCGAACCCAAGATGGAGCACCTGAGGCGTCTCACCGACTCGACCGGGATACTTCAGCACGCCAGCTTCACGATTCCCAACTTCAACCACGGCTATTGCGTGGATGACAACGCGCGTGCCCTTGTGGTCGCGACCAAGTACTTCCGGATCTTCAGGGACACAAAAATCCTCAAGCTCCTGACCCCCTACCTTTCGTTCCTCCAATACTGCCAGATGGAGGACGGTTGGTTTCGGAACTTCGTATCTTACGACAGGCACTACTTGGATGAAGGAGGTTCGGACGACTGTTTCGGTCGGGCCTTGTGGGGGCTCGGCTACACCATCGCTTTCGCACCGACACCTTTTCGTGCACTGTCCAAGGAGCTGTTCGACAAGGCTCTCAACCGGCTCGACAACCTGACGCTCAGGGGAACATCATATGCTATTCTCGGCCTTCACTACTTTCTCGACCGGTACCCGGGCGCTTCCGAAGTGCGCCGCAGGGCGGACGACTTCGGGAGCATTCTTCTTGACGCCTTTCGCAAATCGTCATCAAAAAAGTGGCGCTGGTTCGAGGACACTATCACCTATGGAAACGCCACCATCCCGCATGCAATGTTTCTGGCGGCATACCGGTCTCATCGCGACGATTACATGGAGGTGGCCGAGGACAGCCTCAACTTTTTGTTCGATATTCAATTAGAGGGGGATCATCTGTCAATTGTAGGCAACAACGGATGGTTTCCCAAGGATAAGGAAAAAGCGCAGTTCGACCAGCAGCCCATAGATGCATCCGACCTCATCGAAGCGTGCAAGACAGCGTATCGTAGAACCAAGAATAAGATCTATCTCGACCGCATGAGCCAATGTTTCGACTGGTTTCTCGGCAAAAACGACGTTGGTGACGCGATCTATGACTTCAGAACGGGCGGCTGCTGCGACGGCCTTACTCCGTCGGGCGCAAACCTGAATCAAGGGGCTGAGAGCACCCTGAGCTTTCTGCTGTCGCTGATGACAATGTATGAGGTTTCGAGCCTGATGCATCACTAGATTGTATAGATGGCCGGCGGATGAAGAGGCTTCATTCGGGTAAATCCCTCAGTCCCGGCCCCCTCCGAGGAGGCCCCACTTTTTTAAAGTCTCAGCCGTTTCGATCGGGCCCTTGCACTTTTTGAAAAGCGCGCCGCTCACCCCGTTTACAACCTTTTCGCATTCTGCCCAGGATGAATGCCGACCCAGCTTCCCGCCGACATGGCTCAGGTAGACGATAGGACCGGAATAGAGGCCTTGCGCGGCCTTGTACCTGCTTTTCTTTTTCGGGGGCTTGTGTTTGTTGGGGACTGTCGGTGTATGATCCACCCCGTCTATCAGTTCCACGGGTTCTCCAATGGCAAACGACGATGCGATCCGGTCACACCGCTCGTTGTCCGGGTCGCCGGCGTGTCCAGCCGTGTATTCGAATTCAACGTCCGCGCTTCTTAGATCATCAAGCTCCTTCCAGAGATCCTGGTTGGAAACAGGTTTGTTGTTCCGCGTCACCCAGCCCCGCGTCTTCCAACCTTGAATCCAGGAAGTTATCCCCTGACGGACATATTCGCTGTCCGTGACAACAACGACCGGCTTTTCGGTCC
Organism: uncultured Phycisphaerales bacterium; assembly: GCA_964542475.1. GTDB lineage: Bacteria > Planctomycetota > B15-G4 > B15-G4 > CAYZWU01 > CAZIUL01. The sequence continues at coordinate 108,426 of CAZIUL010000008.1, read as the reverse complement.
GAGTGCGCCGCAGCGCCTCTATCGCTGCCTTGAGCTCCATCCTGTTGTTCGTGGTAGACTCTTCACTCCCCCCGAACTCCTTGACCCTGCCGTCCGGATAACGGATGCGAACACCATACCCACCCGGACCCGGATTCTTCTTGCAGGCTCCATCGGTGTATACACGCACTATCTGTTCCGTCATGACAACGACATTTCCTTTCATATCCCTGGGTTTTTAACAAGTTTCAAAAATCAAGCACTTCCTCGCTGTGAATGATGGTGTCTGAGCTCATCTTGAGCTTGAGCGCCGACTTTCTGAACTTCTTTCAGAAAAGAACTTCCTGAACCTGACCGGATTTATTGATCACCGACCATGATATTGAACAACCACGGGTATCATTTAAACTTTTTATCGGAAAAGGTGTTATGAAAACCAAACCGAAAAATTCCAAACCACCTTGTTCCATCTATCCAAATAAAGCTATGTTATAGAATAATATCCGATAATCGGAATAAATCAAGAAGAAGGGGGAGGAAGGCTTTGGAAGAAGAACAAGAAAGAAGAGGAAAAGCTCGTATGGACATGGATTACTCGGCAATGTCTCTGCTGTAAACGATCTCCCCACCCGTAACTGTCATCACCACTTTTGTCTCTAGGATCTGGTCAGCGGGCACCTTCATGATATCGCGGTCAAGGACCGTCAGATCGGCAAGCTTCCCCTTCTCTATCGATCCCCGGCTCTTCTCTTCGAACGCTGCATAGGCAGCGTCCATAGTGAAAGCCCTGAGCGCCTCTTCCCTGCTCATCCTCTGCTCCGGATACCAGCCCCCGGGAGGATTTCCATCCCTGTCCTGCCGGGTCACAGCCGCATAGAACCCGAGAAGCGGGTTAATCGATTCAACGGGCGCGTCCGATCCCGCTGGAATGCGCGCCCCACTGTGAAGGAGTTTCTTCCACACGTAAGCGCCCTCCTCGGCTCTTTCCTTGCCCAGGCGGGTGTGCACCCACGTCATGTCCGAGGTGCAGTGCGTGGGCTGCATGGACGGGATCACTCCTAAACCGACAAACCGGGGAATGTCCGACCGGTCCAGAATCTGGGCGTGCTCGATGCGGAAACGGTGGTCATCTGTCGCATCCGGAACGGCTTCCAACGCCCTCTCATAAGCGTTGAGAACGATCCTGTTCGCACGGTCCCCGATGGCATGCGTGCAAACCTGGAAACCCGCGGCCAGGGCCTTTTCAGCTCTATCGAAGATCTCTTCTTCCGTTGTTACGATCAGCCCGGAGTTGCCCGGATCGTCCGTGTACGGATCGAGCAGCGCGGCACCGCGCGAGCCAAGTGCACCGTCAGCAAAAAGTTTTAGCGCGCGGATCGTCAAGAGCCCGCCCCCTTCCCCGATACACGGGCCGTTTTCAAAATATTCGGCCACCAGCTCGTCATCGTTCGCCAGCATGACGTACAGCCTTAGCGGCAGCTTGCCTTGCCCCAGGATCTCCCTGTAGATGGAGATTACTTCCGCTCCAGCACCGGCATCATGAAAACCGGTAATGCCGTTTTCCACTGAGCTCTTCAGCCCAGCCAAAACGGCTTTTTTCATCTCATCCCTGCTCAGAGGCGGTATCTTCCCTGAAACAAGGGACTCCGCATTGTCAATGAGAACGCCCGTGGGCACACCTTCGGAGTCACGAATTATTTTTCCGCCGTCCGGGTCTCCGGATTCCCTTTTCAACCCGGCAAGTTCCATCGCACACATGTTGACCCAGGCAGCGTGTCCGTCGATCCTGGTGAGGTAAACCGGGTTCTCCGGAGCCGCATCCGTCAAGAGAGCGTGACCGGGAAACCTTTTCTTCTCCCAGTCGTTCTGGTCCCAGCCGCGCCCAAGGATCCACTTGCCAGGATCGGCTTCAGCCGCAGCTTTCTCGACCATTGCAGCTATATCTTCAGCGCTCCTGGTCCCTGTCAGATCTATCTGCGTCTTGGTCCTGCCGAGGCTCAGAAGATGCGCGTGTGCTTCGATCAATCCAGGAACCACAAGGCAGCCATGAAGATCGATGACCCGCGTTTCCTTGCCGATCCATTCTCCGATCCCGGTTTCGTCGCCCCTCGCAACGATCAGCCCCCCTTTCACAGCCAGCGCCGTGACCCTGGGAAGGGCGTTGTCCAGGGTTTCAACCATGCCGTTCTTCAACACCAGGTCCGCCGCCTTTTCGGCTTCGGCCTGCCTCTTGCCGCATCCGTTGACACAGAACGCCGCCAAGATAACATTGAACACGAACACGCAAAGGATGGCCGCCTTCATTATTACTCCCTTCGCAACCTATGTTTCTCTGTTGCACGCAGCAAAATCGATCCGTTTGTTGTTTACCATTATTCGTTTTTTCCATATCATTTTGCACGAATAACCGTATCGAGCAAGACCCTTGCCGCAGTACAAAACAAAACTCCAAGGGAGCACGACAATGAACAGAAACAACAAAAATGTATCGAGAAGGTCGTTCATCAAGATTTCAGCGGCCGGGGCGGCATCCATGGGCCTGTCGCCGACGATCTTTGTTCCCCGTCCTGCCGATCCTTCCGAAGGAGGTTTCGAGTACAACCCAAACCTGAATCCCTTTCGCGTTGCAGGTGTTCACGATCCGAGTATGACCACGGGTAAGGAGCCCGATTCTCCCTGGCGCGTGCAGAACGGGCTTGTGAAAGCTGAGGCTGTGGAAACGAACATCGAGCGCCTTGCCTGCGCCCTCACGGAAGAAAAGCGCCCAAAGGACGCGTGGAAGTCGATCTTCCTGAAGCCTGCTAAAAAGGCGTGGGGCGATGTGACCGTTGCCGTGAAAACAAATAACATCGCACAGCAGCACACCAGAAGCGCTGTGATGGCCAAAATCTGCAAGGTTCTAAACAAAGAGATCGGAATCAAGGCGGGTAACATTTTTATCTACGATTCGTGCCACGGCAAGGACATGCTGAAAAAAACACCGTTCGCCGGCCTCCCTGACGGGTGCAATATCATGTCGCTTTGGGGCGGATTTTCAGGAAAAGCTCCTGTTGGCAGGCCCTGGATGGACGGCAAAAAAACCGCCGAATGCTTGAGCAGCCTCGTGGAAGGCAAGATCGACATCGTTGTGAACATCGCAATGTGCAAGGGACATTATCCCCAGTTCGGCCATTTCACCATGTCCATGAAGAACCACCTCGGTACGTTCAACCCGAGACCGCATGCCCATGTTGACGGAGCCACGGACTACCTCTTTGCCATTAACAAGACACCGCTGATCCTCGGCGAGATGGATTCGAAGAAGAAAAAGGTGCTGTTCCCCAGGCAGCAGCTCTGCCTGATCGACTCGCTTTGGGCAAGCGAAGACGGACCGATGTGCAACAGCAGCGCTCAGCCGAACCGCATGTTCATGGGAGTGTTCTCCCCGGTTCTCGACTACCAGGTCGCACAACTCTTCCGCAAGAAGGTAATGGGCTGGCCTGTTGACGAAGCAGTGTGCGGACGTTTTCTCTCCGAGTTCGGGATCAAGCCGTCCGACCTGCCCGAAGAAGGCATCCTCGATGTTTTGAAAACGGGCTGATGCTTTCCCTCCATACCGTCCTCTTCCGGTCGGGAAGGAACCCGGCCCTCCACACCTTACGGACCGGCGCTCCCCGGCTTGGAGATACCGACTCAATAGTAGTACCATATCGTCTGGTAATCGTGCACTATCTCACCAATGGAATCCAGACGATCTAGGTACTCGAGAATCGGAACATCGCGCGTTATGAAAGTCTCGAGCGGGCCGGTGCCTGAGATGTTCTTTTCCCACGGGTGGTACTCGTATACACGGGCGCCGTCAGGCAGGATCGAAAGCAGGCTCCTGTGCTGCCGGGCCCTGAGGTAGTTCTTGCCCATACCGGGCACGTTGTACACAGCCTCGTCGGTCCTGGCCATGCCCGGAAAAAGGCGCGACTCCTCCTTCTGCTCCTGCAACAGCCTGGCAACCGGAACCCGGTAGTCCCTGGTTTCCTCCTTGCCCTTGGTGCTGAAGGTGTAATAAGGCGAGATCCCTGTAAGCCGCAGTATGCGTCGCAGCGCCGCGGCCTCGAAACGCCTGGATGTGTAAAAGGTAAACACGAGCTGGTTGTAGATCGGGATCCCCTGCTGCCGGATGAGCTCCGAAGCTTTCAATGTTTCAGGCGTCACTTCGTAAGGATGCTGTATGTGAGTAACCACGACCATCTCCCGCTTACCCGGCTCCCTGTAACGCCCGAGGATCCCGGCCAGGTTTTCCGTTATCCTCATAGGCATCGTGGCCAAGGTTCTCGATCCGATCCGTATCCTCTCGATGGACGGGACATCAGCTATCATGCCCAGGATCTCATCCAGCTTCGAATCCGACATGCACAGGGGATCCCCACCGGTCAGCAGGACCTCGTGAACCGCGGGATGCTCCCGCAGCCACTGGATCGCCTTTTCGACCTGCTCATCCCCAGCCATTGCCCCGGACGCGAGCACACCTTCTATCTCCCAGTTGCGCTGGCAATAGACGCAGATCTGCGGGCAGGTGTTGTACGGTTTAAATACAACGATCGCCGGATACCGCCTGGTGATAAGGTCATGCGGAGAGGTCTCCCGCTCCTTCATGAAGTCCATGTCGGACCCATTCCGCGAGCGCCCCCCGGCGCTTTGCCGGACATAATCCGTTGAAGGAAAAACCTGGGCCCTGACAGCACGGTCGAACACGCTGGGGCTTTCATCCATGAGAGTCAGGTAGTACGGGGTGATCCCGAAAGGGATGTTCATCCTGCACGCCGCCTCCACACCTTCTTTCTCGCGTGAAGCCAGGCTTACGAAGCGCCCGAGTGTGTCTGCATCCTTTATCACGTTCCTTAGCTGCCACTTCCAGTCGCTCCAGTCTTCCTCTGAAGCGTTAAGAGCCTGCATCACCTTTCCCCGTCTCTTTGTTCGTGCCTCGACCACATCGTTCAAAAGACCGTGTGGATAATCTGCCATGCGCCCGTCAACCCTGTCCCAGAGGTTGTCAAGCTGTTTGGAGCGCTCAATCGCCGCATCCCTGCCGCTCAGCATGCTTGGCTCGAGCGCCTCATCAACAGGCGCTGAACCCGGACCTCGACCCTGCAGACCCAGGAGAACATGCATCAGATCAGCGAAGAAAGCGGGAGTCAGGTCCAGGCGGGGCTTCTGAGAGGCGATGTCGCGTATGGCCTTGGCAACGCTGAACCCGGCCAGGTCCTCGGAGCGTTTTTTGAGCATGGTCATGAAAACCCGTGCGCAATCACGCACGCGGATAATAGAGCCGTGCTGGAGGCTGCTGTAATCGTAGAACGTATCGAACTCCATCTGTTCCGCCAGCGAACAGAGCCTCCTCCGCATGCCCTGTGAACTTCTCTCGCCGCGAGCCACCGCAAAAATCATTGGCGCGGCTGATCTCACCCCTTCAGCTGTATACCTTGTCTTGTCCATAAAAGGTCCTGATAATCGATTTCAAACAAATAATATAGTACTTGGCAATCCTGGTGTAGGATACAGTGCAACCGACCGAGGACTCCGTAGCATAATCGAAAAGTTTACTTTTGCCAAGTGATGGTTCCCGCATAGATTATAATGGACACGCACCTGAGCCAGGGCAATGCCTGTTATTTCGTTGCTGTTAACAAATTAGGACTTAATCAAGGTATGAATACGCTGGGACGTATCATCTTCATCTTCTGCATTTTCCTTGCTGTTTTCATTGGATGCTCCAAGCATGTTCCGGTGATTCTCATCTCTCTGGACACGCTGCGACCCGACCATCTAAGCTGCTATGGATACAAAAGAAAGACCTCGCCATGTCTTGACGAGTTCGCTCGGATCAATGCCGTGCTTTTCGAGTCCGCCTATGCCCAGGCGCCCTACACGCTGCCGTCGCACATGAGCATGCTCACCGGCCTCTATCCTGAGGCCCATGGAGTGCTCTCCCCGGCCGTTGATGATCCGGATACCGGCGAACCCAGAACAGCGACGCTCGCCCCATCCGTGCGCACGCTCGCCCAGATGCTCCGCGATACCGGGTACTTCACATCGGCTTTCACGGACGGCGGCCTGGTTTCCGCATGCTACGGGTTCGACAATGGTTTTTCGGAGTACAGGGACGAGCGAGCGGAAGAGGGCTCTTGCAACGGCTTCCGCAGGTTCGGACCGGACCTGCACGCCTGGATCAGGGAGCACGCCAAAGAGAGGTTTTTTCTGTTCATCCACACGTTCGACACCCACGGGCCGTACAAGCCGCCCCAACCGTTCTCCACGCGCTTTTGCGATCAAGCACCGGGCCGCGGCCTGCCTGAGATCGACCTGTCGATTCCGTCGTTTTTGAACCATCACCATTACCAGGAGCTCGACCGGTTCGACTCGCTTCAGGAGGTGGTGGATGCATACGACGGGTGCATAGCCTATGCGGACAGCGAGCTTGGCAAGCTTTTTTCCCTTCTTGACGAGCTCGGGATCTTTGACGAGGCTCTCGTGATAGTCACCTCCGATCACGGAGAGGCGTTCATGGAAAACGGACTGACCATCGGACATGGTGTTTTCCTCTTCAACGAGGAGGTTCGCATTCCGCTTCTCATCAAGTTTCCAGGGGCTCGCCACGCCGGAAAAAGTGTCGGTCATGTCGTGGAAAGCGTGGACATCGTTCCCACGGTTTTGTCCTGCCTTGGGATCCCCGTGCACGAAAAAAACACGCTGCACGGTCAAAACCTGCTTAGCGGCCTTGATGAAAACATATGGGAAAAGAAGCATGCCTACGGCCTTTCCCCCGGCACTGGAATGAACCGCTATTTCATCCAGGACGATGTTAAGTACATAGAAGGGAGCCGCGACGAGAATGGAAGCGCGCTGATGAGGATCTTGAAGCCGGTGGATCCGGTTTGCTACGACTCTCCCGAAAAGCCATATTTTCTGTGCGGTCAACAGATCTACTACGACCTTGAAAACGATCCCCTGGGCATACTGGAGCTCTTCTCCCGTGAAGACCGGCTCTTTGATCTCAGCCGGTCATACCTCGAAAGCAACGCTCCACAGCTCATTGACCGCAAGCTGTTCGAAAGCTACTGTTCTGCCGCGGACAGGATCTCCGCCGACGCTTTTGCATGGGGAGAAAAACACGGAACCGGGCTCTTCTTCAAAAACGAAATCGACCCCGAAAAAGTGAAAGCGCTCGCCGGCCTCGGGTACGGCGGTATTGCCGAAACCGGGCATATGTCTTTGCCGCGCAGAGATGTGCCGTCCCGGTCCTTTCCACAACCTCCGGTCACCGACCGTTCGCTGCTCAATGCGGGTGATCTCCTGCAAAGGCGGCTGTTCGAACTTTCGGAAAATGAAATGCCCCCCAGGGGGCCGTGCATGAGCCTTTACACCGAGGCCCTCGACAGCTACAACAAGTTCCTCGTTCAACATCCCGATAAGAGTGTGTGGACTGCATGGCGCGTGAAGGCGCTGGATATCATCATCAATAGGTGCGCGTCAAAAGGCGGGTTCGAAATCAGCCCGCAGTAACACAGGACATGTTTTTTCGAGCGTAGAACATGCCGGATCCAGACAACCATAATAAGTCGAGGCGGCATCAAGAAAGATGAATAGAGTAAAGTCACCTGCTGAAACTCCAACCGGCACAACCGCCGCGCTCGGGACTGCTGCGCTTCTTGCCGCGTTCTGTTCGGCGCTGGTCCTGTTCACGGCTGTTGTTGGGTGCGATCGGCACAACGAAAACACACATCCTGCCCCGCAAAGAATACTCCCGCCTGTTGTGAGGTTCGCATCGTCGCCTGTGAAAAAACGGACAGGAGATGCGACCGACCGGCTTTTCAATACGGGCCATAAAATCTTCAACTTCAATAAAGAGCTGCTCCTCGATGAAACATTCATTGACATCGGAACCTGGGGAACCGCTGACGGCACAAAAGCCGACCCTGCGGCCTTCAGAACGATCGAGCACAACGGTTGCAGCTCAAAGAGCGCGCTTTGCCTGAGGCGCGGTATTCCGAACATTGGCCGCATAGTAGACCTCCCCTTCAGAAAGCCGTTGACCGCCTGCGCGCGAATGAAGCTTCCAAACGGTGCAAAGCTGGACCGGTACAAGGATCTTCTTGCGATAGTTGAACTCAAGCGGCCTGCAAAACTCGGCATCAGCGCAGCGGTTCCAGCCAATTTCATAAAGGTACACTGCAACTGGAAGACAGCCGGCTCGAGCGATGGATGGCTGAACCTCTACCAGGTGTTCGTTCCCGGCGAAGGAAAAGAAAAGACACTCAGTCTCGCGGTTGGGTTCAACCCTTCATGCACAGCGTTGAAAAACGGCTCGGATGTGCTCGTGGACAGGATCATGATAAGGACCGCAACCCTGCAGGAGACCGCATCAGCTATCCTCCTTGAAGCCGCACAGGAATCCGGTAAAGAAATAGTGCCCTGCATCCGTTTCGATGCCGGAGGGGAGCTCCGGGATGCGCTCGTATGCTCCGGCACAGGAGGCATCGAGCTGTTGATCGAGCCGGGAAAAGAGCGCGTCTTTCGCTTTGCAATGGCGCTTCCTGCGGCAGGCAGCAGGGGGCACGGCCGTACGGCCGAATGGACCGTTGAGCTCTTGACGGAATCAGGAACAACACCTCTTTTCCGGGAACGGGTGGATATCGGCGAACCTTCAGCCTTCTATTCTTGTTGGAGGGAAGGGCGCGCAACGATTCCTCCCCTGGACGAGAAGGCTTCCCTGCTTCTGATAGGATCGTGCACCGGTACAGGCGATGCTCTTTTTGCATGGGGATCGCCCACGCTTGCGCAGCCTGTGAAAAAAAACGCCCCCCCCAACATCATCCTTGTCTCCATCGATACATTGCGCGCGGACAAGCTCGGCGCGTACGGTGGCAGCCATCCCGCTGGTGTCAGCCCGTTCATCGACAGCATGGCAAACGAATCGATCTTGTTCGAAAAGGCGATCACCCAGGCTTCCTACACGCTTCCAGCGCATGTCTCCCTGTTCTCGGGGCAGTACCCTTCGGTCCACAAGGTCATCAAGGTAAAGAACAGGATCAATCCTGAGAGGTCACCGCTTCTCGCATCCGTTCTCGCCAAGGCCGGATATCTTACAGCCGCGTACACCGGCGGGATCCTGGTTCATCACTCGTTCGGCTTCGATGAAGGTTTCGACACCTACTTCGACTGCGAACCGCTCAGGCACGGCAACTACTCCAGAACCCTGAACTGGCTGAATGCCGGCAAAAACCTTCCGTTCTTCCTTTTCTTCCACACCTATTCCGTGCATCACTACGGGTTCAACGATAAGGAGTACATCAAGCGGTTCGAAACCGAATCGGACAGCGAACTCCGGGATTTCAAGAACGCGGGCGAGTGGACCGAATGGCTGAAAAACCTTGAAGGCGCCACGGATGCGGACAGAACATGCCTGAACAACCGCTACATGGCCGGCATACGCATCGCAGACGACGGAATCAAGCGGCTCGTCGAAGACCTGAAATCGATGAACATGATGAAAAACACCATGCTGATTATCACCTCCGACCACGGCGAGGAGATACTCGACAGGGGCTGTATCGACCACGGACACAGCGTTTACGAGGAGCTCGTTCATATTCCGCTCATAATCCGCCCGCCCGGCGGCGTTGCCGGCCACAAAGTCCCTGACATCGTGGAGCTCATCGATGTGGCGCCGACTATCCTGGAGTTTCTCGGCATCCCCGTGCCCGAAGACATCCAGGGCATCAGCCTGTGCCGCCTGTTCGAACCCGCAGCAGGAAGGTACGGAGGCGGGTTTGGCGTCGCCTTCTCGGAAATCGACTACCTGGCCAACAAGTACACCCTGCGCGCGGGCGACTGGAAGATCATTTACACTCCTGGAAACGGCTCCGGAAAGGAAACCGGTGATATCGAATACGAGTTCTACGATCTCGCATCAGATCCGGGCGAAAAAACCAACCTTGTGTACAGCTCTTCACGCTTTGAAGACTTCCAGCGGACACTCGCGGAGTTCAGGAAAAAGCTCGAATCCATATCCGGATCGTTGATTCCGCTGGAAGAAAAAACGAACGTAATGGATCCGGAACTCATGGAAGAGCTCAAAGCACAAGGTTACGTGCGTTGACATATCCCTCGGATATCGCATAATGGAAACCTGAAACAGAATGGACCTTAACTTTGCAGAGTTAAGGTAGAGTAAGGGTCTTTTCAGCCATGCGAAGAGTTCTTCCCATCCTTGTGGCCTTGCTGGGCCTTGCAACGGTGACTGCCACGGTATTGGTTCTGTTCAGCGATGAGCAGGAACCCGGAGTCAAATCATTTATTGGGAAGGAGAACAATCGAGAACAACAGGTCAAAACCGTAGCAAACGCCGCAATCGATCCCGATCCGGCGGACGAGGGCGCAGAACACCGGGCAGGCGTGCCCGAGGTTTCCACGGAAAAGCTGCTCCCTGACAGGAAGCTCCTGCCTTTTCAGGGCGACCTGACCATTCGCGTGCTCCGCTTGTCCGGACGCGAACCGGTTCCCGATAAAAATGTGGCACTGCTCAGGCTCTTTTACAACGGCCTTCAGATCGATCAAGTGCCGAAACCCACGCATAAAACGGGTGAGTACATCCTATCAAACATTTTACCGGGGCATTACAAGGTAACAGCCGCCTCCACAGACTGGGAGAGAGGCAAAGCCGAATGTACGGTCGATCCCGGAACGGAAACAAAGGTATCCGTGCTGCTTTCTTCTCCAGGCCATCTCCAACTTCAGATCATGGACAGTCTTCTCGGATCGCCTGTCAGAAGCGCATCGATCAGGGCCTACGGCTTCATTACCGGGGGGACAACCGATAACAACGGGCTGTTCAAATCCACGGAAAAGTTCTTTCCTGAGCCGGACATGCTGCTTGAAATTTCACATCCCGGCTACTTAACAACACTGCTCGACCCGTTTAATCCCGAGAGAAGCGGTGCTTCCAGAATCGGAAACAGCCAGAGCATTCGCGTTCCTCTCATGCCCAGGTCCGGAGAGCTGTCGATAGAAGGAATCATCGTTGACGATCAAGAGGCTCCGCTCGCCGGTTGGGCTCTCACGCTGATGTCAATGGATGCCGCCAGGCCGCAGAACACGTACTTCTCCCTCTTCTCAAGCCGTTCGGGCGCCTTTTCTTTCGATAAGCTTCGTCCCGGCCGGTACAGATTGACCGGCACCCTCAACCTTTTGAAAAGACCGTATGTTGCGAATCCGCCGATGCTGATCGCGGAGGAGTTTACCCTCGTACCGGGGCAAAGCCTGATCGGACAGGTGATACGATGCAACAGGGTTCGAATCCACTTCTCTGGGCGCGTTCGCGTCACAGACACGCACCTGCCGGCTGACGGTGCTGTCGTTTCCTACAGATCACCGTTAAGAGGCCGCTCTGGAATGCAGGACGACGCCTTGGGTTTCGAGCCGATAAAAACCGGTCCCACAGGAGCGTTCACATCGGAGCGGCAATATCTTCCCGAGGACATCTTCCACATGCTGAACAACGGGAGTATCAAGATCCAATGGGGAAAGGGCGATGCTGTCACGTTCAGGCCCATTCAGAACTCCACGCTCATCAGGCGTCTGCTGGCAGACCTCGTGACAGGAAAAGGCGTCATTCTCTGGGCCGTGTCAAAAACCGGTATCCGCCTGAGCGGCCGTGTGGTAGACGCGTCAGGCGTGCCTGCCGTGCACGCAAGGATCAACGCGGAAACCTATGCCAACTGTTTCATGGGGCATCATGGAACACGTACGGACACGAACGGTTTCTTCGAGCTGACGGACCTCTATCCTGCCGACTGGGTGATCAAGGCAACTGTTCCCGGGGGACGGACCGAACACCGCACCGTAAAGATTCCCGCGGATGAAAAGATCAAACCCTTGACCATGGTGCTGGAAGGAAAATGCGCTCTGCAAGGATCACTGACAGCCGTCGAGAAGGTGACGAACCTTACCATCCGTGTCCAGGGGATCGACTACGAGGTTGAGAGCAGAATTTCGGGGAAAGAGCTCTTGTACTCGTTCACCGGCCTCCCCCGGGGCAAGGCTCTGGTCACTGTGAAAATGTACGAGGGAAACCGCTATCAGGATAGTGCAATGAAAGTGCTGGAAAGCTGGGTGGAGCTTGAACCCGGACAACCGTTGATCAAGAACTTTCAATTCTAATGAAGCGCGGACCCCTTGCATTCAAAGGCCGGGGGTTTGCGCATCCTGTACGGTTTCCGTCGCGTCGGAAGGAGCTGCGAACCGTGTCTCGTTCCACACCACATCGAAGCGACCGGCGGGGTAAAACCCCTTTCCGGCGCAGAGCCCGGCAAAAAGCGAAATCACCGCTTTCCTGTCGTTCTTCGTGAAAGCGTTGTACAGCCGACGCGCTGTTTCACGTACCTGTTTGCAGTCGTCTTTGTATCTCAGGCGACGTACACAGGCGACAAACCGATTTCCAACGGACCAGTTCATCGAACTCAGCGCTATCAACCCGGCAGCGCCAAGTGAAACATCCCTGATGCGTGCATCCTCTTTTTGGTCGGCAGCAATCTCCAGAAGAGCATCCATGGCTGAGGGGTTCTGAAGCAGGCCAAGCCTGTATGCGCTTGAAAGCCGTTTCAGCTCGGACCCGCAGGTCAGACGCTCTTCCATCATCAGCGCTGCTGAGAATCCTGTACAGAACCGTCTGAACGCCTCCTCCATCGCCGAAAGTCCGCGCACGCCCTTCTTTTTAATCAGGTCCAGGCGATCGCCGAACGAAAGATCCCGCGGAAATGAGCAATGAAACGCATAATAAACAACCCCCCATGCCTGGGAATAGTTGCGAATGCTATTTCCTTTCCGGTAAAACTCGTCAGGGGTCAGCTCTAGAAACTCGGCTAACGGCATGAGCTCGTCTTTTTCCGCCATGCTCCTCAATATTTTGAAATGCACCACCGGGATCTCGCCGACGACAAGCTCATCCTCGTCCATTGCAGACCATCCCAGGTAAACAGCAAGCCCTTCGTTCAGCCAGACCGGGACCTCTCCGAGACGCGCCTGTATGAAGTGGTGGGCTATCTCGTGCAAAAGGGTCATGAGGACCGGCTCTCCCTCGAGATGTATGCTGCGATCGGCCTTGTTGTAAAGCGCCGGGTATTCGCTTTTGGCAGGCCTGCCGGTGCTGTTGTCCAGAAGGAGCAGAAGCTCTTCGATCTCATCGCCGTGCAGGCCGAATAGCTCTTCGTAATGCTCGAATATCCGCGCGACCGTCCCGGCAAACTCACCCAGCTTTGGATGCGGTAGGCTCGAACGGATCTTGAAATTATCTCCTTCCAAGACCTTCAAAGGAGCGGCCGCTGAGCACCCGAGCAGGAGACAAAGAAACACGGGTGTCGTGAAACGAAAAACCTTTTCTGCTGATGCCTGTTTCATCGCCTCATCAACGTTCCTGAACGAGTTTCCAGCCTTACCCCCCCATTCCTGTCCCACAACAATATAATCGGATCTGCAGGCCCGGTCTATACCAGGGTTTAATCTAATTGCTGTAATGCTATCGCGGAACATGCCGGAGAAAACAGAGAAGCTGCTGAAAAAAGGAAACCCCGCCAAGAGGTGGTCGAAACGATCCGACTGCTTGAAGAATGAAAGTAGATACGGGATACGGAGTGCTGACTCCGTATCCGCGAATGTAAATTATCCGTATTCATCCGTGTCCATCCGTGGCTCTCTTCTTCTTTCTTCTCTTCTTATCTGTTTCTTATTGAATCGTCGATGATCAGCTCGAGCTCGGCCAAAGAAGCCCAGGGGTGGTCGGGATTGACCGGTTTCAGCGCAAGTAGCTTGACGAACCTTCCGGTTCGCGGTGTTTCAAAATTGACGGATCCTCGAGCTACGACTCCTTTACCCCACCGCTTTCCGTCGGTGCTGATGAACACATTGTACTCCCCTATCCGGCCGTTGGCCCCGTCTTGCCTCGGCTGCAAGCGGAGCCCTCTTATCGTCAGGGGTTCCTCTATTTCCAGCAAAACCCAGTGGGGATAGCCGGGGCTCTTTGCTCTCCACTCGGTGTGCCAGATGGTGGCAGCGTCTCCGTCAAGAAGGTTGCGCACCTCGCCTCCGGATTCCTCGCTGTCCGCTGTGGCCTTGATCTTCAGCTTCTGCATGAGGGAGGGCGGATCGACCATGCGTCCGATCACGCCACGGTCCACGGCTGCTTCGGGCTGAAAATCATCGGAAGCCATGTAAGCCAGCACGCTGTGGAGCAGTTGCCGCGCGGCCGGGTCGTTCTCCGCCTTGGTTTCGAGATCCATGGCGCACACCATGAGCTTGCCCTCCCCCACGCTGCACTCGAATAGCAATCCCTGTCGCCGGTTGGTGTTCCAGTCGTCGATGACCCGCACCAGGGGTACGCATGCTTCGGGCAAGCCACCCATGTTCACGGCTCTCGATCCGTTCAGCAGGCCCCACCACTGCCAGTCCGCGTGAAAGTCGGTGGGAAACCCGCCGAACACAGAATGCCCTGGGTCGAGCACGATGCCCATCGCCAGGCTCTTGTGCCAGGTAAACATCTGCGCGTTCCAGAAGACCGGGTAGAAGGCCATGCCTGAAGCGTCACGGAACCGGCCCGGATCGGGCATGAGCAGAACCTTTCCGCCGCCATCGAGATGGGCCGTCGCCTGGTCGCTCATGTGCGTTTCCATCAGCACGAACGGCGGAGGCGTCGTATCCGGTTCCTTGGGGTAGATCCAGAAATCCCAACTGTTGCGATGTGTTGTTCCCATCAAGGAGACTGTGAGGGTCAGCTTTTCCGCGTGCTCCAACCCGGCGAGCGGAAACCGGATCTCGCCCAGCTCAAAGCCGTTGCCCAAAGGGATCTCGGAAACAGTGAACGATCCCGAATCCAGTATCCGCCCCTCATGGCCCGTGATCTTCCATCGCGGCCTCGGCAGGAGCAGAGGCTCATTCCCGAAATGCGCGATCTCCACGCGGACATCGAGCGACTCGTCGCTCGTCCAGACGCGCCTGGCAAATCGCGCCAGCGGCACCGTCGCCCCGGCAAAGCAACGGTATTGGTCCGGATTCTCATAACCCTTGGAATCCCAGAACGCATCGAGCACCCCAACCAGTGCGGTGCCCTGCCCGGGAAAGTCGTGCAGGTCCAGAAGCTGGTACCCGCCGAACCCCGGCGTGCGGAGCGCGGCTTCGATCTCCTCCTTGTAACAGATCGCCTGCAGCTTGCCCGAGGCCATGAGGAACTTCTCCGCCTGATCGAGCATTCCGTTTTCTTTGAGCGATTCGCGAAAAATCTCGAAGTTGCGCGCCTTGAGCACGCCGGTGTACTTTTTCATCTCCTTGAAGTTCGGGTAGGCGCAGAACTGGCCGATCTCGTGGGACACGGCAGGCACTTTCAACGGCGCTATACTGTCACGAAAATCCCAGTCCGTTGAAGGCCCGCGGATGCCCCTGATCGGCCCGTGCTCGGTGCGGTGAGAGACGTAGTAGTCATCCACTGGACAGTGTTTTCTTGCCGTGGACACGCTGTAGAGATGACGGGAGTCAAGCTCCTTGCCGAACTCCACCAGGCGCTCGAGAACGCTGTAGTCGCCTTCCAGCTCGTTGCCGTTGCACATGAGACAGAACGAGGGATGGTTGCCGTACTCTTCGAGGATGGCTTTCATCTCCTCGCGCAGCCACGGCTCCATCTTCGGGTCGACGCCAACCTTGGCGGACCAGAGCGGGAGCTCGACCTGGAGCAGGATGCCCTCGCGGTCAGCGGCCGAGAAAGCGGCTTCCGGCGGGCACCAGGAATGAAAGCGCAGGTGGTTCAGCCCGTGGGCCTTCATGATCCTGTAGATGCGGATCCAGGGTGCGGTTTCCATGGGCGGGTAGCCGGTGAGAGGAAAGATGCAGCACTCCAGCGTGCCGCGCAGGAAGATCTTTCTATCGTTGAGCAGGAACTGCCGGCCGTCGTGGCCGAACGTACGAAGACCGAACTCCACCGAGGCCTCATCCTCGAATCCCTCGCCCCTTATCGCGGCATGAAGCGTCAGGAGGTCGGGCGAGTGCTCGTCCCAGAGCCTCGTTTTCTTGTCGAACAGGCACTCCATCTCGATGCGCTGCCGCACCCCTTTCATGATAAAGTCCAGGGTGGTCGAAGCCATTTTGAGCGATCCCTTCACCGGAGCGCCCGTCGCATTTCTCAAGATCAGCGTGATGCGCGCCGCCTTGCGGGTAAGGTCGGGATAGACCTGGAGGTTCTCGATCCACACCCGGTCAGTGGCTTTCAGCGCCATGCGGCCGATCACGCCGTTCCAGTTGGTCTGCGTGAAATCCGTGACCGAATGCGCCCAGGTGCCGTACACCTCGCGGTCCACGACGCGGATGCGGTTGTCGATCTCGATCGTCACATTGTGTCGACCGGGGATCAGCTGTTCTGTCAGATCGTACACGTGCGGCACGGACAGGCTGGCGCGCTCTCCGGCCTCACGGCCGTCGATGCTCACCTTCGATGTCCAGTGGCAGCGTTCCAGCTCGAGGGTGATCCGCTTGCCCTCCCAGCTCTGGGGGATCTCAACTTTCCTTGTGTACCACGCCGGTCCCACGAAGTGCTTCACGGGCTGGAGGAAGGAGGGTATCTTGACGTTGCCGGGCTCGCGATACCGGGCATAGGCATCGCTCTTCAGGTAGACCTTTTTCATGAAATCCAGGTTCCCTGTCCAGCGTGTCTTTGCCGTGACGTCATTGCCCAGGCCGTTTAGTGCAAGCGAGCCGGGCAACATTACGTCGAACAGCTCACCTTCCGGGGCGAGCCGCACCTGCCACATGCCTGAAAGATCGAGCTCCTTCGCATCCTTCCGGCTGTGCCTGAGACCCACATCCGCCACGTTGACAGCAACTATCGCTTCATTGTCAGGGGAGATCGGTTCCGCGCCCTGAATCGTTGTAAACCCCGGAACGGCCGAACAAACCAAAAAATAAACCGAAAAACAAACCGTCTTCTTCATGCTGATCTCCGCTTCGTAAATAGATCTATAGACCGCATATTTCATCCTCTTCTGCTGCGGCACCGTCTCGAACAAGGCCGCCACGATGGAGAAACCGATGAGCCACCAGCCCAGCCCCCGGCCCGCCGGGAAGTAGTCCTCGCTGTCCTTCCCCTGCGGGCTAGTACCTGCTGAAGCCCCAGACAAAGGCGAAGAAGGCGAAAAATACGGTGATGTCCATCCACCGCAGTTCCACGGCAGCTCCTTGTCTTGAAGATCAATCCATTAGAAGAACAGGTTAGCGTGTGTTCTGCAACAAGGTCCTCGCGGTTTGGCCGGAATAACGGAGTCAGGATAACTTCTCCAAGGCTCCGTATCATGACTCCGTTTACGAATCAAAAAAGACCGGGGAATCCCGCAGGTCCGATTACCGATCCATACCGGGGCCTGATCTTATTGGTGAAATCGTAACGCTGGAACAGTACAATTATAAGCATTCAGAAACACGCAGATACGGAGCGTTCGAAATGGCCGGCGGATCCTCAAAGGACAAGGAAAACAACCGGGACAGCAGGCGGAAAACAAGGCCCGGAAAGCGAAAATCAAGAAAAAGGAAACCCGCGATCGGAAAGGGCTCCTCAGGAGATGAGCTCCTAAACGGGGAAAAGATACACCATCTTCTGGACCAGCTTCACAGAAAGCTGACAAGCCGGAAAAAAACGGACAAAAGCAGCGATGCCATCTCTTTGCGCTTCTTCCCGGGCGGTGATGCCGCCGCCTTCGCCCGGGAGCTTGTGGACACGTTCAAATCAACGCGTGGAAGCGAAGGCCACGTTCCTCATTTCGTTCCAGGCCGCGTCTACTGCTACCACTGCGACTCGTGCGTGTGCTTCCACTCTGTACCGCCCAACCACCTTTCCGTTTTCACGGGGTATACACCAACCGGCTTTCCCGTATGGAACGAGATTTCCGCCGTGTTTCTCGAAACCAAGAACCCGCGGATAGACGATATTGTCGAGGATCCTCCCAAGATCGTTGCCGCCTGCATGAGCGGGGACAACCTGAACGCTGAACAGCTCCCCGTCTTCGGCAAGGAATCACCTCTTTACGACATATGGGGCCAGGTCATAGCAGGGCACCTTCCGCTGCCGCGCGGTAAAAACAACGGCCGGACCGCTGTCACGCTGCAGGCTGTGCGATGTCTCATCCATTCGAGGAGCAGCATGCGGTTAAACATCATCGGTAAGGTCTCAGGCGGCGGCGATCTCGTCGATTACCTCAGAGCGGAACCGGAACCGGAGCTCGAAGGGCTTTTCACAGCCACCAGGAACAAGCTCGACCGCCTTACCGCGAAAACACGCGCCAGCCGAAGCGCCCACACACCGAAAAAGCATGTGAGCACAGATGCGGTAATGCCGATTCTAAGGCACCTTGCCCGCGGGATCGAGGGGGTGTTCAGGCGCAGTAGAAGACGAACAAGGCACGCCATGAAACGGAGAGCGGAACGTCCCGCTGTTGGGCTCGCGCTCAAGGATCTGAAAAAGGCGCAGCAGGACCGTATTCTCTTCGACGAAAAACACCGCACTTTTATCGTGATCGGCCCCAAGTGGAGGGTTCATGTTTTCGGCCACGATCACAAGCACGTGACCAGCATGGCCTTGGATAAGGAAGGGGTACGAAAACGTATCGACACAAAACGATGGCGCTACATGTCCGGGGAGGAAATCGAAAAATTCCGCCTCATTCTTTCTTCAGTGCATCCTTGACCCAGGCATCCAGGACATCACGCGGATTCTCGATGTTTTCAGCACCTATTTCGAACTCGTTTTTTCCAGTATGGTCGCGGATGATCCTCAGGCCGTATACGTAATCCATGAGCACCTTCTCCAGGTAGTCGATTACATCCATGTCGTCTTCCATGGCGTTGCTCACGGCCTTGTCAACAGCGGCACCGTCCAGGATCACTTTTATTCCGAACTCCTTGAAAAACCCTGCCTCGTACTCCCGCACCCTGGCCTCGAAAAACCGACGCCTTCCGTAATCCGGCTCGGATTTAATCTTGTCCAGCATTGCTACAGGATCTTCGATGACCTCTCCGGTCACGGCAAACCGCTTCACAGGACCGCCCGGGAGGTAGAACTTGAACTCCCTGAGCCCGGCTTCCAGAACGGTCATCAATCCCCTGGCACCGGTGTTTTCCTTTATCGCCAGCTTGGCGATCGCGCGCAATCCGTCATCCGGAAAAGCGGCTGTTATACCGTAAGCCTCGAAGTTACGGCGGTACTGCCCGATAAGGCTGCCCTCGGAATGCTTGAGGATATCAAAGAGGTCGTCCTCCGTGAGCTCGTTCAACGCAACCCGCACAGGCATACGGCCAATGAACTCCGGTTCGAAGCCGTATTCGATGAAATCTCGTGTGACAGCCTTCTTCAGCAGGTCCTCTTCCTTGTTTTCCCCTGCTGACGGTGCGTTGAAACCGACCTTGCTGGCAGACAGCCTTTTTTCCACGATCGCAGACAGATGTGTGAAAGCACCGCTTACAACGAACAGGATGTTTTTCGTGTTTATCGTGCTCTTCTTTTTTTTCCCCCCGCGCGAAACGCTCATCATCTCGCGCATCTGCGCCGCCATGTCGAACGGGCTCCTGGCAGGAACATCCGTTTCTTCCAGGAGCTTCAGCAGCCCTGTCTGGACGCCTCGTCCGCTCACATCCCTGCCCACGGGCTCGGATGTCGTTGCTATCTTGTCGATCTCGTCGAGAAAAATGATCCCGCATTCGGCCAGCTCCACGTCACCGTCGGCCATCCTGACAAGATCGCGCACCAGGTCGTCCACATCCCCGCCCACATAGCCTGTTTCAGAAAACTTGGTGATGTCGGCCTTGACGAAAGGAACTCCTATCAGCTGTGCCAGGGTGCGCACGAGGTAAGTTTTCCCGACTCCTGTGGGACCGATCAGTATCACGTTCTGCTTGACATACTCTTTCTGTTCCCCGCCCGTGTTTTTCAAAACCTCGCGGACATGGTTGTAGTGGTCGCACACAGCCACCGATAGAATCTTTTTCGCATCCTCCTGCCCGATCACATAGCTGTCAAGGTGATCCTTAACCTGAACAGGAATCATATCGAAATCCAGCTCCCGGGGTTTCACGCCACCCTCGCTCACGCCTCCTCCTTTACCATCGTCTTCATCCGGCTCTTCCCCGAGCGCGGCGGTCTCACCGCCCCCGGGTTGTGGAAACGAGAAGGAGAAAACCTGACCTCCGAACTTGTCCTTGAAAAAATCCTTCAGCTGCTCCTGCATCTCTTCGGGAGAAGGAGGCATCACAGGCCCTTCAGGCTTGCTAAAATCACCGTTTTCTTCTTTTTTTTCTGGCTTTTCAGGCTTGTCACTCATCCGGAATAACTCCATAAAACAGCATGGTACACATTAGTATGCAAAATCTCAAAAGGATAAATGGCGACCGTATACATCGTTTCTGATACCATGCTCATGTGGTCATGATTCCGAGCGATGAAACATGACAGGACAAGGCAAACATCTCCTCACACCGAAAAAGGAGCATCATGGCGGAATCAGCGAAACATCCTGAGATCAGGCGCGACCTCGACATCTTTCCTGTCCGAAACGATGGCAAGGACATGATATGCCTGCGCGATCCTCTCAGGGTCGCTCCCGAGGCAATCCTGCTGCCCCCTCACGTTTTCTTCATAGTATCACACATGGACGGCAAACACTCAATCCTGGACATCCAGACAGCTTTTACACGACAGTTCAATCAGTTGATCATGAGCGACCAGGTCAACGAGCTCGTGAACAGCCTAGATGACCAATCGTTCATGAACAGTGCGGCGTTCAAAAACCGGCTGATCAATGCGGAAAACGAGTTCGCGCAGAAACCGGTCAGGCCTTCGTCTCATTCCGGGGAAGCCTACCCACCCTCGAAAAAAGAGATCAACTCCTTCATAAACGGCTTTTTTGATGATGACGGAAAAAAAGACTCTGAGCAAACGAACGAAAAGACCGGCGGCTTGCTGTCAGGCATTCTTGCCCCGCACATCGACCTGAACCGGGGAGGGCCGCTTTTCGCCAGGGCTTACAGGGCGATCAAGAGCTCACCCCCTCCGCATACCGCGTTAATCTTCGGGACCGCACATTTCGGAACCCACGGGCCGTACATACTCGCGCTCAAAGACTTTGAAACACCGCTCGGGCGCGCGCGCCTTGACCGCGCTTTTGCGGACACAATTGTCCGCCTCTGCCCGTTCGATGTGACAGCCGGCTCCCTTGTTCACAAAATCGAGCATTCCATAGAGTTCCAGGTCCTTATGCTGCAACATCTCCTTCCCAATAGCAAGATGCCCCGGATCGTTCCTGTGCTTTGCTCCTCTGTCATGGAGCTTCTCCGCCCCGGCGACTCACCGACAACGCTGCCCGAGGTGTCCGGATTCCTTGACGCGGTCAAAGCAGCGATCGATAGCTGCGAAGGGCCTGTGCTCGTCATCACAGGGGCTGATATGTGCCATGTGGGGCAGAAGTTCAACACAGAAAAAGCGATTTCCCCGGAGTACCTCGAACAGGTGCGCCTCGAAGACGAAGCCGCTCTCGAATCCGCTGAAAACCTGGATGCGGAAGGGTTCTTTGAAAAGATATCGAGCATCAACAACAGGAACAACATCTGCAGCGTCACATCGATCTACACGCAGCTCAAGCTTCTCAAGGACTCCAGTGCGACAATGCTCGGATACGACATGGCAGTCGACAAAGCCACCGATTCCGCCGTGGGTTTTCCTGCCATGAACTTCTTCAATTAAAAAAGGGCTTCAGTCTTCAATCTTCAAGTCTTGTCGGACCTGCCCGACCTGCCCGACTCTTCTCCTGTCCGACTAATCAAACGATTATTTTCCCCGCCTCATCGCCAGGGAGGATGATATCCGACTCCTTGGGAGGATCTCCCTTCGGGTTGGCGATCGCCTCGTTCACCTGTGTCATGAGGTTTATGTAGTAACCCTGTGTCGCCATGAACTCGCTGAGAAGCTCATCCTTTTTGGATTTTTCCTGAAGCTCCGAAAGCTTTTTTTTGTCCTCCGGCTCGATCGGTTTGCCATCCCTTTCTTTCTCTTCGTATGCCCTTGAGGTCTCGATGAGCTCCTCCAGGAGCTTTTTCGAATCCTCGCTTTTCTGAAGCTTTTCCGAGAGCTCGGTAAACCGTTTGATGATTTCGTTCTGTTTCAGCAGGTGCCCTAGATCACTGGCTTTTTTCAGGATCTTATCCATAAAATCACTCCTTCCGTCTATCATTTGTTGACGGGTAATACATTAAACCGATTGTTCGGAAAGGCCGGCGCCGTGCTTTGTTTTCCCTTTTTTCCTGCCGGCCGCTTGCAGTTCCGCTTTCATTTCCGCATACCGTATAATTTCATTGGCCACATCGCAACCCGTTATTTTTTCAAGACCTTCTATTCCAGGTGATGCATTTACCTCCAGAACGAGGGGCCCGATGTTCGATTCCAGGACATCCACTCCGCCCAAATCCAGTCCGATTATCCTGACAGCCTCGAATGCAACATCGATCAGTTTTTGCGACGGGTTGGCGAGCTCCCCCCAGCCCCCGCGATGAATGTTGGACCGGAAATCGCCTTTCTTGGCAAGCCGCCGCATGACAGCCAGAACCTTGTTCCGCGTGACCACCAGCCTGATATCCTTTCCCTCGGACTCCTCGATGTACTCCTGGATGAGCAGGTTCTGGTTCATGCTCCAGAAGGCGTCGAGAGTCGATTCCGCGGCCTTGTACGTCTCAGCAAGAATGACCCCGATGCCCTGGGCCCCCTGGATGAACTTTAGAATCACCGGGGGTCCGCCGACCCTCTGAATCGCTTCGCGCAACCCTGACGGATTGCGAGTCATTACGGTTCTCGGCACGTTTATTTTGTGGCGGCTAAGAAGCTGCATCGAACGAAGCTTATCCTTTGCGCGCATTATCGAAAGGGAGTTGTTCACAACGGTAACTCCCATGAACTGGAACTGTTTCACCACAGCCACTCCGAAGTCCGAAGACACCATTCCTATCCTGGGAATGACCACGTCGATATCATCGAGGCTCTTCCCGTTCAAAAAAGCCCTCGGGATATGCCTGTCGACAACCAGTGAAACGCTAAGGGGGTCCGAAATTATAACCTCGTGGCCCCTTGAAATCGCAACATCACGCATCCTCGCCGTCGAATAAAAGTTGCAGTTTCTCGATAGAATCAATATTTTCAATAAAATCAGCTCCCTCAGTTTCTTCTTTGTTTTCCAATCCCCGGCAAAGCACAGCCTTCCAGGCGCAGAAGCTCTTTCTTGGCTTCCATTCCGCCACCGAAACCCACGAGGCTCCCGTCAGAACCTATAACACGGTGGCATGGGACCACGATGGACACGGGATTTCTTGCAACAGCGTTTCCAATCGCTCTTGCGGACCCCGGTTTTTTCACAATCTTCGCAACCTCGCCGTAGCTCAATGTCTTGCCGTAAGGTATATCAATAAGCGCGTTCCATACCTCTCTTTGAAAAACCGTCCCGGTCATATCAAGGGGAAGATCGAACGTTTTCCTGCGGCCCTCGAAATACTCGATCAACTGTTTTTCAGCTGTATGGCCGGCATTGCTGCTCTCGATAAAACAGGCGTCCGGAGCGTTTCGTTTCAGCCAGCGACTGAGCACATCCTCCCTGCCGGGAAAGCACACATAGGCCAGGCCGCTATCCGTGTTAGCAAGTGTGATCCTGCCCAAAGGTGTCCCGACATGCGACAGGTGTATCGAACAGCCTTCCTTTTTTTTATTCATTTAACCTTACTCCGGCCAGCCTGGTCATCGAGGATTGTTATCTCAGAACGGGCTAGGCTTCTTTCAAAAAGTTCGACTACCGTAAAACAACGTGTTGGACAGCTTATCGAAGCAGAACAAAGAATTTAGGCTTTGATGAATCAAAAGTCAACGGCAACCCAACACGAATCCAGGCTGGTCAGGCTCGACAGCAATCCGAGCCTTCTGATAGCCCCTTCCCACAGGTCCGGACTTTTGAAACGGACCAGAGCCAGCCGTATCCTCTCGGCACACAGGCTCGAACCTCCTGCAGAGCGAAGAACAGCCCTTTCCAGCTCCTCGGCCAGAACAGGATCAGGATCGTCTGTCAGCTCCTGGACCTGCTCCAGGTATTCAATGATCCGTCCGTCCGTGAAATACGAAAGCATTGCCGCCGCTGACAAGCCGGTTTCGCCCCCATCCCCGATAGCGCCCAAGAGAATATCAGCCGCCTGGCCGAGATCTTCATCGTCCGGCGACAGCGCAGCAAAAAGCCCCGCACGGCACACGAGTACACCGTCTGACACGGATCGATCCGAGAGCGGTTCGATCAAGCCTGCAAACCGATCCTCCGGGCGGGTTCTTCCGAGCCGCTTGATGATTCCGGCTGCCGTTTCTACGGCGGCCACGCCCCCCTGCCCTCTGTTGACGAGATCAACAACAGCTCCGCAGGAGGCGCGTCCTCCCATCGCTTTTGCCAGCTCCATGCCTGCGGTTCTTGTTTCATCGTTTCTGATCAGGTGCGCGATCTCCTCGTCATTGAAACGCCATAAAACCGCGTCCTCTATGCAATACCTCGGGAGCCGTATCCTCCAGGGCCGGTCAAGCGGCCTTTCGAAAAACCTCTTAATCAACCAGCCGCCCAGATCAGGCCTCGACGGTGCATACGCACGGGCCGCTTCCAGGCCTAATCCTGATACGTCAGGGTCCGGGCTTTCGATCATGGCCAGGATGGCGTTGTCGCGGGCCTTGTCATCATCCACGAAAAGAACAGTCCAGGCCTCGCTTTGCATCCCGTGCCTTTCGATTGTTCCGGAAACAAGGTCGCGTGACATGCTGAAAAGCAGGCCGCGAATCCGCTTTCGAAGCCGCGCGTCCGCCTGGTGCCCGAAGCCCGCGCGAAGAAGGGCGGCAAGCGTGCTCCCGTCCTCCTCAACGGCACAGGCGACACCCAGCCTGGGGTAAAAAGGCCCGAAGAGCAGGATATCCAGTGCTGGGAAAAAACGCTTCTCCCGGAGATCGAGCAGATAACCGTCGAACAACCCGGGAAGATCTAGGTAGGCCATCGCCTTGAATGCCGCCCGCCTTGAGCCGTCGCAAGCTTCCGGATCATTCAGAACGGACAGCGCCCCTTCCAGGAGCAGAGCATCGGGTTTCCGCTCGATTGCGGTTTGGCCGAAAGTGCTCTTGCCTCCGGGCTCGACCATTGCTATCGATTCGAGGAAGGTCACTCCCAGGCCGAACTTCGAAAGCACGCGGTCGAGCACCAATGGTGCGGCGCCTTCGAGCGGTTTGCCGCGTATGACAAGCGAACTATCGGCGCCGAGGTCCGGCCTCAGCACAAACGGATAATTCGGAGCTGCTTCCTCGTTCACTCCTTCAAGGAAATCGCCGAGCGTCACCGGACCGGGCCATGTGCCTGGAAAATATAGAGCAATGCCTTGGCGTGCGCGGCTGCTGTTGAACGGGTCGATGACACTGATGTGCTGTTCACCCGGACGGGGAAGTTCGAACAGCAGCGGTCTTTTATCGAGCGACATCATCAGCACTTTTGCTGCTGTACGCGAGGTTTTGCCGCCGTTTCCGAGCGCACCCACAAGCGCCGGGAACCACGGACCGCCCGATGCGAGGGCCCTTTCGATTCGAAGAAGTTTTCCTTGCGGCATGCATGGATCATCGAGCAATTTGAGGAGCCCGGATGCTGCCTCGGCGTCGATTTTTCTCGGGGACAGCCCATCATCCTTGAGTTGAAATCCCTTTCCCTTCTCCTGCTTTAAAAGAGCTGCATCCTGCCAAACCAAAGATCCTACGCAGCCTTGCGCGAAGCGATGCCCGGCGCACAGTAAAACCAACAACAAGGCCGGCAGCGAAAGCCCCAAACACGAAAACGAAAAAACGGGCCCAAGACCCTCGGTATACAAGCAATTCCATGGAAACATGCCGCGCATATCAGCCGTTCCCCACGGTCCCTTTGACCTCTATGTCATCTATCACCGATGCTCTGAGAGTCTTTATTTCGATGAAGCCATGCGAAGGCACAAAAGCGCGCGTGCGATAGATATCCGTGCCATCGACGCTGAACAGCAGCTCCCGCCCGGGAGTCCATTTGATCGTTATCTTGTAGCGCTCGCCGCGAACAAAGCTGAAGCTTCGAGGTCTCCCCTTCAACGGTTTAAACTCGCCGAGATCCGGGGCGTAGAAATAATCGCCGTGCCCGTCCAGCTCGCCCACCCAGTGGTTTACCTGCCCGTTTTTCTCATCCGCAAAGCTGCGTATTCCGAGGCATCCGCCAAAGAACGAAACACCCATGAAACGTGGGCAATCGTCTTCAGCCGGTGGTGTGTATGTAAAGGATACATCGACCGGTTTGCCGGGATCGAACTGATTCCCGAAACGAATCCCTACCACGTCATGATAGAAATCCTGATCAGCTTCACCATTCCGGAGCCCGCAAACGAGCTCGCCGTCCCTTATTTTCCATGCCCGTCCGTGTGCTTTTAGCAGACCGAGCTCGCTGTTGGAATCGAAGCCGTACTTCGCATGGACCCGACCCTCGCCAAGCATATCGACATGCATTGAAAACAGCTCTCTTATCCTGGCCTTCTCCTCCTGCTGCAGTCTTATCCCGTTCAATTTCTTATTAAGCGATTCTCTCCGGTGTCTTGTCTCTCTCCACGCGGCTGTGGACCGGTGCTGTTCTTTCAGGACTTGAAGCAGCCCGAACCCTTCCTCCCACTTGCCTTCCCCCAGGAACTTTTCCACCCGGTCGAGCACGAGCTCAAACTCCCGTTTTTCTACCATTCGCTCCATTTCAGAGCTGTTCCTGATCTCGTTGATTCGAGCCAGGTAGTAACGAACCTCCTCGGGATCATCGGATAGCTTGAAGAACGCCTCGGCTTTGTCGAGCCTGCTCCTGTAAAAGGCAAAAAGCCCTTTTACCCCGGCGTCAAGCAAAACCGATTTTTCGCACCAGAGAAGCAGGTTATCCAGTTCAAGGTCATCGACATCGATACCGACCTCCCGGCCCGACCTGACCTCGAGGAAGACCGTTCCGGCGGTACGATCCACACGCTGGACATCACCCTTGTACACGATGCCTCGATCGGTCCTGAGTTCCACTTCCAGGCCTTGAAAGCCGCTCAAGGCATGTAGAGCCTGGTCCTTCACCCTGCCGAACATTTCAAGCTCTTCGCGCCTGCGTTTCAGGAAAAGCGCATCCCCTGCGGGATCGGTTTCAGACTCTTCGAGCATGCGGAGAGCCCCTTTCAAATCATTGTTTGCAAGGCATTGGTCGATGTCTTCGAACCTGCTCAATCGAAACTCATCCCTCATCTTCGTTACCATCTGCTCACGCTTTGATGCGAAAGCCCCTTCCAGCTCTTTTCTAAGCGGATCCAGCCCGCCGGCGGAAGAGTCCCGTATCTCATCCGGCATCCAGGGCGGCTCCTTTTCCATCTCCCCGGCAGCACGCTCCAGAACGGCGCTGATTCCTTTTCCGAGAAGATCCGCATCCGCCGAATTCAGAAGGTTTTCCGCGATCGAGCGCAGCTCTTCGAAATACGCCGTATGCGCCGCCCCTATCTTGTTAACGAGATTTTCCCTGGCGGAGTCCGCGCTTTCCCTGACAAGAAGCTCGACCTTCTCCCTCGCCTCGGCATCTTTGTATGAACCGGACACCGGCCCTGAAAGCCTGAGCCTCTCGGAGAGGCGCTCGGAAGAAACCCGTAAAATCTCGTCTGTCCCGCTCAAAAACGCATCCACCCGGTTCCACGCGGATTCGTACGCACCCTCACCGGTCAAACGGTTTGCTTCGCGGACCCGTGCAGCGATCTCCTCCTCGGCGACATCGATGAGGGTAGCGCGCGCCTCTCTGATGCGCTGCTTCATGAATGACTCGGCCTCCGCAATCTTTTCCCGCCAGAAGGAGCCCAGCTCCGGGGAAAGACGGGACGGGTGTTTGCCCAGCCTCGAAATTGCGTCTGTAGACACGTCGCGCTTCAGCAGGCTCATACACCCGTTGAATCCGCCTTGGACAAGTGCCTTGCCATAGCGTGGAGATGACTGCATGAAGAGGTCGATCAGTATTTGCCGGCAGCCATCCAGCACGTTCCGCCTCGTTTCCTCGGCCTTGACAGCATCGTGGCCGGCGGGCAGGGATGCGATCCCCACCAGCGCCTGCGCCGGTGTGATCCTTCCGGAATCGTAGTCGATGGAGATCTTAAGAACAGCCGCATCACGGGCGTCTTTCCGAGGCTCCCCGTTCCAGCCGCCTCCCGAGACAATGAAAAAACAAAGAACGGCAATGATAAGGAGCACGGCCGCACCGGTAATAATGTGCGATTTTCTCAGCCATGGCCCTCTCTGTGACTCCTTCCATGCCATCCCCACCAGGTTCCCCAGCTGCCCGGCCCCATCCCTGAGCGATTCTATCAGAACATCCAGATCGTCCAGAAGTTCAACGGGCGTCTGGTACCGCCGGCACGGATCCTTTGCCATCATGCGGGAAATAACCCTTGATGTTCCATGGCTGAGCCCGGGCCTGACCGCTTCCGGCAGAGGCGGCTTCCCGAAAAGAACCTTTGTCAGCACCTCGGCGATGCTTTCGCCTTCGAAAGGCATCCTGCCGGTTACCATGTGATAGAAGGTCGCGCCGAGCGAATAGATGTCAGAGCGCGTGTCTGCTGTTTTCGGATTCCGCGCCTGTTCCGGTGAGATGTACTGCGGTGTACCCACAGTGCTCCCTTCACGCGTGACAGTGAGATCGCTTTCTCTTTTTGCCAGGCCGAGATCGGCAAGCTTGACCTTTCCCTCGGTGCTGATGATCACGTTACCAGGTTTGATGTCGCGGTGCGTGAGCTTCTGCTCGTAGGCGTATTGGAGGGCATTGGCGATCTCGCGTACAATTCCGGCAGCGCGAACCTCTTCCATGGGCCCGTAAAGATCAAGCGCTGACTTGATGCTGCGGCCTTTTATGAACTCCATGGTAAAGAAGTAGTAGCGATCGGTTTCCCCCATGTCGATCCCCTTGACGATGTTGGGATGGTCCATGCGGGCGATTATCATTGCTTCCCTGCGCAGGCGGTCAAGTGGGATCGGATCGACAAGATCGGATTTTTTCAGAATCTTCAGGGCAACGACGCGGTTCATGGAGATCTGGTTCGCCTTGTACACCGTGCCCATTCCGCCCGAACCAATCCGCTCGATGATCTCATAACCCGAAATCGGCTGAATCCCCTTTCCAGGCGCGCTGCTTGTTTCATTCATGATATCTCTTTCATTCAACAACCAGCCCGTACTTGTCGATCTTGCGCTGCAGAGTGAAGCGGCTTATCCCCAGCTTCCTCGCCGCCCGGCTCTTGTTCCCTCTCGACTCTTTCACCGCCCTCACGATCTCGAGCTCCTCCATTGCATAAACCTTGTCGTTCAGGCTCAAACCATCCATCTCCTCCGGAGTCAGCCCGGCTGTCCTTCCTGACTTTATCATACTCGAGACTAGATCGGCGCGGATCACATTTCCGGAAAGTGTGATCAGACGACGCATCTCGTTTTCCAGCTCGCGAACGTTTCCAGGCCAGCTGTAGCTGTGGAACAACTCGATCACCTCCGGTTCGATCTTCTTTTCCACAAGCCCGTTCTCCTCGCAAAGCACGGTCAGGAAATGCTCTGTCAGCAGTGCTATGTCTTCCTTTCGGCTCCTCAATGGGGGAATGTTGATGGGTAGAACATTGAGCCTGTAAAAAAGGTCCTGCCTGAACGTTCCTTCCCCGACCATCTTCAACAGATCTGCGTTCGAGGCGGAAACCACCCTGACATCTACACGCACCGGATTAGCCCCGCCAACAGGCCTGAACTCCCCCTCCTGAAGGAAGCGAAGCATCTTCTTCTGCATCTGGGGACTCATCTCCCCCACCTCGTCGAGAAAAAAGGTTCCCTTGTCTGCTGCTTCGAGCAGACCCTTCCTGTTGGAAACAGCGCCCGTGAACGAGCCGCGCTTGTGACCGAAAAGCTCGCTTTCGAGCAGGTTGTCCGGCAGGGCGGCGCAGCTCTCCGTTACAAACGGCTGGTCCGCCCGAAGGCTGTGGAAATGAATCGCGCCGGCGACCAGCTCCTTTCCGGTTCCGCTTTCTCCCTGGATCAGAACGGGATAGTCTGAGGCGATCACCCGCTCGAGAATCCCGAGAATCTCTGTCATGGCCGGAGAGCGCCCAACGATTCCGCCGAAGTGGTCCCTGGATTCTGAATTCCGCCTGGCGCGCTCGAGGCTGGCCCTTGTTTTCTTAATCTCGGTCTCCTGGGATCTTATCGTGCGTGACAGGCGCTTGTTCATGCGCTCCACATCGGCTTTGGCCCTGCCGAGCTCTGCATTCTTTCCCTTCAGCTCGCTCATCTGGCGTGCGTTGTTTATCGCGATGGCCGCCTGATCGGCAAACGATTCCAGCACCGATAGGTCGCTCTCTGAAAAAACGCCCTTGTCCATGCGGTTGTCCACGTAGACCGCGCCGATCACCTCCCGTTTAAGTGTCAAGGGCGCACAGAGCACCGAACGAAGACCCATGTTGCTTATGGACTGTACTGCCTTGAAACGGTTGTCATCACGTGCATTGACCACGAGCACGGGCTTTTTGCCGTCGATCACATTACGCGCGATGGAGCGTGAAATGGCGAGGTCAGGCCTGTCCACCTCGGTTTCCTTGAAGTTGCGCGCTGATTCGAACTCCATTTCCCCATCCTTGACAATGATGAGGAAGCCGCGTTCAGCACCTGTCATCTCGATGACCGAATCGATTATCCTTTCCAGCAGGGACGCCAGGTTCATCTCAGAATTTATGGCGCTGTTCACATCCTGCAGCTTGAGCAGGCTGGAGCGCTCCTTCTGAAGCTCCATGAGCATCGATTCATCAACAGCAACGGGTACGCTATCCGCGGCTACAGTACGGTTCAAATCAGGCACGGACTCGAAATAAATCGAGATTGATCCAATGGTGATGAGATCACCAGAATCGAGCTCCTGCCTGAGCACCAGCCTGCCGTTTACCCTTGTGCCGTTCTGGGAGCCCACATCGATGAGGGTGAACGAGTGGCCGCACCTTTTCAACCGGCAATGAAACCGCGACGAAGCCGGATCCTCCAGGACCAAGTCGTTCCGGCCGGAGCGCCCAATGGTGATTTCGTCCCCCTCAAAGAGCTGTTCGCTCTGTATGCCTCCTTCATTCAAGATAAGCTTCACCATGCTCTTCCCCCTTCCGTTTCAACGCGTCCGCCCGCGGAAAGCGCTTTCTCAAGAGCCTCGAAAACAACTTCGCCGGAGATGCCGGTCATGCAAACATGATCGATGTCGCACTCCTTTTTGTGGCACGGCCCGCAAGGTACTTCAATGCGGACGACACGCGCCCTGTTAAAGTCATAGTCCGTGTATCTGGGATCGGTGGGCCCCATGAGCACCACAGCAGGAGTGTTGAGCGCGGATGCAAAATGCCTCGGACCGGTGTCAGTGGTCACCAGGGCGTCCAGCCTGGCAATCACGGATTTCAGCGGGTTCAACGGTATGACATCCCGCGATGTATCGACAACAGGATGGTTGACCCGATCGAGAATGGAATCCGATATCTTTTCCTCTCCAGGGCCGCAGAGAATAACAGCCTTGCCCCCAAGATCCTCAGCAACCCTGTCTGCCACATGCGCAAACCCTTCCGGGGTCCACAGCTTCGACGGGCCGAAGCTTGCGCCGGGGTTCAGGCCTACCAGTGGATGGGCATCGATAAGGCCGTTGTCCGACAAAAACCGCTCAGCTGCCGCGTCCGCATCCGGCAAGCATTTGAGCTCGAGCTTCTCATCCGTTTCCGCTCCGCCTGCAATGCGGGCAAGCTTGATGTAGTAGCGGGTCATCGGCTCCGGACGCCTTCTCGACCCCTCCATCACGGGCTCGATGAAACGGTTCAAGAGAAACCTCCGGCGGTTCAATGCGTAGCCGGTCCTGAGCCTCACATTCCCAAGGAAAAAGCTCAGCGCTGATGAAAAGGAGTTGGGGAGGATCAGGCCAAGGTCGATGGGACCCATCTTCCTGAGCTTCAATGCCAGCCCTGTGACGCGGCCGATCCCTTTGCCCTTTACAACAACACTGTCATCGAAATAGGGCAACCCCTCGACAATCTGCAAGACACCGGCTTTGCCAGCCACGCATATTCTGGCATCCGGATAGGCAATGCGCATCGAGCGCAAAGCGGGTGTGGCCATAACAGCATCGCCGGCCCAGTTCGGCAGCCTGACCGCAATTGCCCTTATATCTTTTGCGTTTTCGCTCATAATTCAAGCATAGCATGGTGAGTGCATGTATTGCAAGATTTTATAGCGGGCGCCTGATGTGCGGTAACGCACAAAATAGAGAATATCAATCACTATCCTTGCAGCCATCGGACAATTCTCTCCACGTGCTTGGGAAATGCGTTCCTCCCGCCTGTCTTTGCTGCTTCCGCGCGGAAAAGGCTGTGCCGCTCCTCATCCAGGATGTTTTCAAGAGCTGATGCAATCCCGGTGATGTCGCTCGGATCATCAAGAACCATTCCCGCACGCTCGCCCGTCATCAGCTCAGCAGCGCCGTTGAACCCGGTTGTTATCACCGGGACGCCGGATGCCAGGGCTTCGAGCACCACAAGCGAACAAGGGTCGTAGAAAGTGGGATGAAGAAGCACATCCGCAACAGCATAGAGCCGCTCCATTGCAGGCTGATCTCCCGTGAAGATCACTATCTCCTCGACTCCGAGGCGTTTGCACAACGAACGGTAGTTCCGCGGTTTTCCACGCCCGGCCACGACCAGAACAGGATCCCCTCCTCGACCCTTGAACATCGCCACTCCCTTGATCGCTTCCTTCAATCCCTTCAAGCGAAAGTTGTGCGCGCAAAAGAGAACAACGCTGCTCCTCGGCGGGATGCCCATTGCCGACATGAATCCGGCATCGCGCTTGTTTCTCAGCCCGGGATTAAACCTTTCCGTGTCCACCCCGTTGGGAATAACAGTGATAGCAGGTGCACGGCGCCCCTGCCTCCTGCGGATCGATTTTGCGGTCATCTCCGAGAGTGCCGCTACTTTCAACCCCCTGTTTCTCTTGAACAACGCCCGGTCCGCGTACAGAAAGAAAAGGTTCTTGGGGCTGAACAGCTTCTTCAGGAACAGAAACGCCTTGATCAGCGGATTCGTGCCAAAGGGGCGGATCGATCCGATGAGCGAATCGATGAACAAACCCTCGTGAGGCTGGAACAGGTCCGCGTCGAGCACATGCCTGAAACCAACAACCCGGTCGAACCTGCCCGACTTTTTCAGCATGCGGATCCCGCGGGCGAATGCCAGCTCACGCGATAGGCGGGGAAAGCCGGGCGCTTTGATGAGTATCCTCTCCGTTTGAGCGCACTCCTCAGCATCAAGAGCGGCAACCGTCACTCTATGCCCGCCAAGCCGAAGAGCCGCGCTCAGATCCTGAAGATACCTTTCAGCGCCGCCCCTCGAAGGATGATACCTGTCGATGCAAAAGAGAAGGTTCAATTTCGGGCGTTCCTGTTTACATTGTTGATCCGTGCATTAAACAAATAAGCGCCCATAAAGGTGGTTCGCGACGGGCGGTTAACGAACATGCATACGATGGTGAAGGAACCCGGTCCTCCAGCCTCGCGATCGGAAATAAAACCATCCGAGTCCATCCGTATCCATCCGTGGTTCTCATTTTCTTTCATTCTCTGCCCAACCCGCTTATTTCATACTCTTCTTCGTGTGTGCTTCTATACGCTTCGATTTTCTCTCCACGGCTTTGATCATCCGCCTGGTCTTCTTGTTGATGGACCCCTCTCCCATATAGCTTTTCATAAAACGCAGGCGGTCTGTTTGTGACACGGGTATTGGCATCGACGAATACAGCAGAGCGGCCAGGTCCTTGACGCGCCTGTGCCGGCTCGTAAGGCCGGCGTAATCTAACCTTTGCAGGTCGATTATAAAGATTTTCCCGCTGTTCAACAGAATATGGCAGAGATACAGGTCGCGATGGAAAAGACGGTGCCTGTGCATACGCGCGATCACGCGGGCAAGCTCTAGAACGGTTGATTTTCTGGTTACAGCATCCAACGATTCCAGACGGAGCGACGGGTCATCGCATGGTGTACCTTCGCAATCCCTTGACACGAAAAAGGAACGCTCTTGATCTTCTCCAAAGGCTACCGGATTCGGAGTACGAATTCCGATCCGCATAAGAAGCAGGTGATTCTCCCATTCCATCCGGCCGGGAGACCGCTTGCCCCCACCCGCTCCTTTCACGTGGACCTTCAGGAAAAAACCCGTCCCCTCCGCTTTCACGCTGTAGTTCCTGCGCGTTCCCGTGTCCCGGAGCAGCGTTGCCCGCGGTCCCGGTGAAAAGAACTCCGTAATACCGGTAAAGCCCTTCCGGCTCAACGGGCCGATCTCCTTCTCGTTGACAACAAATGTGCTGCCCGGCCGGCTTTCATCCCTACAGGCCACGACCGGATACGGCCCGTCTCTCCCCGCGGCCTTATCCGCTGTTTCCAGCAGTTGCCAGAGACGCCTTCTCGGCAAGAGCCGGTCGATTATGAAGCCTAAAATCCGTTGCATCGTTAAAGAACTCAAACGGTGATCTGCTGTTCTTCAATGTCTTGTCGGACTTGTCCGACAGGTCGGACTCGGACTTACCTTTTCCCGGCCCGCTTTTTCTTCGTCCGCCTTTTGTAAGCTGCGGATCCGGCTTTCAGCTTCTTCTTCTTGGAACTCTTTTTTCTGGATTTCGATCCGAGCACCTTGCGGGAAGGTGCTTTTGTTTTCCGCGGCGATATTTTTTTCTGGGATGAGGACGCTGTTTTTTTCACGGTTTTCTTTACAGCTTTTTTCTTCACAGTCTTCTTCTTTTTTTTCCTTGGAGAGGTTTTCTTAGCGGATTTCTTAGCGGATTTTTTCTTAACGATCTTCTTTTTCTTGGTAATTCTCCCGGCCTTCTTCTCCGCTTTTTTCTTTCCGACAAGGGCAATCCTTGTGATGAGAGAGGTTGTTGAGTGGTCTTTTGGATCGCCGACAATGGCAATGGTGCCGCCGTATGCGGCAACAGTATCACGTTCCGGAACCGTTTCTTCGGTGTAATCCGTTCCTTTGGCGTGGATGTCCGGCTTCAAAAACTCGAGTATGTCGTCAGCGGTCTCATCATCGAAAACCGTGACATAATCGACGACTTTCAGCGCGCAAAGAACCTCGACTCTTTCCTTAAACGGATTGAGCGGAAGACCGGAGCCTTTCAATTTCCGGGCAGATTTATCCGAGTTCACAGCCACGACTAGGAAATCACCCCTGCTGGCGGCGTCTTTCAGCGAACGGATATGTCCCACGTGAAGCAAGTCAAAAACGCCGTTTGTGAAGACGATACGCTTCTCCTGCAGCTTCAAGCCGTTGAGGATTTTGTATATTTCATCCATGTCGTCGATAAAGATGCCCATGCTTACTCCTTGTTACACTTATACCAGACCGCCCCCGAACATGTCCCGGTTCATGGAAACACCGGGGCGGACCTTAACCAAACTTCACTGCAAAAAACCGATCCCCGACAGGAGCTCTTTCTGTCCCAACGTGGCAGCGCCTGTCTTCATCACAACCACCCCTGCTGCACAGCTCGCGAGACGCGCCGCTTCCACGGTGCTCGCACCAGCCGCAATGGAAGCCATAACGGTTGCAGCCACCGTATCCCCGGCACCCGTAACATCCACGACCTCGTCGCCGCCGACAGCGGGGACAGCGGTAACCGAGCCCGATTTCTCGAAAACAAGCATCCCCTTGTTTCCCCTTGTTATCAGAAGCGATTCCGGCTCGAACTCATCCATAAGCTTCCACCCGACCGATTCCATCCCTTGTTCGCCTTCCGGGTTTATTCCGGAAGCTTCCACAGCTTCGCTCTCGTTTGGAGTCAGGCAGCGTGCCGATCTGAACAGGCCGCATCTGAACCGTGAATCAACTATGAGTGGCTTTTTCCCGGCTGTTTCCACGAGGCGCCTTGCAACACGCGAAGAAATCATAAAGTAATCGTAATCGGACACAAGCCATGCATCAACAACCCTGTCAGCCTCTTCGATGACATCCAGGACCTGTTCCTCGAAACCATCGGGCCGCTCAGCCTGGACTTCCTGGTCCAGGCGTATCACCTGCTGTTTCGTGCGGTTGGCTTCGCCCACCATGATCCTAGTCTTGGAAACGGTGTGCAGATCCGAGCGTTGAATAACGAAACCCATTGACAGCCCGCGTTCTTCGAGGCACTCCCGCAGCCGTGTTCCATACTCGTCCGTACCGAGCGCGGATACAGGCACCACGCTGCAGCCAAGATCCACAAGGTTGCACACCGTGTTCGCGGCGCAGCCCGGAATCAACCTTTCCTCTTCGCGACGGACAACCATTACAGGGGCTTCCCTCGAGAGCCTGTCAGGGTAACCGAGCACATAGACATCAGCCACCATGTCTCCGATCACGCCGATGCGAGCCTTCCCAAAGGAGGAGATTATCTCTTCGTACCTGTTCATTTCACCTCCTTCCCGTAGCGCTCGAGTATCCGCTCGATCACACCGCTCGTGGAAAGCCCTTCCTTCAAAGGAAGCAGTGTAACCGTTCCACCGTGATCCTCGACCCATTCACGGCCGACGACTCCCTTGTCTTTCCAATCCTCTCCCTTTACGAGAACGTGCGGCGTGATCGATGTTATCACGTTCAACGGTGTTTCTTCAGAAAAAGAAACCACGAAATCAACCATCTGAAAGGAAGCGAGCACCTCCATCCTCTCCTGAAGCGGTATGACCGGTCGCTCAGGGCCCTTCAGCTTTTTGATCGATGCATCGCTGTTAACCGCCACAAGAAGGTAATCGCCCATGTTTTTGGCAGCACGCAGAAAATCGACATGTCCGCCGTGCACCAGATCGAAACAGCCGTTGGTGAAAACCAGCTTTTCCCCTTTACGACCTATGCTCCCGGCCAATTCCGCGGCGTTGGAAACCGAGATGATCTTGTCGATGTACCGTGTGGAACCGCTGCCAAAGAACTCCTTGAGCTCCACCCTTGTGGGCGCCGCCACCCCGAGCTTTCCAACAACGATACCCGCTCCGGCGTTGGCGATGCGCACCGCATCATCCAGGTCGATTCCAGCGGCAAGGCTGAACGCAAGCAGCGATATCACGGTGTCGCCTGCCCCTGTAACATCGTAAACGGAACGCGACTCGGCCGGGATCATGTTGCTGTCCCGCCTGTTCCATGCGTAAAAAATGCCTTTTGCACCAAGGGTGATCACAACCTCTTGAGCGTCAACCTCATCGAAAATAATCCCGGCAGCCCGCAGGAGGTCCTCCTCGCTTCGAAGGGCAATACCGGTAGACTCCTCCGCTTCCTTCCTGTTGGGAGTGATCAGCCTGCAGCCTCTATACCGCGAAAACTCCCTGCCTTTCGGATCGACCAGAACCTTCCCGCCTGCCAAACCGTTTATCCTTTTCACAAGCCTTGTGCTGATCACGCCTTTGGCATAATCGGACAGAACAACGATGTCTGATTTGTCTAGCAATGGAGCAAGGGATTCGAATAGTCGCTCCTCGGTTTCATGTTTCAGTGCGTCCCGGACCTCCTTGTCGATCCTGACAAGCTGCTGGTTTTGAGCAACCACGCGTGTCTTGCTGACTGTAGGGCGCCCGGCCTCGACCATAACCGCCGAGGTCCCGATCTTGCTGTCGTTCAGCATCTCCCTCAAGACAACTCCCTGGGCGTCATCCCCGATGACCCCGGCAAGCTCCACATGCGCGTCCAGGTTTCTCAGGTTCATGGCCACGTTCGCAGCCCCACCCAACGCCTTTTTCTCTTCGATGATATCGATTACCTGGATCGGAGCTTCCGGAGAAATCCGGTTGGTGTGACCATGGATGTACGTGTCGAGAATGATGTCGCCGACAACCGTGATCCTGGGAGAGGAAGTGCTGTTGATCAGATCTATAAGACGAGTATTCATGCTTCCTTCGGCCGGTTCGAATCCGGACTTTTTACAATAAAGAAAACGTCAACAAGACGGTTTGTTCCCGGGCAACCTTCAAGAAGTACTATTTCATTCATGTTCCTCTCTTTTCATTCCTGGTTAAGTTACCGTTAGAAATAAAGAGGTTTACGGCCAAGAAATATCCAAAATATAACTTGAAAGTGAAAACACATTATTCTATTATTTGTATTGAATTGCGGAAATATTAGTGTAACTAAACCAACAATCAAGTTATAACGAATTAGCCGACA
Source organism: uncultured Phycisphaerales bacterium (assembly GCA_964542475.1). GTDB lineage: Bacteria > Planctomycetota > B15-G4 > B15-G4 > CAYZWU01 > CAZIUL01. The sequence goes on along the minus strand of CAZIUL010000008.1, from coordinate 70,116 downwards.
AGAAGAAATTTACAAAAAGAAAACAGTTATATTTAAAAGGAAAAAATGAGTCAGGGGGTTACCGACAGGTGTAAAACTCTTCTCCCCTTCTTCCCCTTTCCCCCAGAGTTTCCTCCTGACTCTTTTTTGTACTTTTTAAAACAAAAAGATAAAGAACCGGCGCTCAGGACAAGGAGCGCTTTTTTTTCGTTACAGCCTCGCTTTCCGCTGAGCCTCTCTTACGGAGTTCTGACGGATTCCGTACCATGAACCGAGTACAAGCGCTTTCAGGCAACCTTTTCTTCATAGTCTTCCAGGTTCAATGAGATCCATGTGGAAATCCCGTCTTCGTGCATGGTTATCCCGTAGAGACTGTCACAGTACGACATTGTTCTCTTCGAGTGAGTCACGATGATGAATTGCGACTCGTCGACAAACTCACCGAGAAGACCGCAAAAACGTTCCACGTTTACCTCATCAAGAGCCGCGTCTACCTCGTCAAGGATGCAGAAGGGGCTGGGGCGCGATTTGAAAAGCGCAAAAAGCAGACCCACCGCGGTAAGACTTTTTTCACCGCCGGACAACAAGTTGATGTTTCTGACCTCCTTTCCGGGCGGCCCCGCAATGATCTCAATACCGGATTCGAGGACATCCTCTCCATCGCCAAGCTTCAGGTCCGCTTTTCCTCCCTGGAACAGCTTTCGGAATATCTGGTTGAAGTGTCCCCTGACGGTTTCAAACGTATCTACAAACTTCTCCCGCGAATCTCTGTTCAAACCTGCAATCAGGTTCTCCAGGCTCCTTATCGATCCGGTTAGGTCGTCCCTCTGCAAAACGAGGCTGCTGAACCGTTTCTCCACCTCTTCGAGCTCGTTGATGGCCTCCAGGTTGACGTTGCCCATTCGCGAAAGACGGCCTTTCAGCTCCTCGATATCCGTCTCGGTTTTATCCCAGTCGCGTCCATCATCGTCAGGGCTGTTTTCTGAGCTCTCGAACTCTTTTTGCAGATCGATATCGAGTTCCTCAGCTGTTTTTTCAACGAGCGTTTCGACCCTGACCTGGTTTTCCCGTTCCCTCAGGCCGAGCTCCCCGGCGCTCTGCCGGGCACTCTCCAGCTCCTTTTCCATCGCCAGCAGTTCTTCCTTGCTCTTTTCTAGACCGCGTCGCTGCTCCTCGAGATCTTCCTCCATCCCGGCCATTGCCGCGGACAGTTCCGAACGCTTGTCCAGGAACGCGTTGATCCGCTCTTTCATCTCTGCGAGGCGTTCCTCCATGTCGGACCTCATGCCTGTAAGCCTGTCGCGGCCGCTTCTAAGCTCTTCGAGGCGGTCCTTTGTTTCTTCAACGTTTCTGAAAAATATCCGACTTTCCTTCTCGATGCCATCTCGTCTCTCGCTCAAACGGATCTTCTTGACAGCCAGCTCTCTCTGTTTTTCCTCGTGGTTGTCTTTTTCCTCTTTCGAACTCAGGAGTTCGACGCGCGCGGCCTCGACTTCAGCGTCCAGGCGCATCATCTCATCCCGCGAGCCGAGCATTTCGTCCCTGAGGCGCCTGAGTTTTTCCTTGAGGGAGTTAACCACTCTTTCCAGCTCGAACGCATCGAACGCGTTAAGGCTGTATTCCCTGCGTACGCGATTCCACCTCTCACGGTTCTTTTCACGTTCCGCTTTCATCGCGGCGACCGCCTCGTTCTCCTTCTCGATCCTTTCCCAGAGCAGCCTGTTGCTTTCAGCGGACTCTTCTATCGCTTTCTTTTTTTCATCCAGCCGGACGTCGATCTCCGCCAGCTGATTCTTCAACTCCTCTTTTTCCCGATCTAGCGAAGCCAGCTCGCTCCTGCGTGATATCACCCCGGGTTCCCCGCGTTCGCGGCCCACGAAAAGCACACCGCTCGGCTCCAGCTTATCGCCCCTCAGCGTCACATACCTGAACTCCGAACTCTTGCCGCCAACGGTCAATTCCTCCTGCTCGATCACATGCACGCAGCCCAGCAAGGCCTCCACCGCCCGTGTCAAGCCGGAATCACGGCACATGACATTCTGCATAAGGGAGCCGTTGCCGGATGCGGCAGGAGAAGAATCGCCTTCGAACTCTGAAAGCGGCAGGATTATAACCCTTCCACGGTCATCCTCATCCACATATTCCATCACACGCCGCGCCTGTTCGAAATTCTCCACAACAACCGCTTCTGCTATCTCCCCAAGAGCAGCTTCCAGAGCAGCGGAATGATCAACGTCTACCTCCAGCAAATCCGCCAGCATGCCTTTTACAAACGGAAAACCAGCCCCCTCCCGGGCCTCATCCAACACCGATTTTACGCCCTTCGCAACGCCTTCCTTGCGCTTGATGAGGCTGTCGAGAAGTTCTATTCTCGATTCCTTCTTGATGATTGAAGATTCGATTTTCCGGAATCGCTCCTGGATTCCGGCGTACTCCTCCTGCGCCGTGTTTGCGCTGTCGCGGCCCTGTCTGTGCTTTTCGAGCAACGCCTCCCTGTCACGCTCCTTTTCCTCTAGTCTGGATTCGCCCTGCGACAGCATGAAAAGCACATTGGAAAGCTCATCAACGAGCGTGTTCTGGCGCTGCGCCATTCGGACAAGCTCGGTATGGGTTCCTTTCAGCCTTGCCTCCGACTCAATCACCTTGTTCTTGGTGTCCACCTCGCGCCTTGCAAACTCGCGCCCACTGGATTCCAGCCCCTCGAGAACGTTGCCGGCCTTGATCCATTTTGCCGAGGACAGCTCCAAAGACTCGGCTACCCGCTCGTTCTCATCCCCAATCTCTTTCTCTTCCTTTAAAATTCGCTGAAGCCGTTCTTCGATTTCTACCCGGTTCTTTTCCTTTTCTTCGATGGCGGCAACGAGCTCGGAATCCCTGCTCATCATCTCAGCGCTTTCCTTTTGAAGCTCGGAGATGCGATTTTCGAGATACCCTATTTTCCCCTCGGTTTCTTCCAGGGAAACCTTCACTTCGGCAAGACCTGTCTTTTTCGACGAGAGCTGTTCGCTCGCAAACTCCATCTCGTTTTCGAGGCTCGACCGGTTCTCTCCGGTCGCATCGATATCATCCCGGATCCGTTTTTCCTCTTCAATGCTCCTTGATTTGAGCGCTGCTATTTCATTGCCTTCGTCCGTGAGCACACGAAAAAAATGAATGAAAAGATCCCTTTTCAGCGACTTCAGGAGTTCGGCGTATTTGAGATAGTTGCGGGCCCGGCCGGCCTGGTTCTTGAGCGAACGGATCCTGGATTCGAGCTCATCCACAATGTCGCCCAGACGCAAAAGGTTCGCCTGGGTCCTTTCCAGCTTCCGCTCGGCCTCCTTCCGCCTTGCCTTGAACCTGCTGATGCCTGCGGCTTCCTCGAAAATCAAACGGCGATCCAGCGGGTTGGCCAGCAGGATCGAATCGATGTTTCCCTGCTCCATTATCGAATAGGAACTCACTCCTATGCCGGTGTCCAGGAACAGGTCCTTGATGTCTCTAAGGCGGCAGGAGGTGCGGTTGAGCTGGTACTCGCTGTCGCCTGACCTGAAAAGGCGCCGGGTGACAACAACGTCATCGTATTCCACGGACAGAACACCGTCCGAGTTGTCGAAGTGCAGCGACACCTCGCTGAAGTTCATTGGCGGCTTTCCCCTGCTCCCCTTGAATATAACGTCCTGCATGCTGTCGCCGCGCATAGAGCTGACCCGCTGCTCGCCAAGCCCCCATTTCACCGCATCCACAACGTTGGACTTTCCGCATCCGTTGGGGCCAACGAAACAGGTGATTCCGTCACTCAGGTCAAAAACCACCTTGGACGCGAATGATTTGAAGCCTTGAATTTCGAGTTTTTTAAGATACATGGCCTTTTTCCGGCAACGCTTCCATCACCATTCGAATAAATGCCATCCGGTCCTCGGCATCGCCCTTGAACCACTCCATGAGCGGATCGAAATCCACGCATCCGCTCCAGTTAACAGCAGCTCTCGAAGCAGCGAGAGGGGTTTCGGGATGGTTCCGGAAGGAACGCAGGCCTGCCGGGTGCCACGGGGCTTCGAGCAGCATCTGCTGTCCCACTGTTTTGCTTTCCTCGTCAAGACGTTTGCAAAAATTACGTGCCAGCAAGAGCATCGTCTTCCAGGTTTTTCCACATGCTTCAGACACGCAGTTGTCTGTTTGACAACCGTCAGCAAGGTAGTCCGGAAACAGCAGCAACGATGACGGTATGACACGGAAGACACTCGGGCCGACCGCCACGCCCTCCCCGCCCAGAAACCTCCGTATGGTGGCTTTCGGCCCCCTTCCCTTGCGATGCAGTTTTTTCATGAAGCGGGCCTTGGAGGTCAAAGCCGTGATTGCGGTTGCCAGTTGGGAGTTCGCCTCATTCACCAGATCTTCTTCTCCGATCTTGTTTGCCTTTTGCAGAAGCCCCTTGAGCTCGAGAACCACTCCACCCTTCAGGGGTGTGATGGCAGCCATGGGCGACGGGGGTCTTCTGCTCAGCCCGATCCGCATCCTGTCGGCGGCTTCGAGGAGCACGGCCTTGGCAACAAGATCTTCGTCAACGGGCGTGCTGCTGTACATGTCAAGATGCAGCGGCGGGACAGCCAGCTCGCGCCCGAGCGCAATGGCCGTGTCAAGGAAAAGGCCGATGGTCTCGTCGAGGAAATTCGATGCCGAGCGTCCACAGATTCCGGCCGCTTCCAGGATCCGCACCCTTGGTTCGTTCAAGAAACGGCGCATGGTGATCACCGGCTTTTTGACAAGAGGCTGGAGAGACACCGGCCCGGCCGAAAGGGCTGTGAGCAATGAACCTGCAAACTCATCCGGCTGCATTCCGCGCCTCGTATGTGCCAGAAGAAGCGCGTCCGTGACCTCCACATTAACAGGAAAAGCCGAAAACCTCTCCAGAAACCGGATGCATACGGCCAGCTCCTCGGGTGACGAGGCGCCTCCGAAAGGGGAAGGCAGAAGCGTTGGTTCGAGATCAATAGAAAGATAGCAGGAGGGATAGTCCAGACCCTCTATCCGCAGATCCCCCCTCAGGTGAGCCTCGGTTTCTTCAGGCGAATAAACCCATCTCAGCGCGTACTGACGCAGCACTGCTCCTGACAGTTCCGAGGACATCTCCAGCGGGGTTCTGCCGTCTCCATCCGATTCCACGAGTCTTTTCGCGTCAAACCCGGGGACTCCAATAACGGACTGGTTCAACAAGCAGCCGTTCAAGCCGCGGTTGAACAGTTCGTTATCCACAAGCTCCCTGATCAGAGAGGTGGAGATTCGCATCAAACCGGAACCAAAGACCTTTTCCTCCACGTCGGTGGCGATCTCCGAGGCAAGCTCCGCCGGCAGTTCCGCCTCTTTCATAAGGGCTGATGTTATCCTCCCCTTTGACCAGTTTATAATGGATGCGGTATCACCCCTGTCAACCTCGAGACAGCATCCTTCGCCTGATCCGGAGGCAGACTCCCGCACCTTGATCGTGTCAAGCAGCCTTTCACGGCGTTCGTTGAAAAGCAGGAAAGAACGGGCGATTTCGGTGTGCCCTGTCTCCATCAGGACCCTCTCGACCATCTCCTGAATCTCTTCGATCGGAATGATGGATCCGGAGAACTCCTTCTCCAGAAAAAGAGTTGTTACGGAGGCAAGCTCTTCAGCTAGCAGATCCTCCTTCTGTCCAACAGCTTCCGATGCCTGGTTGATGGCGGACGCTATCTTGGATGGGTTAAAACTCTCCATGCGTCCGTCTCGTTTTCTCACCTTCATGGCTGAAAACCCGGATCATTGCTCTCGGCCTTGTCCTGGTCCCTCCTGGCGAGCAAAGGCTTCAACTCGTCGATAAACTGGTTGATGTCCTTGAATTCGCGATATACCGATGCGAACCGGACATAAGCAACCTGGTCGATCCCCTTCAACTCTTCCATTACCAGCCGACCGATGAACTTGGAGGAAACCTCCTTGTCGAACATCTCATAAAGCTGCGATTCGATCGTGTTGACCATCTCCTCCAGCCGGTCCGTTGACACCGAGCGTTTCTCGCAGGCTTTCAAAACACCGCTCAAAACCTTGATCCTGTTGAACGGATCCCTGGATCCGTCTTTCTTGATCACCCTGAGAGGGGTTTCCTCGACCTTCTCGTACGTTGTGAACCGTTTTCCGCATTCGAGGCATTCCCTGCGCCGCCTGACTACAAAGGCATCACCGGATGTTCTGGAATCTATCACCTTGTCATTATTGGCTTTACAATATGGACATTTCATGACAGTGCATCCGCCTTCCAAAAAACACTCGAATCCGTATACTGCATTCGATCCCAAATCCGGAAAAACTTCTATCCGCAAGCTGGGGTAAAGCCAAGGATGACCCAACACAGCCATATATTTTAAATGATCAATATCATACAAGATATTGTATGTCAAAATAAAATAACCCGCTTATTTCATGATCTTTGTGGCGAGGTGCCGTAGCAGGAGAGGATGAAATATGCGGGTTAAACCTGTTTTTTTTTTCGTGTATTTAGCCCGCTTATTTCATACTCTTCGTCGCGAGGTAGCTGTAAACTGTGATGTGGCAAGGCGCATGTCAGGAGACGACCGCAGGCCTGTTCTTACAGGTTGAGGATCGTCTCCCGGCATGAAACGCAGCCACAGCGCGGTTTACGGTGCCGCAGCAGAAGAGGATGAAATATGCGGGTTAGGGGGGAATGGTTCAGAGGCTCTGGAGTGATCGGTCGCTGTGTTCTTTACTGAAGAGTTCTTATTTCCCCACGCAAAAACGGGAAAAAACCGCTTGGAGGACATCTTCATCAGTGACCTTTTCGCAAAGGAACCCGATCGATTCAGAGGCTTCCCTGAGCTCCATTGCCACTAGTTCGAGGCCACCCTCCCAGTCCTGTTCGACCGCCAGGCTGATCGCTTCCTTTGCCTTGTGGACCCTCATACGGGTTCGGAGATCCGCCCCCCACCCTCCTTCTCCGGCAGGAGGCGGCAACAGGTCGCATAAAGCGTCCAGCAGCTCGTGGATCCCGGTTCCATGACGCGCTGAAACATTGACGTGTGAAGATTCGAACCGATAGGCTTCCCACTCCGGATCCGCAGGAAGGTCGCTCTTGTTCAGAGCAACGACACACGGAAACTTTCCGCTCATCTTCACGCACGAGGCGATCGCTTCCCGCGGCGGTTTCATCGAGCCGTCGAAAACCATCAAAACGGCATCCATTCCCGGCATCATGCCTGCGAGATGGGACCGGGCAAGCTTCTCCAGAGGATCGCTGTGCTCTGCGATGCCTGGCGAGTCATACAGGAAAAACCTCATTCCGCGACGGCTGACTTCACCTTCCAGCAGATCACGCGTTGTGCCGGGCACGTGCGATATCAGGGCCCTTGCGCCGGGATCAACTGCGTTGAACAGAGAAGACTTGCCCGCGTTGGGGGGCCCTACGATCACCGCTTTCGGCAGGTTCCTGAACGGCACCCGCCTTGAGGCCGTCTCCTTGATCTTATCCAGGCTGCCGAGACACTCCCCCAGCTCGTGACGCAGCGATTGTAAGTCCACAGCCTCGGTATCCTCGTCCGTGAAGTCCAGGTAGGCTTCAATCGATGCCAGAACGTTGACCAGGCAGTTGCGCAGCTCGGCAGCCTCCCTAATGCCGCCTCCCCTGAGAAGATGCAAAGCTGATGACCTCTCCTCATCGGATCGGCTCTCGATCAATCCGAGCACACCCTCTACCTGTTCAGCGTTGATGCGCCCCCCGAGATAAGCCTTTTTCGTGAATTCGCCCGGTTCAGCAAGCCTTGCGCCGCAATCGAGGCAAAGCCCGAGAATCAGCTCTGCAAGGGGGGCGGCGCCGGGCAGGTGAAACTCAACAGTGTCCTCGGTGGTATAGGATCTGGGCGCGCGCATCACGAGCATCCTCGCCCGCGCCTCCTTTCCTTCGGAAAGGCTCAATCGAACCCTGGGTGCGGAAAACCCGTTCAGAACCTCGGGATCAGGGCCGCTGGCAAGCATCCCTCCGGCAATGGAAAAAGCATCAGGCCCGCTGATCCGCACAACCGCGCGCATGGCCGCGCCAGGCGCTGTGGATATTGCTGCAATCGTGTCGCTCAAGCTTTCGCTTTCTTTTTTGTCTTCCCCCTTGTCTCGATTGTCTTTTTGGCATTGTCGGCCGGCTTGCTTGTCTTGTCGCCGGCCTGGACCGCCTTGTCCCCGGCATTGTTCTTTCCGCCGACAGGAAAATTCTTGCGGATGAACTTGTACTCCACAATCGTTATAAGGTTCGATGTCATCCAGTAAAGCGAAAGCCCCGAGGCATATCCATAAAACATCACACCGAAGATGATCGGCATGAAACGCATCATCTTCTGTACCGAAGCGGCGCTGGGGTCGGAGGTGTCGGGTTTCGGCATCATCTTCTGCTGATAATAGAACGCCACGGTCATTGCAATCGGAAGCACGTTGATGCTGGCACCGAGCAGAGGCAGGGCAAACGGAAGAGGAAGGGCATCCGGCTGGGAAAGGTCCTTCACCCAGAAAACAAAAGGTGAATGCCTGAGTTCGAACGCGGTCCTGAGTATCTGGAAAAGCCCGATGAAGATGGGAAACTGCAGGAAAATGAGCAGGCATCCCATGAGCGGCGGGCGCACCCCCTCTTCCTTCATTATCTTCATCTGAGCTTCGTTGAACTTCTTCTTGTTGTTCTTGTATTTCTTCTTGAGCTCATCCAGCTTGGGCTTGAGCCTCTTCATCTTCTCGGAGTAACCCTGCATGGACACCTGCTGCACACGGGTCAACGGCAAAAGCAGCGCTTTTACCACGAAGGTGAGAAAGATGATCGCCACGCCCCAGTTCCCGAAGATCGAATGAAAAAAGCCGAGGATCCAGATCAGGGTTGTGTTGATCCAGGCCATGGATCCGTAGCTGTCCTCGATTAGCGCGTAAAAGTCCTGGTATTCGGGATTCTTCATGAGAGCGGTCTTTTTGGGACCCGCGAAAAACAGGAACCGTTGCGATAGCGCGTTTCCGGGGGCAGGGATCTTGTTCATGCGCAACAGTAGCTCTGTTTTTGCATTGGTCATGGCGTCCCCGCGAAACTCCATGATCTGGGCTTGCGAAGGAGGGCTTCTATACCTGGCCTCGAACGATTGAATGTTCGCTTCCACCTTTCCCGAATCCTCAAGCGCGTAAATGCGCACCTGACTCAGCATCTTCCCGTCGAGCGGCTTCAACAAAAGGGCAAAGTAGTTGTTGGCCACTCCGGCGAAGTGAAGGTTTGAATATGTCTTGTTATCCCATGTATACGGTTTTTGAGGGTCCAGGCTGCTTGCGGGCTTTGTCTCCAAGGTTTCTGTGCTCTCCCCGCCTTCACTGGAAAACCAGCAGATGGCGCCCATGGGCCCGGCTGTGAAGGATGCCCTCTTTTTGTCCGCGATGCCGCACGGTCCCTCGAGTAAGAGGTTCAACCCCTGGTCAAGGTCGGGGTTCCGGTTGGTAACCTCCAGCTTGATATCGATGTGGTAGGCACCATCGAACAAGGTGAAAACCTTCCTGAAAACCAAGCCGTTCGAGGCTTTGTAAACGAAGGTCAGCACCTTTTCGCCGTTTCGGCTCTCATCGAGCTCGTGTTCCCAGCAGACCTGATCAAGCGTGCATGTTGATGCTCCGGTTTCCTTGATGCGGAAAGAGGGCGTACCCGCGCGGATCTCACCCATTATCTCGTGCCAGAACTCCGGGTCGGAAAGCTTTTCAGGCTCATCGAGAACTTCCGCATCGGAATAGAACTTCTTGAACTTCAGCGATTCGAGCGCTGCACCGTTGTTCGTGAAACGAACGCGGTAGTTGTCGGTATCCAGCGTGATTCCGGTCTCCAGGATCCCGCTCGTGCTTTCATATCCTTCGGCCGGCTGGGCTTGCTCCGTATCCCGGGAAACAGGCTCATCAGCCTTGCCCCCTCCGGATACCTTGTCGCCCAGGTCGCCTGTATCATCGCTTGTGGCGCCGTACTCCTCCGCTGTTGCCGGCCGGGACGGCTGTGTTGCTTTTTCTACAGGGTCGGAAACGAAGAGTTGCTGGTTGATAATGATCAAGAGAAGACATAGCACCAGTGCCAGGGCCAGCCGTTTTTCCATCGAATGTTGCTCCCTTTAGGAGTTATCTGCCGCTTTCCAGACGGAGTGCGAGTATCTCAGGCAAAACACCCGTTTCCGTTATCTTGTCCATGGTAGTTTTAAAATCGTATTCAACCCTGTGATAGCGAATCATATCGCGATCCCAGGTGACATAACATGCTCTCGGGTCGTTGTCCCGCGGCTGTCCCACCGAACCTACGTTGACCACGGCCTTGGAGTCCTTGGGGACCACGAATCCGTCTTCGAGTTCGTCGGGATGCATGTAACTCAGTTTTTCCGTGTAAACTCCCGGAACATGGGAATGCCCGACCAGGCAGATTCCGCGATCCATATGGGAAAACACATCCTCCATTAACATCCTGTCATGAACGTTCTGAGGAAGGATGTACTCCCGCACAGGATCCCGCGGTGAACCGTGCGCAAGCATGAACCTGCCCTCCCTGACGATTTCCGGCAGGCGGTCGATCCACTCCCAAAGCGCGAACTTTTCCTCGCGCGGCCGGTTCGGGACATTCAGCTGGTCACGGGTCCATTCGATGGCCATGCGGGCCTGAGGGTTGAAATCGCTCGGATAAAAAAGCAATGCGGCTTCATGGTTTCCCTTGATGGATAGCTCGAAACCTTTCACGATTTCGATACATTCCACAGGGTTCGGTCCGTATCCAACCACATCCCCCAAGCTGAAAACCTTGGAAACTCCCATCGATTCCATATGCTTGACAACCGCGTTCAATGCCTCGAGGTTTCCGTGAATGTCTGAAACAAATGCAAACAAGCGTTTTCTCCTTTTTCCTTACTTCAAAGGAGTAACATGGCTATATAAAACAAACAGCACATAGTATAAACGTGTTCGAAACAAGTCAAGAGGAAGAAAATGCGGTCTCCTGCCTCCTGGATCGGAAAAAACTTCAAGATCTTGCAGGAAGGTAAGAAATAGAAATACGAGTATGTTTCGATTATATTATTTTTTCATGCTGTAGTGTAGTGGTCCACATGTCCGTCTTTCGGATGCGTTCATAATGCGAAACTCAATTATCAGGCCTGAAACAAGCTCGACCTGTTCGGGCTTCTCTTCCGTGCATCTGCTTCTCGCGCTCTCGTTTATCTTAATCCAGGTTTCATGCGGGGAAAACAAACAGCCATCGAAACCGATGGCGTATGAGCCTGCCGGGACGCAAGAAAAAGAATGGTTCTGGCGGGACAGGCTGGGGCAGCGACCAAAGCCTCTCGCCGTGATTTCCTGCCCCGCGAAGGTCGAGCAGGAAGTCCGGACCCTCCTGTCCGGGCTGAAAGGCCTGGCTCCCCCTGAAGCCCGCGAGGCAATCGAACTGATCGCCGGCCGTGGAGAATGTGCGATCGACGCAGTTGCGCCGTTTGTTTCAGATGGTGATAGAACCCAGCGTTTCGCAGCGGTTTCCGCGATCAGCCGGATCAGCGGGCCCAGAAGCAGTCCGGTGCTCCTGAAGGCGCTGCGCGACGAGTGGGACGCACCCGCCGTGCTTGCAGCCGTAGCGCTTGGACAAGATCCGGAACCCTGGATCTTGCCGCGCCTGATCAAGGCCATCGGCCCTTACCCGGTGGATTTCAACCCCCACCTGATGGTACGGATACAGGCGGCCGCAGCGCTTCTCAAGCTCGGAAACTACTCGGGGATCCCATTCCTCATCAAGGTGCTGAAAGACAACACTCCGGAACAGGACCCGGCCAGGGAATGGGAAAAAAACACACGCCTTGCCTGGGAAAAAGAGGAGGCCCTCAAAATCCTCTCGGACTTTACCGGTAAAGAGTTCGGCTTTCGTGTTGACGCCCCTATCGAGGAGCAGGCCGAAGCAGCCCTCGGAATCGAAAGCTGGTGGCTCGCCAACCGCGTCTCTCTCTGGAAAAAAGCCCCCCCCCTTGAAGACCCGATGCTTTGCGCGAAAATCGATGAGCTGGTAAAGGGCCTTGCTTCATATCAGGCCAGATGTGCGGACGGGGCGCGCTACTGCCTGAAATCGCTCGGCCCGCCCGTCTTCCCATACCTTGCAGAGGCTGTTAGATCGGGCGGTTTTTACGAAAGCTACCATTCCCTGGACATCGTTGCCGAGCTGGCCGTTCTATCGGGTGGCAAGGCCGCATCCTGGGCTGACAAGATCGGCCCTGCTCTCGAAGCAGAATCTGCAGCTGTGAGGGCAAAGGCTGTAAAGGCAGTTGGATGCCTTGGGCAAAAATCATCCCTTCCCATGCTCGAGCGGGCCTTTGACGATCCGGACCCGGATGTGCGCCTCTCATCTGTAAAAGCAATCGGGCTCATCAAGGGCAAACAGGCCCGGACCATTCTCGATAAGCTTCTCACGCGCGAACTCCCCGGGCAGATGATCGTGGAAGCCAAGGCCGCCCTGGTCAGGATCAGTCCCGCTTACGAAGACGCCTTTCTCGAAGAGCTTCTCAGTCAAGATCCCAGGCGTTCCGAATGGGCCGCGCAAAAACTCCTGGAACTGACCGGGGATGACTGCGGCTTCCAACCGCTCGAAGAGCGCGAGGAAGCGATGCGTAAGGCAAAGGAGGCCTTGATAGCCTGGAGAGAGAGCAATTAACTGTTACTGATCCCACACTACCAGACGATGCTCTCTGAAGGAGACATAATCCTCCTCACCAACGATCACGTGATCGAGCAGCCTGATGCCCACCAGATCGCCAACCTCCTTCAAGCGGACTGTTATGGCATGATCTTCCCGGGATGGCCTCGGATCACCCGAAGGGTGGTTGTGAACAGCGAGAACAGCGGCAGCGGATTCGCGAATGGCCGCATTGAAAACCTCGCGGGGATGCACGATTGAAGCGGTGAGAGATCCCTCGGAAACCCTCTCCTCCCTGATCAGCCTGTTCTTGCTGTCGAGAAGAAGGATGATGAACACCTCCTTTTTCGTATCCCTGAGAAGCGGATTGTAGTGTAAAAAAACATCGCGGCTGGAACTCACCTTGAAACCCGGGCAAAGACGGCTTGCGTTAAGCCTGCGCGCCAGACTGAACGTGGCCATTATCCTGGACGCCTTGGCAGGGCCTATGCCATGCACGCGCATCACCTCCGCCCCTTTCCTGCGGGCAAGTCCCCTGAGTCCCCCCGCGTCATTCAGCAATATCTCGGCCAGCTTCCCGGCATCCATCTTCTTCGTGCCTGTACCCAGAATGAGCGTTATCAGGTCAACCTCGGACAGCAGTTCGTCACCGTAGCAGAGCATCCTTTCCCTTGCACAAAAACTCCTCATTCGTGTTTTCAACCCTCACAGCCCGGTTGATGGAACATCACACGCCCGCAAACCGGTTGATGAAACGGATCATATGTTTGTACAAACATGATCGAACAGCAGGAGAGAAGGTTTCACTGTTTTTACTGATGTGGGTTTGCCCGCCTCGATGACCGAGGCGGTAGGCGCGGTGCATCTGCGTGTTATTTTCTTACCAGCACAGGGTGGCCGAACAGGGCGCGGTCTCCCGAATCGAAACCGTCCGCGAAGTCCGCAACCAAGGTAATGGTCAAAGCACCTTTCAAGTCGATCCTGGGGGTCTTTACCGGGGGAGCGCCGCTGCGGATTATGCTGCTCTTGAATGCGGATTTACTATCCACAAGCACTTCGAACACCACCGACCCTTCAGCAGGAATGGAAAGCACTTCGTCACATATGCCCACAAACGATTCAAAGGCCGTGTACTCGCCGTTCAGCTGATAGGTCAATGCGGATCGCGAATGGAGGCCTATCCCTCTTACGAATTTCCGCCCCCCTGAAGACAGCATGCAGCCGGTTACAGAGCGGTCTTTTTTGAAAGGGTACAAAAAATATTCTGCGTCACCAATATAAGGGAGCTCCTCCTTGCTGCACGGCTCGATTTCCGAGACGTGTTCGATTCGCCCGCCTCTGAAAAGGATGCAGCTGATTTCTTCGTGTTCGATGACGACTCTTGAATCGAAAACAGTGGTGATGCTGACGCTGTCGGAATCAATCCCGCGAAGGGAACCTCTGAGCATCCCGCTTCCCCCGTGTAAAAGAACCTCCACAACGGTCCCGGAAAGCGGCTCGGGCCCGGCAACCTGAAAAAGCGCAAGCGCTTCCAAATCGCTCAGTGAAAATTTGATCAGGCCGAGGCTGCAGTCGAAAGAAAGCCCTGAATCGTTGAACTCCACCAGGGTTCCCTGGATATAATCCCGGCCGCGTGCACCCTCATGCCTCCTGTAGAGCACATCATCGCCGCTCATTCCCTGGCAGCGGTCGAAGTCGCGCGGAACAGACGGGTTTGCGAAAACAAGCTTTGCAAGAGCATTAATGGAAATTTCCATGTCCCCTATCTGTTCGCTGCGGAAGAAAAGCTTCTCTCCGTTTCCACCGGTGACCTCGCCGCTGAGAAAACTTCCATCCACAAAGGAAATCCCTGCTCCGTGCACTGTCGAAACTCCGTCTCCCCCTCCATCAAAGTAAACAGCGTACATATCCTCAACAGCCAATACCTCGGTACCGCCTTTGGTTTGAAGCACCAGGGATCCGCCTTCCAAGCACTCAACCGGCTTTCCATGTAAGATATCCCCTTCTGTCGTGTGTATCTCAGCCCCAGTGTCAGGGGCGATCAGACAGGTCATCAGCGCTATAAAAACAGTTGTCATCTGCATGGCTCCTCGGAAAAGCGGTCTCACAACGGCCTTCAACCATGATCCGCAACAATACAACGCGGATTGATAAAAGAAAAGAAAACACCTACATTCATGAAAAAGAAACTATGCCATTCTGACAGCCGGCTCTCAGCACAGTGCGGGCTTGCCTGTCAAAATGACATAAAACAAAATCGCAATAGCATACCCGCATGTTACAGTACACATAATCATAAACCATATATAAGATTATGAAATCCGGTTCTGTGCATGATTGGCATCACTTTTGCAATTTTGCGACCTTTCGAGCATTCGAAGCTGCGGCATAGTTGCTTCGGTCTTCGCCGGTAATCTGCCGGTCAAGAACTCAAAACTTGGTTTTCATGCTTTGGATCCGGATATTAAGCAAGGAGGACACAGATGGCAAAGCAGATAGCGTTTGATCAGAAAGCGAGCGACCGGCTCAAGGCCGGGGTCACGAAAATTTCCAGGGCTGTAAAATCGACACTTGGGCCCAAGGGCCGCAATGCTGTTCTCGATAAAGGCTGGGGTGGACCGAAAATCACCAAGGACGGCGTGACGGTTGCCGAGGAAATCGAACTCAAGGACGCCTATGAAAACATGGGTGCCCTGCTCATCAAGGAGGCAGCATCAAAAACCTCGAAAGATGCCGGTGACGGGACAACAACCGCAACGGTCATTGCCGAATCAATCTTCGACGACGGGCTGAAATACATCACCGCAGGTGTAAACCCTGTTGGGCTGATCAGTGGAATCCGCAAAACGGCTGACGCCGCAGGCGACTATCTTGTCTCCACCCTCTCGCGCCCTGTAAAAGACAAGAAGGACATCGAGCACATCGCAGCGGTATCCGCGAACAACGACAGGGAGATCGGCAGGATGATAGCTGATGCCATGGACAAGGTTGGAAAAGACGGGGTCATAACGGTTGAAGAAGGCAAAGGGCTCGAAACCGTTGTTGATGTTGTCGAAGGGATGCAGTTCGATCGAGGCTTCCTCTCCCCCCACTTCGCGACCAACCAGGAAAAGCTCGTTGCTGATCTCGATAACCCTTACATACTTGTCCACGAGGAAAAGCTGAGCAGCGTGAAAAAGCTGATACCGCTCCTGGAAAAGGTTGCCAAGACCAATCGCCCGATCCTCATCATTGCAGAGGATGTCGAGGGTGAAGCCATCGCAACCCTCGTGGTGAACAAGCTGCGCGGCATCTTCAAGTGCGCCGCGGTCAAGGCGCCGGGTTACGGCGACCGCCGCAAGGCAATGCTTGAAGACATCTCAATACTCACCGGTGGGAAGGCCGTGTTCAAGGATCTTGACGAAAACCTGGAGGAGATCAGCCTGGACCAGCTCGGCACAGCCAAGAAGGTCACGGTCACCTCCGAAAACACGACAATCATCAAGGGAAAGGGAACCGCTGCCGACATCTCCGGGCGGATAAAACAGATCCGCAACGATATCGATAACTCCACGTCGGACTACGACAAGGAAAAGCTCCAGGAGAGGCTTGCAAAGCTTGCGGGAGGCGTGGCACAGATCAATGTCGGCGCTGCAACCGAGGTCGAGCTCAAGGAAAAGAAAGCCCGCGTCGAAGACGCTCTTCACGCAACGCGAGCAGCTGTCGAAGAAGGCGTTGTTCCCGGGGGAGGAGTTTCTCTCGTCAGGGCCAGGCAGAACATCGAGGACATCAAACTGAAGAAAGACGAAAAATACGGACGCGATGTGGTCCTGGACGCGCTTGACAAGCCGTTGAAGACAATCGCTGAAAACGCGGGCAAGGAGGGGGCCATCGTGCTTCGCTCCATCGAAAAGAAGGGAGCATCCTTCGGCTACGACGCTGCGCGCGACAGCTTCGGCGACATGTACGAGTTCGGCGTGATCGATCCCACCAAGGTGACGCGGAGCGCTCTGGAAAACGGAGCTTCCGTTGCATCTCTGCTTCTCACTTCGAACTGTATCGTAACCGACCTTCCAAAGAAGGAAAAAAGCGGAGAAGCCCAGGGCGCACCGGACATGGGAGACATGTACTAACCGGACACTCCAGGATCCCTTCCGGGATTTCCCCGGTTCGGGCGTGCTGGATACCGATTGTGAAACAACATCAATACAGGTGTAATAGAAAACACATAACATTAAGGAGAGAATGACATGGTTAAGATACGACCCCTTGACGACAGAGTGGTGATCGAGGTCCTCGATGCCGAAGAAAAAACAGCAGGCGGAATCGTGCTCCCCGATGCTGCCAGGGAAAAACCCCAGAAGGGGACGATCAAGGCGATCGGCCCTGGAAAGCTCCTCGATAGCGGCGATAGAGCGTCTTTTTCAGTAAAGGTCAAAGACACGGTTCTTTTCGGCAAGTACTCCGGCCAGGACATAACCATCGATGAAAAAGAGTTCAAAATCATGCGCGAGAACGAAATTCTCGCCCGCTTCGAGTAGTTTAGATGCCGTTTGGCACAAACATGAAGTATAACGCGAAGAACCTGCAGGAAGATCCCGGAAAACACGGCAAATCGCTTGGAATAAAGCCCCGGATCACCTGAAAACAAAGATTGGAGAAAATCAAATGGCAAAGCAGCTTCTTTACGATGAGGAAGCGAAGCGAAAGATATTGAAGGGCATCAACGAGCTCGCCCGGGTCGTGAAGGTGACGCTTGGGCCTTCCGGACGGAACGTGATCCTTCAAAAATCCTTCGGTTCACCGGAGATAACAAAGGATGGAGTCAGCGTCTCCAAGGAGATCGAGCTGAGCGATCCGTTCGAAAACATGGGCGCAAAACTGATCAACGAAGTGGCTTCGAAAACATCCGACGATGCCGGCGACGGCACGACCACAGCCACGATCCTGGCCGAGAGTATCTTCGCCGAAGGGCTCAAGTATCTCACATCCGGCGTTAACCCCATGGAGCTCAAGAGAGGCATCGAAAAGTGCGTCGACCGGGTCACGGAGCACCTGAATGCGACCAGCAAAAAGATTAAGAACAACAGTGAGATCGTCCAGGTGGGATCGATTTCGTCCAACAACGACCCTGTCATTGGAAACATGGTGGCCGACGCCATCTCCAAGGTCGGCGACGACGGGGTCATAACGGTAGAAGAGTCGAAGTCCTTCGAAACGGTGCTCGACATGGTCGAGGGCATGCAGTTCGACAAGGGTTATCTCTCCCCTTACTTCATCAACAAAGTGGAAGAGATGAACGCACAGTTCGAGGACTGTTATATCCTCATTTACGAAAAGAAGATGTCAAGCCTCAGACCGATCCTTCCAATCCTCGAAAAGGTGGCGCAGACGGGAAAGCCTCTGCTGATCATCGCTGAAGACGTGGAAAACGAGGCACTGACCACGCTGGTGGTCAACAAGCTGAGGGGAACTCTCAACGTGGCTGCTGTAAAGGCTCCGGGCTTCGGTGATCGACGCAAAGCAATGCTCGAGGACATCGCTGTTCTCACCGGTGGAACATGCATCGCCGAGGACACGGGTATCGAGCTGGAAAACCTCACTGTCGACCACCTGGGCAACGCCAAGAAGATCGTGATCGACAAGGACAACACCACGATCATCAAAGGCAGCGGCAAAAAATCCGACATCCAGAGCCGCATAACCCAGATCCGCAACCTGATTGAAGAGTCAACCTCGGATTACGACAAAGAAAAACTCCAGGAACGCCTTGCCAAGATAACAGGAGGCGTTGCCATCATCCGTGTGGGCGCTCACACCGAAGCGTCTCTCAAAGAAAAGAAAGCCAGGCTCCAAAACGCCCTGAATGCCACACGCGCCGCGGTGGAAGAAGGAATCTTGCCCGGCGGCGGCGTAGCGCTGCTGAAAAGCGGACCGCTTCTGGACGATATCAAGCTCATCAACGACGAGAAGTTTGCCAGGCCCATCATTCAGAAAGCCCTGGAGGCACCGGCTCGCCGGATCGCAGCCAACGCCGGCATGGATGAATCCGTTATTGTCGCTGATATCCTGGAAGGCAAGCGAAACACCGGCTTCAACGCGGTGACATGCAAGCTTTGTGACATGGTCGAGGAAGGCATTGTCGATCCGGCAAAGGTGGTTCGTTGCGCGCTTCAGAACGCCGCATCCATTGCAGGGCTGATGCTGACAACCGAAACAGTGATTACCGACGTCGATGACAAGGAAAAGGCAATCGAGGGCGCAACCGTTTGAAACAGCGATAAGCCCGCCCGGCAATACTGTAAAGGTTAGATAAAGAACGGTACCTTCGCCCCTGGGCAATTCACGCACGCGTCGAAGGGCCCCGGGGGCGGCGGCACCGCTTGCAAACCAAGCCAGAGGATGATATGGCAAAAAGGGATTACTACGAGGTTCTGGGCGTCAAGAAGAACCCAACCCAAGATGAGTTAAAGCGCGCCTATCGTAAGCTGGCCATGAAATACCACCCTGACAGGAACAAGGGCGACTCGAACGCCGCCGAACATTTCAAGGAAGCCACCGAAGCTTACGAGGTCTTGAACGACCCCAAGAAGAAAGATGTTTATGACCGGTTAGGACATGAAGGGCTTGATCGTGGCGGATATCAGCGGGGGTTCTCCAACTTTGACGACATCTTTTCCATGTTCGGCGACATATTCGGGGGACGAGGAGGAGGAACGGTATTCGAGGATTTATTCAGCTTCGGTGGAAGAGGCCGTGAAGGAGAACGCGGCCGTTCGATGGCCAGGCGGGGCGACAGCCTGAAATGCACCATCGAGCTTTCGCTCCAGGAGTCTTTCAACGGCGTTGAAAAAACAATCGATCTCAAGCGCCCTGAAATCTGCAGCACCTGCAGCGGAAGCGGAGCCAAACCGGGCACCTCTCCAAAGGCCTGCCCCACGTGCAAAGGAATGGGTGAGGTTCAGCAGTCCCAGGGATTTTTTTCGTTGCGCACCACATGCCCCAAGTGCGGCGGGGCCGGCGAGTTTATCGAAACGCCGTGCACATCCTGCAAGGGTTCTGGCAGGCGCCACATGAAGCGCGAAATCACCGTGCGCATCCCCCCCGGCATCAGAAACAACACGCAGATGCGCGTCGGCGGCGAAGGCGAACCCGGACACAACGGGGGCCCCAGGGGTGACCTGTACTGCATCATCCGCATCAGGCCGCATCCGCTTTTTCAATTAAACGAAGACGACCTGGTCTGCGAGCTGCCGATCACTTTCACCCAGGCAACGCTTGGCGCCCGTATCGATGTACCCACTCTCCAGGAGAGGGTGATTCTCAAGATACCGGCGGGTACACAGACGGGCCGGATTTTCCGCATGAAAGACAAGGGCATGCCTAACATGTACGGGCACGGCAAGGGTGATCTAATGATAGTTGTCAAAATCGAAACCCCTAAAAAACTGACCGACAGGCAGGAAAAGCTGCTGAGAGAATACGCCGAACTCGAGGAGGCAAACGTCTCACCTGAAAGGAAGTCTTTTCTCGACAAGGTCAAGGCACTCTTCGATTGAATCCGTTCGACCATAGCGTTGGTTTTCGGTCTGGAAAACGTTAGAAAAAAATATTGGAGTAGGAGGCGTTCAGACTATGCCCCGAAAAAAAGGCGAATCGAAAAACGCCCGCAAGAAATCTTCGCGCGAGACGGACACACGGAAAGCCCGAAAAAAAGATAAGCATGAAGAAGTGCCGGCAAAAAACGACGCCGAAAAATCCTGTCGTGAGGCGGATTTCGACGAAATGGAAGCCATAACCGCTGAAAGGGACGAGCTGCTCGATCGCCTCAAGAGAAGTGCGGCGGACTTTTCCAACTATCAGAAGCGCATGCAGAGGGACAGCGAAGAGATACGCAAGTATGCCGCAAGCCCGCTCATGAAGGAGCTTCTGGCTGTGATTGACAACCTTCACCGCGCCATCGATGCCGCGGCAGCCGGCAAGCTGGAGGAGGGCTTTCTCAAAGGTTTTAAAATGATCGAGGACCAGCTTTCAGGGGTTCTCGGCAAGCATGGAGTTTCCCCCATCGAAGCGGTGAACAAACCGTTCGACCCAAACTTCCACGATGCGCTCCTGGAGGTGGAAGACCCCTCGCTTCCCGACAAAACGGTTGTTGAGGAGCTCGAAAAGGGTTACATCATACACGACAGGCTGCTCAGGCCCACAAAGGCAAGGGTATCCAGGCTGCCCCATCCTCAGGAATCAGAAGAAAAAATTGACGACCTGGAAAATTCCATTGACGATAACAACCAAGAGAATGTGCGGGCAAGCAATACCGGTTTAGATAACAACAACCGTGAAACTTGAGACCAGGATACGGAGATACTAATGCCGACTTATGATTACCGGTGCAAAGCTTGCG
This sequence comes from uncultured Phycisphaerales bacterium, assembly GCA_964542475.1. Classification (GTDB taxonomy): domain Bacteria; phylum Planctomycetota; class B15-G4; order B15-G4; family CAYZWU01; genus CAZIUL01. The sequence continues at coordinate 49,093 of CAZIUL010000008.1, read as the reverse complement.
GACACGATCACGAGGTGTTTCAGTCGATAACCGCGCGACTGCTGAAAAAATGCCCTTCATGCGGTAAAAAGGAGCTGGTGCGCCTGATCGGCGCCGGGGCAGGCATCATCTTCAAGGGCACCGGCTTTTACGAAACGGACTACCGCAGCAAATCGTACAAAGACCAGGCAAAAAAGGAAGGCGATGCGGCATGCAGCGCATCGAAGAGCGAAAACGCTTCGTGCTCCGGATCCTCAGGCAAAAAAGACGATAAAAAGAAAGAGCCCCCGAATAAAGGCAAGGACACCGGCAAATCCGCCTGAAAACGCGTGTCCCTTTCGGCTTGAATTCAGGATCACATGACATGACCGGCCTTACAAAACCCTCCCACCAGTTCAAGGTCAATCGGGAAGCGGAAAACATTGTGCTTCTCTCCAGGGATCTGGCTTCTCGCTCGGAGGCGTGGTGTTCGCGGCCAACAGAGATCGAGTTTTCATTCAACAACCTCTGCAACCTGAAATGCATCATGTGCGGAAAGGCGGACGGTGAAACGAACACCGTCATGGATCGCGACCTGGGCATCCGGGTCCTCGACGAAATCCTTCCATGCGCGCTTCATCTCACCCCCGCGGCGAACAGCGAGCCCTTTTTGAACGATATGGGCCTTCTCTATGACATGTGCGAAAAGCACGATGTTTCCCTGTTCATCTTTACCAACGGCGCCCTTTGCAACGAAGAACGCTTCTCCCGTATCCAGAAAAGGGTGCACAAGCTCTGGTTCTCTTTTGACTCTCATGAAAAAGCCACCTTCGAAAAGATCCGGGCGGGGGCCTCTTATGAGACCGTGCTGAAGAACATCCGCAAAACTCTCGAACTGGCTGAAAAGGACGAAACAGAGATCACATTCCATTTCGTGCTGATGCGGATCAACCTCCTTCAGCTTCCCGATTACGTGCGGTTCATCGCTGAAATCGGCGGTAAACAGGTACAGGTCCAGGAGCTTCTTCCGAACTCGCTGGCTTTTCAGGAGCTGGCCATCAAGGGAGGCTTTTCGGACGAGAAGGTGTCAGAGGTGCTCGAGCGGACCAAGGACGAAGCTCGCCAAGCAGGGATCGACCTGGTGCTGGCGCTCCGCCGGCCTTTTGCCGCTGAAGTGCGAAGCCTGCCCATGAGAACCAGATCCAAAGCTCCTTCGGCAGCTCTGCGAGAGATGTACATGGAATCGTTCCTCAGGGTTTATCCCTACTTTTGCAACATGGCGTCCAACTATCTGAAAATCACGCCCCAAGGCGATGTTTTTCCGTGCTGCCGCGCCCCCGAGGTCCTCAAGATGGGAAACGTGTCCGATGCCCCGATCGAAGAGATCTGGAACAACGATCACTACAGATCGTTCAGGAAAGGTATGTTCGACAGGGAGTACCACAAGGAGTGCCTTGGGTGCAGCGTGTTGACGGGAAATCCTTATTTCAAGCTGTAGGGGCGAGGGTTGTTTGAAGAGAAAGAATAAAAGAGGCGGCAACAGAGTGCCGCCCTCTAACAGTGGAGGGCGCCGCTTCGTCGGCGCCTCCCGCCTACTGTGTTCCTGTCACATCCAGCTTCAAACCTTCGATGCTTTTCTTTTTTATCTCGATCTGCTTCTCTCCTTTGTATCCGCCGGAAGTCATTTCCAGCTTGAAGGTCCCGGGCTTGAGGCCGGAAAGCTTGAATGTCCCGTCTTCCTCGGAAACGCAGATCTTGTTCTCGCCCTTGGCACCGGTTTTCGGGTCGAACTCGCTGCAAAACACCGGAACATGGGGCACCGGCTTGCCTGTTGCGGAATCGATTACAGCTCCTGCCAGGGAGTATCCCCTCTGAAGCTCTAAGTCCTGGCGCGATGTCTCGCAGCCTTCGTTCACTTTCACGGGACAAAGTTCCCCTGCCGAATATTCGCCCCCTGATGCCTTGACAGTGTACTCTCCGTTTTTGACATAGCGGATCTCGTAGCGGCCCTCCGCGTCAGTCTCAACCGGCGGGGTCCCGCCCCCGCTGAACGATATCGATTGCACGAATCCGTCGCCTCCATCCGATTGCGAGGTACTTATCATGTTGATGCCGATCATGCTGGTCGAGCTTTTCTTCTCCTTCTTTTGATCCTTTTCATCCTCGTCGTTGTACTCTTCTGCAGACACCTTGATCCCTTTAAGCGGCTTGCCTGTCTGCGCATCCGTGACCATACCGGTGATTCTGCCCGAAGGCAGGCTAAAGTCCGTGTACACGGTCGCACCCTCTTTCAGCGCCACATCTTTCTCCAGGGGCTGCCCGGACCCTTTCATGTCCGTACAAACATTGTATTCGCCCGGTTCGAGATCCTCGAAAATGTAAGAGCCGTTGACATCCGTTTGCACCTTTTTGATGGGCATGAACTTGAACTTGCCTGCATCGAAGAGCTTCATTGCCATCTCTTCCACAGGCTTCCCGGCCTCTGTCACGCGCCCCGCAATCGAACCCTTGAGCGTTTCGTACAGATCGAGAACAGTAACCTTGCCTCTTTCCACGAGCACCCGGTGTACGCCGGGTGCGGTATCTTCAAGCGTTCCGGACACGGAAATCATCATCATCCCGCCCAACGATCTCGCTTCGGATCCGCTTTCAAGCTTCACCAGGTACTCTCCTGGATCGAGCCCTTTCAGGGTGTAGCTTCCGTTTTCCTCGGATTTCGCGCTTTCCATGGAGAAACCCGCCGATTCGGCGTTTTTCGCTGTCACGCGCCCTCCTGCAAGCGGCTCTCCGTCCACGCCGTACACCACGCCTTCGATGGAGCCTGACTCGCCCAGACGAACCTCGATCCCCTCACACATCTCTTCGCTCTTGACCGAAACCGGCCGCGGTATGGAATCGGTGTGCTCCTTGTGTGACGCCGTTATTTCGTACTCGCCCTCAGGCACCCCCTTGAAGACAAAAGCGCCGTCCTTGCCGCTCTTGACCTTCTTTTTCCACATGTCCCCCCCGCCCATGCTGATAAAGTCCCCGGTCCGCTCGATCCTCAGGGTGCTTCTTAGATCTGACCCGCCGCTGTATTGCTTTTCCGGCTTCTTCAGAAAGACCCTGCCTCCTTCAACAGGCTCGCCCGCATAGGACACGAGCTTGCCCGCCACAACCGACTCAGGGTACAGGAGCACATCCATGCGCCGGCTTTGTCCGGGTTCAACAGACACCTCCGTCAGCCCTGCATCAGCGTATCCATCGGCTTTGAACAACAGGTTCAAAGCTCCATCGGGCAGCCCGCTGATGTAAAATGCGCCGGAATGGCCAATATCCTCGGGAGCCTTTACCGCGGCTTCCTTGCCCTTGAAAACATCCGGCCCGCTTCCTCCGAACGGCCCCGACTCGACCACCGACTTGAACTCTTCAACCGGCTCCTTGGTCCGCGCATCTTTCACCACCCCGAAAATAGAACCGCCTTTTCGAAGGACCGCGAGCATCTCTTTGGTTCCGGTTTCGATGTTCGCCGCCTTGAACGGCAAGAAGCCGTTGCTGTTGACCCTGACCGTGTAGTTCCCTTTCTTGAGCCCTTTGATCTCGAAAAAACCATCCTCATCGGTCTTGACCGGTTCAGGCCACATCATGCCAAATGGGATGCTTCCCATCTTGTCCATGTCCATGTGCAGAACATTATCCACCCGGACACGCGCCAGCCCAACCGGCTTATCCTTTGCGTCGACCACGCGCCCCGCGATCGTCTCACCCATTAAAAGCTTGATGTTCATCCCGCTCTTCTCCGCGCCCTTGACCACATCAACATCGGTCAGGCTGCCCGCAAGGTGTTCGGGGTGGCTTGCGAAAAGGTCAACCTTCCCTTCAGGAAGCCCGGTTATCCTGAAAAAACCGCTCGGGCCTGTAACGCTTTCCCATTGGCTCTCCCTGCCGGATAAAGAAAACACGGAAACGGTTCCGGTCCGGTCGCGGTCCGCACGAGGGCATACGCGCACCTTTGCGATGTCAAGGCCCGCTCCCAAATGGTTGAGAACGCGGCCGCAAACACTCCCTCCAAGTGTAAGGCTGATGTCCCCAAGGTCCGCGTTCCCGCCCTTGGACGCTTTAACAGGCACTTTTTTTGGAACGTAATCGGGATGGTTTATCAACAGCTTTGTATGATCGCTGATCTTCACCTCTTCGAAGCGGAACCTGCCGTCATCCCCGCTTTCACACGTTGCGTTATCCTCGCCCCCGTACAACACGGTTTCATCGTCCCCGTCGTTGATAGCTGACAGCAAAGACGAAAACTGATCGTGCCGCAGCTCGATCGTTGCACCGGGCAGCGGATCGCCGAACTCTGACACCAGCCTTCCTGTCAAGGCATCCACCAGTGTTGCTGATGCGGTGCCCGCACCTCGTGACGGGTTCTGTGCGACGCCTTCCGTTCCCGGCTCGACCGCTTCCTTAAGAGGCTTTTCCACGGTTTCTCCCGCGATTTCCCCGCGCACTTCCCCGTTGAGGGCGTCAATGCCTTTAACATGCTTCTCCACCGCGGCCTCGGATACGGCCTCATCCTTGAGCCCGCCCGCCATAAAAACAACAAGGGCTGTTACCAGCCCTATACCACCCAGAAGAACAGCGTACACGAACAGCTTTTCCGCGCTTCTCATGATCATCTCCATCATGGATTGTTTTGAAACAGGTTTCAACTGTTACGGTATATGGTGAACTGTGATAGGAAGAAAATCATCGGCAAAAAGGTTTTAGTATGAAACACTTTTCGATGATATCATGACCGTTATCAACGATTGGATGATACAGCAGGATGATATTCATGAGCGAAAAGAAGGTTAGTATGATCGGTTCAAGCCGGAAGTTCGCCTTTCTTTCAGCCTCCGTGCCGATTGTCCTGCTGTTGCTTTCCTCCGCTCTCCATGCGCGAAGCCCCGGTGAAACCGTCAAAAACACGGCTCACGGCTTTGCTTTCAAGGTGCCCAAGGACTGGGTTTCCATACCTGTCGATCCCATGGACACGCTGACCCTCCACAAGCACCAGGCGGAAAAGGCGGACAAGGCGAAAAAACGGTTCGGCGTGACGCTGAACGCGAGCCTCAGTCTTCTCTTCATTCCGGTGCCGGGCGCAGCCACAGAAGAAATGGGAAACCAGGGCGAGGACGATCAGGACAAAGACGACGCCGAGGAGGAAGACAAGGACTCCCCGCCAAAGCCTCCGCCCATCAAAAACTACGAGGATTTCATCGAACGGGTGCTCGAAAGACAGCTTAAAGCAAAACAGAAGAGCCCTCCCCGTGCGAAAAATGTCAATGATTTTACAACGACATTCCATGACATGGAGGGTGCTCTTCCCGGCTCAGGCATGCCTATCCGCATCAGGGCAGCGGTGTACAGCACATCGAACGGCGAGTTCGTCATGCAGTGCTTTTGTCTCGATGAGCACTACAGCAACAGGCATCGCCGCGATATTGAGGCATCGTTCCACTCGTTCAGGAGGATCGAAAAGGAAAACGATGAAGAGAAAAACGGGTCGTACGCAGAGCTGAGCGACAACGAGAAGTACATCCAGGACCAGATAGACAAGCTCTCCAGCGGCTGGTACCACTTCTGGAGCTCGAACAACAACTATATCATCTTCTCCAACGCCGAGAGGAGCTTTGCAAAGGAGATAGCCAGGCAGCTTGAAGGGATTCACGAGTGTTACGTCGATCTCTTCCCTGACGAACCAAGGATAAAGTGGATTCCCATCGTGCGGGTCTGCAAGACAAGGGACGAATACCACGGGTACGGGGGGCCCAGTGGTTCGGCAGGGTACTGGTCCGACCTGACCAAGGAGTTCGTGTTCTACAACGACATTGCCCATGGCCCAAAGAACACCTACCTGGTTCTGAAACACGAGGCGTTCCATCACTTCATGCACTTCTATCTCGGCTGTCGCCCCTCCACCTGGTTCGACGAGGGCATGGCCGAGTACTTCGCAGGGGGCGAGTTCGTGGGCAAAAGGGTCAGGATAAAGCAGAACTCGTGGAGACGCGGAGACATCCAGCAGGCCCTGGTGGCGGACAAGACTGTAAAGCTCAGGTTTTTCCTGAAGATGACAAAAAGAGAGTACTACGCAAAAGCGGGACTCTGCTACGCGCAAGGATGGTCCTTTATCTACTTTCTGCTCGAAGGCAGAAAGCAGGGCGGCAGGGTAAAAAAGGAATGGACAAAGATCCCGTTCGAATACCTCAAAAACCTACAAGACGCGTTTGAAGAGGTCGAAAAAGCGAACCCCGACGATGTTGCCGATAAAAACGAGGTCAACAGCGATCTCTCGCCCCCGGCGGTTGCGATCGCGATGGACCGCACGTTCGGATCCTGGACCGACAAGGACTGGGAGGAACTTGAAGAAGCTTGGAAGGATTTTGCCAAATGATCGATTCAAAACAACCCCCGGGCCGCGTTTGCCTTTACATTTCATCTGAGAGGGGAATGCAAGGTTGGATCGGGGCAGCGGCCCTGCTGCTGTTTCTTGCGGTCGTCTGTCCAAGAGGCGCAGCCCAGGATTGGGTCGCACTCAAGGACGGGACCATAATCGAGTGCGAGATCGCAAAAGAAGAGGACCTCGCGGTCTTTCTGAAGTTCGAAAACGGAACGATCAAGGTCGGGCGCGAGCACATCGCGCTTCTTGCCAAGGAAACACCGGCCGAGTTCATCCCGCAGACCGAGGAGGATAAAGAACTTGCGGAAAAGGGGAAGGTGCGCTTCGAAGGGGCGTGGATGAGCAAGAGCAAGAGAGACCTGACCGTCAAGAGGCGCTACGAACAGATCAAGGAGATGATCGAAGAGCTGGAAAAGCACAAGAACTGGCACCATGCCTACGAGATCGAAACCAAGACAGCGATCATCCGCTCCAACGCGCCCAAGGAAACCGTGGATTTCTATGTTGAAAGGTGGGAGGCGTTTTCCCAGTACTTCATCAAGGAGTGGAAGCTCAGGCTTCGCACCGGCACAAAGCGCAAAAAGGCGCTCATCTGCATCTACAAGTCGGACAAGGACTACCAGAAGTTCGCTGACCCTCCGCCGAACGCAAGGGGATTTTTCCAGCCGATATCAGAGGAGCTGCACACCTATCACGACCGCACCGATGTGGATGAATCGCTCGAGGTTCTGTTCCACGAAGGAACCCACCTCCTGCAGCACTACATCGAACCGAGCTTCAGATACCCCACCTGGATGAGCGAAGGCATGGCCGAGTACATCAGCGCATGTACCTACGACGGAAAGAAGTTCACGCCCGGCGGCCTTCAGGAGGACCGTCTCATACCACTCGTCCAAACCCTTGATTCGGGCAACCTGATGTCGGTGGAGGAGATGATCAACCTTCCCCAGCTTTCGTTTGTGGAGCGGGGCGGGTACCCGCCCGCCTGGTCTTTCTGCCACTACCTCATGGAAAACAAACGGTACGCCAAGAGGTTCATGGATTTTTACCTCGGTGTCGCCAGGGGAAAGGCCAAGCTCGCCAAGGACGGGGGATGGCAGGTTGTGGAGCCGAAAGAGCTTCGTGACTGTTTCAAGAAATTCTTCAAAAAAGACATCTATGACATTCAGGAGGACTGGCACAAACACATCAAGGGGCTGACCGAGAACCTGGACGGCAAAGCGTACTTCTTCAAAGGGTTCATTCGCTTACAAAGCGGCGATTTGGAAGGCAGCCGCAAAGACCTGCGCAAAGCGATCGAAATGGGAGCCGATCTGCCCAAATGTTACTACTTCCTTGGTATGGCTTCTGCGCGCTGCAACGATGTGCAGGGAGCGTTGAACGCTCTACATACCGCCATCGAAATGGACCCTCTCAACAGCAGCTTCTACTTCGGGCTCGGCGTGGTGAACACCAACTACGTGCCGGGCAGCCGCGAGAAAGGCAAGGCTTACCTGGACCTTGCCCTTGAGCTCGATCCTGACAACATGAGCCTCAAAAAGCGGTATAATTATTTTTTCTCGGGCGGAGACGGACTGCAGGAAGAGCCCGTGGATGACGATGAATAACCATTCGGCACACCTGATTATGGCGCGCCCGTTCGCCCGCCTTTTTACACATCAGGAACCGGCTATAAGTTCATTAGGTGACAAACGACGGGGAGGGATTCGACATGCCGCTTAATGCGAAAACATCTGTTTTGCCGGCAGTGATTCTCGTAACACTGGCCATCTTTTTTTCAGGCTGCCGATCACAAGGCAACCATCTGACCGTTGTGGATATCCCATCAGGATCCGTTGCCGGCGTGGCAACCGAAAGGGGTGTACTTGTTCTCAAGACGCCGAGCATAAGGCAAGGAGATGTATACCCCATCACCCAGGTCTATGGAAACGGCCTTGTTCCGGACAACGCACTGGTAATCGACACGGACGAGCACCTGGCACTGCTTGATCCTCATTCCAGCCAGCTCAACAACGTCCGGTTTCTGTTGTATCCGTTGGAGCCGGGCGAGGATCTCTACTTGGGGGTTGTCGATTCTGATAACGAAGAAGAGTACATCGAAGCACAACTTCTGGATGGAGGAAACAGGGGCGATTTCATTGTTTGCAGCGATCTGGACGGCTATCCCCAACAGGGCACAAACGGTTACGGGGGGATCGGACTTTATGTGAAAAGGCGCGGTTACTACTGGCTCTCGGGCATTCTCACTCCTTTCAGCGCTGAACTGGAAAACGGACCGGACGCGGTGTACCCCTTTGTCAACATTGACAAGATCTGGCGGTTCATCCCGGACCTGAAGGACACCTTCACCAGGGAAAAGAAACCTTTCCGCCCGGACTTCGAATACGGTTTAAACCGCGACGGTTCCGGAGAGTAACAGCATCCCGGATCCAGTGCTTGCTCTTCAGCCTTCAACTTTTTTCGCGATCCGGTGTTGACATGCTCTTCAGCGCTGATATATAAGCGTTTTTTCCCCAGGGACTCTCGTAATGCCGGAACACGGTGGCCACGCCGAATACCTGTTTCTACTCATTCACCTTTTCGTGATCCTTGGCTTTGCCGCCTTTGTACTCATCATTTCCCACCTCCTCGGAAAGCGCACCGAGAGCAGGGACAAGGGATCCCCGTACGAATGCGGGATCAGGCCGGTCGGCTCCCCCCGCCAGCGGTTCTCCATGAAGTTCTACATCATTGGGATCCTCTTCATTCTCTTCGATATAGAGATTGTCTTTCTCTTTCCCTGGGCGATCAACCTGAGAAACCTCGGCCTGATAGGGTTCGTCGAGATGTTTGTTTTCGCTGGAATACTTGGGTTGGGACTCGCCTATGCCTGGCGTAAGGGAGCGCTCGAATGGGAATAGAGACCAACCTTCCGAACATCGTAACGCTCCCGCTGGACAAGCTGGTCAACTGGGCGCGCAAGAACTCGCTGTGGCCCATGCCGATGGGGCTATCCTGCTGCGCAATCGAGATGATGGCAATGGTTGGACCGCGTTTCGATCTCGCTCGATTCGGAGCGGAAGTCCTGCGTTTTTCGCCCCGCCAAAGCGATCTCATGCTTGTGGCCGGGACAGTAACCTGGAAGATGGCCCCCATCGTCAAAAAGATATACAACCAGATGCCCAACCCCAAATGGGTGATCTCCATGGGCGCGTGCGCGTCGTCGGGAGGGCTTTACCGCAACTACTCCGTGGTGCAGGGAGTGGACACGATAATCCCTGTCGATTACTACATCCCGGGCTGCCCGCCAAGGCCTGATGCAATGATCGACGCGTTCATGAAGATACAGAAGCAGATAGAGAGGGAAAAGATCAGCGGATGAGTGAGGAAATGCAGAATAACACGGTTCCCGAGGGCTTCCTGGAACGGATCGAAGAAGCGGGCGGCAGCATCCTTGCGCCGGCCTGCGATGGCATTGCAGCGGCCAGGGTACCCGCCTCAAACCTCATCGCTCTGATGGAATCGCTGAAAAACGGCCCGGGTCTCGTGTTCGAGGTGCTCATCGACGTTTTCGGTGTGGATGAGAACCGCGTTAACCAGCGGTTTGACGTGATATACCATTTGCGCTCCATCGAAACCGGAACATTGGTAAGGATCAAGGTGTTCGCCGAAGGCGATCCCCCCACAGTGCCTTCAGTCGTGTCCCTGTACCCGACAGCGAACTGGCACGAGCGCGAGGCGTTCGACATGATGGGGATACTGTTCGACAACCACCCGGACCTGAAAAGGATCCTGCTCCCCCTCGAATACGAACACCACCCGTTGAGAAAAGACTTTCCGCTGGAAGGGGTCGAGCCTGACAAACTATACAGGAGGCTTTATCCGGAATAGGACAGCCGCCTGACGCGGGCATACGGATCGCAACCAACATGATTGAATCTGAAGACAAAACACTCAGAACCGAAGAGATGACCCTGAACATGGGCCCGCAGCACCCTGCGACGCACGGGGTTCTGAGAGTGATCCTCACGCTCGAGGGTGAAACGATCGTAAAGGCCGAACCCGTGATCGGCTACCTTCACCGCGGCAAGGAAAAACACGGGGAAAGCCTGACCTACCACCAGTTCATCACCTTCACGGACAGGCTCGACTACGTCTCGTCAATGGCCAACAACGTCGGGTGGTGCCTTGCTGTTGAAAAGCTTCTAGGTATCGAGCTCACCGAGCGCTGCGAGTATTTGCGCGTGATAATCTGCGAGCTCACCCGCATCGCCTCCCACCTGATCTGGATAGGCTGCTCCTCCCTGGACCTGGGCGCAGGCACCGTGTTCTTCCATACGTTCAGGGAACGCGAAAAGATTTACGATCTTTTCGATTCGTTCAGCGGGCTGAGAATGAACAACGAGTTCATACGGATCGGCGGCATGGGCGCCGACTTCAAGGATGAGACGCTTCGTGCCATCGACTCGTTCTGCGGGGAGTTTCCACGCTTCGCTGACGAGTACGAGCTGCTCCTTTCGAAAAACAAGATCTTCATCGACCGCACCCGGGGAGTCGGTACGATCAGCGCCCAGGACGCGATCGCGCTCGGGCTCACAGGGCCGAACCTGAGGGGCTCGGGGCCGGCCATGGATCTCAGGAAGACAGCACCGTACATTGGTTACGACCGGTTCGACTTTGAAGTCGCCGTGGGCACCATAGGCGACTGCTACGACCGGTACATGGTGCGTCTCGAGGAGATGAGGCAGAGCGCGCTCATCGTGCGCCAGGCGATCAAGAACCTTCCCGGAGGGCCGGTGTTTCCGGACAAGTACAAGAAAACGATCCTCCCGCCGAAATCCCGGGTGTACACCCGGATGGAGGAGCTCATACACCAGTTCAAGATCGTGACCGACCTGAAAGTTCCCGAGGGCGAGGTCTACATGGCCACGGAAGTGCCCAAGGGAGAGCTTGGTTTTTATATAACGAGCCGGGGCGAAACAAGCCCCTACAGGCTGAGGATACGCTCTCCATCGTTCACAAACCTGCAGGCCCTGCCGCAGATGGCAGAGGGGGCATTGGTGGCGGACATGACCGCCATCATCGGCGCACTCGATTTTGTGATGGGAGAGGTTGACAGGTAAAGAGATGACGCATACGAATGTAAACGCGGCCTTTCCGGAGAAACTGACCGAGGAGATAACAGCTCTCTTCGATCACTACCCAGAAAAGAATGCAGCCCTGATTCCGGCGCTGCACCTTGTTCAGGAGCGGTTCGGTTACATCTCGAACGCTTCCATGGAGCAGCTCTCGGATATCATCGGGGTGCCTCCGGCCGAGGTGTTCGGCACGCTCACCTTTTACACGATGTTCCGTCGCGAGCCGTCCGGGCAATACCACATAAACGTGTGCAAGAACCTTTCCTGCACGCTCACAGGTTCCGGGGGGATCCTCGAACACCTGGAAAAAACCCTCGGGATCCGGGCCGGCGAGACAACCGAAGACGGGGTATTCACGCTCGGGACAGCGGAATGCCTCGGCGCGTGCTCGGAAGCTCCGGTCATGGAGATCGACGGCGAGTATTTTTTCCGGCTCACGCCAGAAAAGGTGGATGAGATACTCGCAAAGCGCCGTGAACTCGCAAAAAACGACAGCCCCGCTGCTGAGGACGAAAAAGCATGACCGTGTATTCAATGGAGGCTGAACGAGGATAGTGTCCGAGATCTATCTGACAGCAAGGATCGACATCCCGGGCTCCGAGACCTTGAACAAGGCCCGGGAGCTCGGGGCGTACGCCACTGCCCAACGGATCGTCAAGGAGATGGCTCCTGGCGAGGTCGTTGACATCGTCAAGGAGTCCGGGCTTCGAGGCAGGGGCGGTGCCGGCTTCCCCACCGGTGTCAAGTGGTCGTTCATGCCCGCGGACCACGAAGGACCGCGCTACCTGGCCGTGAACGCGGATGAGGGCGAGCCCGGAACCTGCAAGGACAGGATCCTCATGGAAAGAGACCCTCATCTGCTCCTGGAGGGCATCGCCATCTCCTGCCACGCCATCAAGGCGAAGGACGCGTACATCTACATACGCGGCGAGTACCTGAAGAGCTTCACGATCCTCGGACAGGCAATCAGCGAGGCGGAGCAGGCGGGATTTCTCGGAAATAACATCTTCGGAACGGGCACAACCGTGCGGGTGCACCTCCACCGCGGCGCAGGCGCGTACATATGCGGCGAAGAGACATCTCTGATGGAATCGCTCGAAGGCAGGAGGGGGCACCCGAGGCCAAAGCCGCCTTTTCCAGCGATCGAGGGCCTGTGGGGCATGCCGACTGCGGTCAACAACGTTGAAACCATATCGAACGTGCCAGCCATACTCGAAAAAGGCGCGGACTGGTACAAGACCATCGGCACAGAAAAATCGCCTGGAAACGTTCTGTTCGGCGTGTCGGGACATGTGAACGAGCCGGGTGTTTTCGAGCTTCCGCTCGGCACAACAGCCCGCGAGCTCATCGAAAAACATTGCAAGGGCGTGAGAGACAACAAGAAACTCAAGGCGTTCTGCCCGGGAGGCTCCTCCACCGGTTTTCTGCCTCCTTCCTTTCTGGACACGCCCATGGACCACGACTCCCTGGCTGCTGCAGGCTCGATGCTAGGCACGGGCGGGGTTATCGTCATGGACGAAACCGTGAACATGGTCGAAGCGCTTGAGGTGCTCGCGGACTTCTACCACCACGAGACCTGCGGCCAGTGCGCAGGATGCAGGGAAGGGTGCGCATGGTGCCACGCCATCATCAAGCGGATCCTCGCGGGCAGGGGCCGGGTGGAAGACCTGGATACAATGGAAGAGATCTTTCATATGAGCGGGGCAGGCAAAACGATCTGCGTCTTTCCGGACGCGCTGGCACCGCCTGTCAGAACAGCGCTCGAACATTTTCGCGGCGAGTTCGAGGCATTGATTGTAAACGGAGCCGAGGCAAACACGTTAACATGATCAAGCTCAAGATAAACAACAGGGAGATCGAAGCCGACGAGGGAACCACCGTGCTCGAGGCGGCCCGGAGCATCGGCATCGAAATACCGCATTTTTGCTATCATCCGTTGTTGAGCAAGGTCGGGTCGTGCAGGCTGTGCCAGGTGGAGTTCAAAGCTCCCGGCAGGCCCCGCCTGGATGTTTCGTGCCGCACCCCGGTTGCCGAAGGCATGGAGGTCGAGACTCACTCAGAGGGCGCGGTAAAGGCGAGGGCCGATGTGCTCGAGTTCCTTCTCGCCAACCACCCGCTTGACTGCCCTATCTGCGACGAGTCAGGTGCATGCGACCTGCAGAACTACGCGTTCGAACACGGCTTCGCTGAAAGCTGTTTCGCTGAGGACAAACGAAAAGACCGCAAGAGAAAACGTCTCGGGGGCCACATCATCCACGATGCCGAGCGCTGCGTGCTGTGCACGCGCTGCGTGAGGTTCATGGAAGAGATAGCCGGTGCCCCGCAGCTCGCCGTGACCGGACGCGGTGACAAATCGATGATCGACACCTTTCCGGATCGCGAGATCGATTCGGACTATTCCGGAAACCTGGTGGATATATGCCCGGTTGGAGCGCTCACCCTGGAGGAGTTCCGCTTCAAGGTCCGCAACTGGCACCTTAGCCCTGTCGCATCCGTCTGCCCGTACTGCAGCAGGGGATGCAACATCAATCTCGATGTGCGACAGAGCTCCAACCGCCTCTTCCGGGTTCGCGCCAGGGAAAATCCTGATGTGAACCGCGGCATCATCTGCAACGAAGGACGGCTCCGGCCGTTAGAGGCGGCCGCCCAGGCCTCGACTCGCCTTCTCAAGCCGCTTACCCGCGGAATAGAGACAGGTTTAAACGATACGCTTGGCAAAGCAGCTTCCCGGCTCAAAAACCACGAAGGAAAGCTCCTGGTGATCGCCTCGCCCAGAAGAACCTTGGAAGAGCTTTACCTGATCTCCAAGGTTTTCAAACCGGTGGAAGGAGCGCGCTTTCTGGCGGCATCACCTGAAAAGGATGAGACCGACGGGATACTCCGAACGGGTGAAAACGCTCCCAACATGAAGGGGCTAAGGCTTCTGAACTTCGAGGTTCTGTCGCTCGATTCGCTCGGCGAACTGATGGCAGCCCCTGACACGGACGGCCTCGTGCTGCTTGACGCATCCATAAGCCTGAACCAGGAGATGCTGAGCACTTTCCGCTTCACCATGTTCATGGATTACACAACAGGCAGCGTGGCAGAGACCGCTGACATTGCGATTCCCGGGCTCGCCTGGTTCGAAAAGAACGGGACCTTCATAAACAATGCCGGCCGCGTGCAGAGAATCAGGCCCGCGCTCGCGGCTCCCTGCTTGGACATGGCGGACGATATTGCGGTGCTCGCGAACCTGGCCCAACACATCAGCGGAGAACAGCTTCCCAGCGGCGCATCAGAGGTTTTCGATCTCCTTGCAGGCGAGTGCGAAGCTCTGGGCGGCCTGGATTACATCCGCATCGGAGAGGGCGGGGCATTGCCGGAAAAAAAGGGAGGTGACCACGATGAGTAATGTCGTACTCCTCTCAGGCATTGCAAAGATACTGCTGGTATTCGGCGTTCAGCTCACTTCGGTGGCTGTGCTCGTGTACTTCGAGCGCCGCGGATCGGCTTTCATTCAGGCACGCCTCGGGCCAAACCGGGTCGGGCCGTTCGGCCTTCTTCAGCCGATAGCGGACATGGTCAAGCTTTTCTTCAAGGAGGAGTTTATCCCGGCAAACGCGAGCAGGAAGGTGTTCATACTGGCGCCGGTCATGGCCATGGCCCCTGCTTTCCTGATGATGAACGTCATCCCGTTCGGAAGCCACATTGTCATCGGCGGCGAGACCATAAAGCTCGTTGCCGCCGACATCGAGATGGGCGTACTCCTGGTGCTCGGAGCGTCTTCCCTGACGGTTTACGGCCTTGCCCTCGGCGGATGGTCGTCCGGCAGCAAGTACTCCCTGCTCGGAGGCCTGCGCTCGTGCGCCCAGATGATCTCATACGAGCTTTCTCTCGGGCTCTGCGTGGTCGGGGTTCTACTTCTCAGCAAAAGCTTTTCACTCTGGAACATTGCGATGGACCAGAACGCCGGGTTTTTTTACTGGAACGTGTTCAAGCAGCCTCTCGGGTTCATCATATTTTTGATCGCGATCTTCGCGGAAACCAACCGCCTCCCGTTCGACATGCCTGAAGCGGATTCCGAGCTGGTCTCGGGATATCACACGGAATACTCCTCCATGAAGTTCGCTTTCTTCTTCATGGGCGAATACGCGGCCATGTTCGCAGGATCCGCCATGATGGTCGTGCTGTTCTTCGGTGGATGGCACCTGCCGGGCGCAGGCTTGATGGGGCTCGACGGCATGGTCCTGACTCTTGCCGGTGTCGGTGCCTTCGTCATCAAGACAGGGCTGTTTTTGCTGTTCTTCATACACGTCAGGTGGACCCTGCCGCGTTTCAGGTACGACCAGCTCATGCGCCTGGGGTGGAAGGTGCTCCTCCCGCTCGCGCTGCTGAATGTGATAGTCACCGGTTTACTTGTTTCCCTCGGTGTTTTTGATGCGGCAATACTTTAACTTTGCGGACAAGACCCTGTGGTAATAGTTAAGCGAAAAGAAATAACTCTCTGGGAAAGGCTCTACGCGGGCCCGATCGCGAAAGGGTTGCTTTTCACCTTCAAGAACATCTTCCGCAAGAGGTTCACCCGCTCTTACCCGGAAGAAAAGCTGACCCCTTTCCCCGAGATGAAAGGAATGCCGGTTCTCGTGGCAAGAGAGGGCGGCAAACCCAAATGCGTGGCTTGCGGGCTCTGCGAGTTCGTCTGCCCCCCCATAGCGATTCACATAGAGGCCCACGAGATCGAGGAGCCCATCGAGAAGGCTCCGCAAGTTTTCGAGATAGACATGGCGCGGTGCATCATGTGCGGCTTCTGCGAGGAAGCCTGTCCCGAGGAAGCAATAGTCATGTCCCAGCAGATCGAGATTGCCGCGCCCTCCAGGAAAGCGCTCGTTTACGGCCTGGAGAGGCTGCTGGTTCCTGAAAAAGAGCTTACTGACCGCCTGGGATTCATTCGGAAGGCGTTCGAACGATGGTAGTAGAGTGGATAATCTTTATCTTGCTGGCAGCGGTGGCCGTTTTCGGCGCCCTCAACGTGGTGCTCAGGAAAAACCCGGTCATCGGTGCGCTGAACCTCGTGCTTGCCATCCTTGCCCTTGCCGGGCTTTACATGACACTCAACGCCTCCTTCCTGGCAGCGGTGCAGATACTCGTCTACGCGGGCGCGATCATGGTTCTGTTCCTTTTTGTCCTGCTGCTTGTGAATCTGGACCGCGAACCGTGGGAGGAGTTTTCGCTGTTCAAGCTCCCGGCCCCGCTTCTCGGCGCAGCGATCACCCTGGCCCTCGTCCTGCTCCTCTTTCGCGCGGATGTTCAAGCCTCCAAGGCCGTGGCATTGCCACCGGACCCGGGCTCGGGAAAGGAGGTCGGAAAGGTTCTTTTCACCGAGTACGCTTTCCCGTTCGAAGTTGTTTCCGTCATACTCTTCGCCGGAATGGTCGGAGCCATCGTGCTCGCCAAGAAAAGGAAGGTGGAGTAAATGGCAGTACCGATAAACATGTACCTCGCGCTCGGCGCTCTTCTGTTCGGGATCGGAATGACCGGATTTCTCTACAGGAGAAACGCCTTCGTGATGTTCATGTGCGTGGAGCTGATGCTCAACGCATCCAACCTGACCTTTGTCTCCTTTGCAAGGGAGCACGGCCTCAACCACGGAACGGTCTACGCGCTGTTCGTGATCACCGTGGCCGCGGCTGAGGTGGCGGTCGGCCTGGCAATAATAGTTGCGCTGTTCAAGATGAAAGAAACCGTGGATGTCGACGAGTTCGACGAGTTGAAGGGATGACACAGGTCCTGTTTTGCGGTCTGGAACGTATAGAATAAGGAATACGGGTTGAACCACATCTACCTTTCGCTGATCTTCCTGATTCCGCTGGCTGTGGCGGCACTGAACGGAATCTTCGGACACCGCCTCAAGGGAAACATGTCCGGCCTTCTGGCGGCCGGCGCCGTGCTCGTCTCGTTCCTGCTTGCGCTCACGGCTTTTTTCAGCCTCCTGGGCCTTGCGCCCGACGAACGGGTGATCCGTTTCGCGCTGTACGACTGGATCGTGGTCGGCTCGTTTCACGTCCCGTTCGGTTTCTACCTCGACCCGCTATCCATAACCTGGGTCCTCATAGTGAGCGGTGTCGGCTTCCTGATCCACGTGTACGCGATCGGATACATGGCTCACGAGGAGCATTATTCGAAAAGCAGGTTCTTCTGCTACATGAACCTCTTCATCTTCGCAATGCTCATCCTGGTGATGGCTGACAGCCTCCCCCTCCTGTTTCTCGGATGGGAAGGCGTGGGGCTGTGCTCGTACCTGCTCATTTCCTACTACTACCAGCTTGACTTTGCGGCTGAAGCGGGCAAGAAGGCGTTCATCGTGAACCGGATCGGGGATGTCTGCTTCATACTGGCGATCTTCTGGATCTTCAAGCATTTCGGCCATGTCACCTTCGACGGCTTCTTCGTTGCGCTCGACAGCGCTCCGCCCAAGCTGATGGATCCCGTGGTGATCGGAGGGATCGCGCTTCTTCTCTTCGGCGGCGCGGTCGGCAAGTCGGCCCAGCTCCCGCTATATGTCTGGCTCCCGGACGCAATGGCAGGCCCCACGCCGGTGTCGGCGCTCATCCACGCGGCCACCATGGTCACCGCGGGGATCTACATGGTCTGCAGGATGAGCCCGCTTTTTGCACACAGCCCCACGGCCATGGGAGTGGTCGCTGTGGTGGGATGCCTGACCGCGTGCTTTGCAGGCATCATCGGCATCTGCCAGAGGGATATCAAGAAGGTGCTCGCTTACTCGACGGTCAGCCAGCTAGGTTACATGTTCATGGCGTGCGGAGTCGGGGCGTTCACCGCCGGTGTTTTTCACGTGACGACCCACGCCTTTTTCAAGGCGCTCCTGTTCCTTGCGGCGGGATCGGTCATCCATGCGATGTCAGGGGAGAAGGACATCTTCAACATGGGCGCGCTGAGGAAGAAGCTCTCAAGGATCTTCATCGCGTTCTCCGCCGGGGCCCTAGCTCTGAGCGGCATCATCCCGTTCGCCGGGTTCTTTTCCAAGGACGAGATACTCTGGAAAACGTTCGCGGGCGGGCACTGGGTTCTCTATTCCTTGGGCGTTGCAACAGCGGGGATCACGGCTTTTTACACGGCAAGGCTCGTCTACCTGACCTTTCTCGGGAGTACACGCGTGAAACCCGAGACAGCCGAGCACATCCATGCACCGCCTCTCTCCATGAACTGGCCCGTTTACACTCTTGCTGTTCTGGCCGTGATCGGCGGTGTGATCGGGATTCCCGCCGTGTTCGGGCACATCCTGCACATGCCGAACCTGCTGGGCGACTTCCTCGAGCCTTCGTTCGCCGCAGCGCACAGGACTCTGGCAGCAAGCCATGAGGCACACGAGCACTCGTTTGCCCTGGAAATCGGGCTCATGTGCCTCTCTTTAGCTGTTGTCGCGGCCGGGATCGTACTCGCATGGGTGATGTATCGCAAAGGCATGCCAAAGGCTGCGGCTGCCGCTTCAGCCATGCCGCGCCTTTACCGCGCGGTTTCAAGCAAATTCTACGTGGATGAGATCTACTCCAGAACAATCGTGCAGCCGCTGAAACGGCTCTCGTCTACATGTTCGCGTTTCGATCTGCGGGTAATTGACGGATTGGTGAACCTCACGGCGAGGATCGTTGAGTTCTTCGGCATCATCGTGCGCGTCACACAGACCGGGGTCGTACACACATACGCTTTCTGGTTTATCCTGGGAGCCGGAGCCGTTCTCTGGTTCGTCTTGAGCGGTTAACCCCTGAAAGGGACCGGATGGAAATGAACACCGTACCGATCTTGAGCATACTGACCTTCCTTCCCTTGCTGGGAGCGCTGATAATATCAGCCATCCCGTCGGAAAAGAAGGGGGTCATAGAGAAGGCCGGGCTCGGGGTCTCTCTGATTGTTTTTTTCATATCTGTTCCGCTGTTCTTTCTGTACGACAGCGCCGCAGGGACGCTCCAGTTCAGGGAAGACTACACCTGGATACCGCAGTTCGGCATCGGGTACAGGATGGGCATCGACGGGATCAGCCTTCTGCTTGTGCTGCTCACCACCTTCATCTCCCCACTGGTCTTCCTGTCATCCTGGGGGCATATCAAGGAGCGCGTGAAGGAGTTCAACGTCCTGTTCCTTCTCATGGAAACGGGCATGCTGGGTGTCTTCGCTGCCACCGACCTGTTTCTCTTCTACGTGTTCTGGGAAATCACACTCATCCCGCTGTACTTCATAATAGGGATTTGGGGCGGGCCAAGGCGGATCTACGCCTCGATCAAGTTTTTCATATACACAATGATAGGCTCCCTGCTCATGCTGGTTGCCATCATCTACCTGATACATCTTTCAAGCGAAACAGTTGGAAGACCGACAGCGCATCTTTGGGTTCTGCTGAAGGAGCTGTCCATCCCCGCCGAGGCGCAGACCTGGCTCTTCCTGGCGTTCGGGCTGGCGTTTGCGATCAAGGTGCCTCTATTCCCGTTCCACACGTGGCTCCCTGATGCGCATGTGGAAGCCCCGACAAGCGGATCTGTCATCCTTGCGGGCGTGCTGCTGAAGATGGGCACCTACGGTTTCGTGCGTTTCTGCCTGCCGCTTTTCCCGGCGGCCGTGGATAGCTTCTCGATGCCGTTCATGGTGATCTCGCTGATCGGAATCCTCTACGGCGCGATGCTGGCGTGGGCTCAGGAGGACCTGAAAAAGCTGGTGGCCTACTCATCCATCAGCCACTTGGGGTTTGTAATGCTTGGGCTTTTCGCGTGGAACGACCGCGGTATCTCCGGAGGCGTGCTCCAGATGGTGAACCACGGGCTCTCCACGGGCGCGCTCTTCCTTCTCGTGGGCATCATCTACGAAAGGCGACACAAGCGGGCCATCAGCGACTTCGGCGGGCTTGCCAGGGTAATACCGGTTTACGCCACACTGTTTCTGATCGTGACGCTCTCCTCCATCGGCCTCCCGGGGCTGAACGGTTTTGTAGGCGAGCTTCTCATACTTCAGGGCGCGTTCGAGAGCTCCTGGATGTACGCAGCGCCGGCGGCTCTCGGCATCCTGTTGGGTGCAATATACATGCTGTCGATGTACCAGAGATGCTTCCTGGGCAAGGTGGACAAGTCTGAAAACGAAAAGATCAAGGACATCAACGGGCGCGAAGCAGCCATGCTCCTGCCGATCATAGTTTTGATATTCGTGATCGGGTTCTTCCCGAGCCTGTTCCTGGACAAGATGAAGACATCGATTGAAAAAAATGTGTTGGTAAGCAGAGACAAGATATACAGCCCTGCTGACCGTTAAGAAGAAAAAGGCAGCCCGAAATGAACGAGATCCATTTCAGCATGACAAGCGCGGACATGCGGCTCATATCACCGCTGTTATGGATCGCCGCAGCGGCTGCCGCGGTTCTCATCATCGACCTCTTTGGCGCGTGGCGGAAGAAGGGGATCTCCTTTCACGTGACATGGGTCGGCATTGTTTTGGCCTTCAACTTCAACCTGTTCCTGTTCATCAAGGGGCAGGATCACCAGACAGCTTTCGGGGGCCTGCTGAGGATCGACCGTTTTTCCCTGCTGTTCAACGCCCTGATCTTCCTGGCCGCTTTCCTTTCGGTTTTCCTGTCGCGAGCCTACATGGAGCGGTTCGGCTCTGCCCTGTCCGAATACTACGCAATGATTCTCATGGTCGTCATGGGCATGTCGATAATTGCCATGTCAAACGACCTGATCGTGCTTTTTCTGGGTGTCGAGCTGCTTTCCATTCCGCTTTACGTGCTGGCGGCGTTCATAAGAAACAGGCGAAGCTCGGTTGAGGCGGGCTTGAAGTACTTTCTTTTAGGGGCGTTTGCTTCATGCTTTCTGCTGTACGGCATCGCGCTCATATACGGCGATGCGGGGACAACGCTTCTGTCCAAGGTCATAACCCATCTCTCCGGTACAGCCCCATCGACCCTTGCGCTCGCCGGCCTCGGCCTGGTTGCGATAGGGCTGTGCTTCAAGGTTGCGGCCGTGCCTTTCCACATGTGGGCGCCTGACGTGTACGAGGGCGCGCCCACACCGATCACGGCGTTCATGGCCACGGGCGTGAAAGTGGCGGGTTTTGCAGCGATAATAAGGATCTTCGCCTTCATCGATTCCCCTGCCAACGCCACGCTTGCCTACGGTGCGGCGTTTCTTGCGGTTGTAACGATGCTCATCGGAAACCTCGGGGCGCTTCCTCAAACGAACATAAAAAGGATGCTGGCCTTTTCATCTGTTGCGCATGCCGGTTACCTGCTTGTCGGGATTTCAGCCGGCCTTGCCTCCGGCTCCCCTGACGCGTACCGGGCCGTGGCCTACTATCTCGCCGCATATGTGTTCATGAACGTGGGCGCATTCGGCATGATAATAGTTCTGAACCGCCGCGGCCAGGAGTGCAACCGGATCGAGGATCTATCAGGACTGGCTCGCAAGCATCCCGGAGCGGCACTTCCCATGGCTATCTTCATGTTCACTCTGGCCGGACTTCCGCCCTCGGCTGGTTTCTTCGGCAAGTTCTACCTGTTCAAGGCTGCTGTTGAAGCGGGCATGGTGAAGCTCGCCATATGCGCTGTTATCATGGCCGTCATATCGCTTTTCTACTACTTGAGAGTAATCACGACCATGTATCTGCGGCCCGCGCAAGATGCCCCCCCGGAGGCGAAATTCTGCCCCTATCTTGCAGTGGTCACTCTTGTTTCCGTGCTGGGTGTTCTTTTCCTGGGCGTGTTCCCCGGCTGGGGACTGGACCTGTTGAAGACCGTGTTCTGATTTTCAGGATGCCGCGCGTTCTCCCGCTTTGCTGATCATTCATCCTTGAGGGGAGTGTCAAACTGGATCGCCACCCCGTGAGAACCTTTGCTGATCGAATCGATTCTCACTATCCTTCCCGAAACCTTCTGCTCCCTGTTACTTGCCTTGATGGTAATCGCGATAGAGATCTCGTCACAGGTCACGATATAGGCGCCTGTCCGGCTTATATCCGAGCCAAATCCCCCGATGGATGCCGAGTCAATGTCCAGCTTGAACTCTGAGCAGTCCGACTTCCTCAGCGCCCTCCGTTTTTCGCTCTGGATAATCTCTTCGTCCAAAAGACCCGGCTCTTCGATTAGGTTTTTAACTCGTTCAGACATGGTATCAGCTCCATCACATCAAGGTTACAAACCGGTTAATGACTACATGAGCATCTATCAAGCGGATGTAAGATTTATCGGCAGGATAATGGCAAAAACTGAATTGTTTTGCTGCTAATGATAGTTCAAAAACAGGCTCAGCCCTGCCGGGCCGTGGCAAAGGGCGCAGGTTTTTCGTGGCGTGTCGCGCTTCAAGAACGCGCTGTCGCCCGCATGGGGGTCGTGGCAGGTTCCGCAGGTCAAATCGCTCCATATCAACAAGGTGCCGCTCCCCTCAGTCCGAACAGGCACCTTTCCGCCGGGGTGCAGGAGCTGCCTCGCATGCGTGCTCTCCGGCAGCGATCCGCTGCCTTTTCCATGGCAAAAACCGCATCTTTTTTCGGATGTCGTCTGCCCATCACCAGCGCCTAGCTTCCACATAACCGGCTTCGACCCTTTTCCGCCGTACATCGAATGGCAGGAAGAACACACCTCGCCGCCCTCTTTCGTGTCGTGGGCGGATCCGCTTATCCGCTCCTTGCCCTGATGGCATGTAACGCATCTCCTTTTGTCTCCACCCGGCCTCTCTCCAAGAAGAGCGCCTTTTGTCGAGCCGTGCGCGCGGTGACATTCGAGACATGAAAACGACCCGCTTCGCGCGTGCGGCTCGTTCAGATGCGGCACGTTTTCGTGGCAGATACGGCACGGCCCCAAAGCCCCGCCCACCAGGAGACGCGTCTTCCCCTGCCCATGCGGAAGGTGGCACGTTCTGCAGGACACCTTTGCTTCGGCGCCCGTGGGCAGTGCCGCGCCTTCATGCACCAAGGTTTCAGGCAAAGCTCTTCCCATCGCTCCCATGAAATGGGATCGGCCTCCGGCTGCTGCCGGTCCTTCTTCCGGATCTAGTTCGTCGTGGCAAAAGAGGCAGATCCCTCCCTCGGGCCCGGGAAGGCGCAGGAACACAGCGCTCTCCATGAAATAGTCACGGTCTCCGGATCCATGCGCCTGGTGGCATGTCATGCAGGTCATGCTCCCTTGCGGCCCTGCTGGAAGATCGTGCGCACCAGGCCGACCATGCGAGATCTTTGCCCCGCTTGCGTGGCTGTGCAGCGCAAAAGCCGTGGATCTCGAGTCTGCAGGAACACCGTCGTGGCAGCTCAAGCAGGTTGCGCGTGTCGATTTTATTCCTGGAGCCTGTTCTGCCGGAATCAACGGGTTCTTCGAAGGAATCCTTTCCGGGTGACATATCGTGCATGCGCGGGCATTGTCTCCGTTTTCAGATCCGGGTGCTTCCTCTTCTCCTGTCTTCACAGCCGCACTCACATCATCAGGTGTGTTGACATCAAGCCTGGTTACCCGGTGCCTGGCCATCTCAACCACGAAAAGCCCACCATCCCTTCCAAAAGCCAGGCCGCATGGAGAAGCGAAACGAAGATGAGCATCGCCTCCGAGCAGACCGGTGAACTCTTCGCCGGACCCGAAAACGGACACTGCGCCTGTCCGGCAATCGCTGACGAAAAGATGTCCGCCCTTATCAAGCGCCAGCCCCTTGGGCCTGTAGAGAAAGCCGGGAGCGATGCCGTAGCCGCTCATGAACCGGACATCACCGGTCACAAGATCGATCCGCCTGACCCTGCCGTTGAGCGGTTCCACGACGTAAAGCCCACCCCCCGCGCACAATGGGCTGCAGGGATAAGACGGCATCCCGCCTTCAGGCGCGGCGCCCGTATCCAGGGGGATCGTCTCCAGAAGCGAGAGACCCGGATAGGTTAAAGCGTGCACGGCATGGTTGCGCGTGTCAGTAAGGTACAGTTTTCGGTTCGCGCGAGCAGAGGCTGCGCCGCTGATCCGCGACCGCTGCGGCAGCGGCTTCCCAAGATCCGCTCTCTTTATGAGCGCGCCCGAGGCGCTCAAAACCAGAAGCTCCTCTTCTTCGGGGTTCGAAACGATTATCTCCCCTGACGGTCCGCCGCACATTCCGTACAAGCTCGGATGATGCGCGCGACCCTCATCCTCCCCAACGCTCACATACATCTCGAAGGTTCCGTCGGCACGAAAAAAAGCCAGCCTGCGGTTTGTGCCGTCCAGCACCACGATCCGGCCGTCCGAAAGCGGCAAAACGTGTGAAGGCAGGTGCATGGGGTCTTTTGCGGGCCCTTCGAGGAAGCCGGTCACAACAGCCCGAACCAGGTGACACGCGGCACTTGACTGTGCAGGACCACTGTCCCCATCATCGGGCGGAAGCTCCAGGGAAACCGGTCCCAATCCCAGGAAAAGGAGAACCGTAGCTGCTGCCGCACCGCGCATCATTTCGAACCATCCGATCCGTGAAGGGGCACGTCTTTGCCGTGGCATTGCGTGCAAAGCTCATCCCTGCCTTCTGTTCGCAGCAGGTCATCGCCTGAACCGGAAAAGCTGTGGGGATCGTGGCAGGTGACGCACCTGATCATGCCTTCATCCGCAAGGGGCAGAAGAATAATCGCTTCAAGCGAATCAGCAGCAGCAGACCTGGCCCATGCATTGTCCATCTCATCCGCCGGCTGCTTTTTAATGATCCCTTCGAGCCTCGATATCTTGACAAGATGTTTCCGCCCGTCCGGATGATCTTTTACCCGGTGGCAAATGCGGCAGGAGAGATCAGGATTCCGCGCTGTTGATGCCCCGCCCGCTTGCTGCTCCGCATCGCCTGGAATCTGTGCGTGGCAGAACAGGCACCTTTGCTTTTTTGCCTCCGCTTCTTTTTGAACCGGTCCGTGCACGTTGAACAGGGGGAATTTCTCAGCCTTGTGGCACGCGAAACAGAACCGCTCGCTCCTGCCTTTTGGTGATCCTCTAAGAAAAAGCCTGGATTGTTTTGCGTCCTCGTCCCCTGCTGGATCGCACTGTATCCGCGCATCGTGGCATGTGAGGCAGAAGATTTTTTTTCCGTTCAATGGAAATGTGGGGGCAACGGTTCCCTCTGCATCGCCGGACGGAAACCGGTCGCAGTGAAAAGTACACACCCTGGGCGTGCTCGCGTGGCATCCGCGGCAAAGGCCGGCGTAAAGGTTTTTCAGCCCCCCCATGCGCGCGACATCTTCCGGAAGATCCTTGCCGTGGCACTCCCCGCATCCCAGCTCGTTGAAATGCGGACTCTCTTTCGCTGGTGCGCGAGCGGGTCCCGGACCCGTAAAAGCGCCCGGAAAGGCGGCGCACACGAAAAGAAACAACAGAAGCAGGCTTTTTACCACGGCTTTCATCAGATTGTTAAACCCTTATTTTCCAGCCATGATAACAAGGGTGGCAAGGATGCTCTAACTGTTTTTTTTACGGAGCTAACAGGTCCGAGTCTGCTTTATATCAGTTCAAATATTTTACTATACGGCCATCGGCAACCAGGAGTGACCAATCCCGCGCTTCTCCAGTTCCTGCCATCTAATTGTGTTTTTTTACTCTGGGCTTTGTTGTTTTGACAGATACCTCCGATATTTTTGCGACAAATCCATCCATTTCTCCATTGTATAAAAAATCCGGCCCTGCGATTATGGGGAAATCCGGACTCATTGTCCTTCCGCCTATATAAACGTTGTGTAAGGTATCTACGGCTATTCCCTCGCCGTAATCAAGGCTCTCGCCACCAACGTAGCCACAGTATTCAAGGGCTGATCCTTTTGAATTTATCTTTAATACAAAGCCGTCTTTTGGGCCGTTATACGTGAGATCCAGGCTTCCCAGAACCGGGAAAGTAGACTGCGTGGACTTTGTGTAGCCTGTCACATATGCGCTACCAAGGCTATCAACTGCAATGCCCCTTCCGCGGTCCTCAAGGATTCCGCCTATGTAACCACAGTAATCAAGATGCTCTCCAGACGTGGTGATCTTTGCCACAAAGGCATCCTTGCCACCGTTGTGAAAGAGGTCGGGCCCGATCAACAGCGGGAAAAGCTCTCCTTCGGACGAGTCTGTAAACCCTGTTATGTATGCGTTGCCCCCGCTGTCCACAGCAATGTCCCAGGCACCTTCATAACCCTGCCCGCCAATGTAACCGCAATAATCCAGATGGGTTCCAGCGACATTGACCTTTGCAACAAAACAGTCCCCCATTCCACCATTATAGGTCAGGTCAGGTCCCACGGTTACCGGGAAAGAGGACTCGTCGGAAAAGGTTGATCCCACTACGTAGGCGCTGCCAATACTGTCTACAGCGATACCCGTACCAACATCTCCCATATCATTGCTCCCGCCGATGTACCCGCAGTACTCGAGGTGCGTGCCGTCTGCGCTGACCTTGGCGACAAAAGCATCAAAATCGTCGTTATAGCTGAGATCTGGGCCAATAGTAACCGGAAAGGTCAGTTCCGACGAACCGGTCGTGCCCCCTATATAACTACATCCCTGGCAATCTACATCGAGGCCCCCACTCCAGTCAGTGCCTGCCCCGCCGATGTACCCGCAGTACTCGAGGTGCGTACCGTCTGCGCTGACCTTGGCAACAAATACATCATAGCCGCCGTTATAGCTGAGATCCGGGCCTATCAGAACCGGAAACCCTTCAAGCGGCGAGGATAGCGTCTCTCCTGCCACGTAAGCATTGCCGAGGCTGTCCACACCGATATTTAACGCCGTATCAACGTCGTCTCCGCCAATGTATCCACAATACTCAAGCTGCTTTCCATCCGCGCTGATCTTGGCTACAAAAACATCGAAACCGTCCACCGACCCCGAGTCATTGTACGTAAGGTCCGGACCGATTTTGACCGGAAAGCTCCTCTCATCCGAGCATGTTGATCCAACCACATAGGCGTTGCCCTCCTCATCCACAGCGATTCCCTCAACGCTATCCATGTTCGTTCCACCTATATACCCGCAATAAACCAACACTGCCGGATCGAGGATAAGGGATTCGTTTTGATCGTAATCGTCTATGTCGAAACCGTAAATGTATTTGCCATCCTTGGGCAGGTCTTTTGGCGCGTAGAATACGGGAACCTCCACGGTCGCACCGTCTATTATCTGGTATGCGTAAGGCCGGCTGTCATCGATGTTGCTGACTGGAGTGTTTATTTGCAGCCCACCGGTGTCTTTCAGGGACACAGCGCTCGCCCCCCGGTAGGCAAGGCGGATCTTTTCGGGGTTGGAACCGGGCCGTACAATGAACTCGTATTTTAGTTCGTGGGTGCCACCTGAATAGATCAGGTCGATACCCGGCCAGAGGTTCGAGTAAACGAGCTTGCAGTAGGTGGAGATCCCTGTCTTCCATTCCCCGGGTTTTCCCTTGAAGTAACTGAATACGGTCTTCTGTCTGTCTTGGCCGTTGGGCTCAACACCAGGATTTGCATCGATGAAATCGAGCGCCAGCACCCAGCGCTCTCCGGCCTCTGTACGTTTTCCCTTCAACACGAAGGTGATGCCTCTACTGGTGAAATACAGGGTCTTGTCCGATCCCTTCACATAGTAGGCCACTTCATCATCCAGTTGGCCCTGGTTCTCAATGAAATAAAGAGGGAGCGAGCCGAAGTTTTTTTCCGCCGAAGCTACTTCGCTTTTCTGAGACTCCTGGCTCAGTGCGTCTGGGGAGGCAGACAGAGACCCTCCCATCCATCCTCTTCGGCCCGTCTCTGATCTCTGTTGAGCACAGGCCTGAATGGCTAGGTCGTCCACGGCCTTCCCATTAGAGCCCGTTTGGAGGGTCAATAGCACGGTGATGAACAGAAAGAAGGATCTCATGATGTACTCCTTTTCCAGATCGGCATGCGTTATACATAGATGCTCATCTTGTCTACCCCGTCGGTAAGATCCATACAGAGTAATTTTATCGCCGTAACGGCAAAAATCAAGAAGAATGTAAGGCGTCACATGAAGCAGTCAATCGAGCTTCGTACAGATCAGGATGCCTGGTTTTGGAGGAAAATATTATTTGAAAATGAGTTTTGAATATAAGACTCACGCCAGGCGTTTAACCCGGATAATTCACAATTTGCAATCAGTTATCGCCTTTTGTGGAAGAGCATCTCAACCGTGAGCCTCAACAACCAGCCTCTTCCCCAAGGCCAATACTGAAAATGTACAGAGAAGCATGACAGCGGCTGCAGCCACAATCAGCGTGTTTCGAACGCCTAGCGCCGGAATGAGGATGCTTGCGGCCTGCCAGCCCCCGAGGCACGTGCCTAATATGTCCATTGTGTAGATCATGCCCCCGCTGTCTCCTCCGAGCGCAAGCGACACCCCGCGAAAGGCAAGACCGCCGGATGCGCCGAAAAGCAGTGTGACCGCCGCAAAAGCGAACGTCGTCTCAATCCCGCCCGGGGGCATATCAGCAAGCATCGGCAGAAGCAGCACGGCAGCAGCGAGTCCGGCGGCCATAAAAAGCACGGCGCTGATCAGCGAGGCGCGCGCGCGCGTTTTTTGCGCTGGAGCGAGCGAGCCAAGCGCGAGACCGGCCATGTAAGACGCGATCAGCAGGCCCATGCGCGAATAAAGATGCCCGGAGCAGTTCTGGTACTTTATCAAAATCCCCATCTCCAGGACGATGCCGCTGAAACCTGTTGACGCCGCGGTCAGAAAGAGAAGGGTTCGCCTCGTGCCGTTTCCCCCTCCCTTTAAGGCTCGTATGGAAAAAAAAATGAGAAGCAGGAGTCCGAACCCGGGAAAAAACGCGCAAAGCCCGTACACCGCAACCGCTGCGGCCCCCTCCACGTTTCCCGAAAGAAACTCTTCCACGCCGAACAAAAACCGATCATCCCCGTGCTCGCTAGTCATCCGCGAAAACAGGGCGGAATCAGCAAAGTATGCGGCCGGGCGATCGTCGAGATTGGCGCCGATGAGGCCTTCGTCCAAGGCTGCCTCGAAGAAGCTGTTCACCCTTTCCACATCATCCGCCTCGAACCAGGAGTGGAACAGGTACGGCGAAAACCGCTCGCTTTTCAAGCCGCGCTTGGTGTTGCGCCTGACGAGCTCCTCCGGATCGGCGGTGAGCACGCCTTTTGAACACGATGCAGCCATGAACGAAAAGGTTCCGGGCGTTATGATCACCTCGGAAAACACCTCCTTAAGCGCGGCGTACACCGATCCGTTCCTGGCCCGCATCTCATCCCCGATGTAGTTCGGCTGGCAGCTCATTCCGATGATGAGAACACCGGACTCGGCAAGGGCCTCGCGGCATTCCTCGAAAAACTCCTTTGTGTAGTACCTGTTCAGGTTCGCGTTTGCAGGGTCAGGGACATCAACGATTATCAGGTCATTCGATCCGGCAGGCACGCTTTTCACAAAGTAGCGGCCGTCATTCGGAAAAAAGCGCACAACAGGATCATCAACCGCCTTGTTTGCTTCAGGCAACCTGTGCTTTCCAATGAGCTTGACCAGCTCGGCATCGTACTCGACCCAGTCCACGCGGCTTGGGCCGTGTTCCAGAATATCGCGCAAATAACCCCTGGAGCCGCCGCCGACCATCAGCACCTTTTCCGGGTTCTCGGGAAGGAGCATGGCAAAGTTCGGAAAGACACCCAGGTTCCAGTCCTCGGAAAGATCCGGAACGGAAAAGGAGCGCAGGGTGAACAGAAGGTGGCCGTTCCCGAAAAACGAACTGTCTTCCCTGCATTTCAGAACAGCAAGGTTCTGGTAGCGGGTCTCGATGCTCTCGATCAGGTCCAGGTCCGGCTGAAGAAGCGACCACCGCTTTTCTTCTGAAACCCTGTTCATGTCCGGGCCGAACAGCACGGCAGCAACGCCGATGCACAGGAAAACCGCGCGCGCCCCCATTCTCGTCAAGAACAGGCGCCTGCCGGGTGCACCCGTGTCTGCGTTTGTGTTCGAGTCCATATGTTTTTTAAACGGCAGGAGCACGCAGTTCATGCAGCAGAGCACGCCAGCTATCGCAAACGGATCAAAAGCTGTCACGAACAGAAAGGTAAACAGAACGCCGCCGGCAAGAGAGCCCATCGACTCGACCCCGTACACGAACGGGGCGCGGTTTCCATCTCTCTTGCGGGAAAACAGCGCGTCCATTGCGGACACGAACATGAAGCCGTCGATAAAGGTGATGGGAGCAAGAACCAGAACAGCAAGCAAAGAAAAGTATGCCATCCTGAGCGGCTCGGCTCCGGGCACATCCACGAGCGCTCTCGCGCCCCGGGCCGCGTGTACAGAAACAGCCAGGAAAAGGGGCATGAAAAGCAGGAGCCCGTTGAAGATCCTTCCGGGAGCAAGCCTTTTCTTCTCCGCTGCCCTTCCCGCGAACGACCCGGCCCCGTTGAAAAGCGCCCACGCGGCCAGGCAGATACCCAGCGAGAGCTCGGAGCCGTTGGAAAGGAAAAGCGTTTCCCTGAAAAGGATCAGCTGGATGACCTGGGCGTTGAACCCAAGAAGCAACGGAAGAAGGAACGAAAGACGGCGGCCGTCACACCGGTTCGGCAGAATCGAAAAACCCCGGGATCCTGTTGCCACACCTGCACCTTCCCGTCTTTATCTCGTTCTTGATTATCTTGAACCCGATCCTCTCGATCAACATCCGGCCGCACCTCGGGCAGCGCGTGTTGTTGCCCTTGTGCGGGGCGATATTTGATGTATAGACATATTCGAGGCCCGCGTCCAGGGCAATCTTCATGGCGTCGTCAAGGGTGCTCACCGGTGTTCTCGGAACGTTTGCGAGGCGGTACTTCGGCACGAACCTGGCGAAATGCCACGGCACCTTAGTGCCAACGTTTTTCCGAATCCACAGCGCCATCTCCTTGATCTTCTTTTTGTCGTCGTTGTAGGTGGGTACTATCAGCGTTGTCAGCTCTACCCAGCAGGTGCCGGAGGAGTTGATCTCCTCGATCGTCTCCAACACCGGCTTCAACTTTGCGCCGCATACCTTCTCGTAAAAGGCATCGTCAAAACCCTTGAGCCCGATGGTGATCCCGTCGAGCTTCTCAGCCATTTTTCGCGCCGCCGGCTTTGTGGCAAAGCCGTTGGATGCAGCCACGCACCTGACCCCGCTGTTTGCCGCAATGTCAGCGATATCCGAGATGTATTCCAGAAAAGCGATCGGTTCGGTATAGGTGAACGCGACAGTGCGGATATCTTTTTTCAGAACCGAGTGCACGGCTTCCCCGGGCCCGAGACTGAACTTGCGCTTGATGTCGTCCGGTCTTTTCTGGGACCATTCCCAGTTCTGGCAGTAGAGGCACCTGAGGTTGCACCCCCCCACTGCCACGCAGACGACCTCGGAACCGGGGTAAAAGTTGTTCATGGGGAGCTTTTCAACCGGATCCACGGAGAGTATGCACGGGTTGGCGTAGGCGTGGTTGTAGTGCACCCCGTCGTGGTTCGTGCGCGCGCGGCAGATGCCTGTTTCCCCGTCATCGAGCACGCACCTGTTCGGGCAGACTCCGCAGCGGATGCCCTTGTTTTCCAGGCGCTCGAAGAAATCGACCTTCCTCAGCTCGGTGTCCTGATGTGCGGGCAAGGAGATGGGCAGGGCGTTCGCCTCCCGGGCTTCCAGGAGAACCTTGACAGCGGCTGGAACCGCCGCGGCTTTCAGACCTCCGTCGAGGAGCTGTTTCAGGAAAAACCTGCGTGTGAGCGATGTCACGATCCCTCGCTCCTGTTTGTTTTTTTCGTCCAAGATGCTCGGCGTGCCGCTGCGTTTACGAGGCCTCGTCCATCTGCTTCAAGCGCTTCTCCAAGATCTTTATGATGCGCGGGACCAGGAGGAACTGGGTAACCTTTCCCTCAAGCTGGTATTTCTTGACGCCCATCTCCGCCAGGCACTCCTTCAGGAGCTCGCTCCTGTCACCAGGATCGAGTTCAGCCGCAAGACCAGGCTTGGAGAGCTCAAAATCCACATCGTTCATGTTTCTCGCCCGCTCCGACACATCTTTCAACCTGTCGGAGTAATCCCAGCGATCCTCTTCCTTCATCACACCCACATGCTTCTCAACCCTTATTATGACGTTTTCGATTATCTCATCCATCTGGTTCGCATAGACCGGATCCGGAAGGGCGCGCACCCAGTCGAGAAACTTCTCCATGGCCCCGGTGCTTTTTGCCTGTCCCACCCGTACCGGGTCTTTCAGGTTCTTCGGCGGGATAAGGCACGGCTTATAGGTGGATATGATCTCCTGCTGTGCCGGTGTCAGCGCTTCTGTCACGCGCCCGGCGCTCTCCTGCACCCTTTTAAGCGCCTGCGGCCTGAGCTTCCATACCGTGTTCGAGCGGCGGCGCTCCATCATGACCGCATGGCGGCTTCTCAGCGATGACGAGACATCCTTGTTATCGTTCAGCGACCTCTGCACCGACTTCA
Source organism: uncultured Phycisphaerales bacterium (assembly GCA_964542475.1). Classification (GTDB taxonomy): domain Bacteria; phylum Planctomycetota; class B15-G4; order B15-G4; family CAYZWU01; genus CAZIUL01. The sequence continues at coordinate 16,220 of CAZIUL010000008.1, read as the reverse complement.
AGAGCTTGTACTCCTCTTCCATGGCTTTCGATTCGTCCACCGCAGCTTGCTTGACCGCGCAAAGATCCTTCTCTACAAGCCTGGCCTCCCTGAGGATCGACCTTATCTGTGCCTTGGTAAGGTTCAGGCCGTTTACCAGGTTGAGAAGGTTGATGTCAGCCTTGAGCTCCTTGATCTTCGAAATGCTCGAATCCAGCTCGCCGGGCTCAAAGCACTCGTCATCGCAACCGGCTGCCGGTCCGGGCGAAGCGAACATGAAAACGAGCAACCACGCGATTAAAATTCGGCTTAACATATTTAGACTCCTTATATCCATATCCACCGGTTTACGTTCAACGCACTCCCACACGATCCCCCTTCGGGCGGCGTACCTTCAGCTTCTCCAGGTAAGATACAACCTCCAGGTTGAACAGGTAACGGGCCACAGGGTTCTTATGCGGGTGTTTCGATCTGGAGATTTTCCGTATCTCACTCTCGATCTGCTGCACCCTGGACGGAAAGATCCTTTTGTTGATGAACTCCTCGACCTTTCCCTCGGCGATCTCAACAGGCGACTCTCTCAGCATATCCATCGCTTCGCAAAGGCGCTCTATCGCTTCTTCGCGGCTCTCGAACATGTAAGGGGCCATCTCCTTTTTTTTATCTCTCTTAGAGGCCTTGTCGCCCTTTGCCTTCTTCTTTCCACCGCTGCCAATCCTGTACGGCGGGAAGGCGTTGACAAGGCGCTCTCCGAGCTTCTCACGCATCGCCTTGTACCGGCCGCCCGACATATCGACGGCCTCCAGAAGAGTCTCCTCGATTGTTTCGATGCGCCAGCTCATGCTGGATTTGCGGGCGATCTCTTTATCCTGGATCGCCTTTGGAAAAAGCACGGGCTTGTAGCTGGTGATGATCTCGAACTGTCTGTCAGTGAAAATCCCGTAAACCGGTTCGGCAATGCGGTTGAGCCGGAGGGCCACTTTTTCCTGGGTATCTTTTCCCAGGCGCTCCGCCCGAACGGTGTTACTCTCGACCTGAGGGGAGAATCCAGCGTTGAGTTCGTCTTCCGCCTTGAACTCCGCGTAAGCAGTGGCCTGCGCCTCGTATATCTCAGGTTCCATATCCCTGTAAACCGTGATAATGGGCCTGGCAAGGTTCGACCTGTCGAGGATGAAATCTATCTGGTTTGAAGTGAGATCGAGGATGTTTATCAGGTTGATCGAGTAGATCTCCTCCTTGAGCCTCTCGATCTTGATGTGCATCGAAGAGTCGGCCGCAGGCTCCTCCGCAAGCAGGCCGGGTTCGGCAAAACCAAGGCTTGGGCAAACAAGAAAGATAAGAAGGGAAACGAGCACCGGTTTCATCGAGCTGTTCTCCCGGAACAACGGCATATCATTGGATACGCACGACCGAGAAGGTTCACATGCATGTAGATCCTCTACAGATTAATCGTATAAATGAAGGAAAGTTTCTATAAAAATCTCAGATTACTATCCCGTTTTATTCCTCGATAAACACGGGGACAGAGCACTGGACATCACCACGCGGCAATCCAGATAAAAACAGGATTCTCAATCACGAAGAAACCGCTTAATGTTATGTTATCGTACCGCGATCAAACTGCTTGTCTCTCCCGCGGGAACCATGTTGATTGGTTGTTCATCATTGGAGGGAATCATGATGATGAAGAAAGCCTTTTCTTGTTTCCTTTTTCCCCCTCTCCTGCTTGCCCTCGTGCTGCTACCCGGATTGTGCCCCTGCGCGGCGGGCATGGAGGAGGATGGCGGCGAAATCTACACTCGCTTCATGGACACATTAAAAGCCATGGAATCGTTCCGCTTCGACAGCGCCTACCTGTGGAAGGTCGAGGACCGCACGGTCGGTGAGTGCACCCTGCGATACTACCTGCAGAAACCCGACACATACCGCGTTGAGGTGATCGATACCCGGGGTGAAGTAGCGGGCATCCTCATCTGCGACGGCAGCCATTCGTGGACCCTCTGGCCGAAGGGCACCTCCCTCTTCTCCCAGTACGACGGGACTTTTAAGAATGAGAGGGAGATCTACAAAAAGGACCGGGCCTATCACGGCATGTCCGTCAGCCACCAGATGAGCCTCCTGCCCCAGGTGTGCATGCCCGTGTTCAATGCCAACGCTTTTTTCGGAGGCGCCGAATCGGTAATGGAGTACCTGGACCGGATCCAGTACCTGGGCGAAGAGTCAGTGGAGGGCGAGCCCTGCCACAAGCTCAGGGTGAGCATGATGGAAGGGCAGCGGGTGCGCACCATCTGGCTTTCTAAAAAGGATCACCTGCCCCGGAAATTCTTCGGCGAGCTCATCGTGGCCGATCCTCAGACCACCGAGGAGGTCTGGACGGATCTTCGGGTGGGCCCCGCGTTCGATGAGAAGCTCTTCCAGTGGGCCCCGCCTAAAGGCTACGAAGAACGGCGCCTGCCCTCGTTGGAGGAACGGCTCCTCCAGGTCGGCGATGAGGCCATGCCGTTCAAGCTCAAGGACAGCAAGGGCGGAATTCTGGACACTTCGGATTATGACGGCCTGATTACCTGGCTCATGATCTGGCGCATCGGGTGACCTGCCTGCCGTGAGGAAGGCCCTCACATAGCCAAGATAGCGGAGCAGTACAAGGACCAGGGAGTGGTGGTGCTCGGATTCAATTCCTCCGACGATCCGGACATGGCCCGGGAGTTCATGGATGAATGCGGCTTCACCTTCCGCACCGTGCTCGATTCCAGCGACGAAGCGATTCACGTGGCCTTCACCGGATACAAGGCCACCTGCGTCCCGCTTCACTACATCATCGACCGAAAAGGCAAGATCGCGCTGACCCAGCCCGGTTTCGAGAAAGGGTACGGGAAGATCCTGGGCACCCTGGCGCGCCTCGGCGTGAATACGGGCGTGGATCCCCTGCCCGCGCCCGAACCGGCGCGCAAGGTGCGGGAAAAGGAAACGGAAAAGGAAAAGGAAAAGGGTGGATGCACCGGAGGGCAACCATCGCGAACCGCCCGCTTAAATCCCCTCAAACACGGCGCTTCTTCGGGGCCATGATCCCGGACACCGACTTCTCGGGGATCATGATGCAGGCTTCGTTCAGCTTTATGTTGATGCAGGCGGGATCGAGAAGGCGGAAAAGGCGGCGCTGCTCGTCGACGCGAAAATCGCCGTAGCCCGTGTGAAAACGGCGCCAAACCCTGCCCTCGACCGGCTCCCTGCTGTTAATGAAAAGCTCGAGATCCAAGGCGACAATGTCGGCGGCTGCGGCGCCTATTGCGTTCAGGAAGAGGGCGTTGTAGCTCTCGCCGCTGTCGAGAAGGCGCGACACCTCCGTGTCGACTCCCGGGCCGATTGTGGCGGCGAAAAGATAACAATCTTCATGAGCAGGAATCGGGCCCTGGGCAGACTCCGCATCATCGGGTGCGTACTCCTGCTCCGCCCTTCTTTTCGAAAAGCTCGTGAAAAACCGGCTCAGGTTCTTGCTCTCGATGGGCCTGTCCAGTCCGCTGATGTTTACACTCTCGCCTTCGATAGAAAAACCAAAACGGCTGATAACGGCAGCCGGTTGTATGAGGGGTGTATACTTTTTTATCAGGGATGAAAAATCCTCTCGCATCCGGTCGTTCAAGGGACGTCCCGCGCATCCGCTTTGCGCCTTGGCCTCTTTCAAAAACCGCGTGTGGAGGTTGATGGTGCTGAGCGCTTTCAAGGCCGCATCCGCATCCTGTTCGTCGATCGACGATCCCTCAGCACTGAGAAACTCATCGATCAGGGGGCTGTACTTTCCAGCCGGGTACAGCGTCTCCCCGCGGTCCCGCTCCTCAGGGGAAGGTTCAACGGCTTCCATCTCGCGGAGCGCCTTTCGCAGCCCATCGATAACATTGCCGTCTTTTGCGTACCACGCGGCAGCCATGGGGTAAAAACGTGGGTCGACGCGGAAGACGAAGGGGTTTAGCACTTCCATGCTTGTGGATTCAGGCTCCACTATTGCTTTCCTCCAGGCCGGACATGCGAAAAATTTTTCGCCCCTACAGGTCTTCTCGGATGGGGTATGTCGTTAGGTAACAATAAATCGTTAATCCGTGTCCATCCGTGGTTTTCTTCTTCTTTCTTCCTCTTCCTAATCTTCCTGAAGCCTAACCCGAGGCCATGGTATAGACTTTTGCCACCAGCTTCTCGATTCCGTCGGCGGCCTGGCTGATCGATTCGGCAAGCATGTAAGCCGGCGTGGTGACGAGCTTGTTTTTTTCATCCACATGGATTTCATTGACAGCACAGTCCATGTGGCATGCACCCATCTTTTCCAGCCCGGATGCGGTGCCCGCGTCGGTTCCGATCGTCAACTCCGGCTTTTTCTCCCCGAAAACCCTAGCAAGGAGTGCGGGTGCAATGCAAATTGCGCCTATGGGCTTGCCGGCCTGATGCGCCTCTTCCAGGAAGCGGACCACTTCGGGATTCGCCTTGCAACCGTCACCCGAGACGGCAAAGTCGCACAGGTTCTTTGCAGCGCCAAATCCGCCGGGGATTATCACGCCGTCCACATCATCGCCTTTGACACCGGCAATGTCCTTTATATCGCCTCTCGCTATGCGCGCCGACTCCTCGAGCACGTTCCGCGGCGCTCCCTTTGCCTCGTCACCGGTGAGATGGTTGACAACGTGCATCTGATCCGCGTTTGGCGCCATGCACACTATTTGCGCGCCGATGCGATCGAGCGCCAGGAGGGTTACAACCGATTCATGAATCTCAGCGCCGTCATAGACGCCGCAGCCCGAGAGGATAACTCCTATCTTGACCACTATTTACTCTCCTTATTAAAAGACGACACGGATCAGGCAGCCTGTTGCAGCACCGTGCTCCGTGTCGATTGAAATCAGTTCAGTCGTGTATCTTTCTAACCGAGAAGCGCGAGAAACATCCCTGCTGCCGCGGCCGAGCCGATCACACCTGCAACGTTCGGTCCCATCGCAGCCATGAGCGGATTAACCCTGCCGTTTGTATCGGTCGACACGACATTCTGAACCACCCTAGCGGACATGGGCACAGCGCTCACGCCGGAAGCCCCGATGCACGGGTTGATCTTCTTGCCATCCGGTAAAAAGATGTTGATGATCTTGGCGAAAACAAGCCCACCCGCGGTGCTGAACGCGAAAGCGCCGGCCCCCAGGATGAGGATGCTTATTGTCTGCCAGGTCAGAAAACGCTCACCGGTCATGGTGGCTCCGACTGCGATTCCAAGGAATATCGTGGCGATGTCGATCATTGCACCGCCGGCGGTCTGTCGCAGCCTCTCGGTCACCTTGCTGACCCTCAGCAGATTTCCAAACATGAGCATGCCGATCAGCGGCGCACACGATGGTATGACCAGGATTGCGACGAGCGCCGTAGCGATCGGAAAGATGATGAGCGCCCGCCTCGAGACTTCCTTTGCCTGGGGCATGTCGATGGCACGCTCTTTTTTGCTTGTCAACAGCCGTATGATCGGCGGCTGAATCACCGGAACAAGGCTCATGTAGCTGTACGCGGCAACCGCGATGGGCCCGAGAAGATGCGGGGCCATCTTACTCGCAAGAAATATCGATGTGGGTCCGTCAGCACCGCCGATTATGCCGATGGCTGCGGATTCCTTGGCAGTGAAACCGAACCAGTAAAAAGCCCCGAGCGCCGCTGCAAAGATGCCGAACTGCGCGGCTGCTCCGAGAAGAAAGGTGAGCGGCCGGCCCAGAAGCGGCCTGAAATCGGTTAGAACACCCACCCCCAGAAAAATCAGCGGCGGGATGAACTCCGTCCTGATTCCGGCGTCGTAGATCATGGCCACGAGCCCCGGCTCTTGACCTTCTCCCGCGGGCATATAGGCGCTCATATATGCCAGGGGCAGGTTTGCAAGGATCGCGCCGAGCCCTATCGGTATCAGGAGCAGGGGCTCGTACTTCTTTGCAACAGCCAGGTAGATCAGCACACCCCCTATCACGTACATTATCAGGTTTTTGTAGTCGAGGTGCATGAACCCGGCCTGGTCTATGATTTTCGCGAACAGGCCTGACTTTTCCGCCACGGTTTCCGCGGCAGCGCCGGCCGCATCCTGCACAGCTCCACAGGTCCAGCTCATCAGCCCGGTCACAAGATCACTGATTCCCATTTTATCCTCACTTGGTTATGGTCAATATGGGCTGTCCCGCGGGCACCTCTGAACCGATGGTTATGTGAACGGTTTTTACTGTGCCGTTGCACGGCGCCTTCACATCGTGGTCAGCTTTCATGGCTTCCACCTGTGCGACCACCTGTCCCTCGGTGATGGCATCGCCTTGCTTTACCATCAGGTCCTTGAGAGTCACCGATCCCGGGAACGGGGCCTTGAGCAGTGTTTCTTCCCCACCCGCGGCAGGGACGGAAGCGGCCGGAGCTCCGCTTGCAGGAGCAGCAGAAGCTGCCGCGTCACCGGGAAAATCAAGAGAGACCCTGTATGTTTTCATGACTCCGCTTTCATCGCTCACCCTGCAGGTCACAGGCCCCGTAGGCCTGGCAGGTGCGGCCGCGGGCGTTGCAGCCGGGGCTGCCGCCGCAGGCTTCTCCGCGGCTTCTTTCTTTTTAAGCGGCAGGTTGACCCTTCCCTTGCCCTGGAGGATCAGCAGGCCTTCGTTGGCCTCGATCTTCTTTTTCGGCTGCATCATGGCAAGAACCAGGAATGTGCTCTCGTCCGTGACCTCCATGTTCCTCTCTTCAAGAGTTTTCACTGCCACGGGTATGTTCTTTGGCGCGGCTTCCAGGGGATCACCCTCGAACACCGGCAGGTCAAGCTGCTCTGAGGCGAGTTTGACAACCTTCGGATCGGGCTCCGCGGGCGGATTGCCGAAGTATCCGAGAATAGTGCGGCCGTACCCGTCGTTTATCTTGTTCCACCGGCCGAACTGCACGTTGAAGAAAGCCTGCAACCAGTAGAACTGGCTGCCGGGCGTGACCGAGGTCCAGGCGCCGCCCGCCTTCACGACAACGGGGAACTCGGCGAGCACCTCGCTGTACTTGTCCGATATACCGGCATCAACCATCATCTGAACGTTTGGGCCGATGGCGCCGCCGGGCATTGGAAACCCGGTCACCCTCGGGTCGGGGGTGGTGCATACCGGGTTGAAAAGGTACTCCTTCATGCAGTCCTTGAGAATATCCGAGACCTCTCCCATCTTGTTCACATCGAGGTCGAGCGAATACCCCGTGCCGTTGAGCATGTGCGCCATGGAGCGCACGTCCGGCTGGCAGGTTCCGCTTGCATACGGTGTAAGGCCAAGATCGATCCCGTCGACTCCGCCCTCTATGGCAGCCATGTAGCAACCCACCGCAGTGCTTGCCGTGTCGTGCGTGTGGTACCAGAGGATCCCGTCAGGGCCCATGAGCTCGCGTATGCCTTTTGCCGTCTCGTAAACGGTGTGGGCATTGCTCGTGCCGCTCGCGTCCTTCATGCAGAGCGAGTCGATCCTGATCCCCGAGTCGATAAGCTTCTTGGCCACGCCGATGTAGTATTCGGGCGTGTGCACGGCGGTCTCGCCGAAGCTGTGCGGGAGCCCCATCATTGCCACGCAGACCTGGTGATGCATACCGGACTCGATTATCGGCTTTCCCGTTTTAATGAGAAGGTCCACGTTGTTCGTGAAATCGAAGTTCCTGTCCCAGTCGGTGCCGTGCTTCTTCATGTTCTTGGCCTGAAGCTGCAGCCCCTCGATCGACTGTGTGGTCAAGGTCACTCCGCTGATCGATCTTGTCAGGATCTGGGTGATCGAATCTTTTCCGACGGCCTCGCGGATCTGGTCCATGCACCAGAAAGGATCCTCGTTCACATAAAGGATCGGCGCCTGGAACCGCGCGCCTCCTCCGAACTCGAAGTGGTTGATGCCCGCGTCCACCGAGGCCTTGATGGCTGGGATCAGGTCGTTGACCCTGACCTTTCCGCCGAAGGCGCTCTGCAGGCCGTCCCTGAAAGGCGTGAACATTACGCGTATCTTTTTTGACGTCGAGGTATGAATCACTTTCTAATCTCCTCAATGCGGGTCACTCTGGCTCCTGGCACGGATACCGCAACCGCCGAATGGATCGCCGCGATCGATGCCAGGTCGTCCGCTCCCGCTTTTAGCGGAAACAGGGCCGTGACCAGGCGGATCACAACAGCCAGGATGCCGAGAAGGATGAACACTACAAGAAATGACAAAACACAGCACAATAAAACGTTTGTTTCCATGTCTCCATCTGCAAATAAAAGGGGGAAAAGGAAAGAACTCAGAACTATAAAGATCATGGGAAATTTAATCTGGTTACCGTATAAAGCGAAAAAGCGGGTGTCAATGCCTTTTCGAGATTTGAGGGCTGAAAAAACAGGTGGAGCAGAGCGATGATCGTGCTGACCGACATGGGCGAAAAAGCCGTAAGCTTCTTCGGTGCTTCCCTTGACCTGCTCAGCGGATCTGCTTGTGCTGCAGACCCACTATCGCAAGAGCTTGCCGGGCACCTGTCCGCTGCTGGAGAGCTTTGCGGATTTCGCGTCGAATCCAGCGGCCTGCCCGACTTGTTTCCGCTGATGGTGCTGGTCGAAAGATCGTCCAGGTCCAACCTGGAGGCTCTGTCCGCGCTCCATCGCAAGGGGGCAAAGCTGCCTGACGGCCTCGTGTGCGTTACAGGCTCCGGTGACGGTTTCCTTGGACGCCACAACCGCTCCTGGCGCTGCGAGGACGGAAACCTCCACGCGGTGATCCATCTGAAGCCGCGAATCACCATGGAACAGGCGGGCTGCGCGTTCTCCACGATTGCGGCCATATCGTGTGTGGATGCCATCATGGAGGAGGCCCCCGAAGCAAACGATGTGCGGATTAAGTGGGTGAACGACGTGCTAGCAAATGAACGCAAGGTGGCGGGCTTTCTCACGCGCCAGACATACAAGGATCCGCTTATCACTGATCTGTTTCTCGGGATCGGCGTCAACGTGCTCACTGACCCCGTGCTTCCCCCGAACCCGTTCGTGAAAGCCACAGGATGCCTGAAGGAGCTGTTTCCGGAGAGAGCGTGGTCCCCAGGAGGTTTCCTGCTGTCCCTGCTCGTAAAAATAGCCGGCTGGTACAGCACCCTGATGAAGCGCGGGAATACCCCCCTGCTCGAACAGTACCGCAGGCGCAACAACTTCGTTGGCCGCGATGTGCGGATCTTTCAGGACGGGGAAGGCTTTGACGAATACGGCACCGGTGGAAGGGAACTGCTAGCAAAAGGCAAGGTGGAAAAGGTGCTCGACGACCTCTCCATCCGGATCAAGGGCGTCCCTGATCCGCTGCCGCGCGGCAGGCTCGCATTCGAAAAGGACTGCCAAAGGCATAACCTGTAAGATTGAGGCGGATTTCGTGCATTTCTCTTACCTCTTTATATACATTAATTTATGTTTTCGTTTGACTCCAAGGTGTGTAATGGTATAGAATTATAATCTGATACACGGTCTACGAAAAGCCTATCAGGTAAAAACTACGCTTAGAATCGACTAGCAGCACCCTTCTGTTACCGGGCCGACATTCTGATTTCCAAAAGGAGACGTACAATGGCTTCGAGAATTTTTCCCCTTGTTTTGGTGGCCTGTGCCATCCTATGCATGCCCGCCTCAGCCCAGGATACGGTTTACTTTCAGGACAACTGGGGAGATCAGGGATTCAACCTTGTTTCGCGATCACCAACCGGCGTGGAAATCGTATTCTCCATCCCTTATGTCCAGTTCGAGGAAAAATATGTTGATGGAGAGCCGATGACCAGGGTGACCATACCTTGCGCATTGCTCGGAAACGACGAAGGCGCGCCCAACCTTCCTGGAACAGGCCGCTACATCGCCTTTCCGGTGGGAGCAAACGTGAAGGTGGAGGTCATCGACAGCAAAAGCCGGGTTTTCGAGAACGTGGATGTTATTCCCGCCCCGCAGATCCCGAGGGTCGACGACCACTCTCCGCTCGTGTTTGAAAAGAACCCGGCGATCTACAGCAGGGACGCGATGTACCCGGCTAACCCGGTAATGTGCTCCGAACCGGCAAAGTTCCGCGGCGTTGACGTGGTAACAATCGGGGTCACTCCTTTTTCGTACAACCCTGTTCAGAAAAAGCTCGTTGTATACTCCGATTTCAGGATCAAGGTTGACTTTCTCGGGGGCTACGGACAGTTCGGCGACGATGCTTTCCGCTCCTTCTGGTTCGAGCCCATTTTGAAACAGCACCTGCTCAACTACGGATCCCTGCCCGTTGTGGATTTCAACTCCGGCGGCTCCTCCCGCGCCACTGACGAGTGTGAGTACATGATCTTCCATCCGGATGATCCCACGTTCGAGAGCTGGGCGACCATCATCAAGAACTTCAGGGCAAAGCAGGGGATCTCCACTAACCTCTTCAACATCGCCGACGTGGGCGGCACAGCCTCGGGTATCGAGAACAAGATCAACTACGCTTACAACAACTGGTCCACCAAGCCGGTGGGGATCCTGCTTCTGGGCGACTATCCTGAGATGCCCACCCACACCTGGGACGGCTACTGTCTTGCGGATAACATGTACGCCGACATCGACGGCGACGATCTTCCCGAGCTGAACGTGGCCCGGATAACCGCGCGCAACGAATCGGATCTCGACCTGATGATCAACAAGTTCATGGGTTACGAGATGAACCCTCCCACAGCGCCGAACTTCTATGACGAGCCGATAATGGCGGGAGGATGGCAGTCGGACAGGTGGTTCATACTTTGCACCGAGGTTTGCTACGGGTTCCATGCATACTCGGAAGGCAAGCACCCGGTGCGCGAGTACTCCGGAACGTCAGGGGCTCCATCGAGCTGGTCAACAACGGATCCTTCCGCGATCATCAACCATTTCGGACCGAACGGTACCGGTTACATCCCATTAACGCCGTCGCACCTGACCGACTGGGGCGCAAACGCGACACGGATAAACAACGACATAAACTCCGGCGCATTCTACCTGCTTCACCGGGACCACGGCTACGAGGAGGGATGGGGCGACCCAAGCTACTCCATCTCCGATCTTAGCGGCCTCCACAACAACGACCTGTGCTTCGTTCTTTCGATCAACTGCCTTACCGGCAAGTACGACTATAACCCCCAGTGTTTCGCCGAAGCTTTCCACAGGATGCAATACGGCGCGCTGGGCGTCATCGCCGCGTCTCACATATCGTACTCGTTCGTGAACGACACCTTCATCTGGGGGCTTCACGACTCGATGTGGCCGCACTTCGATCCGGTTTACGGCGGAAGCACGGGTGACAACATTCTCATGCCCGGGTTCGCTCAGGCATCCGGCAAGTGGTACCTCGCCGCGTCGAACTGGCCGTACAACACCAGCAACAAGGACGAGACATACAACCTTTTCCACCTGCACGGCGACGCGTTCATGACGCTCTTCACGGAGGTTCCGCAGAGCTTGAGCGTTTCGCATGCCAGCACGATCGCCACGACAGCGACAACTTTCCAGGTCACTGCTGACGCGGGTTCGTTCATCGGGCTTTCCACTGCGGGCGAAGTGCTTGGCACCGCCGAAGGCACGGGCGGACCTGTCACGATCATGATCGATCCTCCCGGAGACCCTGGCATCATGTACGTGACCGTAACCCAGCCCAACCACTACCGGTACGAAGGCCAGGTAATAATCCAGGTGGACGGCCCTCTAGCGATATGGCCGCCTGACGGCACACCCGACTCGGCGCTGCCCGGCCCACCCACGGAGGTGACCGTCCAGATCGCCAACGGCCTGGAAAACTATGTGCCCGGCACAGGCAAGGTGCACTACCGTTTCGATCCGGGTGACGCTTACTCAGATGTCACGGTCGTTCCCCAGGGGGGCGAGCTATACCTGGCCACCATCCCCGGGGCCGAGCCTAGCAGCCTGCCCGAGTTCTACTTCAGCGCACAGGGAGACGGCGGCACAACCGTGTACTCGCCTCCTGATGCTCCGGCTTCCGTCTACTCCATGACAATCGACGGCCTTCCAGAGCTTCTGTTATTCGAGGACTTCGAGAACAACCCCCAGTGGACCGTGCAGAATCAGAACATCACCACAGGCGCGTGGGAGTGCGTGGATCCCAACGGTACCGACGCCGCACCGGAAGATGATCACACACCCGACGGGACCAAGTGTTATGTCACGGACCAGGGTTCGCCTGGCGGCGGGGTCGGCGACGCTGACGTGGACGGCGGACCAACAAGGCTGATATCGCCGGCCATCGACCTATCTTCAGGAGACGCTGACATCAGCTATTACCTGTGGTTCTATCACACCGACTACGGCGGCCAGCAGCCGCTCCAAATTGACATCTCCAACAACAACGGCGCGAGCTGGACAAATGTCGATAATGTCGGGCACAGCCCGGGCTGGAACCTCAAGACACTCAAGGTTTCAGACCATGTGACACCGACATCCCAGGTGAAGATGCGTTTCTCAGCATCGGACAACCCGAACGACGACATCGTCGAGGCAGGGCTGGACGACTTCCTGGTGGAGCGCATGAACTACAACCCGAGCCTGTGGTCGAGCGCCTACGAGATCTCGGTCTCTGTAGGAGCTGTTGTGGACTTCACGCTGGACGCGGATGTAGGCCATGCAAACCGCAAGTATCTGCTGCTGGGTTCTGCGAGCGGTACCGCGCCAGGCACGCTCCTTCCAGGCGGCTCAACCCTCCCCATCAACTGGGATCTCTTGACCAACATAATCATGGGATCTCTGGGCAGCCCGGTTTTCCAGGACTTCATGGGATTTCTCGATGGAGAAGGCCGCTCAACAGCCACGCTCAACACGTTCGGGCCAATTGATCCCGCGCTTGTGGGACTCGATATTTCGTTCGCTTACTTTGTGAACCCTTCTCCATTCTACACATCGAGCCCCTTGACAATAACCATGGATCCGTAAGAAAAGTCGGGTCAGAACGGTTTAAACGAAACAGCCGCCCGCTTTTGAGCGGGCGGCTGTTTTGTTGGGGGAGAGGTATTAGGAAAAAAGAAAGAAGAAGAAGAAGAAGAAGAGAACCACGGATAAACACGGATTGAAGAAATGAAACAATATAGGGGCGACCCTATCTCCTCTTCGCCCTCCTGATGTTGATTATGTATCAGGAGCAAACTCCTCCAGCAGTTTCTGTGCCCTGGCATGACCCTGCCCCGCTGCCAGGCGAAACCACCGGAACGCCACCTTTTTGTCCGACAAAACTCCCGAGCCGTTGAAAAGCATAGCGCCCATGTTGAACTGCGCGACTGGAAAACCCTGTTCCGCTGCCAAGCCGTACCATTTCACCGCCTTTTGCATGTCTTTTGCTACACCCTCCCCGTGTTCGAAGGCATACCCGAGGTTGTTCTGTGCTGATGGGTCACCCTGCTTTGCGAACTTTACCAGGCAAAGGATCTCCGGGCTGTATCCGACGCTCGCAGATGCTGTCTCTCCCTGTGCGCGAGCATCAAACTCAACGCCGAGCCTCTTCAGCGCATCGCATGCCTCCCGTTTCCCCAGCTTCGCCGCTTTCTCATACCACCTGATCGCCTGTGTCGAATCAGCCGCTGCCCCGCCGATCCCGCTTTCATACATCATGGCAAGTGTGTACTGCGCGTCCATATCACCTGCCCTTGCTTCGCTCAGCACTGATGACCTGCTGTTTACACTGGAAGCGCATGCAGCCAGCAGAAACGATAGAAAACAAACCGGTATGTAGCGTATCAATGTTTATCCTCCTGAAAAAAAGAGACAGACCTGTTTCTTTCTTTCGGATCGAGGGGCGGGATTCGTTCAGAAAAATGAAAAACGGTGAGCAGCAGTACACGATTTCATCAGCAAATGCTGATTTGTGTGCGTTTCAAGGAGTGCCCCGCATGGGGCATCATGTTATTTGGGAGGTAGAATTGTTTCGTCTCTACCTCTACGGCTCCATCAACTCGGCAATGACCATTGTGTAGGTTTCGTGGTCCGGACGGCTGAAACAGACAAAAACAACCTTCTCAATCGCAGTGGTGTTCTCCAGAAACCTCATTGTTTCGCTGACAGCAACACGGCATGCCTTCTCCATTGGATAGTTGTATACGCCGGTGCTGATCGAAGGGAACGCGATTGTCCTGACACCGTTCTTTTCAGCGAGGAGCAGGCTGTTGCAATAACAGCTTGCCAACAGCTCCGGCTCGCCCTTGTCCCCGCCCCCCCACACAGGCCCTACTGTGTGAATGACATGCAGAGCCTGAAGGTTGTATCCCTTTGTGATCCTGGCCTCCCCTGTGGGACATCCGCCAAGCGCCCGGCACTCATCGAGCAACCGAGGCCCGGCAGCGCGATGAATCGCGCCATCCACGCCTCCGCCGCCGAGCAGCGACGAGTTGGCGGCATTCACGACAGCATCAACCTCAAGCGTCGTGATATCGCCCTGCACGACCTCCATTCGTGAAGTCATGAGCTGTTCCTTTCAGTTGCCAATTGAACAGGAAAAGGGATCAGAAACAGAACGGGTTCCTGATCCCCTTTTTTTTTCACCGGTTTCGAGATCAATCGTCGAAGTCGCCCTCGGGCCCCTTGTCCGATCCGATGTGGAGGGCTTTTTCGTGGATCTTTTCGTCCGTCCAATCGGCGGGGTCCTCGGTGCGCGATCCCTTGGGCCCGAGGTCGTGGCTGCCCGCCTTCAGGATCGCGTCAATTGCCAATGGAGCCGTGTCAACGGCTCCGAACACATCGGTGAGCAGGCGATGGACAAACTCCTCCACGTTCTTTTCCATGCCGGCGCGGATCTCGGCCGGTTGGGCGAGGATCTTGTTGTCAAACGGGAGGCTCAGTTTCTTCAGCGATCCGCCCTTCCACTCTTTTTCACGGGCGTATTCTAGCATTTCGGTCCAGAGCGACGGTTGCATCCCGATGGTGTCGAGCTTTACAAGGCGCCCCTCGCTGTCCAGCTCGGCGTTGCCGTAGTCGTTGACCTTGACGCCCCAGGAAAGCATCTGCAGGGCCGTGGCCACGTTGGCCTTGGTTGTGTTGGTCTCCTGAGCGATCCGGCGCAGGCGTTCGTTGCTGTTGCCGGATGTACCGTGCTGGGCGCCCGAGACGGTGTACGGCACCAGGGCCTGGTGAATCTCCTTGGTGAGCTCCACCTGAATGCCCTGCTCCGCCGTCTGTATGCCGTGGGCTGTTCCGTTGTTCAGAGCGATCCAATCGGGAAACACATCGTGGGCGTTGAGACCTTGCATAAGAAACAGCGCTTCCTTCACGGTGGACATCCCTTCCTTGCCCTTGATCTCGCCCACCTCGCTCTCGAGGCCCGCCCACCCGGGAATGAAACGCGCCAGGTCGAGGTTGGCCAGGAGGTTCTCGTCGTCGGGCAAATGGGAGGCGTCGATCGCGATTGAGGTGATACCGGCATCGAACATGGTCGGTATCTCTTCTCTCGCCTCCTCGACATCCTTTGCGCTCTTGATCCCGTAGTGGTCGGCGTGCACGGCAACCGGAACGGTGATGCCGAGCTCGTTGCACATTGCGTCCACGTTCCTCGCCAGGTTCCAGTAGTTGTTCGCTGTGTACGCTCCGCGCCCGCCCTCCGATTTGGCGATCTCGATGATGAGCGCGGCGTTTGCCCTCTGG
Organism: uncultured Phycisphaerales bacterium; assembly: GCA_964542475.1. Classification (GTDB taxonomy): domain Bacteria; phylum Planctomycetota; class B15-G4; order B15-G4; family CAYZWU01; genus CAZIUL01. The sequence continues at coordinate 616 of CAZIUL010000008.1, read as the reverse complement.
GCAGCCCTGAGAGTCCCCCGGACCACGGCCAGGTTACGGGCGTTGGCAGCGATCGTCATGGCCTTGCCCTTTGCCTTGAGCGCCCGGTCGATCACCTTCCCGCTCACGATCAAGGCTTTCGAGTGGGGAAAAAGCCGTGTTATGTTCGGAGGCCTGCCCTTCTCAAGGGCTTTTTCAAAATCGGCTTTCGATACTTGGTCGGTCATCTGTTTCACTCCCAATCCGCTTAATGATACTAAGCTGTTGAAAGACACCTGCTTTCATTTGTTATTATCACACATGGGCAGCCACTGCAAGCCCGCATATTTCATACTCTTCGTCACGAGGGGCCGCTGTAGATGAGAACTAACTAAGCGGTAATCCATCTGACCGACGACAAATACTTTTCCCGCACGCGACCCACGTGTTCAGGATTCAGGGAAGAGAAAAGGCGTCAACAGAGTGCCGCCCTCCAGATGAAACGCACACGTCGCTTGAACAATGGAGGGCGCCGCTCCGTCGGCGCCGGAAGAGAAGAGGCGGCAACAGAGTGCCGCCCTCCAGATGAAACGCACACGTCGCTTGAACAATGGAGGGCGCCGCTCCGTCGGCGCCGGAAGAGAAGAGGCGGCAACAG